>NZ_BNBT01000142.1 GCF_014656095.1 Streptomyces longispororuber
GCCGCCGGAGCCGGCCGCGCGCACCGGGCCGGGCCCAGGGCCGGACGAACCGGCCCGCGCGCACCGGCCCACGGGCCGGGCGAACCGGCTGCGAGCACCGGCCCGAGGGCCGGACGACAGGAGGAACCGGGTGCCGAGCGCCACCACCGCCCGCACGGGCAGTGTCATCGAGACGACCGCGCTGACCAAGCGCTACGGCTCCCACACCGCCGTGGACCGGCTCGATCTCACCGTCCCGCGCGGCAGCGTCTTCGGCTTCCTCGGGCCCAACGGCTCCGGCAAGACCACCACCATCCGCATGCTGATGGGCCTGATCGAACCGTCCTCAGGACGGGCCAGGGTGCTCGGTCGGCCCATGCCCCGGGAGGGCCGGACGGTCCTGCCGCGCGTCGGCGCGCTCATCGAGGGACCCGCCCTCTACGGCTTCCTGTCCGGCCGCGACAACCTCCTCCGGTACGACGCCGCCGACCCGACGGCCGACCCGCGCACCCGCCGCGCCCGCGCCGCGGCCGCGCTGGACCGGGTCGGGCTGACCGCCGCCGCGGGCAAGAAGGCGAAGGCGTACTCGCTCGGCATGAAGCAGCGACTTGGCCTCGCCACGGCGCTGCTCCAGCCGCGCGAACTGCTGGTGCTCGACGAGCCGACGAACGGCCTCGACCCGCAGGGCATGCGGGAGATCCGCGCCCTGGTGCGGGAGCTTGCCTCCGACGGCACGACGGTCTTCCTCTCCTCGCACCTGCTCGACGAGATCGAGCAGGTGTGCACGCACGCGGCGGTGATGGCGCAGGGCCGCCTGATCACCCAGGGGCCGGTCGCCGAACTCGCCGCGGGCGCGCGCGGGCGGCTCGTCGTGACGACGCCGGACACCGGCGACGCGGCCCGGGTCCTGAAGGAGTTCGGCGTGGCGGACGTCGTCGTCGCGGAGGACCGGGTGACGGGCGAGCCACCGGGCCCCGACCGGGACCTGGACCTCGCCGACGTCACCGCCGCACTGGTCGGCGCTGGCGTCCGCGTCCGCGGCTTCGGCGTCGAACGCGCCTCCTTGGAGGACGCGTTCGTGGCACTGACGGGGGAGGGTTTCGATGTCGCGGGCTGAGACCGAGAAGACGACGGCGAAGACGGACGTGAACGGGGCCGCACCGGCGAACGGCACGGGGGCCCCGGAGGGGGCCCGGGCGACCGGGACCGGTACGACGGCTGCCACCCCGGGAGCGGCCCCGGGCGGGGATCTAGGCGCGAGCGCCGACAGCAGCCTGAGGGCTGACAACAGCCTCAGGGCCGCCGGAAGCGCGAGGTCCGACGACAGTACGGGAACCGGCCGGAGCGCGACGCCGGGCGGCGGCAGCACAACGACGGGCGGCAGTACGGCGAAGGGCGAGGGCACAGCCATCAGCGGCAGCACCGCAACAGGCGGCAGCACGACGTCAGGCAGCAGCACGACGTCGGGCAGGAGCACGGCGACCGGCAGCAGCACGACGAAGGACGAGGGCACAACCACCGGCGGCAGCACGACGTCGGGCGGCAACGCGGCAACGGGCGAGGGCCCACCGGCAGGCGGCAGCATCGCAACCGGCGGCAGCCCGGCGACCGGCGGCAGCGCCGGACCCGGTGCCAGGCCCGGCGCCGGGCCCAGTGCCAAGCCCGCTGCCAAGCCCAGCGCCGGGCCCGCTGTCGGAGCCGCCCCGGGCGGAGCCCGGGCCGTGAGTCCGCTGTGGGCCCTCGGCCTGCTCCGCAGTGAGCTTGCCGTCACCTTCCGCCGCTGGCGCACCCTCGCCTTGCTCGCGGTCCTGGCCGCCGTGCCCGTCCTCGTGGGCATCGCGGTGAAGATCGAGACCAGCGACGGCGGCTCGGTCGGCGCGGGCGGCCCCGACGGCGAGGGCCCCGCGTTCATCGCCCAGGTCACCAACAACGGTCTGTTCCTGGTGTTCACGGCGCTCGCGGCGACGCTGCCGTTCTTCCTGCCGATGGCCGTCGGCGTGGTCGCGGGCGACTCCATCGCGGGCGAGGCGAGCGCGGGCACGCTGCGCTACCTGCTGGTGGCGCCCGCGGGCCGCACCCGCCTGCTGCTCGCCAAGTACGCGACCACGCTGGCGTTCTGCGTGGTCGCGACCCTGGTCGTGGCGGTGTCGGCGCTCGCGGTCGGCGCCCTGCTCTTCCCGCTCGGCGAGGTCACGACGATCTCAGGGACGCGCATCAGCTTCGCCGAGGGGCTGCTGCGCGCGCTCCTGATCGCCCTCGTCGTCGCCGCCTCACTGATCGGCGTGGCCGCGCTCGGGCTCTTCGTGTCGACGCTGACGAGCAGCGGCATCGCCGCCATGGCCACGACCGTGGGCCTGCTCATCACCGTGCAGATCGTCGACCAGATCCCGCAGCTCCACGCCGTGCACCCGTACCTGTTCCCGCACTACTGGCTGTCCTTCGCCGACCTCATGCGCGACCCGGTCTACTGGGACGAGCTGGTGAAGAACCTGGGGCTCCAGGCGCTGTACGCGGGCGTGTTCGGCTCGGCGGCATGGGCCCGGTTCGGGGCCAAGGACATCGCGAGCTGAGCGCCGCCGCTCACTCGGTGTCGTACGGGAAGCGCGCGAGCGGCGCCTCCTGGGCGAAGAACGTCTTGGCGCGGGCCAGCGCCTCGGCGTCGTCGAGCACCTGGCCGGGCCGGGTGCCGTTGCCGAGCAGGACGCCGCCGAAGCGCAGCGGGAAGTACGCGGCCGAGTTACGCAGCGTGCCGATGAGGGGCTCGGCGACCTCCTCCTCGCGGTGCGCGAGCGCCGTCACGCCCCACAGGGTGCGGCCCTGCATGATGTTCTTGAAGTCGAGCTCCGGGACCTCCAGCCAGGCGTCCCAGTAGTCGAGGTAGCGCTTGACCGTGGCCGAGACCGAGTACCAGTACAGCGGCGAGGCGATGACGATGTCCGTGGCGTCGAGGGTGGCGTCCAGGAGCAGCGCCTCGTTGTCGCCCTCGGGCCGGGGCCGGGCGCGGGCGTGGGACTCGTCGTGGCGCAGGTCCTCGAAGTCGGGCAGCGGGTGGTCGGCCAGGCGCAGCCAGCGCTGCTCGACGTCGGCGGGCAACTGCTCGGCGGCCTTGCGGGCCAGGATCTCGGTGTTGCCCTCCGGGCGCGCGCTGCCGAGGACGAACAGGAACTTGCGGGTCACGATTCCCCCTGGACGTGATGGCGTACGACAAGTGCTTGCGCGTGCACTATATGCACGCGCAAGCATCGCCGTCCAGGGGTGATTCCGTGGGCGCGGGGCGGGGTTACTGCGACAGGCCCCAGACCGCGTACGCGATCGCGTCGCTGTTGCGGTCGAGCGCGGTGTTGTTGATGTTCGCCGTGGTGTCGCACGACGAGTGGTAGCAGCGGTCGAAGGCCTGACCGGCCGTGCCGCCCCACTTCTGGGCCTGGGCGGAGGTCTTGGTGCTGCTCGCGCCGGTGAAGACGCCGCCGACGGGGACGCCCGCGTTCTTGAACGGCGTGTGGTCGGAGCGCCCGTCGCCCTCGCGCTCCGGCTCGGTGCTGATGTTCAGGCCCGCGTAGTAGCTCTTGAAGGTCCGCTCGATGGTGGGGTCGTCGTCGTAGACGAAGTAACCGGGGTTCGGCGAGCCGATCATGTCGAAGTTGAGGTAGCCCTTGATCTTCGAGCGCTCGGCGGCCGGCAGGTTGCGCACGTGGTACGAGGAGCCGACGAGGCCCAGCTCCTCCGCGCCCCACCAGGCGAACCGCAGGTGCTTGGTGGGCTTGTACTGCGTACGGGACACCGTGAGCGCGGTCTCCAGGACGGCGGCGGAGCCCGAGGCGTTGTCGTTGATGCCCGCGCCGCGGCTGACGCTGTCGAGGTGCGCGCCCGCCATGATGACCTGGTTCGGGTCGCCGCCGGGCCAGTCGGCGATCAGGTTGTAGCCGACCCGGCCGCTGGACGTGAACTGCTGCACGCTGGTGGTGAATCCGGCGGCGTCCAGCTTGCCCTTGATGTAGTCGAGCGAGGCCCGGTAGCCCGCGGTGCCGTGGGCGCGGTTGCCGCCGTTGGCCGAGGCGATGGACTGGAACTGCGAGAGGTGGGCCTTCACGTTGGCCACCGGGATGTCCGGGGCCGCCGCGCGCGTGGGCGCCGTGGTCCCGGCGGACGCGGTGGATATCGCGCTGGTCGTGAGCAGCCCGGCGACGGCGACGACGGCCGCTGCCGCACTGCGTCCGGATACGGAGAGTCTCATGTGGGGGGCTCCGGCTTCCGTGAGGTGAGTCCCCGGTGGCTTCCGGGGATCGAATCCCGAGTTGAATGTCGAACTGAGCCTGGAGTGCCCGATGGTGGTGGCGTGTTGCGTTCACGTCAAGAGCGGGATCCGGACGCGTGGTCCCGCATTCCGTGCGCCGAAGTGTGTACGCGGGCGGTTCGCCCGGGTTGGTCGCCGGGTGCGCGTGGGGTGGGTCGGGCGAGGCCGGTCCCGGTCCCGCGCCGGTCAGGCGTCCGGGCGTACGTACACCGCCCAGCCCCGCGAGTACGTGTCCGGGACCGGGACCCGGGTCCAGTCCCGCGCCCAGGCCGGTGGCGCGGCGCGGCGCAGGACCAGGGCGGAGGGCCGCTGCCCGTCCCCGCGGTAGGCGGGGGCGCACCCGGCGACGTACGCGAGGGGGATGACGGAGGTGTTGCCCCGCAGGACGCAGGGGGCGCGGACGCCGTGCTCGTGCAGGACACCGGCGACCCGCTCCCAGTCGTGCCGCGCGGACTGCTGGATGTGGAAGTTGGAGGAGGCCAGCGGCAACTGGACCGCCAGATGGGCCGCGACGGCCAGACCCAGGGCGCCGAGGGCAGGTGCCCGCAGCCGCGCACGGCGGGCCGCCCGCACCGCCGCGAGCATCCCCAGGGCGGCCGGCACGGCGAGCAGCGCGTGTGTCGGCAGCAGGAACCGCGGCGCGGTGTACGGCACGACGAACACGTACGGCAGCGCGACCGACACCCCGACGGCCACGGCGAGCCACGCGCCGGCGGACGCCTGCCGCAGCCCGCGCACCGCCCACAGCCCCAGCGGCACCAGGACGAGCAGCAGCAGCCACCACTCCAGGGCGGGCGGGCGCACCCCGTCGCCGGCGCAGGGGCGGCACAGCAACGGCCCGTCGATCACCGTGAGCTGATGCAGCGCCGAGTCGGTCGGGCCGAGGCCGCCCTGGACCTCGCTGGCGGCGTCGAGCCGTTCGCGTACGCCACCGAAGCGAACGTACGCCTCCACGGCCCAGGGCAGGAACCCCGCCGCGAAGCCGGCCAGCGCGGCCCCCGCGCGGGCGGCGGAGCGCCACAGCGGCACCAGCGCGGCGGCCACCAGGAGCGGCCCGGCGAGCGCGGCGCCGTCGTTCGGCCGCATCAGCGTGGCGAGGGCGAGGCCGCCCGCGACGCCCGCGCAGGTGCGGACGGTGGGGCGGCGGTGCAGGAAGAGGCCGACGGCACCGGCGGCGCCCATGGCGGTGTAGTGGTTGGGCATCGCCGCGTTCGCGTAGAACAGCGCGATCCACAGGCTGCCGTACAGGCCCGCGGCCAGCGGCGCGACCTCGGGGCGGCCGGGCAGGGCGCGCAGCCAGGGGCGGAAGCCGAGGTACAGCGCGGCGGTGGCGAGCAGCGTCAGCCAGGCGCGCAGCAGCGGGACCGAGTCGCTCCAGGTGGCGACCGGCGCGAGGAGCAGGGGCACGCCCCGGGTGCGGGGCGCGCTGAAGGGCACGCCGGGGCCGGTCCCCGGCGCGTACGGGCCGAAGCGGCTCGCGTACACGATCTCGTCCCAGCCGAGCCGCAGACCGAGCGGGACGAGGACGAGGGAGACGAGGGCGAACAGCGCGCACACGGCGAGCAGCAGCCGATGGGCGCGGTCTTCGCGGTCGCGACGCGGGGAGCGGCGCGCTTGCTGTTTGCTCAGTACCAGGGCCACCCGACAACCGTACGGAATACGGGCAATACGACGGCAGTATCTTTGTCGCCGGGCGTGGCCCGGAATCCGGCTCTTGTGCTCTCCGTCCCCGCCGTGCTCAGCGGGTGGTGCCGAAGACCTCCTCGGCGTGTGCGGCGTACCCCTGGGCGGGCGCGTCGGCGGCGGGCCACGGGTACGCGAAGTCGCCGTCCAGGGCGAGGAAGGGCAGGTCGTCCGCCGTGGCGTAGGACATCAGCCAGGCCCGCAGCCAGGGCGCCTCGGCCACGGGCGTCGCGGCGCAGATCATGGCCTCGGCCGCGGTGTAGTCCGCGGCGCTCACGTGCCGGGTGATCACCGGGAACACGTCCCGCTCCTCCACGGCGATGTGCGGCACCAGCCGGGCGCGCAGGGCCGTGAGGGTCTCGGCGAGGCGGCGGCCGTGCGGCGCCGGGTCCTCGCCGAACAGCGTGGCCGTCGCGTCGCAGGTGTCCCGCAGCGGGGCCAGCGCCGCGTGGTCGTCGGTGAGCGCGGCGAGCCCGGCGATGCCCGCGGCGGCCGTGCCCGCGGTGACGTCCCCGTCCGCGAGGGCCTGCCCCACGGCGGCGGCGATCACCGGCCACAGGACGCGGTCCTCGCCGGCGTGGTGGTGCAGGACGGCGGCGGTGTAGCGGTGGACGTACGCGGCGATGGCGCGGGCCCGCGCGGGCGCCACCGGGCGGCCGGACACGGCGATGCCGTCGGCCAGCGTGCTCAGGCGCTGGATGTCGCTGCGGAGGGCGCGGTGCGTGAGGCGGAGACCGGTGAGGTCGGGGGAGGGGGCCGGCGTGGGAGCCAGGGTGTCGGTCATGCAGGGACTCTTGACCGGAACGGTCCAAATACGGTCAACAATCGGTGAAAAGGTGACGTCGCTGGTCCCACCAGCGCCGACACCGCCCCCGCCAGGCCCCGAGGCCCCCCGGGCCCCGGCCCGAGGCCGCCCCGCCAGGCTCCGAGGCCCCTCCGGGCTACGGCTCGAAACCCCGCGCCAGGCTCCGAGGCCCCTCCGGGCTACGGCTCGAAACCCCGCGCCAGGCTCCGAGCCCCGCGACCACGCCCCGAGGCCGCCCCCCTCAAGGCCCGAAGCGTCGCCGGTAGGCCGTCGGGCTCAGGCCCGTCTCGCGCCGCAGCCGTGCCCGCAGGTTCGCGGCGGTCCCGAGGCCGCTGCGGCGCGCCACCACGTCGAGCCGCTCCTCGCCCCGCTCGATCAGCCGGCACGCCAGGGCCACGCGCTCCCCGCTGAGCCACGCCAGCGGCGTCGTACCGAGCTGCGCGCGGAAGCGCCGGTGCAGCGTGGCCGGGCTGACCGCGGCCCGCGCGGCGAGGCCCGCCACCGTGAGGGGCTCGTCGAGCCGCTCCTGCGCCCAGGCCAGCAGCGGCGCGAGCGACTCGTCGCGGACCTCGGGCACGGGCCGCTCCACGAACTGCCGCTGCCCGCCGTCCCGGTGGGCGGCGAAGACGAGCCGCCGCGACACGGACACGGCGACCTCCGCGCCGAAGTCGCGGCGCACGATGTGCAGCCCGAGGTCGAGCGCGGCGGCGCTGCCCGCGGCGGTGAGGATGTCGCCGTCGTCGACGAACAGCACGTCCGGTTCCAGCCGCACGGCAGGGAAGCGCGCCCGGAAGTCGTCCGCCCACTGCCAGTGGGCGGTGGCCCGGCGCCCGTCGAGCACCCCGGCCTCGGCGAGGGTGAACGCGCCGCTGCAGAACCCGACCAGCCGCGCCCCGCGCGCGTGCGCCCGCCGTACGGCGTCCAGGACGGCGGGGCGGCGCGGCACCGCGGTGTCGGGGCGGTTCGGCACGATCAGGGTGTCCGCCCGGTCGGCGGCGTCGAGGCCGGCCACCCCGGTGAGCGTGAAGAAGCCGTCCCGCATGACGGTGCGGGGCTCGGGCGAGCACAGCGTGAAGTCGTACAGCGCGGGCCGCTCCCGCCCCAGTTCGGGCCGCTGGAGGCCGAACACCTCGGTGACACAGCCCAGTTCGAAGGGGTTGGAGTTCTCGTCGACGATGACGACGACGCGGTGGAGAGCGGTGCCTCCACCTCCGCCCGGCTGCGAGTTTTCTTGCGCCATATGCGATTTCTAGCACTCGTGGCGCGGCACCGCCCCGGCCCACGATGGGTCCATGACCTCACACGCCCCCGTCCACCGGCGGGAACCCATCGCCCTGAGCGCGGCCCTGGACTCCTTCGACGCCCCCTGGAGCCCGCGCATCGTCGCCCGCGTGAACGACTACGACGTCCGTGTCGCCAAGGCGCGGGGCGAACACGTCTGGCACGTCCACGACGACACCGACGAGTTCTTCCTCGTCCTGGACGGCGAGCTGGAGATCGCCCTGCGCGAACCGTCCGGGGAGCGCACCGTCACGCTCGCGAAGGGCTCGGTCTTCGTCGTCCCGCGCGGTACGGAGCACCGGCCCGCCGCCCGCGAGGGCGCCTCGATCCTGGTCTTCGAGCCCACGGGGACGCTGTCGGTGGGGGACCGCCACGACGAGGTGCCCGACCACGTGGACGCGACGACGGGCCACGCGCTCCAGGCGTGACCGCCGCCCGCCTCAGCCCACCGCCGGGGCCTCCGGGGGCGCCGGGGCCGCCGGGCCCTCAGGGGCCTCCGGGGTCTCCAGGGTCTCCAGGGTCTCTAGGGTCCCCGGCGTCTCGGCGGCTTCGGCCGCCTCCCGCGCGTCGTACGCCGTCCGCGCCGCCGCGATCTCGCCCTGGTGCGCCTCGGTCCACGTCACCAGCGCCTGGATGGTGTGGTGCAGGGTGCCGCCGAGCGGGGTCAGCTCGTACTCCACCCGGGGCGGCACCACCGGGTGGACGGTGCGCAGGACGAGGCCGTCGCGCTCCAACTGGCGCAGGGTGACGGTGAGCATGCGCTGGCTGATGCCGTCGATCTCCCGGCGCAGCTCCGTGAAGCGCAGCCGGCGCCGGTCGAGGAGCGCGATCACCAGGAGCGACCACTTGTCGGCGATCCGGTCGAGGATCTGCCGGACCTGGCAGTCCTCGCGCGTGTCCCACTGGAAGGGGTCGGCGTCGCCCGCGTCCACACCGCTCGCGTACGCCGAACTCCCGGTGCCCACGGTGCCCTTGAGGTAACCGGGTGACTTCGAAGTGCCTTCTTCCATACCCGGTGATGCTGCCGCACGATTCCCATGGTTACAAGAAGGAACCAGCCGCCAGGCAGGTAACCGGCGGCGTGACCTGAGGAGTCACCATGGGCGCCCGCGCCTGGGCACTGCTGCTCGTCCTCTGCGGAACCACCTTCCTGGAGGGCGCCGACATCGCGATGCTCGCGATCGCGATCCCCACGATCCGCTCCGACCTGGACCTGTCCACGGGCACGGCGGCGTGGGTGATCAGCTCCTACGTCCTCGGCTACGCGGGCTTCACCCTGCTCGGCGGGCGCGCCGCCGACCTCCTCGGCCGCCGGCGGATGTTCCTCCTGTGGCTCGGGGTCTTCCTGGCCTTCTCCGGGCTCGGCGGCCTCGCCACCGAGGGCTGGATGCTGGTCGTGGCGCGGTTCGTGACCGGCGTGGCCGCCGCGTTCATGACGCCCGCGGCGATGTCCGTCATCACGACCTCCTACGCGGAGGGCCCCGAGCGCAACAAGGCGCTGCTGGTCTTCGCGGGCACGTCGGCGGGCGGCTTCTCGCTCGGCCTCGTCATCGGGGGACTGCTCACCGAACTCGGCTGGCGGTGGGTGTTCTTCGCGCCGGTCATCCTCACCGCCGTGATCCTCGCCGCCGCCGTGCGCCTGGTGCCGGGCGCGGGCGCGCCCACCGCGAAGGCCTGGTCGACCCTGCGCTCCGGCGGCTTCGACCTGCCCGGCGCGGTCGCGGTGGCGGGCGCGATGCTGCTGCTCGCCTTCGGCGTCGTCCGGCTCGAACACGGCCTGGACGGCTGGCCGGTGACGCTCGGCGTGGCCCTCGCGGGGCTGCTGCTCGTCGCGGCGTTCGTCGGCGTCGAGCGCCGCGCGGCCGCCCCGCTCGTCCGCCTCGGCATCTTCCGTACGGGCTCGGTGGTGCGGGCCGGGCTCGGCGCGCTCCTCTACCTCGGCTCCTTCATGGGCTTCCAGTTCGTCGTCACGCTCTACCTCCAGGAGCTGCGCGGCTGGTCGTCCTGGCAGACGGCGCTCGCCCTCGTGGTGATGGGCTGCGACGTGGTGCTCGCGCCGACGCTCACGCCCCGCCTGGTGCAGCGCCACGGCCACGCCCGGGTGATCCTCGGCGGCTTCCTGCTCGCGCTCGTGGCGTACGCGCTGTTCCTGCCGGTCGGCATGGACTGGACGTACGCGGCGATGTTCCCGACGCTCTTCCTGGTGGGCGCCGGCTTCGCCCTCACGTACGGGCCGCTGCTCATCGCGGCGACGGAGGGCGTCGCCGCGCACGAGCAGGGCCTCGCGGGCGGCATCCTGCACACGTCCACGCAGTTCGGCGCGGCGATCGGCCTCTCGGCGGTGACGGCGGTCCACGGACTCGCCGCGCACGGCGCCGGGGGTTCCGCCGGGAGCGGGCAGGCGCTCGACGCCTTCCGTACGGCGCTCGCGGTGCCGGTCGCGCTGGCCGCCGTGGGTGTGGCCGTCGCGCACGCCGGGGCGCTGCGCGGCCCGCGGGCGCCGCGGCCGGGTCAGCCCGCGGCCCTGAGCGACGCGCCGGCCCCCGCCCTGCCCGCCACCACCGACGCCCGGTAGCCGCTGGGCGTCACCCCGCGGATCCGCTTGAAGGCGTCGCTGAACCCGAACCCGTCCGCGTACCCCACCCGCCCCGCCACGGCCGCGACCGTCGCGCCCGGCTCGGCGAGCAGCTCCGCGGCCAGCGTCATCCGCCACTCGGTGAGGTACGCCATCGGCGGCCTGCCGACGAGGTCGGCGAAGCGGCGCGCGAAGGCCGCGCGCGACACCTGGGCGCGCGCGGCCAGCGCCGCCACCGTCCAGGCCCGGCCCGGCTCCTCGTGCATCGCGCACAGGGCCGGGCCGACCACGTCGTCGCCGAGCGCCCGGTACCAGGCCGGCGGCCGCGCCTCCGGCAGGTCGAACCACTCGCGCAGGGTGCAGGCGAGCAGCCAGTCGAGCATCCGGTCCATCACGTACTGGCGCCCGGGCCGGTCGGCGGCCACCTCCTCGGCGATCAGCTCGATGATCGCCAGGCACTCCGCACCGCCCGGCACGGCGAGCAGCGGCGGCAGCGCGCCGAGCAGCCGCCGCCCCCCGCTCCCCTCCCCCTGGTAGGCGCCGGTGACCAGCTCGCACTCGCCCCCGTCACCGGCGGCGAGGCCGTACGGGACGGACGTGCACACGGCGGCGTGCCCCGGCCGCAGGGTGCGCACCTCGCCGAGCGCGGTGACGTGCGCCTCCCCGCGCACCACCATGACCAGCGTCAGCGCGGCGGGCCGCGCTGGCTCCGGCTTCCGCGCCCCTCGCAGGACCGCCCGACCGAACAGCGCGCCGTCCGCGCGGATGCCGCGCAGCAGATCCCCCAGAGTGTCCATGCGGACCACCGTAGACGGCGCGCGGCGGGACGGCGGCGGGAGCCCGTGCGGGGTGAGACGGATGCCTATGGGGCCGAGACGGGCACCCATGTCCCCTGTTCCGGCGGGGAGGTTGGCTGGCCGCATGACGAACACGACCCCCACGACCACCACTTCCGCCCCCGCCCCCGGCCCCGACCCCGGCCCCGACCCCGCCCCTGGTCCCGGCCTCGTCCTCGTGCTCGGCGCCACCGGCAAGACCGGGCGCCGGATCGTGCCCCGGCTCCGCGCGGCGGGGCACGAGGTGCGGGCCGCGTCCCGCTCCGCGGACACCTTCTTCGACTGGAACGAACGCTCTACCTGGGCCCCGGTCCTGTCCGGTGTCACCGCCCTCTACCTCGTGGCGCCGGAGGACCCCGACCCCGTCACCGACTTCGTGACCGAGGCCGCGGCGGCCGGGGTGCGCCGGTTCGTGGTCCTGTCCGGGCGCGGCGTCGACGTGTCCGGCGAGTCGTTCCTGCCGGGCATGGCCCGGGCGGAGGCGGCCGTGCGCACGGCGGGCGTCGACTGGACGGTGATCCGCGCCAACAACTTCGCGCAGAACTTCGACGAGGACTACGCCCACGCGCCGCTCCTCGCGGGCCGTCTCGCTCTGCCCGTCGGCGACGTGGCCGAGCCGTTCATCGACGTCGAGGACCTCGCGGACGTCGCGGTCGCGCTGCTCACCGAGGACGGCCACACGCACCGCGTGTACGAGCTCTCGGGCCCGCGCGCCCTCACCTACGCCGAGGCGGTCGCGGAGATCGCGGCGGCGTCCGGCCGCCCGATGCGCTTCGAGGCGGTCACGGCGGAGCGCTTCCTCGCGGAGACCCTCGCGGCGGGCGTCCCCGAGCCGCTGGCCCGCGAGCTGACCGCCGTCTTCACGTTCACGGCCGAGGGCCACCTCTCGCCGCTGACGACGGGCGTACGGGACGTCCTGGGCCGCGAGCCGCGGGACTTCACGGAGTACGTGAGGGAGGCCGCGGCCCGGGGTGCGTGGGCGCCGGCTCCGTCCGGCGCCTGAGGGCGGGGCGCGAGGCGCCGGCGGCGGGCGCCCGGTACGCCGCCGACGCCCTGCGCCGCGCGAAGCGGAACGCGTCGAAGGTCAGCAGGGCGAGCGCCAGCCACACCAGCGCGAACCCGGCCCACCGCTCGGCGGGCATCGCCTCGTGGAAGTACAAGATGCCGAGCAGGAACTGGAACACCGGCGCCAGGTACTGCAACAGCCCCAGCGTGGACAGCGGCACCCGGATCGCGGCGGCGCCGAAGCAGACCAGCGGCGCCGCCGTCACCACGCCGGTCGCGGCCAGCAGCGCGGCGTGGCCCGCGCCCTCGGTGCCGAACACCAGGTCGCCCCGCGTACCCAGCCACACCAGGTACACGACCGCGGGCAGGAACTGCACGGCGGTCTCGGCGGCCAGCGACTCCAGGCCGCCCAGGTTCACCTTCTTCTTGACCAGGCCGTACGCCGCGAAGGTGAAGGCCAGGCAGAGCGAGATCCACGGCGGGCGGCCGTAGCCGAAGGCGAGCACGAGGACGGCGGCGAGGCCGACGCCGACGGCGACCCACTGCACCGGCCGCAGCCGCTCGCCGAGCAGCAGCACGCCGATCGCGATGGTGACCAGGGGGTTGATGAAGTAGCCGAGGGAGGCCTCGACGACGTGGCCGGTGTTCACGGCCCAGATGTAGATGCCCCAGTTCAGCGTGATGACCCCGGCGGCGACGGCCACGAGGCCCAGCCTGCGCGGCTGGCGCAGCAGCTCCTTGGCCCAGGCCCAGCGACGGACGCACAGCAGCGCGATCGCGACGACCACGAGGGACCAGGCCATCCGGTGGGCCAGGATCTCGCCGGCGCTCGCGGGCTTGAGCAGCGGCCAGAAGAGGGGAACCAGGCCCCACATGCCGTAGGCGGCGATGCCGTTCAGGAGGCCTGTGCGGGCTTCCGCCTTCCCCTGCGCAGGTCCCACGACTCCTCCTTCACCCGGCAGCCCCACGCCGCCCCCCAGAAGGTAGCGCCCACCGCACGCCCCTGTCATGTGTGTTCCGCCATACGGTCATGACACCCCTCCGCCCCCTCCGCGCGGCGGCCGACCCGCCCCCCTGTGCGGCGGCCGACCCATCCCCCCTGTGGGCGGCTGGTCCGCCCAGAGGGCGGAACGGGCGGGCACAGCCCCCGGCGCCGAGCAACTGTGCACCGGGCCCGGAGAACAGCCCCGACCAAGGCCTCGACGCACACAAAAGACCCGGCCCCGCAGAAGCAGGACCGGGCCTCGCCCCGCACAGGGGCGGCGTACAGAAGGGAAGAGGGGCTAGCCGACGACCGTCCAGGTGTCGCCCCCGGCGAGCAGCGCCGCCAGGTCGCCCTTGCCGTGCTGCTCGATCGCCGCGTCGAGCTGCTCGGCCATGAGCGTGTCGTACACCGGCCGCTCCACGTTCCGGAACACCCCGATCGGCGTGTGGTGCAGCGTGTCCGGGTCGGCGAGCCGGGAGAGCGCGAACGCCGTCGTCGGCGAGGCGGCGCGGGCGTCGTGGACGAGGATGTCGCCCTCGTTCTCCGGCGTCACGGCGACGACCTTCAGGTCACCGGTGGCCGGGTCGCGCACCACGCCCTTGGAGCCGTCCGCGCCGAAGCGGATCGGCGCCCCGTGCTCAAGGCGGATCACCGCCTCCTCGGCCTGCTGCTTGTCCTTGAGGACCTCGAACGCGCCGTCGTTGAAGATGTTGCAGTTCTGGTAGATCTCCACCAGGGCCGTGCCGGGGTGGTCGGCGGCCTGGCGCAGCACCTCGGTGAGGTGCTTGCGGTCGGAGTCGACCGTACGGGCCACGAAGGAGGCCTCGGCGCCGATCGCGAGGGACACCGGGTTGAAGGGCGCGTCGAGCGACCCCATCGGCGTCGACTTCGTGATCTTGCCGACCTCGGAGGTGGGGGAGTACTGGCCCTTGGTGAGGCCGTAGATCCGGTTGTTGAACAGCAGGATCTTCAGGTTCACGTTGCGCCGCAGCGCGTGGATCAGGTGGTTGCCGCCGATCGACAGGGCGTCGCCGTCCCCGGTGACCACCCACACGCTCAGGTCCCGGCGCGAGGAGGCGAGGCCGGTGGCGATGGCCGGGGCGCGGCCGTGGATGGAGTGCATCCCGTACGTGTTCATGTAGTACGGGAAGCGGGACGAGCAGCCGATGCCGGAGACGAAGACGATGTTCTCCTTGGCCAGACCGAGCTCGGGCATGAACCCCTGCACGGCCGCCAGCACCGCGTAGTCACCGCAGCCGGGGCACCAGCGCACTTCCTGGTCGGACTTGAAGTCCTTCATGGACTGCTTGGCCTCGGCCTTGGGCACGAGCTTCAGAAGCGTCTCGGAGCCGGTGGGCCCCGCCAGCGTGGTGTCAGCCATCGATGGCCTCCTTGAGAGCCGTGGCGAGCTGCTCGGCCTTGAACGGCATTCCGTTGACCTGGTTGTACGAGACCGCGTCCACGAGGTACTTGGCGCGGATCAGCGTGGCGAGCTGACCGAGGTTCATCTCGGGGACCACCACCTTGTCGTAACGCTTCAGGACCTCGCCCAGGTTCCGCGGGAACGGGTTGAGGTGGCGCAGATGGGCCTGCGCGATGCTCTGCCCGGCCGCGCGCAGCCGGCGCACGGCGGCCGTGATCGGCCCGTACGTGGAGCCCCAGCCGAGGACGAGCACCCGGGCGTCGCCGCTCGCGTCGTCGACCTCCAGGTCGGGCACCTCGATGCCGTCGACCTTGGCCTGGCGGGTGCGGACCATGAAGTCGTGGTTGGCCGGGTCGTAGGAGATGTTGCCCGTGCCGTCCTGCTTCTCGATGCCGCCGATGCGGTGCTCCAGGCCCGGCGTGCCGGGGACGGCCCACGGCCGGGCGAGGGTCGCCGGGTCGCGCAGGTACGGCCAGAAGACGTCCGTGCCGTCCTCCAGCGTGTGGTTCGGCCCGGAGGCGAACTGCACCCGCAGGTCCGGCAGCTCGTCCGGCTCCGGGATGCGCCACGGCTCGGAGCCGTTGGCCAGGTAGCCGTCGCTCAGCAGGAAGACCGGCGTCCGGTACGTCAGCGCGATCCGGGCCGCCTCCAGGGAGGCCTCGAAGCAGTCCGCCGGGGTGCGCGGCGCGACGACCGGGACCGGCGCCTCGCCGTTGCGGCCGTACATCGCCTGGAGCAGGTCGGCCTGCTCGGTCTTGGTCGGCAGGCCGGTGGAGGGCCCGCCGCGCTGGATGTCCACGATGAGCAGCGGCAGCTCCAGGCTCACCGCGAGGCCGATGGTCTCCGACTTCAGCGCCACGCCGGGCCCCGAGGTCGTGGTCACCGCGAGCGAGCCGCCGAAGGCCGCGCCGAGCGCCGCGCCGATGCCCGCGATCTCGTCCTCGGCCTGGAAGGTACGCACGCCGAAGTTCTTGTGCTTGCTCAGCTCGTGCAGGATGTCCGAGGCCGGGGTGATCGGGTACGAGCCCAGGTACAGCGGCAGGTCCGCCTGGCGGGACGCGGCGATCAGGCCGTAGGACAGGGCGAGGTTGCCGGAGATGTTCCGGTACGTACCGGTCGGGAAGGCCGTCGTCGCCGGTGCCACCTCGTACGAGACGGCGAAGTCCTCGGTGGTCTCCCCGAAGTTCCAGCCCGCGCGGAACGCGGCGATGTTCGCCTCCGCGATGTCCGGCTTCTTCGCGAACTTCTGCCGCAGGAACCGCTCCGTGCCCTCCGTGGGCCGGTGGTACATCCACGAGAGCAGCCCGAGCGCGAACATGTTCTTGGACCGGCCGGCGTCCTTGCGGGACAGCTCGAAGTCCTTCAGCGCCTCGACCGTCAGCGTGGTCAGGGGCACCGGGTGCACCTGGAAGCCGTCGAGCGAGCCGTCCTCCAGCGGCGAGGTCTCGTACCCCACCTTCTGCATGGCGCGCTTGGTGAACTCGTCCGTGTTCACGATCACCTCGGCGCCGCGCGGCACGTCGCCGATGTTCGCCTTCAGGGCGGCCGGGTTCATCGCGACCAGGACGTTCGGCGCGTCGCCGGGCGTCAGGATGTCGTGGTCGGCGAAGTGGAGCTGGAAGCTGGAGACGCCCGGCAGCGTCCCGGCGGGCGCGCGGATCTCGGCGGGGAAGTTCGGCAGCGTCGACAGGTCGTTGCCGAAGGACGCCGTCTCGGAGGTGAACCGGTCACCGGTGAGCTGCATACCGTCGCCGGAGTCACCCGCGAATCGAATGATCACCCGGTCGAGACGGCGCACGTCTTTCGCACCCGCAGGCTTGCGCTGCTCGCCGACAACGGTCTCGTCGGCCTGCTCGGCCGGGCTACTGACCTGGCTGGTCACTGAACTGGACCTCCCTCGAGGCGGCTGTGCGGGCACGGCAGGCCGCCCTGCCTTCCCATCGCCCACCCTACGTCGGTAAGGGTTGCCTTTATCAGGCAGCTCGCATGGTGGACGCCCTTTTGAGACAGCTTCCTGTCCTGATTCATCACGGTCTGCCACGCCCCCCGACCTCTCATCGACTCGCTCTCCGCTCGTCCTTTGGTTCTAGGACGCGGGAACTAGGCCCCGCGCCGCCCTGTCACCGGGGGTGTCCCGTTGCCGAGACGTCCCCGCCCTGGTCGGAGTACCTCATCCGGCACCCCTGACACGGTGTCAAGCGATGGGGGAGGGGGCCTTGAATCCGAATGGAATCGCCCCGGTCGCCGCGGTCGCCGCGGAGGGCTTGGGGAACGCGGAGGTCGCGGTAACGCGGGTAACGCGGGGAACGCGGAGGGCGCAGTATCAGGAATTCAGATAGGTGAGCACGGCGAGTACCCGCCGGTGATCGCCGTCACTCGGGGAAAGCCCGAGCTTCAGGAAGATATTGCTCACATGCTTTTCCACGGCTCCGTCGCTCACCACGAGCTGCCGCGCGATCGCCGAGTTGGTCCGCCCCTCGGCCATCAGCCCCAGGACCTCGCGCTCGCGCGGCGTGAGCCCCGTGAGCACGTCCTGCTTGCGGCTGCGGCCGAGCAACTGCGCCACGACCTCCGGGTCGAGCGCGGTGCCGCCCCGCGCGACGCGCACCACGGCGTCCACGAACTCCCGGACCTCCGCGACCCGGTCCTTCAGCAGATACCCCACGCCCCGGCTGGACCCGGCGAGCAGCTCCGTCGCGTACTGCTCCTCCACGTACTGGGACAGCACGAGCACCCCGAGCCCCGGGTGCCGCTGGCGCAGCTTCACAGCCGCGCGCACCCCCTCGTCGGTGTGCGTCGGCGGCATCCGCACGTCCGCGACCACGACGTCCGGCAGCTCGTCCTGGGCCGCGAGCTCGGTGATCGTCTTGATCAACGCCTCCGCGTCCCCCACCCCCGCCACCACATCGTGCCCGCGGTCGGTCAGCAGCCGGGTCAGCCCCTCCCTGAGCAGCACTGAATCCTCGGCGATGACCACCCGCACCTTGTCCTCCACGATGTTCCGTCCCCCAGTGCCTGTCCCCACCCCATTGACAGACACCAGCATCCCAGCATCCGGATGCCCGCGGGACCGACTTGCTGCCGCATGTGGAAGCACACCGGACGAACGGGCCCGTCCGACGGACGGAGGGCCCGCCCGATGGACGAGGGCCCGCCCGGCGGTCGGAGGGGCACCGGGCGGGTGACGGTCGGTTGGGCGGGGGTGGTCGGTCGGACGGTTGCGGTCGGTTGGACGCGGGCGGTCGGTTGGACGGGTGCGGCTGGTTGGGCGGGTGCGTGTGGTTCCGGTTTACGAGGGGCTCTGCCTGGGGCGGCGAGGGAGTCTTTGCTGGGCGTGGCGTGGCGTGGCGTGGCGCGGTGCCGTGTGGCGCTGTGGGCGGGAGCGGTGCCCGGCGGGTTGAGACCCGCTGGAGGAGAGGGAGGAAGGGCGGATGCCCTCGGAGGGCGGGACAGGGCCCGTCGGGGCGGAGGGCAGGGCTTGTCGGGAGGGGGCGGGTGCCGTCGGAGGGGGCGTTGATGGGGAGGGGATGGTTCCGGTTTGCGGGGCCTTGGCCGGGGTGGCCGGGGGAGCCTTCGCCGGGTGCGCCGCGCCGCTTAGCCCCGTCAGGCTCGCGGTCGGGGCTCGGGGAGCCGTGGGCCGGGGCGCGCGGCGTGGCTCCGCCCAGTCAGGCTCGCGGGCGGAGAGCGGAGAGCGGAGAGCGGGGAGGGGGAGCCGTGGGCTGGGTGTGCCGCGCCGCTCCGCCCCGTCAGGCTCGCGGTCCGGGCGCGGGGAGCCGTGGGCCGGGGCGCCCCGCGTGGCTCAGCCCCGCCAGGGCAGCTCCGCCGTCACCGTGGTCGGCCCGCCGACCGGGGATTCCACCACGAGGATCCCGTCCACCGCGTCCAGCCGCCCGGCCAACCCCGCGAGCCCCGACCCGGCTGTCACGTCCGCACCGCCCTGCCCGTCGTCGAAGACCTGGAGCATCAGCCGGTCCTCGACCCGCCACACGTCCACCGAGGCCCGCGCGGCCCCGCTGTGCTTGCTGATGTTCTGCAACAGCTCGGAGACGGTGAAGTACGCGATGCCCTCGATCGCCGCCGCGGGCCGCGAGGGCAGGTCCACCTCCACCTCCACCGGCACGGTGCACCGCGCGGCCAGCGCGGACAGTGCCGCGTCGAGCCCCCGGTCGGTGAGGACGGCGGGGTGGATGCCGCGCGCCAGGTCCCGCAGCTCCTGGAGCGCCACCTTCACCTCGCCGTGCGCCTCGTCCACCATCCGGGCGGCCGCCTGCGGGTCCTCCGCCAGCTTCTCCTTGGCGAGCCCCAGGTCCATGGCGAGGGCGACGAGCCGGGCCTGGGCGCCGTCGTGCAGGTCGCGCTCGATGCGCCGCAGGTCCGCCGCGGCCGTGTCCACGACCACGCCCCGGTCCGACTCCAGCTCCACGACGCGGGACACCAGACGCGAGGGCCCGAGCAGCCCGAAGACCATGACGCGGTCGACCGTGGTCAGGGCGCGGATGATCCAGGGCGTGCCCAGGGCCACGAGCAGACCGGTGGCCGAGGTGAGCCCGATCTCGAAGGGGTTGTCCAGGTAGAAACGGTGCGAGTCGTCACCGTAGAGCTGGATGCCGCCCTGGCCGCCGTAGACGGGGAAGACCCAGAACCACAGCGGGTACGTGAGCATCGCCCAGCCGTACGTCCAGAAGACCACCGCCACCGTGAAGGAGAAGATGGCCCACGGCATGTGCAGCACGGCGTACACCAGGTGGCGCCAGGAGACGCCGCTCTTGAGAACGGCGCCCATCCAGGCCAGCGGCCCGCTGTCACGCGCCCGCAGGGGGTGCGGGTCCTGCACGTCCACCCCGAGCAGCGCCCGCGCCCGCACCCGCTCCAGCGCGCCGAAGCCGCGGCAGGCGGTGAGGCCCAGGGCGAGGACGGGTATGCCCACGAACGTGACCAGCAGACCCGCGCCCACGGCGAGCATCGTCACGGCGAAGGTGAAGGCGACGATGCTGATCGGCAGGGAGAGCAGCACGTACACGAACTCCCGCAGCGTGCGTCCCTCGACGGGCGCCCGCAGCCAGACCGGGAGCCGGTTGCGCCGCTCGGCCGCCGTGTCGTCCCCGAACCCTCCGGACCAGCGGTCCCCGAGGTCGCTCCTCATGACGCGTCCATACCCCTGTCCGTAGTCCGTGGCCATCAGTGCCGTCCGTTTCTGCTCGTCCCGCGCGGGCCCCGGCCTCCGTGACCGGCGCGGTCCACCGCTTGTCGTACCCCCAGCGTGCGCTCCGGGGCGTGCGCCGGGCCATGCGGTACGTCGGCGTCTTGGGCCGGGGGTTTTCCCTACCCTCCCCGGGGACGTGTCCCCGCCGCCCGCCGTCCGTGCCATGCCCGACGTCCCCCGCCGCCCGACGTCCCCGCCGCCCGACGTCCGTGCCATGCCCGGCATCCGTGCCATGCCTGCTGTCCACGCCTGACGGCCGTGCCGTGCCTGCCGGTCCACGCCCGACGTCAGTCCCATGCCCGCCGCTGGTCCCACGCCCGCCGCACCGGAGTCGCGCCATGGCGACACCCAGGCGGGATGGCGGCGACGTGCCCGGGGCGAGCGAGGGCAGGCCGAGCTGTTGGTGACGCTCGGGCGAAGCCGTGGCGGCGCCCAAGCCTCGCCGTGGCTGTGCCCAAGCCGGGCGGTGGCGGCGCCCGAGCCAGGCCGTCGCGGCGCCCAGGCCGAGCCACAGCGACATCCAGGCCGGGCCGTGGTCAGCCTCAGGCCGCGCCCGGTCAACACCCGGCCCGCCTCCGAGGGCGACGCCCCGGCCGGCCCCGGCGGCGACTCCGCTACTCCGCCCGGTCCCGCCACGGCAGCTCCGCCGTGATCGTCGTCGGCCCGCCCTCCGGCGAGTCGATGATGAACAGCCCGTCGACCGCCCCGAGCCGCTCGGACAGGCCCGCCATGCCCGTGCCGCCCTCCAGGCTCGCCCCGCCGCGCCCGTCGTCCCACACCTGTATGAGCAGCCGCTGGTCCGAACGCCAGACCTCGACGCTCGCCGAGCGCGCCCCGCTGTGCTTGGAGACGTTCTGCAGCAGTTCGGAGACGGTGAAGTACGCAATGCCCTCGATCGCGGCCGCCGGGCGCGTGGTCAGGTCCGCCGTCACCTTCACCGGCACCGTGCACCGCGCGGCCACCGACGACAGCGCCGGGCCGAGGCCGCGGTCGGTGAGGACGGCGGGGTGGATGCCGCGCGCCAGGTCCCGCAGCTCCTGGAGGGCGAGCTTCACCTCGCCGTGCGCCTCGTCGACCATCGCCGCCGCCGCGTCCGGGTCCTCCAGGAGCTTCTCCTTGGCGAGGCCGAGTCCCATGGCGAGGGCGACGAGCCGGGCCTGCGCGCCGTCGTGCAGGTCGCGCTCGATGCGCCGCAGGTCCGCCGCGGCCGTGTCCACGACCACGCCCCGGTCCGACTCCAGCTCCGCGATGCGCCGCTCCAGTTCGTCCGACGGCGAGAGCAGCCCCCGCGCCATCGCCCGGTCGGCGTTCGCAAGGCCGCGCACGATGAACGGCAGCACCGGCCACGCCACGAACAGCCCCGTGAGGACGACCGTGAACGTCACGACGCCCCACGGCAGGCGGATGAAGCCGTACAGCATCGCCCGCCACCCCACCGGGTCCTTCAGGGTCGACCACAGCCACGCCAGCGCACCACCGCCGCGGCGCGAGCGCAGCGGCATCGGGCTCGGCTCGTCGATCCGCACCCCGAGCAGCATCCGCGCCCGCCCCCGCTCGAACCGGCCGAAGAGCCGCGCCCCGTACAACGCGAGCGCGAGCAGCGGCAGGCCGACGACCGTGACCGACAGGAACACGCCGAAGGACAGCGCCGTCACCACGTACACGAACCCGACGATTCCCGTCGCCAGGTTCGCCAGGAGGTGGGATATCTCCTTCCAGGTGTACGCGTCGTACGCGAACCGGGCAGGCGGCAGCGAATCCGGTGTGGCCTGCGAAGACGTCGAACGTGCGGTCATGAATCCAAGAGTGCACGGCCCGCCGCGGCCCGCGCCATGAGGAGGGCCGCCGAACCTCACTGTGGATAACCCCACCCGATCGTTCCGGTGGAACCGGCGGAGTGCTCGTGCGGAACCCGCCGAGCGTTCCGGTGGAACCGGCCGATGACCGCCACGCGCCCGCCCGGTCCCCGACAGTCTGCTTACCTCGCCTTTAGCAGGCCCTAGACTCCCGTGCGTACAGATCGTCGAACAGGGCGAGCCACGGAGTGCAGGGAGCGAGGGGCTGACGTGCCAGGGACGATGTACGTCGCGGCGAGCTACTACGAGTCGTACTCCGTCGTCGGACTGCTCGCCGTCGTCGGCGTGCTGTTCGTCGCCGTCGCCTTCGGCGCCGGGCGGCTGCTGCGGCCCGTCGTACCGACGCCCGAGAAACTCCTCACGTACGAGTGCGGCGTCGACCCCGTCGGCGAGGGCTGGGCCCACACCCAGGTCCGCTACTACGTGTACGCCTTCCTCTACGTGATCTTCGCCGTCGACTCGATCTTCCTCTTCCCGTGGGCGACGGTCTTCGCCGAGTCCGGCTACGGCGCCACGACCCTCGTCGAGATGTTCATCTTCCTCGGCTTCCTCGCCGTGGGACTGCTGTACGCCTACAAGAAGGGCGTCCTGACATGGACGTGAACCAGGAGCCGGCGCGGCCGTCCGAGCCCGTGCTCCTCCCGGAGCCGAAGAAGCTGGGCGTCCTGTCCCGGCTCGCCCCCGAGCCGATGAAGGTGGTCCTGAACTGGGGCCGCCGCTACAGCCTGTGGGTCTTCAACTTCGGCCTCGCCTGCTGCGCCATCGAGTTCATCGCGGCCTCCATGGCCCGCCACGACTTCATCCGGCTCGGCGTGATCCCGTTCGCGCCGGGCCCGCGCCAGGCCGACCTGATGGTCGTGTCCGGCACGGTCACGGACAAGATGGCGCCCGCCGTGAAGCGCCTGTACGAGCAGATGCCCGAGCCGAAGTACGTCATCTCCTTCGGCGCCTGCGCCAACTGCGGCGGCCCCTACTGGGACTCGTACTCCGTCACCAAGGGCGTCGACCAGATCATCCCCGTCGACGTGTACGTCCCCGGTTGCCCGCCGCGCCCCGAGGCACTGCTCCAGGGCATCCTCAAGCTCCAGGAGAAGATCGCGCGCGAGACCCTGGGGGAGCGGTACGGGTCCGGCGGGACACGCCCCTCGACGGCGGCGCTCCGCAGTGACCTGGTGACCCCGCCGACGCCCCCGGAGGGAGCGAGATGACCGGCTGGCTGCCCTCCCCCGTCGAGGAACTCTTCGGTACGGAGGCCACGGCCGAGGAGTCGTACGACGTCCTGACGGTCGACGTCCCCGCCGCCGCCTGGACCGACGCCCTGCGCGCCGCCCGCGACCGGCTCGGCTGCACCTTCTTCGACTGGCTGAGCGCCGTCGACGAGCCAGGCACGGGCTTTCGCGTGAGCGCCCACGTGGTGGCGCTGTCCCCGGTACGGCGCCTGCTCGTCCGGACGACCGTCCCGCACGAGGCCCCCGCCCTGCCGTCGGCGGTCGACGTCTACGCGGGCGCGGCCTGGCACGAGCGCGAGACCCACGAAATGTTCGGCGTCCGCTTCGAGGGCCACCCGCACCTGGCGCCGCTGCTGCTCCCGGAAGGCTTCGAGGGCCACCCGTTGCGCAAGGACTTCGTGCTGGCCGCCCGCGTCGCCAAGGCGTGGCCCGGCGCCAAGGAGCCGGGCGAGTCGGAGCACGGCGGCCCGAAGCGCCGCCAGATGCTCCCGCCCGGTGTGCCCGACCCCAACGAATGGGGCCCGCTGAAGGGCCAGCTCCCGGCGGCGCCGGCCCGTCCCGCGCGGGGCGCGCGAGCCGCGGGCGCCGGGCGCGCGGCGGGCGACCGCGCCGCCGCGGGGC
>NZ_BNBT01000143.1 GCF_014656095.1 Streptomyces longispororuber
CTCCGCCCGCTTGCGCGCCGCCTCGGGGGAGGCCGCCGCCCGCGCCGCCGCGGCCGGGCCGTGCTTTGCCTCCGTCGCCTTCTCGCGCCGTGCGTCCAGCCACTGGCGCGCCCAGTCCGGCGGCTCCCCGGTGTCCGGCACCGCGTCCGTGCCGGCGGGAGCGCCCGTGCCCGAGCCGCCCGTGCCCGCCGAGCCGTCGGGGCCCGCCCAGAGCAGCAGCAGGCCGAGCGCGTGCTTGCACGGGAACTTACGGCTCGGGCAACTGCATCGGTACGCCGGGCCCGCCGCGTCCGCCACGTCGACCACCGTCCGGTACGGCTTGCTGCCGCTGCCCTTGCACAGTCCCCATACGGCCCCCTCGCCCGAACTGCCCGTCTGCGTCCACGGCCCGGCGACGCCGAGCTTGCTTCCCGCCTTGCGGGACGGGGCGTCAGGTGCCAGTGCCAGCACCTGGTCCGCCGTCCAGCGCACCCCCTGCTGAGTCATGTCGTCGACGGTAGGTCCCGCCACTGACAATCCGCCGCGGCCGTCGCGTCTTCGCAGGTCAGAGCCGATTGTCAGTGGCGTGGTGCACGGTGGGACACATCGCGGCCGAGCCGTCGGCGACGCCGCGTCGTTGCCGACGCATGCGCGCTCCGGGTCACCGGCGCATGCCCGAGCTGGAGGGGGATCACCATGACTGTTTCCGTGGAGCGAACCGGTACGAACGCCGCGTCCGAACCGGACGCGGAGGACGGTGACAGGGACGCGGCGCACGCGCTCCGGCCGCACGCGGAGGACGCCTTCGCCGCCGAACTCGCCGCGCTCGCCGCACAGGACGACCGGCCACGCCCCGCCCGCTGGCTGCTCTCGCCCTGGGCCGTGGCGACGTACCTGCTGGGCGGCACGCTGCCGGACGGCACCGTCATCACGCCCAAGTACGTGGGCCCGCGCCGCATCGTCGAGGTCGCCGTCACCACCCTCGCCACCGATCGCGCACTGCTCCTGCTCGGCGTGCCCGGCACGGCGAAGACCTGGGTGTCCGAGCACCTCGCGGCGGCGGTCAGCGGCGACTCGACGCTCCTCGTGCAAGGCACGGCGGGCACGCCCGAGGAGGCCATCCGCTACGGGTGGAACTACGCGCAACTGCTCGCCCACGGCCCGAGCCGGGACGCGCTGGTGCCCAGCCCGGTGATGCGCGCCATGGCCGAGGGCATGACGGCCCGGGTCGAGGAGCTGACCCGTATCCCCGCCGACGTGCAGGACACGCTGATCACGATCCTGTCCGAGAAGACCCTGCCCATACCGGAGCTGGGCCAGGAGGTGCAGGCCGTCCGCGGCTTCAACCTCATCGCCACGGCGAACGACCGCGACCGCGGGGTCAACGACCTGTCCAGCGCGCTGCGCCGCCGGTTCAACACGGTGGTCCTGCCGCTGCCGGAGAGCCCCGAGGCCGAGGTCGACATCGTCTCGCGCCGTGTCGACCAGCTCGGCCGCTCCCTCGACCTGCCCACCGCGCCCGACGGCATCGACGAGATCCGCCGCGTCGTCACGGTCTTCCGCGAGCTGCGCGACGGCGTCACCACGGACGGCCGTACGAAGGTCAAGTCGCCCAGCGGCACGCTGTCTACGGCCGAGGCGATCTCCGTGGTCACCAACGGCCTGGCCCTCGCGGCGCACTTCGGGGACGGTGTCCTGCGCCCGGCCGACGTGGCCGCGGGCATCCTGGGCGCGGTCGTACGGGACCCTGCGGCGGACCGCGTCGTCTGGCAGGAGTACCTGGAAGCGGTCGTGCGCGAGCGCGACGGGTGGAAGGACTTCTACCGCGCGTGCCGCGAGGTGAGCGCATGACGGCCGCCACGGGGACAAAGCGGCCGGGCGGGCCGCTGCTGCTCGGGGTGCGGCACCACGGGCCGGGCTCGGCGCGCGCGGTGCGGGCCGCCCTGGGCGCGGCGGCGCCCCGCGTGCTCCTGATCGAGGGCCCGCCGGAGGCCGACGGCCTCGTGCAACTCGCCGCCGAGGAGGAGCTGCGGCCGCCGGTGGCGCTGCTCGCGCACGTGGTGGACGAGCCGGGGCGGTCGGCGTTCTGGCCGCTCGCCGAGTTCTCGCCGGAGTGGGTGGCGATGCGGTGGGCGGTGCGGCGCGGGGTGCCGGTGCGGTTCATGGACCTCCCGGCGGCGCACACCCTGGCGCACCGAGAGGAACCGGAAGGCGAGGCTCCGGAGCCGGGGGGACGGGAGCCGGGGCGTACGGGGGAAGGACCGGGGCCGGAGGGGGCGGAGCCGGAGCCTGCAGAGAGGGGGCGTACGGAGAGGGAGCGCACGGCGAAGGAGGCGGTGCGGGTCGATCCGCTGGCCGTGCTCGCGGACACCGCGGGGTACGACGACCCCGAGCGCTGGTGGGAGGACGTCGTCGAGCACCGGGGGGCGGGGGCCGACCCGTTCGCGCCGTTCGAGGCGCTCGCCGAGGCCATGGAGGCGCTGCGCGAGACGCACGGCCACGGCGGCCACGACCGGGACCTCCTGCGGGAGGCGCACATGCGGCTGCACGTGCGGGCGGCGGTGCGGGAGTTCGGCCCGGACGGCGTCGCGGTGGTGTGCGGGGCGTGGCACGTGCCCGCGCTGCGGCAGCGGGCGACGGTGGCGGCCGACCGGGCGCTGCTCAAGGGGCTGCCCAAGGTCAAGGTCGACCTGACCTGGGTGCCCTGGACGCACCGGCGCCTGGCCCGTACGAGCGGGTACGGCGCGGGCATCGACTCGCCCGGCTGGTACGGCCATCTGTTCCACGCGCCCGACCGGCCCGTGGAGCGGTGGCTGACCAAGGTCGCCGGACTGCTCAGGGACGAGGACCGGATCGTCTCGTCCGCGCACGTGATCGAGGCGGTGCGGCTCGCGGACACGCTCGCCGCGATGCGCGGGCGGCCGCTGGCCGGGCTCACCGAGACGATGGACGCGGTGCGGGCCGTGATGTGCGAGGGCTCGGACGTGCCGCTCGCGCTGGTGCACGACAGGCTCGTCGTCGGCGACGTCCTCGGGGAGGTGCCGGAGTCCGCCCCGGCCGTGCCGTTGCAGCGGGACCTCACCCGCCTCCAGCGCACGCTGCGGCTCAAGCCGGAGGCGCTGGAGCGGGAGCTCGAACTCGACCTGCGCAAGGACACCGACGCGGCGCGCAGCCGCCTGCTGCACCGGCTGCGGCTGCTCGGCATCGGCTGGGGCGAGCCGGCCGCGTCGCGCGGCAGCACCGGGACGTTCCGGGAGACCTGGCGGCTGCGCTGGGAACCGGAGCTCTCGGTGCGGGTCGCCGAGGCGGGGGTGTGGGGCACGACCGTGGCGGGCGCCGCAACGGCCAAGGCGGAGGCGGACGCCGTCGGCGCGGAGACCCTCGCCGACGTCACGGCCCTCGCGGAGCGGTGCCTGCTCGCCGAACTGCCGTCCGCGCTGCCCGTGGTCATGCGCGTCCTCGCCGACCGGGCGGCGCTCGACGCGGACGTGGGGCACCTGGCCGAGGCCCTGCCCGCGCTGGTGCGGTCCCTGCGGTACGGGGACGTGCGCGGGACGGACACCGGGGCCCTGGGGGAGGTCGCGCTCGGCCTCGCGGAGCGGGTGTTCGTGGGGCTGCCGTCGGCCTGCGCGGGGCTGGACGCGGACGCGGCGGGGCGCATGCGGGTGCGCGTGGACGCGGTGCACGGGGCCGTGGGGCTGCTGGGGGAGCTGGCCGAACCGGGGCCGGGCGCGGCAGAGGCGGGCGCCACCGGGGGCAGCACCCCTGGACCCGGCCCTGCCGACCGGCCGCCCACGGCGGACACCCCGGACCAGCCCGGCCGCGGGGGCGGGCGCTCCACCGCGGCTCACGGCGGCATCCGCGGGCGGTGGCGCGGCGTGTTGCGCGGGCTGGCCGGTGGGGAGCGGATCGCGGGGGTGGTGCGCGGCCGGTGCGCCCGGCTGCTGATGGACGACGGGGCGCTGGCCGAGGGGGAGGCCGCGCGGTTGATGAGCCTCGCCCTGTCCCGCGGCAGCGAGCCCGCGGAGGCCGCCGCGTGGATCGAGGGCTTCCTGGCCGGAGGTGCCGGGGGCGGGATGCTGCTCGTGCACGACGAGCGGCTGCTCGGCCTCGTCGACCAGTGGCTCACCGGGGTGTCCGACGAGGCGTTCGTGGACGTCCTGCCGCTGCTGCGCCGGACCTTCTCCGCGTACGAGCCGGGGGTCCGGCGCACCGTGGGCGAACTCGTACGGCGGGGTCCAGGACGGGGCGGGGTCAGGTCGGCGACCACCGGGATGTCCGGTTACGCCGCGGACCTCGACCGGGAGCGGGCGGACGCGGTGCTGCCGGTGGTGGGCCTGCTGCTGGGCCTCACCGGCGGCAGCGACGACGACGGCGACACCGGCTGGGGCGGCGGCCGCGGGGACGGCAAGGGCGGCCGCGTGGCGGCGGCAGGCGGCCGGACGGGCGCGGCGATGAGGGAGGGCGGGTGGATGGAGGTGGCTTGACGGGGCCGAAGGGAGGGCGGCCGAGAGGCTTGCTGCGGCTGCGGTGCCCGGCGCCCGGCTGGGGCGGTGAGGGCACCGGTCGCGCGGACAGCAGAAGCGGCAGCCACCACGACGTCGAGCCCGGCGGCCGCAGGTGAACAGGCAGGTGCCAGGTCGGCGGACGGCGGATCGGCGGAGGCGGGGTGAGGGGGAAGCCGAGGGGGCGGCGGCCCGGGGAGCGCCGGAGGGGACAGTGCGCGCGGGAACGGCGGCAAAGGGATGACGGGCATGGGGACAGCGGCCGAGGCAAGGGCGCCGGAGGGGACGGCGGCCGGGAGGACGGCGGACGTGGGGACAGTGACCCCAGGGACAGGCGGGGGAATGGCGCCGGAGGGGATGGCGGGTGTGGGGACAGGGGCCGAGAGGACGGTGCCCGCGGGGGCGGTGCCCGAAAGGCCAACGGGCGGCATGAGGACGGTGGCGGGAAGGACAAGGGACATGGGGTCAGCGACCCAGGGAACGGCACCCATGGGAGCGGCGCCCGAGGGGGCAGCCACCCAGGGAACGGCACCGGAGGGGACTGCACCTCATAAAGCGTCGCCCCGGGAAATAGCAGCGGGGGGAACGACACCCGAGGGGGCAGCGACCGAGGGAACGGCACTCGAGGGCGCAGCCGCCCAGGGTACGGCGCCGGAGGGGACAGCACCCCACAAGACGGCACCCCAGAAAAGGGCACCAGAGGGAACGACGCCTGCGGGAACGGCATCTGAGGGAACGACCCTCAGGGGCGCAGTCACCCCGGGAACAGCGCCGGAGGGGACAGCACCCCACGAAACGATGCCTCAGGGAATGGCGCCTCAGGAACCGGCACCCCAGGAAACGCCGCCCCAGGAAACGGAACCCCAAGGGATGACGCCCCAAGGAACGGCACCGGAGGGAACTGCACCAGAGGGAACTACACCGGAGGGAACAGCGTTCGGCGGGGCCGCCGGGTCGGAGCGGTTGCGGCGGTGGCGGCTTGTGTTGGGTGGGGACGGGGCGGACGGGACCGGGTGTGCGCTGGGTGGGCGGGACGCCGCGATGGACGGGGCCCTGGCATCGCTGTACGGGGGCGGCCGGGCCGGGCAGGAGCGGGGGCAGCGGCGGACGGCGGGGCTCGGGGCGTCGGCGCCGTCGGTGGCCCGCTGGCTCGGGGACATCCGCACGTACTTCCCGTCGTCCGTGGTCCAGGTGATGCAGCGCGACGCGATCGACCGGCTCGGCCTCTCGGCGCTGCTCCTGGAGCCCGAGATGCTGGAGGCGGTGGAGGCCGACGTGCACCTGGTCGGCACGCTCCTGTCGCTGAACAAGGCGATGCCGGAGACGACGAAGGAGACCGCGCGCGCCGTCGTGCGAAAGGTGGTCGAGGACCTGGAGAAGCGGCTCGCCACGCGGACCCGGGCCACCCTCACCGGCGCCCTCGACCGCAGCGCCCGGGTCAGTCGGCCCCGCCACCGCGACATCGACTGGAACCGCACGATCGCGGCCAACCTCAAGAACTACCTGCCCGAGTACGGGACGGTGGTGCCCGAGCGGCTGATCGGGTACGGGCGGGCCTCGCAGGCGGTGAAGAAGGACGTGATCCTCTGCATCGACCAGTCGGGTTCGATGGCGGCGTCGGTGGTGTACGCGTCGGTGTTCGGCGCGGTGCTGGCGTCCATGCGGTCCATCAGCACACGGCTCGTCGTGTTCGACACCAGCGTGGTCGACCTGACGGACCAGCTCGACGACCCGGTGGAGGTGCTCTTCGGCACGCAGCTCGGCGGCGGCACCGACATCAACCGGGCGCTGGCGTACTGCCAGGCCCACATAGCCCGGCCTGCGGACACGGTCGTGGTGCTGATCTCCGACCTGTACGAGGGCGGCATCCGGGACGAGATGCTGAAGCGGGTCGCGGCGATGAAGGCGTCCGGCGTGCAGTTCGTGACGCTGCTCGCGCTGTCCGACGAGGGGGCGCCCGCGTACGACCACGAGCACGCCGCCGCGCTCGGCGCCCTTGGCGCACCGGCCTTCGCCTGCACCCCCGACCTGTTCCCGGACGTGATGGCAGCGGCCATCGAGCGCCGGCCGCTGCCGATACCGGACGACCGGGCGTGAGCCACCCCCGGGAGCGGGAGCTGCCCGGCGGGCACCCGCCCGCCGAGCCCTCGGGCCCCGGACCCCCTCTGGGCCTGCGGGCCTCCGGGCCTCCGGGCGGGCCCCCGAACCCCCCGGGCCCCAGATCCCCCAGGCCCTGGAACCGGCCCCCCGGCCCCCCGGCCCCCCGGGCCCCCGGGGGACCCACCCGCCCCCCACAGCCACTGACGATCGCGACAGCGAACGCCCACCCCCGCCGGACCCACCCCCGGCAGGGCGCGGGCCGCGGCGGAACCCGCTCGCCCCCGCGGCGGACAGGCGCCCCGTACCCCTCCGGCGTACCCGCCGCGCACGATCTGTGACCGTCATCACCGCGCAAATGTGATCTGCGATTTAGGGAGGCACGTCCCACGGCGATAACCTGCGAGACGGACATGCCGCGTACCGGACTCTTCGGCTACGCCTCCCTTGTGACAGCGCAGTCACGTTGCCCTTCGCGGCACGCCCACGCAGAGCACGCAGAGACTGAAGCCGCTGCACTAGCGAGCGGCGCGAGATCACTGAAAAGGGACGGACGCGCGTGGACCTGTTCGAGTACCAGGCGAGGGACCTCTTCGCCAAGCACGGTGTACCGGTGCTGGCCGGTGAAGTCATCGACACGCCTGAGGCGGCGCGCGAGATCACCGAGCGCCTGGGCGGCAAGTCGGTCGTCAAGGCGCAGGTGAAGGTCGGCGGCCGGGGCAAGGCCGGTGGCGTGAAGCTGGCCGCGACCCCGGACGAGGCCGTCGCCCGCGCGACGGACATCCTCGGCATGGACATCAAGGGCCACACGGTCCACAAGGTGATGATCGCCGAGACGGCCCCGGAGATCGCGGAGGAGTACTACGTCTCCTTCCTCCTGGACCGCACCAACCGCACCTTCCTCTCCATCGCCTCCGTCGAGGGCGGCGTGGACATCGAGGAGGTGGCGGCCACCCGTCCGGAGGCCGTCGCGAAGACCCCGATCGACGCCAACAAGGGTGTGACCCCCGAGAAGGCGCAGGAGATCGTCAAGGCCGCGAAGTTCCCGGCCGAGGTCGCCGACAAGGTCGCCGCCGTCCTGGTGACGCTGTGGGAGACCTTCGTCAAGGAGGACGCCCTCCTGGTCGAGGTCAACCCGCTGGCGAAGGTCGCCTCCGGTGACGTCATCGCGCTGGACGGCAAGGTCTCCCTGGACGCCAACGCCGACTTCCGCCAGCCGGAGCACGAGGCGCTCGAGGACAAGGACGCGGCCAACCCGCTCGAGGCCGCGGCCAAGGCCAAGGGCCTCAACTACGTCAAGCTGGACGGCGAGGTCGGCATCATCGGCAACGGCGCCGGCCTGGTCATGTCGACCCTGGACGTCGTCGCGTACGCCGGTGAGGACCACGGCGGCGTGAAGCCCGCCAACTTCCTCGACATCGGCGGCGGCGCGTCCGCCGAGGTGATGGCGAACGGCCTGGAGATCATCCTGGGCGACCCGGACGTCAAGTCCGTCTTCGTCAACGTCTTCGGCGGCATCACCGCCTGCGACGAGGTCGCCAACGGCATCGTCCAGGCCCTGGAGCTCCTCAAGTCCAAGGGCGAAGAGGTCACCAAGCCGCTGGTCGTGCGCCTCGACGGCAACAACGCGGAGCTGGGTCGCAAGATCCTGAGCGACGCCAACCACCCGCTGGTCCAGCGCGTGGACACCATGGACGGCGCGGCCGACAAGGCCGCCGAGCTCGCCGCGGCTGCGAAGTAAGGGATCGAGGGACACAGACCACCATGGCTATCTTCCTCAACAAGGACTCCAAGGTCATCGTCCAGGGCATGACCGGTGCCACGGGCATGAAGCACACCAAGCTCATGCTGGGTGACGGCACGAACATCGTCGGCGGCGTGAACCCGCGCAAGGCGGGCACCAAGGTCGACATCGACGGCACCGAGATCCCGGTCTTCGGCACCGTCGCCGAGGCGATGGAGAAGACGGGCGCCAACGTCTCCGTCCTCTTCGTGCCGCCGGCCTTCGCCAAGGCCGCCGTCGTCGAGGCCATCGACGCCGAGATCCCGCTCGCGGTCGTCATCACCGAGGGCATCGCCGTCCACGACTCCGCCGCGTTCTACGCGTACGCCGTGGAGAAGGGCGGCAAGACCCGGATCATCGGCCCGAACTGCCCCGGCCTGATCACGCCCGGCCAGTCGAACGCGGGCATCATCCCCGGCGACATCACCAAGCCGGGCCGCATCGGCCTGGTCTCGAAGTCCGGCACGCTCACGTACCAGATGATGTACGAGCTGCGCGACATCGGCTTCTCGTCGGCCGTCGGCATCGGTGGCGACCCGGTCATCGGTACGACGCACATCGACGCCCTGGCCGCCTTCGAGGCCGACCCCGACACCGACCTGATCGTGATGATCGGTGAGATCGGCGGCGACGCGGAGGAGCGCGCGGCGGACTTCATCAAGGAGAACGTGACGAAGCCGGTCGTCGGCTACGTGGCGGGCTTCACCGCGCCCGAGGGCAAGACGATGGGCCACGCCGGTGCCATCGTCTCCGGCTCCTCCGGTACGGCCGCCGCGAAGAAGGAGGCCCTGGAGGCCGCCGGCGTGAAGGTCGGCAAGACGCCGACCGAGACGGCGAAGCTGGCCCGGGCGATCCTCGCCGGCTGACCTCGGCCGACCTCGGCCGACACCGGTCGGCTCGACCGGCGCCGGCCGGCATCCGCTGCCGCGGAAGGCGGGTCCGCATCCCTCACGAGGGGTGCGGGCCCGCCTTCCGCCGTTCCGGGGCCGCCCGGTTCACCGCGTGTCCGGGAGCAGGCGGTGGGGGCCGGTGTGGGGCTGGGTGGAGAGTTCGTGCCGGAGGGCCTCGTCCTCGGGGGTGAGGGGGCCCGGGCCCAGGAGCGGGGGGACGTCGCTGATGGCGCTGCCGGGGGACTGGGGCGGCTCGTAATGCGTGGGGGCCGTGCGCAGGGTGAGGGCGGTGGCGCCGATGATGAGCGTGGTGAACACGACGGCCGCGCGGGTCCACAGCCGGGCGCGGCGCTCGCCGGCCGCCCGGAGGCGGGCCGGGCGCGGGACGACGAGCTGTTCGGCGCTGCCCAGCGCGGCCAGCCGGGCGGGCAGGGCCTCGGCGGTGAGTTCGGGAAGGCGGGCGGCGACCGACGCGCGGGCGCGGAGCAGCCGGTTCGCGGTGGCCGGGGTGCTGGCCTCCGTCTCGGCGGCGGTGTCCGGCAGGTCGAGCCCGAGCCCGTCGTAGAGCAGCAGGGTGCGGCGCTGGGCGGGTGACAGGCTGCGCAGGGCCGCGAGGACGGCGCGGTCGGAGACGTCGGTGGGCGGCGTGTCGGTGAGGCGCAGGCCGGGGCGGAAGCGGTGCCAGGGGGAGAGGGCGTACTCGTACGCGGCCGCACGGACCCAGCCGGGCGGGTCGCCGTCCGTGGCGACCTCGGGCCAGCGCTGCCAGGCGAGCTGGAGGGCGCGGTCGACGGCCTCGGCGGCGAGGGTGCGGTGGCCGGTGAGGGCGTAGGTCTGGCGCAGCAGGGCCGGGGCCGTGCCGACGCACAGGGTGTCGAAGGCCTCTTCCGGGGTGCGCGGAGGGGGCGCCGTCCGGATCCGCTGCCCGGCACCGAAACCCGCCCCGGCCCCTGCTCCGGACCGGGAACCGCCCCCGCCCCCGAATCCGGCGCGGCCCCCGGCCCCAGGGGCGGCGCCGGGCAGGCCGTGCCCGGGGTCCGCCGCCTCGGAGCTGCCGGAGCGTGGCGTTCCGGGGGAGTGCGGCGTTGCGGGGGAGGGGGGCGTTCCGGGGGAGTGGGGTGTTTCCGGGGAGGCGGGCGGGGCGTCGGCGCCGGTCGAGAGGGACTCCAGGAGCTTGGCGTAGGCGGCGCGCCGGCGGCCGCGGGGTTCGGTGCGGCCGGCCTCCCAGGCGCGGACGGTGGCGCGGGTGACCCCCACGAGGGTGGCGAACTGCGCCTGGGTGAGCGACACGGCCTCGCGCAGCCTCCGGCGTTCCTTGGGGGGCGGCAGCGAAGGGCGACCCTCCGGCTCGACCGGGGCCGAGGGCTTGGGGGAAGCCGGGCTCTGGGTCATGGCTAGCCGTCCCACCGTAGGAAAAAGAACATAAACGTATATTGGGCGACACATCCGGTATTCGCCTGTTACGCGGAGAAAGCGCGTGTCGTTGGGAGCATGGCCGGGTGACGCACCTCACCGATTCCTCCTCGGACCCCGGTTCCGGCTCCGCCACCGGTCGCGGCCCCGGCTCCGGTGCGGTCCCGCACTCCCTCGTCGACCCGGACCCGTGGCAGGCGGGGGAGGCACATCACCCGGTGGCCTCGGGCGGGCCGGCGCGTGACCGGTCCTCGTCGGGGTTCGCCACGGGTCTGCTCGGCGGGGCGATCGCGGCGGGTCTCGGGCTCGGGGTGTTCATGGTCGTCGTCCTGGCGCTGTGGGTCGGTTCGCCGTACCCGGACAGCGGCCTCGACGGGGCGCTGCACGTGACGGCGGCGCTGTGGCTGCTCGCGCACGGCACGGAACTGGTCCGTACGGAGACGCTGTCCGGGGAGGCGGCGCCGGTCGGGGTGACACCGCTGCTGCTGGTGGTGCTGCCGTGCTGGCTGCTGTACCGGGCGGCGCGGGACGCGGTGGACGCCGAGGAGCGCGTGCTGCGGGTGCGGGCCGCGTGGTGGGGCGTCGTCGCGGGCTACGTCCTGGTGGCCTTCGCGGTGACGCTGTACGCGGCGGGCGGCCCGCTGCGGCCGTCGTGGCCGAGCGTGGCGTGGCACGTGCCGCTGCTCGCGGTGGTGGCGGCGGGCGCGGCGGTGTGGACGGCGCACGGGTGGCCGCCGGGGCTGCTGCCGGAGGCGGTGCGGCGGACGCTGGACGCGGTGCCGGGGCCGGTGCGGCGCTTCTTCGTCCGCGACCGGACGCTCGCCGCGGGCCGGGCGGCGGCCGCGGGGACGGTGGTGCTGGTGGGCGGGGGCGCCCTGCTGGTGGGTGCCTCGCTGGTGGTGCACGGGGGCCTGGTACGGGAGTCGTTCCTGGAGGTCACCGAGGCGTGGTCGGGGCGGCTCGGGGTGCTCCTGCTGGCGCTCGCGCTGGTGCCCAACGCGGCGGTGTGGGGCGCGTCGTACGGGCTCGGGCCCGGCTTCGTGCTCGGCGAGGGCACGGTGGTGGCGCCGCTGGGCGCCGGGGACGCGCCGCTGCTGCCGGTGTTCCCGCTGCTCGCGGCGGTGCCCGAGGAGGGGCCCGGGTCGCCGTTCACCTGGGCGGCGGGGGTGGTGCCGGCGGCGGCGGGGTGGGCCGTGGGGTGGTTCACCGCGCAGATGGCGGTGCCGACGGGCGGGAGGCGGGAGGACGCGTGGCCGGTGGGGCGGACGGCGGTGGTGGCGTTCCTCGGGGCGATGGGGTGCGGCGCCGGGTGCGCGGTGCTCGCGGTGCTCGCGGGGGGCCGGATGGGGGCGGGGGTGCTGAGCGACTTCGGGCCGGTGTGGTGGCCGGTGGGCGCGGCGGCGGCGGTGTGGACGGCCGTGGTGGGGGTGCCGGTGGCTCTGTGGGCGCGGGCCTGGCGCAGACGGACGCGTCCGCCCCGCCCCGAGCACAGCCGTGCGCGACGCCCCTGGCCGCGCCGCCACCGCGCCCCGGAGCAACCGGCCCCGGACGCCGCCCGCACCTCCGGGGCGACGGGCCGGGCACCGTCCGGGAGACCGGTGCTGACGGGACCGACTCCGGCGGGATCGACTTCGACGGGATCGACTTCGACGGGATCGACTCCGACGGGATCGACTCCGACGGGATCGATGTTGTCGGTGGGGTCGACGTCGTCGACAGGGCTGACGGGTCTGACGGGGCCGAATGCGTCGAAGGGGTCGGCAGGGGCGGCGGTGACCGCCGGGCCAGGAGCAAACGATGGGCCTATCGCATTCGCCGAGACCTTCGGGGCTGATGGGGCTGATGGGGCTGTTGGGGCCATCGGGACTGCCGGGGCTGCCGGGGCTGTCGGGGCTGTCGGGGCTGCCGGGGCTGTCAGGGCTGCCGAGGCCGCCGCGTTCACCATGACCGCCGGGACTCCCACCCCCGCCGCGGTCACGGGGCCCGGTGCGACCGCAGGGTCCGCCGAGTCCACCGGGCCCGCCGTGACCTCTGCGGCCACCCGGGCTGCTGAGCTCGCCGGGCCGGACGCGCCCCCCGGGCCTGCTGCGGCACACGTACCCGAGAACACCGAGGACGCCCTACGTGCCGCGGGTGCTCCCCGAGCCGCGGACGCCTCCGCCGCCGAGGCCGCCGCCTCCCAGGCCGGAGACGCCCAGGAGACCTCCGCCGTAGAAGCCGCGGAAGCCGCGGAAGCCGCAGAGGCCGCAGAGGCCGCAGAGGCCGCGGAAGTCGCAGAAGCCGCAGAGGCCGCCGACCACCTCCACCTCATGGAGTTCCTCGGGCCGCCGCAGCCCCACGACGGGCACAAAGGCCCTGAGCTGCCCGACCGCTTCGACCCCTTCGAGCCGTTCGACCTCCTGGACTCGTGCGAGCCGGACCCTCTGGCGCCCACGGGAGCTCAGGAGGACCTCGTACCGTTCGAGTTCTCGGGTCCCCTGGAGGCCCCGGCGCCGCCCGCCGCCCCGGCGGCGAAGCCGCGGCGCTCCCGCGACCCGCTGTTCGAGCCCTTCGACTTCCTCCCGAACCGCTCGAAGAACCGCTCCGGAAACCGCTCGGGGAACCGCTCCGGAAACCGCGCGAACCCTCCCGCCCCGAAACCCGACTGACCCGGCCCCAGGCACCGCGGAGGGGCTCAGTCGCGGTCCGTCAGCAGCGGCCGCAACTGCTTCGGCAGCAGGTCCTCGCAGGCCTCCCGCGACTGGTTGGTGAGCGCGTCGTCCCGGCACGTGTAGTAGTCGCGGTAGACGAGCTGCGCGCCGAACGTGGCCAGGACCATGACCAGCGCCAGCGACGCCGTCACGAGCCCGCTGATCGCCGCCGTGGTCTGGGGCCGGGACCCGCCGGCGGGAGCCTGCGCCGCGTCCGGGGCCGAAGGATCGGGCCGCCGCGGCTTGGCGCGCAGCGCGCTGACGCCCCAGTACGCGCCGAGCGCGCCGAGCAGCAGGGCCACGTACTGCCAGCCGAAGAGCGCGAAGAAGAACGCCCACATGCCGGACAGCAGGGCGTAGCGCGCGCGGCGTTGGGCCGGGTCGGTGGGGTCCCAGCGCAGGTTGCCCTGGCCGCCGGGGCCGCCGGACCCGTCCTGGTTCTGGCCGCGGGGGCGCTCGCCGAAGCCGCCGGGGGAGCGCCCCGGCTGCCGGTCGCTCCACTGACTGCCCCAGGGCGACTCGCCCTGGCCGCCGCCCTGACCCTGGCCGCCCTCGCCGCCCTGCTCGTCGGAGCCCGGGCCGTTCGCGGGCCGCCGCGGCCGCCAGGGCTGCTCCGGCGCGCCCTCGGGCGGCGGCGCGAACGGGTTGTCGTCCTGCGACGATCCTTGGCCGCCGCCCTCCGGTGTCTCCGGGGCGGAGGAGGACGGTCCGGGCCGCCCCTCCCTCAGCAGCACCGGGCCGCCGCGGGGCGCGGCGGACGGCACCGAGCCGGGACCGGATGTCGAGCCGACGCGCCCTTCGTGCGTCAGTCCGTACGCGGACGCGAACGATGGCGTGAGGCGGAGGCTGCGGTCCGGCATCAGGTGTGCGTCTTCCCCTTGTTGTAGGGCCCGTGTGCGGAGCCTCGGGCGAAGCTCCGCGGCCCGGCTCGGCGGGCCGGGCAACTCGACGGTGGAGCCTGGCGACTCGGCGTGCGGGCGTCTGCCCCCACAGACGCTACCTTCCGGCCGCGCCCCCGTCCCGTGAGGGGCCGCTGGGTGTGCCGGTATCGTTGCTGACGGTCGGCCGCTTCGTAGAGTTCCCCGTATCGGGGAGGGCGAAGCCTTCGTACGACCGTACAAAGAGCACTCCCGAGAAAGGGCCCCGCCGTGGCCAAGGCCAAGCGCCTCGTCGTGCTGGTCTCCGGATCAGGTACGAATCTGCAGGCACTGCTCGACGCCGTCGCGGAGCACGGACCCGACGCGTACGGCGCCGAGGTCGTCGCGGTCGGCGCCGACCGCGACGGCATCGCGGGCCTGGAGCGCGCCCGGCGCGCGGGCCTGCCGACGTTCGTGTGCCGCCTCAGGGACCACCCGGGCCGGGAGGCGTGGGACCGCGCCCTCACCGAGGCCACCGCGGCGTACGAGCCGGACCTGGTGGTCTCCGCCGGGTTCATGAAGATCCTGGGCAAGGAGTTCCTGGCCCGGTTCGGCGGCCGCACCGTGAACACGCACCCCGCGCTGCTGCCCAGTTTTCCCGGGGCCCACGGCGTCCGCGACGCGCTCGCGTACGGCGCGAAGGTCACCGGCTGCACCGTCCACTTCGTCGACGACGGCGTCGACACCGGCCCGATCATCGCGCAGGGCGTGGTGGAGGTCAGGGACGAGGACGACGAGAGCGCTCTGCACGAGCGCATCAAGGAAGTCGAGCGAAGCCTGCTCGTCGACGTCGTGGGCCGCCTCGCCCGCGACGGCTACAGCATCGAGGGACGAAAGGTAGTTATCCCGTGACCGCCGAAGGTACGACGCCCGTGGCAGCCGGCCCCGGAGACGACAGGCGGCCCGTCCGCCGCGCGCTGATCAGCGTGTACGACAAGACCGGCCTGGAGGACCTCGCGCGCGGCCTGCACGAGGCGGGCGTCGAGCTGGTCTCGACCGGGTCCACCGCCGGGCGGATCGCCGCCGCGGGCGTGCCGGTCACCAAGGTCGAGGAGCTCACGGGCTTCCCCGAGTGCCTGGACGGCCGGGTCAAGACGCTGCACCCGCGCGTGCACGCGGGCATCCTCGCCGACCTGCGCCTGGATGCGCACCGCGCGCAGCTCCAGGAGCTGGGCGTCGAGCCGTTCGGCCTGGTCGTGGTGAACCTCTACCCGTTCCGCGAGACCGTCGCCTCCGGCGCGAGCGCCGACGAGTGCGTCGAGCAGATCGACATCGGCGGCCCGTCGATGGTGCGCGCGGCCGCCAAGAACCACCCGTCGGTCGCGGTCGTCACCAGCCCGGCCCGGTACGCCGACGTGCTCACCGCCGTCCGCGGGGGCGGCTTCGGCCTCGCCGAGCGCCGCGCGCTCGCCGCCGAGGCGTTCCAGCACACCGCGGCGTACGACATCGCGGTCGCGAACTGGTTCCAGGAGACCGAGCCGGGGGCCGACGAGCGCTTCCCGGCCTTCGTCGGCGCCGCCTTCGACCTGAAGAACCAGCTCCGCTACGGCGAGAACCCGCACCAGAAGGCCGCACTCTATGTGTCTCATGGCGGCTTCGCCGCGGGGGACGGCGGCGGCGGCCTCGCCGAGGCCGAGCAGCTCCACGGCAAGGAGATGTCGTACAACAACTACACGGACACGGACGCCGCCCGCCGTGCCGCGTACGACCACGACGACCCCTGCGTGGCGATCATCAAGCACGCCAACCCGTGCGGCATCGCCGTCGGCGGCACCGTCGCCGAGGCGCACCGCAAGGCGCACGCCTGCGACCCGCTGTCGGCGTTCGGCGGCGTCATCGCCGTGAACCGGCCGGTGAGCAGGGAGATGGCCGAGCAGGTCGCCGACATCTTCACCGAGGTCATCGTCGCGCCCGACTACGAGGACGGCGCCCTGGAGGCCCTGACCAGGAAGAAGAACATCCGGGTCCTGCGCGCCCGGCAGGCGCCCGCCGCGCCCGTCGAGGTCAGGCCCGTCGACGGCGGCGCGCTGCTCCAGGTCACCGACCGGCTCCAGGCCGACGGCGACGACCCGGCGAACTGGACCCTCGCCACCGGTGACGCGCTGTCGCCGGGTGAGCTGGCCGAGCTGGCCTTCGCCTGGCGGGCCTGCCGGGCGGTGAAGTCCAACGCGATCCTGCTCGCCAAGGACGGGGCCTCCGTCGGCGTCGGCATGGGCCAGGTCAACCGCGTCGACTCCGCGAAGCTCGCCGTGGAGCGCGCGGGTGCGGAGCGGGCCCGCGGCGCGTACGCCGCGTCGGACGCCTTCTTCCCCTTCCCGGACGGCCTGGAGGTGCTGACCGCCGCGGGCGTGAAGGCCGTGGTGCAGCCCGGCGGCTCGGTCCGCGACGAGCTGGTGGTCGAGGCGGCCAAGAAGGCGGGCGTGACCATGTACTTCACGGGGACGCGGCACTTCTTCCACTGAGCCGGCCCCTGCCGCCCCGGTACGCCGACGGCGCGGGCGCCGCACCCTTCGGGGGAGCGGCGCCCGCGCCGTTCGCGTACGTCGTGCGTCAGCCCTTGACGACGACCGTGCTGCACACCTTGTCGGCGAACGTCTGCTTCTTGTCGTCCCACAGGGGCCACAGCCACCCCAGGTAGCAGGGGATGCTGTCGAGGAAGTGCGCGAGCTGGCGCACGAAGGCCATGCCGAAGCCGAGCACCTGCCCGTCGCTCTCGCGCAGGGTCCGGATGCCGACGATCTTCTTGCCGATCGTCTGGCCCGTCTTGCCCTCCTTGTAGATCTGGAAGAAGAACATGAAGACGGTGTAGACGAACGCCACCATCGCGAGCAGCAGCACGGGTGTGCTCGGGTCCTCCTCGCCGCTGATGCCGACGCTGAGGCCCGCGATGAGGTACAGCGGGCCGAAGTTGATCAGGAAGTTGAGCAGGAAGCTGCCCACCCGCAGCCCCCAGTGCGCCAGCTCGGGGCGCGCGTCGTAGCCCCCCATGCCGTACCCCGCCTGCTGCGGGTACGCCCCGTACGGCGCCTGGCCGGGCTGGGGCTGGGGGTACGGGGCGTAGTTCTGGCCCGGGTAGGCGCCCTGCGGCGGGACGCCCTGCGGGGGCTGCTGCGGGTAGCCGTACCCGGGGCCGTAGCCGGGCTGCTGGGGCTGTTGGGGTGGCTGCCCGTAGGGGTTGCTCATGGTGGGGACTTCCTCCGTCGGGGAGTGCGGGGACGTCGCGGCGCACACGCACGGAGGAACGTTCACAGATGCGTCGGTCCCCCCGACACCGGCCGCGTCACTGTGCCGCTCATCGTTCTTCAGCACCATTTGTTTGTCCAGCCGGGCCCCGAGGAGCGTTGTGCGAATGCAACCGCACAGCGGGCCCGGGACCGCTCGCGCGCCCCTGATTGGTACGGGGGCGGGCTCATCCGGGAGGATGGGACCATGACCGCCCAGATTCTCGACGGCAAGGCCACCGCAGCCGCGATCAAGTCCGAACTGACCGCCCGCGTGGCGGCCCTCAAGGAAAAGGGCGTCACGCCCGGCCTCGGCACCATCCTGGTCGGCGACGACCCCGGCAGCCAGAAGTACGTCGCGGGCAAGCACCGCGACTGCGCCCAGGTCGGCATCGCCTCCATCCAGCGTGAACTGCCCGCGACCGCCTCGCAGGAGGAGATCGAGGCCGTGGTGCGGGAGTTGAACGAGGACCCCGCCTGCACCGGCTACATCGTGCAGCTCCCACTGCCGAAGGGCATCGACGAGAACCGCGTCCTGGAGCTGATGGACCCGGCCAAGGACGCCGACGGCCTGCACCCCACGAACCTGGGCCGCCTCGTCCTGAACGAGCCCGCGCCGCTGCCGTGCACGCCGTACGGGATCATCCGCCTGCTCCGCCGGTACGACGTGGAGCTCAAGGGCGCGGAGGTCGTCGTCGTCGGCCGGGGCGTGACCATCGGGCGCCCGATGCCGCTGCTGCTCACCCGCAAGTCGGAGAACGCGACCGTCACCCAGTGCCACACCGGCACCCGGGACCTGGCCGCGCACCTGCGCCGGGCCGACATCATCGTGGCCGCGGCGGGCGTGCCGCACCTGGTCAAGCCGGAGGACGTGAAGCCGGGCGCGGCCGTGCTCGACGTCGGTGTCTCCCGCGACGAGAGCGGGAAGATCGTCGGCGACGTGCACCCCGGCGTGGCCGAGGTCGCCGGCTGGCTCTCCCCGAACCCCGGGGGCGTGGGGCCGATGACGCGGGCGCAGCTCCTGGTGAACGTGGTGGAGGCCGCCGAGCGCGGCGCCGCCGGCTGAGCCGGGGGTGACCATGATGAGCGCTGACGCCAGGAGCGGGGGGGCGTCGTCCGCCGGACCGGAGCGGTCCGGGGAGCCCACGGCCGAGGGCGCCGTCAGCGCGCCCGGCCCCGACGGCGAGCCCCGGAAGGTGTCGCGGCGCTTCCCGCTCTTCACACGGGACACCGCGCGCCCCGAGGGCGGCGGGCGGGCCGCCCCGGGGGACGCGCCCGCGCCCGCGCGGCAGTGGCCGCTGCTCACGGTCGTGTCGGTGGTCGCGGTCGGGCTGCTCCTGACCGCGTTCGACGTGTTCCGGATGGGGACGATACTGGTCGGCCTCGGGCTGCTGGCGGCGGCCGTGATGCGCTGGACGCTGCCGGGCGTCGGCATGCTGGCCGTGCGCTCGCGGTTCACGGACATGGTGACGTACGGGGCGCTGGGCCTGGTGATCGTGCTGCTCGCGATGATGGCGCAGCCGGAGCCGTGGCTGGAGATCCCGTTCCTGGACGACACGCTGCACTTCACGATCAGCAGCTAGCCGGCGCCCCGGGGCGGCGGGTGCCCCGGGCGGTGGACATGCCGACGGCCCGTACTCGCCAGGTGAGTACGGGCCGTCGGGTGTGGGGCGGGTGGTGCTCGGTCGGCCGCGGGCCCGTTTTTCCCCCGTGCGCCCCTTGCACGGGGCCGCGGCCTCAGTGGTCTCGTGGGCGCGGCGCCTGGCCGCGCCGCGCGTGCCGTCCCGGTGTCCGTACTGCCCTGCCGGTCCGGCGTGTTCGGTCTCGCTGTCTCGGTCCTGCTGTGTCGTCGGTCCTGCTGTGTCGTCGAGCCTGCTGTGTCGTCGGTCCTGCGGTCGGTTCTCCCCCTGCGGGTTTTTGGGGCGCGGACCCGGTTCCCCCCGTGCTTCCCCCGTTCTCGGGTCCGCGCCCCCTTCCCCCGTGCGCGCCGTTTCGGTGGCGACGCGGGCGGTGGTGCTGAGGCAAGAAACTATGCGGCGGGGGCACCCGCCGTCGTCCCGTGTCAGGTTGACGTTCGGCTACCGCGACGGGCGTACGCGCCCGTCAGCTACAACTCCCGTAGTAGGTCGGACGTTTGACGTTAACCCGCCGGTAAGCGCGTTACGCTGCGGCGATGCGACTCCGGCCGTGCACCGTCGACGCGCTGCTCGCCCTCGGGCAAGTGGCACTGCTGGCGTTGATCGGGCGGGGCGCGTACAGCCTCGGCTACCCCCCGCTCGACATGCGCGGGTATCTGCTGGGGCTGCTCGTGATCCTGCCCACGCTGGTCCGCTCCCGGGCTCCGGTCGCGGTCTGTCTGGTGACGTACAGCACCTGGGTGCTGTACATCCTCGCGGGCTACTGGCCGGTGGTGACCTGCTTCGGACCCATGCTCTGCCTGTACACCGTCGCGGTGGTGCGCCCCACCCGCACCTCCGGCTACCTCGCGGTGCTGTTGTCGGCCATATGGACGCTCAGCGGCGCCGGCCACGACGCCCGCTTCCTCGCGCCCGTCGCGGCGCAGTCGATCTGCCTCAACGCCCTGACCTGGCGCATGGGTTACCTGGCGCGCCGCTCCGCCGAACTGGCCCGCAGGACGCGCGAGGAGCACCAGGAGAAGGCCCGCCGGGCGGTGGCGGAGGAGCGCGGGCGCATAGCGCGGGAGCTGCACGACGTGGTCGCCCACCACATGGCGGTGATCTCCGTGCAGGCGGGCCTCGCGAAGTTCGTCTTCGACTCCGACGCCGAGACCGCGCGCGGCGCGCTCGACACCATCGCCGGCACCAGCACCGAGGCCCTGGAGGAGATGCGGCGCATGCTGCGGGTGCTGCGCTCCCAGGAGGACGACGGGGTGGCGCCGGACGCCCCGATGCCGGGCCTCGCCCGCCTGGAGGAGATGGTGGACCGGGTCAGGGCGGGCGGGGTGCCCGTGGAGTTCCGGGTGGTCGGCACGCCCCGGCCGGTCGCGTCCGGCGTGGAGCTGTGCGCGTACCGCGTCGTGCAGGAGGCCCTCACCAACGTCCTCAAGCACGCGCGGCGGGCGAGCGCGAGCGTGGAACTGCGCTACCACCGCGACAACATCGAGGTTTCGGTCATGGACGACGGCGAGGGGGTGATTCCGGACAGAGTGGAGCGGGGGCGGGGACACGGCTTGATTGGCATGCGGGAGCGGGCCAAGCTCTACGGCGGGACGATCAGCATCGGACCGCGCGGCACCGGGGGGTTCGCCGTCAGGCTGACACTCCCCACGTCGGCGCGGGCCGCACCGCCGGGAGACGACGCCATCGCATGAGCCCACACATCAGGGTGCTAGTCGCGGACGACCAGTTCCTCATCAGGGCCGGGCTCGTCGGCGTCCTGCGGGCCGCACCCGGGATCGAGGTGGTCGGCGAGGCGGGTGACGGCGCCGAGGCCGTGGAACTGGCCGCGAGCACCCGGCCCGACGTGATCCTCATGGACATCCGCATGCCCGGCATGAACGGCATCACGGCCACCGAGCGCATCCTGGCCGCCGCCCCCGACCCGCCGCCGCGCGTCCTCGTCCTGACCACCTTCGACCTCGACGAGTACGTGTACGGGGCGCTGCGCGCGGGCGCGGCCGGGTTCCTGCTCAAGGACTCGGGGCCGGAGCGGCTGCTCGCCGCGGTGGCGGCGATCGGCAACGGCGACGCGCTGTTCGCGCCGAGCGTCACGCGCCGCCTGGTGGAGGCGTTCGCGCTGCGGGCAGGGGTGCCGCTGTCCGGGTACGCGCCGCCGCCCGCTCTGGACACGCTGACGGGGCGGGAGCTGGAGGTCCTGAAGCTGGCCGCGCGTGGCCTGTCCAACACCGAGATCGCCGACCGCCTCTACATCAGCGAGGCGACCGTCAAGACGCACCTGAACCGGGCGATGAACAAGCTGAACCTCGACACCCGGGCCCAGGCCGTGGTGCTCGCGTACGAGTCGGGCCTGGTGACGCCGGGCGGCTCGGACCTGTGACGCGCGGCGGCCCGCCCCCTCCCCCGAGCAGGGCGGACCGCCGTCGCGCTGCCGTACCCGCAGGGTCTCAGCAGGTCACGGTCTTGTCGTAGGAGCCGAGGGGCCAGCTATGACGCGCCCAGGCGCGGTTCTTCAGGGCGTGGCAGCGCGAGTCGGGCCCGCGCTTGACGACGACCTTCACCCGTACGGTGCGGCCGCACTTGTTGGTGACGGTGGCGGAGCGCCCGCTGACGGACCGCTGCACGCAGGCGGGCGCGGTGCCGAGCGGCCCGGCCTGCCCGGCCCGCTCCAGGGCAGCCCGGTCGGCGCCGCCCTGCGGTGCCGGGGCGGCCACGGCCGGGGTGAGGGCGACGCCGCCGCTCAGCAGGGCGGCTGCGGCCAGGCCGACGACGGCCCGCCGGACGGTGCGGCCCCGCGGCCGTGACCCGGCCCGGCGGCCCCAGCCCGTGTCCCCCGCGGCGGCGGGGCCCGTGGGGCGCGTATCGATGGATGTGGTGCTCGACATGGGTGTTCTCCCCCGTGGACGTGGTGGTGCCGGGTGGTACGCCCTCGACTGTGCCGAGCCGAATCGGTCAACAGCCAGAGCGGCTGGTCCTGTTGGGTGCCCGTGGGATGTCCCACGCGCTGACCTGCGAAGAAGCGGTCGCGGTGGGTGCGGGCGTGGGACGTGGGACGCGTCGCGAGTGGCCGGATCGATCGCGTGGGACGGATCTCCGGGAACCGGAATTGGTGCATCCGGCATCTATTGGGCACACGGGGCCACACGCCTCGGGGACCTTGCGACGCGTCGGGGGAGAGACATGCCGCGTTGGAAAGAACTGCCCGTGCGACTGGGGGAGCAGGAGCGTCAACTCCTGGTCCAGTTGCGCCGGATGAAGGACCACAGTGGACTCAGCCTGGCGTCGCTCGGCGCCAAGACCTCGTACAGCCGCTCCTCGTGGGAGCGGTATCTGAACGGCAAGAAGCCGGTGCCGCGCGCCGCCGTGGAGGAGTTGGCGCAGGTGTGCGGCGCGGACCCCACCCGCCTGCTCGTGCTGCACGAGGTCGCGCAGGTGGCGGGCGGCGGCGAGGCGCCGCGCGAGGACGCCGCCGCCGTCGCGGAACCGGCGGCCGACGCGCGGTCGGTGACACGTGAGAACGCCGCCGCGGGCGTCACCGCGCGAGCCGGTGCTCCCGCGCCCCGGGAGGCGGGTGAGGCCCGCGAGGGCGCCGCCCCGCACGAGGGCGACCCGGGACCTGAAGGCGCTGCCCCCGCCCGCGGCGGTGCGCCAGGGGCGGGGGAGGGCCGCGCCGGAGCGGGAGCCGGTACCCGGCCGGGCGCGGCCGGGGGCACGTCTGCCGCGACGGTGGCGGCCGGGCCCCGCACCGTGCGCCTGCGCACCGCGCTCGCCGCGTTCGCCCTGGCCGTGGCCGCCGCCTTCACGGGCGGCCTGCTCACCGGCCAGGCGATAGGGGGAGACGAGGAGGAGGACGGCCGGGGCGCGTACGCGTACGACAAGGGGCGGACGTACGAGTGCGACAAGGACCGCGCGAACGGCGTGCGGCAGGCCGGGTACTCCAGGACGATCAGCGTGATCCTCGACCGCGGCAGCACGGGCTGGGAGGTCGTCGAGGCCCAGTGCCTGCTGAAGCTGCACGGCTTCGGCTCCGGGGCGGTCGACGGCGCGTACGGCGACGCCACGAAGGAGGCCGCCAGGCGCTTCCAGCGGGCGCGCGACCTGGTGGCCGACGGGGTCGTCGGCCCCGACACCTGGCGGGAGCTGCGCAAATGAGGCGGCGTGGGGCGCCCGACGCGGACGCGGGCCGGGGCGGGGCGGCGCCGTCCGCGGTGCCGCCCGCGTGTCTGCCCCTGGCCGCGGCCCTGCGGGAGCTGCGCGAGCGCACCGGCCTGAGCCTGGAGGCCCTCGGCCGCCGGACCGCGTACAGCAGGTCCTCCTGGGAGCGGTACCTCAACGGCAAGAAGCCCGTGCCGCGCAAGGCGGTCCTCGCGCTGTGCGCCCTCGCCGAGGAGCCGCCGGGCCGGCTGCTCGCCCTGTGGGAGCTGGCGGACGCGGCGTGGAGCGGACGCTCGGCGCGCGGGGACGCCCGGGCCCCCGGCGCGGCCGCCCCGGCCCCCGAAGCC
>NZ_BNBT01000144.1 GCF_014656095.1 Streptomyces longispororuber
CGGCGCGGGCGGTGCGGGCGCGTCGGCGGGCAGCGGCGCGGGAGCCGCGGACGGCGCCGGGGCCGCCGCCTGCTGGGGCTCGTCCACGGTGATGCCGTAGTCCGTCGCCAGGCCCTCCAGGCCGCTGCTGTAGCCCTGGCCGACCGCGCGGAACTTCCAGGCGCCCTGGCGCCGGTAGAGCTCGCCGAGGACGAACGCCGTCTCCACGCCCGCGTCCGTGCTGTCGTAGCGGGCGATCTCGGCGCCGTTCGCGGCGTCGAGGACCCGGATGTGCAGGCCGGGCACCTTCCCGAAGGAGCCGCCGTCCGCCGAGGCGGCGAGCACGACCCTCTCCACGGCGGGCTCCACGCGCGCGAGGTCGACGACGAGCGTGTCCGTCACCGAGCCGCCCGCGGTCCGCTTGCCCTCGTGGCGCACGGCGCCCGAGGCGTGCGTCGCCTGGTTGTAGAAGACGAAGTCCGCGTCCGAGCGCACCTTCCCGGACGCGCCGAGCAGCAGCGCGGACACGTCGGCGTCCGGCACGCCGGGACCGGAACTCCAGCCCAGTTCGACCCGTACGGCAGCCGCCTGCACGGGTACGTTCGAACCTTTGGCCATAGACATGTCTGCCCCCATCACCAGTGCCGGGCCCGGCAGGACCGCCGTTCCGTTCCCGCCCAACCTATTACCTGGCCCGGGCGGCGGCGCACGGGCCGTCCCGGGAGCGTCCGGCGCCGCCCCTCCCGGTCAACCCCCGGTCGACCGCGGGTAACCCTGGGAACGGTGTCTTTTACAGGATTCGTACGCAGTCGCGCGACCGATTTTTCCCGGGTTCGCTCGCTTTGCGGCTCAGGGAGCACGGGCGACACGCCGAACAACCCGCTTATCGGTCTCCCCAACCAGCACATCAAGGGCTTAACTTATGGAGCATGACCTCCCCCCGCTCCACCTATGGCGGCGGTTACTACTCCGCGCCGTCCTTCCCGGACACTCCGATCTACGACTCGTTGGTCGCCGAGCGGGGCACCCCGCAGATCGCCCCGATCCGGGTGAACCCCTCGCCCTACGACTCGGGCAGTAACCTTCCCGCGCTGCCGTCCGCGCTGCCCGCCCTGCCGTCGGCCCCCTCGGCACCGTCGGGCCCCGCGATGTCCGCTCCCCCGAACCCCGGGTACGGCTACCCGCCCGCCGCGCAGCCCGCGTCGCTGCAGCAGGCGCCCGCGCCGTACATCCCGCAGCAGGCCGGACCGCCCCGCGGCTACCCGGGCCCGCAGCCGCAGCGGCCCATGGGGAACACCACCGGGTACGAGGCGATGCGCCCCGCAGCGCCCCGCCCGGCGCCCGCGCCCTACGAGGACCCGCGCAACGGTCAGCAGTACCGCGGGTACTGACGGGGTCTCCGCGGAGAAGCCCTGCGAGCTGCGCCTGCCCAGGGCTTCTCCCGCGCCGCCCGTGCACATCGCGTGCACATGACGAAGACCGCGACAGCACTCAGCCGTGTCGGCGCCGCCCCCTCCGCTCAGCCCCAGACACCAGGGCGGCTGCCGGAAGGCCGGGCGGCGTCGGCATGCCGTACGGCTCCTCGAACGAAGCGGAGCGTTTCCCGTCCACTTCCCACACCGGACAGCCGTAGGTGTCCAGCGTCTCCGACAGGTGCATGCCTCATGCGCGCCTGAACCTTGCGCGGCGATCGGCCGCGCCGGCTCGCGAGGCGAGTGGGGGCCTCACCGCAGACGGCGTCGTCGGCCCGCAGACCTGGTCGGCACTGCGCGCGCTGTGAGAAGCACGGTGCCGGCTCGCAGCCGGCACTGACGGCGGTGGCGTTCGTAGGCCTCGCGTTCCTCCGCGATGGCCGGCTCCACCAGAGCTGCGGCCGCGCCGCGTCGACTCGCCGACGTCCCCCTTCTCGTCGCCGGCGTTGCGCTCGGCCGCGGCCGCGGCCCACGCGTCGAAGCCGCTGATCGCATCACGGCGGCGGCAGCGCGGGACCCCGAGAGCGACACAGCCGTCTCGGGGTTCGATGACCGGACCCCGGCACGGCAAGGAGTTCAGTCCGGCCAGGCCCGCCTCCTGGCCCGAGCCGTCCGTGGTCACGGTGAACGACACAGCCCGCCACGGCAAGCCGAGGCCCGCGCCTGCGACCGGCTGCACCCCCGGCTGCAGCAGCGGTCCGCGTGGATGTCCACGACAGCGAGCTGCCCGTCATCGAGGGCACGTTGATCCGCCTCAACGTCGATCACCTGCCCGGCGACCGCGACGCTCCACCGGTCTGGCTATGGTCCTCGGCCATCGGCGCCACCCCGGACGACGTCAACCTCGTCTGGTCCTGTCACCTGCGCAGATTCGACCTGGAGCACACCTTCCGCCTGTTGAAACAGTCCCTCGGCTGGACGCGGCCCCGGCTTCGCGATCCGAAGGCAGCGGACCGATGGACCTGACTGGTGATCGTCGCGTACACCCAGCTCCGCCTCGCCGCGCCGCTCACAGTCGACCGGCACAAGCCCTGGGAGAAGACCACGCGTCCCGGCGAGAAGCTGACGCCGACTCGCGTCCGGCGCGGGTTCCGACACATCCGTCCGCACCTCGCGTCTCCGGCCCGTGCACCGAAACCCAGCCGACCCGACCCCGGACGCCCGCCTGGCGCCAGACACCGGCACCCCACCACCCGCTGCAAAGTCGGCAGCACTTTCAAACGCCCCGCGACCCTCACCGAACGTGACCGTCGAGGACAAGGAACAAGCTGAAGGACGTCGTCGTACGCGCCCACAGCGCCTCCAGGGCGACGGCGGCCGTCTCCACGTCCACGCGGCTGATGGGCCAGGCGCCGGACTGCACCGCGCGGGCGGCGTCCCGTACGGCGTCCTTGAACCTTTCGGGCATGGTCAGCGTGCTCATGCCGGGACCCGACCGGGGCACCGCGGCTCTACGGCCGGGCGGACGCTTCGGCGCCGTACTCCTGGTCCTCGCCGTCTCCAGGGCGGGTGGTCAGTGTCTGGCTCGGCGCCCGATCGGCAGAAGTAGCCCGGTTCCTGCTTTTGCTGGCGGAATTGCCTGGTTCCCCGCGCCCTAACCGGCTTGACTCGGACGTGGCAGGCCAGGTGCGCACGTCGGCGTCCCCGTGCGGGCGTAGCGCACCTGGCCTGCCATTTCGGCTTCGGCAGACGGCCTGGCGCTCTCTGTCCGGCGGGGAGTCAACGGCTCGTTCCACGCCCACTGCGCGTCAGCTAACGGCACACCCGGGCCAATGATCAGATGATCTGAACGAAACGGCTCAGGGTCCAAACCGGATCCCGCGCGCTGCGGCGACGGCGTCCAGGGCGCCGACGTGCCAGGGGTAGAAGTGCTTCGTCCCGTAGCAGAACGCCAGCACGTGTTCGTGCGCCTCTTCGGTGCCGATCCGTAACAGGGCCTGTACGGCGGGCTCGTGGGCGCCGAACCAGGAGTTGGGGCCCAGGAGGGCTGTCAGGGGAGTGAGGTCCCGCGCCGAGCCGCGTTCGACGAGCGCGAGGGACGCCGCCTCCCGGGCCGGGGTCGATCTGGACAACCGGCACTCACCGGAGGTCGCGTACGTCGTCCCGTCACTCCGCTCCGGCGGCGCCGTGGCGAGTCCGAGCAGCGCCCCGGTCGCCTCCGCCCCGGGGTGGGCGGCGAGCGCCTCGACGAGCCGGTGACCCACGTCCTCGGGCAGGCCGTCCGCGCCGGCGGCGAGCCGGACGAGGACCGGCAGCGCCGGACCGCCGATCTCCCGCAGCGCCCGCACGGCGGCACGCGCAAGGTCCGGCTCGGCGCCGGGCGCCACGAACTCTTCGAGCGCGCGGGTGGCGTCCGGTACCGGGAACGCGCCCAGGGCCACGACCGCCCGTCTCCGCACCGCCTCGTGCGGCGAGCGCGCGCAGGCGAGCACCGCCGGCAGCGTGTCCGGCTCACCGAGCGAGCCGAGGGCTTGTACGGCGTGTGCCCGCAGGGTGCCGGGCTGCTCCTCGTCCGTGGCCAGGGCCGCGAGGAGCGGGGCGGCGGCCGCGTGCCGCAGGGCGCCGAGCGCGTCGGCGGCGGACGCGCGTACCCCGGCCGGAGTCGTGTCGTCCGCCAGGGCCGCATGGAGCACCGGGGCCGCGTCCGTGCGTCCGGCGAGGCCCAGCACGCGCGCCGCGCCCCGCCGTCGGGCGACGGATCCACCGGGGTGCGTGAACAGGTCCATGAGCTCGGGCAGTACCGGCTCCGGCAGCGCGGCCATGAGGTCCGCCACCGTGTCGCCGATGTGCGCGTCGTCCAGCGCCGCCACCAGCGCACCGGCCGCCGAGGCCCCCACGGACGCGGCGAGCGCCCCGGCCGCGGCCCGCCGCACGGCCGGTGCCGCCGCCGCGCGCAGGAGGTGCGCGAGCAGGGCGTGGTGTTCGCCGTGGTCCGCAACGGCGAACAGCCCGGGCTCCGCCGCGATGTGGGCGCAGACCGCCGCCACGGCGTGCGGCGGGCAGTCGGGGCCGCCCTGCTCCGCCGCGCCGCGCAGCACGTCCCACAGGTGGGCCCGGCCGTCCTCGGTCCTGGCGAGCAGGGCCGTCGCGAGGCGTGCCGTGTCGGGGTCCGGGTCGCGCTGGGAGGTGTGGAGGAGTTGCTCGACGGCCGGGTAGCGGTGCGGCGGCGGCCACCCGCCGGCGGGCAGCGCGTGCAGCGCCTTCAGCGCGGCGCGGCGCAGGTGCGTGTCCGATGCCGGGGAGTGCGCCAGGACGAGCAGGGCGGAAGCGGCCCGCGGGTCCCCGATCGCGCCGAGTGTGCGCACGACGCGTACCGCGAGATCGGGCAGGTACTCCCACAGCGTGGCCAGGAGGGGCCTCACGGCCTCCGGGGCCCGCAGCGTGGCAAGGGCGTCGAGCACCCGCACCGTCCAGTACCCCCGGCCGGACGGCAACCGCTCGCACAGGTCCACGAGACCGCGGACGACCTGCGGTCCACCGATGGCCAGCAGGGCTTCGCAGGCCACCTCGTCCAGTTGAAGGCGGTTGTGGTCCGACTCGGCCAGGGTACGCAGCAACAGAGGCACGGCCGACTTCACGCGCAGCCTGGCCAGGGACTTGAGAGCCTGCCAGTGCAGTCCACGCGTGAGGCAGAGGTGCAGTGTCTCGACGACTTCCGGGGTGCGGACCGCGCTGCCCAGCATCGCGGTGGCGTACACGGCGGCGACATGGTCCTCGGACCCCGTGGCCCGGCACAGCCCCGCCACGTCGCCCTGCATGCGCATGCGCATCACGTCGCAGATGGACGCCGCCCGCTCCACTCAGGCCCCCTCGCCCTCGTGCACCTGGTCCGACATCGCCACGTACAGCGGTGTCCCGACGACGATCGTCAGCTCCTCGCCGTCCTGCCGCGTCACGGTGGAGCGCATCAACTGCCGCGCCAGGAAATCGCAGTACACCGGCGGCACCGTCAGCGCCTCGGCCGCGTGCAGCACGTCGTGGGCCACCCCTTCCCGGCTCGGCATCCGGCCGCCGAGCGAGCGCACGTTGAACTGTCTCTCCCACTCCGCAGGGGCGTCCTGGAGCAGCCGGAAGAGCGACGGCAGTCCCGAGAAGCCGATCCGGCCCATCTCCGGCGGCGCCTCGTAGCCCACCAGGTGGTGGGCGGAGCCGATGAGGGCGACCACGGTGTCGCCGTCGCGGCCCGTCATCAGCGTCGGCTGGTTCACCTGGCCGTATCCGGCGATGCGCAGCGCAAGGTCGCCCCGGAACCAGGCGGTGGGCTCCGTCATCCAGCCCACGTCGAACTCCCGCTCCAGGTACGACTCGACGATGTCCAGCCGCTCGTACGCGCTCGCTTCGGCACGCGGCGACTGTACGGCCAGGCTGAGAACCTTGAGGTCGACCTTCGCCTCGACGGCGAGACGCTTGAGCAGCTTGGGCGGGATCTGCCCGTACAGCATGTCCACCTTGGCGGTGGAGAGGTAGACGTAGTACCTCATGTGCCGCTCACCCGCCGGGCTTTGGGGAAAGCCAGGAAGGCGGCCCAGGTGGCGGGGGCGGCGGTGCAGTGCGCTCCGCGTGGGTTCGTGGAGTCCCTGACAAGCCACCGGCCGGACCGCACCGCGCGGGCGGCGTCCCGCGCGGCGGCCTCGAACCTCTCGGGCATGGTCGGCGTGGTCATGCCGTGACCCTAGCCGGGCGCCGACCGTCTGGGCAGGCCCGCCCGGCATCGATCGGGGATCTCCGGCTCGTTGGCGACCCGGCCGTCCAACAGCCAGGCACATGTGGCGCGGTTGGGCCTGATCGGCCCCGGGCCTCTCGCGGGGATGCATGGCGGCGGCCCGGACGTTTCGGGACGAGGCGTACGGGACCTCGCTGCGACTGAGCGGTATGTCCGGTCCTGCGGTACTCGCGGGTGGACGCGGGCCGGTTCAGCCTCGACGAGTTCGCTCTGCCGGCCCGCCCACCGCGACCTGCTGGCCGCCGCCCCGAACACCACAACGGTCACCGAGACCGCCACCCGCTGGGGCCTCACCCACCCCGGACGCTTCGCCGCCCTTGACCGCGCCGCTTACCGCACCACCCTCTCCTTTCGCTCTGGGCCCCAGCCTCCACCGCGGCGGTCGCCGAAGTGAACGCCGAGCTCGCCGGAGCCCGGAGCGGATGGAGCAGCCGCGTCGCCGCCCCCCGAATTCGGCTGGGCCAGTTGGCCGCGGCCGCCGCGCCCTGCCGCGACGCCTTGTCACGCGGTCAGGCGGCAGCCCGGCGAGGCGGCGCGCTTACTCGAGGTGTCCCGACTTGGCCAGGAGGTAGGCCAGTTGAGCCCTGCTGCGGCTCCCGTACGCCTCCGCGGCTCTCTTGACGTGGTTGGCCACGGTACGGGTGCTCATGCTGAGGCGGCTGGCGATGGCCGCGTCGGTGTGGCCCTCGACCATCAGCCGCAGCACCATGCGGCGCTTCTCGTCGGTCAGCGGCGCGGGCCGCGTGTCGGGCGTGCCGAAGGTGACCGGAACGGCCAGGTGCCAGGCGTGGTCGAAGACGTCGGCCAGGAAACCGACTACCCCAGCGTGCTCGACTATCAGGGCGTTGTGGTGGTGGCCGCCCTTGTAGCGCCCCTCGGGGATGAGGGCCACGGAGCGGTCGAAGAGCAGCACCCGGCCGAACACTTCGTAGTGCGTACGGAACTCGCCGCCCAGGGCGTGGACCTGCTCCATGTAGTCGAGCGTCGGTCCGTGTGAGCGCGCCGAGTGCTGGTAGAGGGTGCGCTGCCGGACTCCCCGTTCCAGCATGGTGCGCGAGCGCGGCAGGGCTTCCGCGAGCGCGCGTGGGGGGCGGGGGCCGGGGTGGGAGGACTGGAACTCACTTTGGCAGGACTCGGTCAGCTTCCAGAGCGTCGCCTCGATCACCTCCAGCCCCTCCAGCAACCGCACCGGTGCCACCGCCTGCTGTTGTTCTTCCCGGTACAGCGCCTCCACCAGGGAGAAGGCGGCACGCAGGTCGAGGAGGCGCTGCTGCTGCGCCCGCACCGCCCGCTCGATCGGAAGAGCCAGATGGTGGGCCGCGACGTCGGGCGGCACGGGCAGGAAAACGTCCGGTTCGCCGTCCTGCGGACGCAGGAGTCCCAACCGGAGCAGGCACTCCGGTATGTCGCCCGACGCCGAGCCGTGCGTGATGGCCGCGCGGTAGACCGCTGTTCCCGTCTCGCACACCGACATCTCGCCGTTCTGGGTGCCCTCGTCCGGAATCTGACACATATTTCCCCCTGCAACTTTGTGCACTGCTAGATCCTGAAGCCGGTCGGCAGGTCGCGGCAAGCCAGATGCGACGCATGCTGACTCCAAGCGCACCGCCACAACGGAACGCGGCCGCTCCGGGATTCGCGCCGCACGCGGGAATTCCGCGCGCCGCCGACCTGTCGGGAACGTATTTTGAATTGTTTGTTGACGGGTCGGCGGGCGCGATCTAGATTCACCGGTCAAGCGGCGAGGGAAAGGGAATGAAGCCTTTCTCTCATTCCACCGTCGTGCATCACCATGAGAAAGCGAGAAAATTATGACCACTGCCATGCTGCTCGAGGACGCGCCGAGCCTGGACCTCTCCGACTTCGATCTGGAGATCCAGCTCACCGGCACGGGCGACGTGAACTCGCCGCTGGCCCCGGAAGCGGGCTTCACCAACATCACCTGCCCGGAAGGTCCGATACTCACCTCCGGCCACTTCGCGGTCAACAACATGATGGGCCCCATTTGTTGCTCCTGACCCCTGGGGCCTCTTCTCCGGCGACTGCTTTCCGGCGCCTGCTTTCCGGAATTGTTTTCCGGGCGCCGCCGCCCGGGCCCTGACCCAGAGCTCTGAAGCTGTCTGACCGGAGTCGGCAGAGTCTTCACCCGCCTCGCTCCTGGGGTGAAGACTCTGCCGGCCACAACGGAATTCATTCCATCGCGGGGAATGCGGCTGAACATGAAGGTCTGTGAATTCGATGAAGGACAGTGAATTCGAGGCGGCGAGCCCGCTCCTCCTGCGGTTGGCGGCCCGGCCACGGGATCACGCCCTGCCCGTCCCTCCGCACGGCCACGGACGGCAATTGCCCCAGGGGACCGGCCTGCCTCGCGACGCCGTCCCGGCCGGCAACACCGAGCTGCCCAGCGACGCCGACCTCGTGGCCGCCATCCGGGGCATGATGCGCCACGACGATCTGCGCGAGGCCGTGGAGGTCTCCAGCGCCTCGCTCATGGCCATGGTGGAGAAGGTCGAGTCCGGCGCCCCCGTACCGCGCAAGAGACTGCTGAGCAGCGCCGTCTCGCTCACGCGCTACGCCCTGCGCAGCGCCGGCCGGCCGACACCGTTCGGCCTCCAGGCGGGGGTGGCGCCCGCCGCGACGGGCACCCGGAGCCGGTTCGCGTGGTCGGGTGAGCACCGGAAGGCCACCCGGGTGGACGCGGGCTGGTTCACCGACATGGTCATGCGGCACCTCGACCTGCCGGCGGTCCGCCACCGGATGGAGGTCGTCACCAACGACCTGTGCACCGAGCGGGGCGACCGCCTCGTCCTGCCCTACGTCACCGCGGCCGCCCGGGCGGGCGGCTCCGCGGCGGCAGCGGCGGGCCAGGAAGTGTCCCTGCGGCGTACGCCCGTGCTGCGGTGGGCCCTGGACACCGCCCGGCGCCCCGTGACGTACGCCGCCCTCTTGGACGCGGCCGGCCACGAGTTCCCTGCCGTACCGGCAACCACCCTCGACGACCTGCTCCTGCGCCTCGTCCGGTGCGAGGTGCTCCTGACCGAACTGTCCACCGCGACCGTGGACGAGGCACTGCTCGACAGGACTCTCGATCTCCTCTCCGCGGTCCCCGAGGACCGGGCGGCGTTCACGGAGGTCCGCGAGGCCCTGGCCGCGTACGCCGACGAGCCGGTGGGCTCCGGCGGGAAGGAGTGGCAGCGCGCGGTCACCGCCGCCCGGCGCGTCCAGGAGAGCCCGCACCCCGTCGCCCAGGTCGACCTGCGGGTGGGAGCGGACGTCACCCTTCCGGACACGGTCCTGCGGGAGGCGGAGCGCTGCGCCACGGCGCTGTGGCGGATGTCGCCGGACGACGGCCGCCACCCGGAGATGCGCGCCTATTACGAGGCGTTCGTCGAGCGATACGGGGAAGGCGGCGCCGCGCGCCTGCCCGAACTCGTCGACCCCCACCGCGGTCTCGGGTTCCCGGCCGGCTACCGCAACCCGCGCGCCGCCCGCAACGGCCGCCTGCTCCTCCAGGCCAACGCGGTCAAGGAGCACGGCGACCCCCGCCGCCAGGCGGTCATGGCCGACCTCATCCAGCAGGGCATCCTGCGCCCGGACCGCGAGGTCGTCCTGGACGAGGAAGCTGTCCGCCGGCTGAGCACCGGCACCGGCACCGGCACCGGCACACCGCCGCCGCCCTCGCTCGAACTCTGCCTGACCCTGCTGGCCGACTCCGTCGAGAACCTCGACAGCGGCGACTTCCGGCTGCTCGTCTCCCCCATGCTGGGGTCCACGACCGCGGGGGCGTCGATGGGCCGGTTCGCCGAACTGGCGGGCATCGTCGACGAGGTCGGCCGCCTCATGCCGCACACCCGGGACGGCGACGGCGTCACCGCGCACCTCACCTTCCGCCCCCGTTCTGCCCGCAGCCTCAACGTCAGCCAGGTCCCGCTCCTGGCGCCGTACGCGCTCCCGGTCGGTCACTTCCCGCGCGGTACCGGCCCCGCCCTCGACTGGCGGGAACTCCTCGTGACGGCCGACGAGGAGCGCCTGCGCCTGGTGTGCGGGCGGACCGGCCGCGAGGTGCACCCCGTCGTCCCGCACAAGCTCAACCTGCACGACCAGGCCCCGAACGTGGCCCGGCTGCTCAACGACCTGCGCCACACCGGACGGATGAAGAAGCTCCAGTTGTGGGACTGGGCCGGTTACGGCGCCTCGCCCTGGCTGCCCCGGGTGCGGATGGGGCGCGTGGTCCTCTCCCCGCTCACCTGGAACCCGGGACCCGAACTCCGCGACAGCGCCGCCGCCCGCCCCGGCTGGGACGACGCCCTCGACCACTGGCGTCGTCGGTACGCCGTCCCCGACCGGGTCTGCGTCACCCGCGCCGACCAGGTCTACGAACTCGACCTGCGCGACGGCTTCCAGCGCGAGATGTTCCGCCGCGACCTCGGCAAAGGCCAGGTCACCGTGGTGGAGAGCCCACGCGACCTCGGTTCGTACGGCTGGTGCGGCGACCGCGCCAACGAAGTCGTCGTACCGCTCATCGGTACGCCCGGGCCGCGCGCCGGCACCCGCGCGGGCCGGGAGAGGCACCGCTCGGCCTACCGCGGCAGCCGTCCCGTCGTCAGCACGGCACCCATGCACTCGCCGGGCGGCGACTGGCAGTACGCGCAGCTCCTGGCCGCTCCGGAGGCACACGACCACCTCATCGGCGCGCTCGACCCGTTGGTGCGCCGGATCGCCCCCGCACTCGACCAGTGGTTCTTCTCCCGGTACTACGCCCCCGAGCCGCAGGTGCGCCTGCGGCTGCGCCCCGCCTCGCCGCAGGAGGGCGCACGGGTCCGTGCCCTGCTCTGCGACCACCTCGAACGACTGCGCGGGGACGGCCTGCTGCGCCAGTTCGCCCTGACCGCGTACGAGCCCGAGACGGCGCGCTACGGCGGAGCCACCGCCCTCGCCGCGGCCGAGCCGGTCTTCTGCCTCGACAGCCGGCTCGCCCTCACCCAGCTCACCCTGCTGACCGCCGGCCGCAGCCCGCTGACCCGGGCGCAACTGATCGTCGCCAACCATGCGCTGCTGCTCGAATCACTGGGCCCCTGGGCGTGGTTGCGCTGGGCCGGGGCCGCCTTCCCGCGCAGCACCGACGGCACGGTCACGCGTCAGGAGATCCAGGAGGCCTCGCGCCTGGTCGTGCCCGGGGAGACGGCGGACCGCCTCGGGCACGCCCTGGGGCTGCGCCGACTCCGTGAAACCTGGCAGGGCTCCGGTGTCGTGGCCCGGCTCGGCGACCGGCTCCAGGCCCTGTGCGACGGCGCCGCGGGCACGCGGCGCCGGGACGTGGCCGTGCTGTCCCTGCTCCACATGCAGCACAACCGGCTGGTCGGAGGGGACCTCGCGAGCGAGGCCAAGGCAGGTGTCCTGCTGGGCCATGTCGCTCGCGCCCGTCTCGACGACGGACAGGGAACGAGGCCGTCCCGGTGAACCCGACGGAATCGAGGAGCGCGGTGCGCCAGGTGAACCCGACGGACGCGACGAGCGCGGTGCGCCCGTATCCGGCCGACGTGACGAACGCGGTGAGCCCGGAGCCTTCGACCGGCCCGCGCGCGGCGGCAGCCACCCCCCGCCACCGCGACGCCGCACGGGAGTTGGCCGCCCGCCTCACCGAGCGGTTGCTCGACCCCGCCGAGGTGGCCGCCCGGGCCGGAGTCCCCGGGGCACCCGCGTCGGCCCCCCTCGCCTGGAACCCGGTCTCCCTGGGACGGGGGCACGCCGGGATCTCCGTCCTGTGCAGCAGCCGCGCGGCCGAGCACCCCGGCCACGCCGTCGCGGCGCACCGTCACCTCGGCCGCGCCGCCGACCTGCTGCGCCGGACCCGGCGTCCCAGCTACGGCGTGATCGGCGACGTGACCGGCCTCGCCTTCGCGATGGACATGGCGCGCCGGGCGACCGGTGGCTACCAGGGCGCCCTGGCGTCCCTGGACCAGGCGGTGTCGCAGCACGCCCTCCGCCTGTGCCGGCTGATCGAGGAGCAGCCGATCGGGGGGATGGCACGGTACGACGCCGTCGAGGGACTGGCCGGCATCGGCCGCCACCTGCTGCTGCGCGGCGAAGCCCTGCGTGCTCCGCTGACCGACGTGCTGACGACGCTCGTGCGCATGGCCGGACGAACGGTGCCGACGCCCGCGGGCCCCCTGCCCGGCCTGTGGTGCGACGGGCCGCCCTCGGCCACCGCCCGCGTCCCGTCCGACGTCGCCGCCCACGGGCACCTCAACCTCGGCCTCGCGCACGGCATCAGCGGCCCCCTCGCCCTGCTGTCCCTGGCCCGCCGCCAAGGCGTGGCCGTGGACGGCCAGTACCTGGCGGCCCGCACCGTCGTCGCCGCGCTGCGCGGCGCCGCGTACACCGATGAGTACGGCCCGGGCTGGGCGGACTACGCCTCCCGCGAGCAGTGGCGCCGGGGCACACCCGTGCCGGCTCCCCGGCGGGCCGCCTGGTGCTACGCGGCGCCGGGCATCGCGCGGGCACTTCAGCTCGCGGGCGACGCGTTCGGCGAACCGTCCTGGACCGCGCTCGCCGAGGACGCGGTGCGCGCCGTGGTGCGGGCGCCGATCGCGCAGTGGCGGCTGCGGGACGAGGGCCTGTGCCACGGCGTGGCGGGCGCGCTGGCCCTGCTGCGCCACTTCGCCGACGGTCCCGTGGGGGGCTTGGTGGCACCGGCGCGGGACGCCCTCGTGGAGCGTCTGCTGGCCGCCTTCGACCCCGAGCGGCCCTTCGGGTACGCCGTCCCGGTGCGGGGCTCCGACACCGGCGGGGACTACCCCGGCCTCCTGGAGGGCGCCGCCGGCATCGCCCTGGCCCTGAACGACTACGCGGACCGGGAGCCGTCCCTGCCGTGGGACGCCGCCCTGCTGGTGGCATGAGAGAGGTGGAGCGTTGATCAAGGACGAGGCATGGGAGCTCCGGCGCGGCACCGACGCGCTGCCCGCCTTCCTGCGCCGGGTCGCCGACGGACTGGAACGCGGTGCGGCCGACGAGGATCCCCGCTTCACGCGACGGGCCGGGCTGTTCCTCGACGGCGGCTGCGCGGCGGTCGCGGCCCACGACGAGGTGCGCTGGCTGGAGTACCGGCTGACGGGGCGCGCTGCCCTGGACGGCCTGTACGCCGGGCTCGCCCGCTTCGCCCAGGACCGCCTGGACGCGCGGGCCGCCGAGGACTTCTTCTTCGTACGCAAGGAGCACACCCTGCGCGTGCGGTTGCGGTGTGCGCCGGGTGCGCGGGACGAGGTCGACGCGTCGGCCGTGGCGGAGTGGGAACGGCTGTGCCGGCAGGGCGCCGCCACCGGCTGGGAGCGCGCGTTCTACGAACCCGAGGCGTACCTCTTCGGCGGCGAACGGTCCATGGACAGCGTCCACCGCGTCTTCACGGCGGACTCGCTGTTCTGGGCGCGTCACCACGCCTCGCCGCCCTCCGGGGCCCGTCCGTGGGTCGTGTCGCTGCTGATGATCCGGGCGCTGTTCGACGCCATGGGCATCGTCGGCTGGGAGGACCGGCACGTGTGGGACGTCCTGCGGCGGCAGGCCGGGCGCACGTTCGGCGCCACCCCGCCGGACGACTGGCGGCGCGTCGCGGACGGCGTACGTGACGCGTGGTCGGACGCGGGCAGGCTCTCCGGCCTGGTCGACGACCGCACACGCGGCCGCGTCGAGGAGTTCGGGGCCGCGCTGTCCGGAGCCTGCCGGCGCTGGCACGAGGAGTACTTCGGCACCCGCGAAGCCGTCGTGGGGCCACGCCGGGCCGTCGCCTTCCTCATCGTCTTCCACTGGAACCGGGCCGGGCTTCCGATGCCCTGGCAGGCGGCGATCGCCGAGGCGCTGTTCGCCCGGACGGGGGTGCGGCGGTGACCGCGGCCCCGGCGCCGGCCGTCCCGTGGCGCCGCGTCGCAGGGCTGTTCGCCGCCTACCGCCGCAGCCTGGGACTGCTCGCGCTGCTCCTCGCCGTCGACGCACTGGTGTCGATCACGTGGCCGTTCCTCCTCAAGGGCATCCTGGACGTCGCGCTGCCGCAGCAGCGTCCGGGGCTGCTCACCGCGCTGGCGCTCGGCATGGTGGCGGTGGCGGTCGTCACCAACGCGCTGGACGCCTGGCAGACCCTGATCTCCACCCGGGTGGGACAAGGCGTGCTGCACGACCTGCGCACCGGTGTCTACGCCCGGTTGCAGGGCATGTCGTTGCGCTTCTTCACCCACCGGTCCGCGGGCGAGACCCAGTCCCGGATCATGAACGACGTGGGCGGCATGCAGTCCACGGTGACGTCGGCCGCGACCGCCCTGGTCTCGCACCTCACCAGCGTCCTCGCGATCTCGGCGTCCATGCTGGTCCTCGACTGGCGCCTGGCGCTCATGTGCCTGCCCCTGCTCGCGCTGTTCGCGTGGATCAGCGACCGCGTCGGCAAGGAGCGCCTGGACATGACGCGGGGCAAGCAGCGGCGGCTCACGTCCCTGGCCGGGATGGTCGGCGACTCCCTGTCCGTGAGCGGAGTCATCCTCAGCCGCACCATGGGCGGGGGGCCCACGCTGACGGCCAGGTTCCGCGACGCGTCGGCCGGCCTCGCAGCGGCGGAGGTGCGCACGGCGGTGGCGGGGCGGTGGCGGCTCTCCCTCATCGGCATGGTCATGGCCGCCGTCCCCGCCCTGCTGTACTGGATCGCCGGCGTCCTGCTGGACGGGACCGACTCGGCGTCCCTGGGCACCCTGGTGGCGTTCGTCGCCCTGCAACAGGCGCTGCTGTGGCCCGCTGTCGGGCTGCTCACCACCGGCGTCCAGATCCAGGCGTCCCTGGCGCTGTTCGAGCGCGTCTTCGGCTACCTGGACCTCGACACCGACATCGCCGAAGCGCCCGCGCCGGTGGAACTGGCCGCGCCCCGTGGAGACGTCCGCTTCGAGCGGGTGACGTTCTCGTACGGTGAGACGGCCGGACGCCCGGCCCTCGCGGACGTGGACCTCGTCATCCCGGCGGGCACGCACGTGGCGGTCGTCGGGGAGACCGGTTCGGGGAAGACCACCCTCGGGTACCTGCTGCCCCGGCTGTACGACGCGAGCACGGGCCGCGTCCTCATCGACGGCGTGGACGTGCGCGACCTCTCCCTCGCGTCACTGTCCCGGACCGTGGGCGTGGTCTCCCAGGAGTCCTACTTCTTCAACGCCTCCATATGGGACAACCTCCGCTTCGCGAAGGAGGACGCCACCGCCGACGACATCCTGCGCGCGACGAGGATCGCGCGCGTGCACGACACCATCGCCGGCCTGCCGGACGGCTACGACACCGTGCTGGGCGAGCGCGGGTACCGCTTCTCCGGCGGCGAGCGGCAGCGGCTCGCCCTGGCGAGAACACTGCTCCGCGATCCGGCCGTCCTCGTCCTCGACGAGGCCACGAGCGCGCTGGACCCGCACACCGAGCACGAGATCCAGACCGCTCTGGCCGAGGCCACCGCCGGGCTGACCCGCGTCAGCATCACCCACCGCCTGTCGACCGTCCGGGACGCCCACATGATCGTGGTCCTGGACCGGGGCCGCGTCGTGGAACAAGGCACGCACGAACACCTCCTGGCGGCGGGCGGCAGGTACGCGCGCCTGGTGGAACACGATCTGACGCCCACGCCCTGACAGACCTGCCCCACGCGATCCCCTGCTGATCGAACCTGTCAGGTCATCCACTCAAGGAAGCCGAAGGGACACGGAACAGCCATGGAACCCGCGCACCTCGTCACCGACCGTCTCGACATAGGGACGCTGGCCGAATCCGACGTCGACGCGTTCGTCGAGGCATGGCAGGACCCGCTGATACGTCGCTGGACCAATGTGCCGAGCCCCGGCACGCGCGCCCAAGCCGCGCACTTCGTCAACCACTTCTGCCCGGAGGGCTGGCGCGAGGACACGCACTACCTCTTCGCCGTACGGGTCCGCGCGACCGGGCAGATCGTCGGTCCCATGGGCTTCTTCGGCATGAGCTGGGTCGGCCGCTCCGAGCGCATCGCCACCATGGGGTGCTGGACCCTCGCGGCGCAGCGGGGCCGGGGGTACACCGCCGAAGCGATCCGCGCCATCGCCCGCTGGGGCTTCACCGAACTGCGCCTGGACCGCATCGAAAGCATCGGCGAGGTCAGCAACGAGGCCTCACTCGCGTGCGCGGTGAAGGTCGGCTTCACCCACGAGGGCACCCTGCGCTCGCGCCTCATCCAGGACGGCACCCGCCGCGACGCGTGGATGGCCTCCCTGCTGCCGCACGACCTGGGCCTGGAGCCCTCGATGCCCTACATCAGCGAGCCCGCCGGCCACCTCGGCGGCGACGTGTCCGGCAGTCGGCTTCGCTGACCGGTACGTGTACCCGACCTTCCCCGTGCCCTCACCGGTGCGTGCAAAGGCGCCGACGGCATCGGTGCCCACCGCGTGCATGCGTCGGCCACCGCCGGTGCTCGGGTGCGGGCTCGAGGAGTGATCGAGCAGCCCGTTCCGGGCACCCTGACCCCTGGTCTGACACCGCGAGCGGCGGAACGCGCCGCCACGGCACCGGCGCGCGCCCGCACGGCACCCAAGGACTACGCCCAGCGGCCGGAGCCAGGCTCGCGGTAGTCCCTGAGAAGGATCTCGCGACGTCCTCATCGCAGGTGACGACCTTGATCACCGGGCTGCCTACGGTGGGAGAAGTGAGGGAGCGCCGGTCCCGCCGGCGCTCCCTCACCTTCCTCCCTCACACCTCACGTGCCTCGTGCGCGTACCTCATGCCGCTCCGGAGATCCGTCGTGCCCAAGAACGCCCTCGGCGCCGCCGGACCGGCGGTGCTGGCCCTCGTCCTCGGTCTGTGGGGCATCACCCGCGAGGACAGCATGTGGCGCGACGAGGCCGCGACCTGGATGGCCGCGGGCCGCTCCCCCGCCGGCCTCCGGCACCTGCTGGACCACGCCGACGTCGTCCACGGCTGTTACTACCTGCTGATGCACGGCCTGTTCGAGGTCTTCGGGCCCGGGCTCGTGACCCTGCGGCTGCCGTCCGTGCTCGCGACGGCCTGCGCCGCCGCCGCGACCGCCGCGACCGGCCGCAGGCTGGCCGGACCGTGGGCGGGGCTCCTGGCCGGTACGGCGTTCGTCCTCATGCCCAGCACCCAGCGCTACGCGCAGGAAGGGCGCTCGTACGCCTTGGTGGTGGCCGCGGTGGCGGTGGCCACGTGGCTGCTGGTGACCCTCGCGCAGGACCGCCCGGCAGCGCGCGCGGCCACCTGGCGCTGGGTGGGGTACGCCGGGGCCATGCTGGTGGCGGCCCTGCTCAACTGGTTCTCCCTGCTGGCGCTCCTGGCACACGCCGTGACGGTCCTGCGGGCCGGGCGGCTCGGCGCGGGCCGCCTCCCGCGCCACTGGGCGACGGCCGCCGCCGTGGTCGTGACCGGGGCGCTGCCGCTCGTCCTGGTCAGCCGTGCGCAGGCGCGGCAAGTGGCCTGGATACCCCCGCTCACCTGGGCGACGGCGCCGGCGCCGCTGTGCCTGCTGGGCACGGGGCTGCTGTGCGGCCTGCTCCTGAGGCGACGGCCGGGAGCCCCCGCGCGGACGGCGGCCCCGGCGGTGTCGGTGGTCTGGGCCGGGCTGCCCCTGCTCGCCGTCCCTGTGCTCGCCCTGCTGGCGGCCTCGCTCATCAAGCCGCTCTACATCGACCGGTACGTCCTGTACGCCAATGTCGGGCTCGGGCTGCTCCTGGGGGCCGCGCTCGCGGTGGTCGTCCGCTCCTGGCGCCCCTTCACGGCGCTCTTCCTGGCCGCCTCCGCCGCGCTGCTGCCCCTTCACCTCGGTCTGCGTACGCCGCAGAGCCGCGTCGACGACGTCCTCGCCCCCGCCGACGCGGTGGCCCGTGTGTCCCGGGCCGGGGACGGGGTGCTGTTCATCCCCTCCCTGCGCCGCGACACCGCGGAGGTGTCCCCCCAGCTCTTCGCGGGACTCGACGACGTGGCCCTGGTCCGCAGCCCGGCCGACTCCGGGACGCTGCGGGGGGTGGAGGCCGCCCCCGCGCGCATCCGCGAGGCCATGCTGGCCGAACGCCGCATCCTGGTCGTCGGGGACCCCGAGGACCACCCCGGCGGGCCGGGCGACGCCACCAAGCGGCGCGTCCTCGCCGCCTTCTTCGTCCGGTGCGCGGACGCGGAGACGCGGGGCCGCCGCGTGCAGGTCTACGAGCGCGGTACGAGTTGCTCCAGCACGCCGGCGCGCCGCCTCTGAGCGACGCCGGGCGGCCGCCTGCGACCGCGGCCCGCTCAAGACCGCGGTGGGGCTCTCCGGGTCCCGCCCCTGTAGCGAACGCGGCCCCCTGGCGTGGCGCCTTGACCGCCCGCACCATCCGTATCGGTGAACGCGCCGAAGATCCCCGAATGAAGGCGACGGGCGCGGGGAACCCGAGAGCGGGGCAAGGCCGTTCGCGGTGGGAGCCGTGGGAGACGGCCGCGGAAGGGGGTGCAGGACCGTGCGAGCGATCGCCGGACTCTGGCGCTGGCGCCGCAATCCACTGCGCCGCGGGACGGATCTCGCCGAGGCCTGGGTGGCGCTCGTCGCCCTCGTCCTCATCGCCGTCGTGGCCCCCGTGGCCGGCGCGGTGACGGGCAGCCTGACCAACGACGCGCTGCTGCGCTCGGTCGAGGAGCAGCGCGCGGCCCGCCACACCGTGACCGCCACCGTCCTGCACGGGCTCGAACGGCCGCCGCTGGACCCGGACCCGGAGACCTCCGCCTCGCGGGACGCGCACCGCCGCGTGCTCGCCGCCTGGACCGGCCCGGACGGGTCGGAGCACAAGGGCGCGGTGGTCTCCGACCTCGACGAGCCCCGCTCGGGCGACCGGTTCACGCTCTGGACCGACGGCGCAGGACGGGTCGTCGGCCGCCCCCTGGACCCGGCCACCGCGACGACGCACGCCGCCCTCGCCGGATTCGGCGCCTGTCTCGCGGCCGCCGGCCTCGTCGAGGGCGCCCGGCGCCTGCTCCTGTGGCGCATCGTCCAGCGCCGCTACGCCCGCTGGGACCGGGCCTGGGAGCAGGCGGGCCCGGACTGGGGAAAGACCGGCACCGGCGCCTGAGCTGGTGAGAGCCTGCCCATCGGGTCAACTCCGCCGCGCCGCGCGCGCTACGGTGGACCGGGCGAACTCTTCGGCCTCCTTGCGCGCGGGCGCGAGGTACCGCGAACGTCGAGGTGGGGGCAGAGCAACTCCATGGCACAGGGCACGGTCCAGGTGACGCACACCGGTACGTCGCGGTGGCGGCGCCGCACGGGCGAGTACCCGTCGCTGGCCGCCGCCCTGGAGGCCGCGGGCGACGGCGACGTCCTGACGGTGTCCCCCGGGACGTACCGCGAGAACCTCGTCGTCCGGCGGGCGGTGACGCTGCGCGGACCCGAGGGCGCCCCCGGCGCCGCGCGCATCGCGCCGGTCGACGGCGTGCCGCTGACGGTGCGGGCCTCGGCCGTGGTCCTGGACCTGCACATCGAGGGGCAGGACGCGGCCGCGCCCGCGCTGCTCGTCGAGGACGGCGCGCCGGAGCTCGCCGACGTCCGGGTGCGGACGCGCTCGGCGGCGGGGATCGAGGTGCGCGGCGGTGCCCGGCCGACCCTGCGCCGCTGCACGGTGGACAACGCGGGCGGCGTGGGCATCGCCGTACTCGACGGCGGGGGCGGCGTCTTCGAGGACTGCGAGGTCGTCGCCGCGGGCCAGTCCGGGGTCGCGGTCCGCGGCGGCGGGCACCCGCGCCTGGAGCGCTGCCGGGTGCACCACACGTCGGGCGCGGGCCTGTCGGTGACCGGCGAGCACAGCGGCCTGGAGGCCGTGGGCTGCGAGGTGTACGAGGTCAAGGGCGCGGGCGTGCAGATCACCGCCCGGGCCACGGGGCATCTGACGGACTGCCAGGTGCACCGCACCACGACCGACGGCGTCACGCTCGACACGGACGCCGTCCTCACCCTCGCCGACTGCCGCATCCACGACATCCCGGAGAACGCCGTCGACCTGCGGTCGCGTTCGGTGCTCACGCTGACGCGCTCCACGGTGCGCGAGTTCGGCCGCAACGGCCTGTCGGTGTGGGACCCGGGCACCCGTGTCGACGCCAACCAGTGCGAGATCCACGACAGCACCGGCGACTACCCGGCGGTGTGGGTCAGCGACGGCGCGACGGCCGTCCTGGAGTCGTGCCGGGTGCACGACGTGCCGGACGCGCTGTTCGTCCTGGACCGCGGCTCGCGCGTCGACGTCATAGACAGTGATCTGACGCAGGTGCGCAACACGGCCGTGTCGGTGAGCGACGGCGCGACCGCGCAGTTGGACGACGTGCGCATCCGGGAGGCCGCCACCGGCGCCTGGTTCCGCGACCACGGCAGCGGCGGCGTCCTCGCCAACTGCACGGTGGACGGCACGCAGACGGGCGTGATCGTCACCAAGGGCGCCGACCCCGCCGTCGAGCGGTGCACGGTCACCTCCCCCGCGGAGGCGGGCTTCTACGTCTCGGCGGGCGCCCGCGGCAGCTTCCAGCGCTGCACGGTCGTCGGCAGCGGCGGCTACGGCTTCCACGTCATCGACGGCTGCCGTACGACGCTGAAGCGGTGCCGCACGGAGCGGTGCGCGCGCGGCGGTTACGAGTTCGCGGAGGACGGCCCGCTCGTCGAGGACTGCACCAGCGACGAGAGCGGGAGCACCCGGACCCCCGGTCCCGCCCCTGCCGTGCAGACGGCCACGCAGTCCGCGGGGCTGCTCGGCGCGGTGCCCGGGCCGCGCGAAACGGAGCGGGCGCCGGCCCCGGCCCCCGTACCGCCCGCGCGGACGTCGAAGGACGTGCTCGGCGAGCTGGACGCGCTGGTGGGCCTGGAGAGCGTCAAGCGCGAGGTCCGGGCGCTCACCGACATGATCGAGGTGGGGCGGCGCCGCCAGGAGGCGGGCCTGAAGGCCGCCTCGGTCCGCCGCCACCTGGTGTTCACGGGCTCCCCCGGCACCGGCAAGACGACCGTGGCCCGGCTCTACGGCGAGATCCTGGCCTCGCTGGGCGTCCTGGAGCGCGGCCACCTCGTCGAGGTGTCCCGCGTGGACCTGGTGGGCGAGCACATCGGCTCCACGGCGATCCGCACCCAGGAGGCCTTCGACAAGGCCCGCGGCGGCGTGCTGTTCATCGACGAGGCGTACGCGCTCTCGCCGGAGGACTCCGGGCGCGACTTCGGCCGCGAGGCGATCGACACGCTGGTGAAGCTGATGGAGGACCACCGGGAGGCGGTCGTGGTGATCGTCGCGGGATACACGGAGGAGATGAACCGCTTCCTGTCCGTCAACCCCGGTGTCGCCTCCCGGTTCTCGCGCACCATCACCTTCGGGGACTACGACGCCGAGGAACTGCTCCGCATCGTCGAGCAGCAGGCGGAGGAGCACGAGTACACGCTCGGCACGGGCACCGCCGAGGCGCTCCTGAAGTACTTCGCGGCGCTGCCGAAGGGGCCGGCGTTCGGCAACGGCCGCACCGCGCGGCAGACGTTCGAGGCGATGGTCGAGCGGCACGCCGGCCGGGTCGCCCAGCTCGCCGCGCCGAGCACGGACGACCTCACCCTGCTGTATCCGGAGGACCTTCCGGAGCTTCCGTAGGCGGAGCTTCCCTGGGCGGAGCTTCCCGAGGCGGGGCTGCCGCAGGCGGCGCCGCCGGGCGGGGCACGGCGGGCCTGAGCCGGGCGAGCAGCCGCGCGCGCTCCTCGGCGAAGGCGGGGTCGGCCTGGTAGTCGCCGTGGCCGAGGATGGGCGCGGGCAGCGGGTGGTCGGGGGTGCGGCCGTAGGCCAGCGGGTCCTGGAGCTCGGCGCGGTCGACCTGCGGCCCGCAGTCGCCGTGCAGCCGTACGGGCCCGCCGATGGGGTCGGTGGCCCGGTAGAGGTTGCGCCAGCAGTCGACCTCGCGGTGCAGGGAGCTGAGCGCGGCGGGCCCGAAGTGCGCGGGGAACCAGCGGCCGTACAGGCGCTCCAGCGGCGAGCCGTAGGTGAGCAGCGCCACGCGCTTGCGGACCGACGGCAGCAGTTGCCAGGCCGCCGCGGCGGCGAGGACGCTGCCCTGCGAGTGGCCGGACAGGACGAGGCGGCCGCCGGTGGCGCGGGTCCAGGTGTGCATGCGCCAGGTCAGGTCGGGCACGGCGCGCTCGGCGTAGCAGGGCGGCGCGAAGGGGTGGGCGGCGCGCGGCCAGAACGTGCCGACGTCCCACAGGATGCCGATGGTGCGGCGGGCGGACGCGTCGCGGTAGGCGCGCCGGCCCCAGGTGACGAAGAGCAGGAAGCCGAGGCCGATCAGCCAGGAGCCGAGCGCCTGCGCGGTCTGCGCCGCGCCCGCGACGAACGCGGGCTGGTCCCGCGCGGTCTCGCCGGGCACCTCGCCGCCGGCCCAGGCGCCGACGAGCGGCCCGGCGCCGAGGAGCAGGGTGGCGGCCGAGGTGACGCCGACGATGACGGGGGCGCGGTCGGTGAGCGCCGCGCTCGCGCGCCTGCGGGCGATGCGGCGGGTGCGGGCGGTGTCGGGCCGCTCGACGCCGTACTCGCGCGGCACCGCGGCCAGCTCGTGGCGCAGGTGGCGCGCGGTGCGCACGGCGAGCCAGCCGCACAGGACGACGACGACCACGAGCAGCGGCGGGATGGCGGAGGCCTGCCAGGTGAGCAGCGCCGGCGGGCCGTCGATCGTGCCGCCCCTGCCGTCGAGCCAGTCGGCGACGCGCTGGGAGCCGCCGCCGGACATCACGCCGCCGAGGGCGCAGGCCAGCATCGCCGCGGCGGGGCCGCCGAGGCCGCGCATGGCGGCGCGCGCGTCGGGCGACCCGCGGTGGATGACGGCGGCGACGGCCGCGAGGAGGAGGACGAGGAGTCCTTGGGCCAGCGCGATGCCGCCGAAGGTGGTGTTGCCCGGCAGCCGTCCGGTGGAGGTCCAGACGGGCCGCGACCACCCGGCGTACAGGACGGCGAGCAGCAGCAGGGCGAGGGCGGCGAGCGGCAGTCCGCGCACCAGGGCGCGGTCGAGGTGCTGGTCGACGCGGCGCTCGCAGCGGCCCCGGCGGCACACCACCCACACCACGCCCGCCCCGCCCGCCGCGAGGGCCGTCAGGAGGGTCCAGCCGAGGGCGTCCAGGAGCGGGGGGCCGCCGGGGCGGCGGTCGTGGCGGGCGGCGGCCTCGCCCCG
>NZ_BNBT01000145.1 GCF_014656095.1 Streptomyces longispororuber
GGCGGCCCGGCGCCGTTGTGTCTCCGTACGGTCCGCACCCCCTGGGCCCGGGGCCGGACCCGGGCCCAGGGGGTGCGGTCGGGTGCTACGCCCCCGTGAGCACCTCCGCCGCCGCGATGCCGCAGACGCGGGCCGCGCCGTGGGTGGCGATGTGCAGGGCGCCCGTCGGCTTGGCCTGGGGGATGCCCATCTCGACCACGACGGTGTCGGGGCGGGCGGCGAGGAGGTGGTCGACGGCCGCAGCCATCCACGGGTGGCGGTGGGCGTCGCGGACCACCGCGACCACGCGCCGGTCGCCCGCCGCGGCCAGCGCCTCGGCGCCCGCGCCCTCGCCCGTGAAGGAGCCGGTGGCCGTACCGGGCAGGCGGCGGGTGAGTTCGGCGGCGACGCCCCAGGGGGTCTCGTCGCCGACGGCGATGTTGGCCAGCGGGGTGAAGGCGGCGACGTAGGGGGCGTCGGTCAGCGGGCCGGCGTAGATCTCGCCGTGGGTGACCGTCAGGGCGCGGCGGGCGGCGCGCAGTCCGACCTCGGGGTCGGGCACGCCCCCCGCACGACTGGCCGCGCCCGGCCCCGAGGTCCAGCGCGCCAGTGCCCGGACGCGGTCGGCCGCGTCGGCGAGCCGCTCCTCGGGCAGTTCGCCGGAGCGGACCGCCGCGACGAGCGCGTCGCGCAGCCGGACGACCGTCTCGTCGTCGCACAGGCCGCCGCCCACGCAGATGGCGTCGCAGCCGGCGGCGATCGCGAGGACGGTGCCGCGTTCGATGCCGTAGGTTCCGGAGATGGCGCGCATCTCGATGCCGTCGGTGACGATCAGGCCGTCGAAGCCCAGCTCGCCGCGGAGCAGGTCGGTGAGGATGCGGCGGGAGAGCGTCGCGGGCAGCTCCGGGTCGAGGGCCGGCACGCTGATGTGGGCGCTCATCACGGCCCGGGTGCCGGCGGCGATCGCGGCCCGGAAGGGCGCGAGCTCGCGGGCGCGCAGCACGGCGTCGTCGGCGTCGATGTGCGGCACGGCGTGGTGCGAGTCGACGGCGGTGTCGCCGTGGCCCGGGAAGTGCTTGGTGCAGGCGGCGACGCCGGAGGACTGCAAACCCTCGACGTACGCGGCGGTGTGCCGGGCCACCAGGTCCGGGTCGGAGCCGAAGGAGCGGACGCCGATGACCGGGTTGTCGGGGTCGGAGTTGACGTCGGCGGACGGTGCCCAGTTGAAGGTGACGCCCGCCGCGGCGAGGCGGCGGCCCAGTTCGGCGGCGACGTCGCGGGTGAGCGCGGGGTCGTCGACCGCGCCGAGGGCGTGGTTGCCGGGGAAGGAGGAGCCGGTGCGCACCTCCAGGCGGGTGACGTCACCGCTCTCCTCGTCGATGGCGACGACGAGGTCCTCGCGCTCGGCGCGGAGCTGGGCGGTGAGGGCGGCCACCTGCTCGGGCGTCCGTACGTTGCGGCCGAACAGGCCCACGGCGCCGAGGCCCTCGCCGATGCGGCGCAGCAGCCAGTCGGGGGCGGTGGTCCCGGCGAAGCCGGGCTGCAGGACGGTCAGGGCGTCGCGCGTGAGGGTGTCGGGCGCGGTGGTCGTAGAGCTCATGGGTGTGCTTATCCCTTCACGGCACCGTCGGTGAGGCCGGCGACGGCGCGGCGCTGGAGGAAGACGAAGAGCAGCAGGATCGGGATGGCGAAGATCGAGGACGCGGCCATGGTGGCGCCCCAGTCGTCGCCGTAGACGGTCTGGAAGCTCGGCAGCCACGCGGGGAGGGTCTTGGCTTCGGCGTCCTTGTTGAGCAGCAGGGCGATCGGGAACTCGTTCCAGGCGGTGATGAAGCCGAAGAGCGAGGTGGACATCAGGCCGGGGGCCAGCAGCGGCAGGATGACGCGGCGGAAGGCCTGCATACGGGTGCAGCCGTCGACCATCGCCGACTCCTCCAGCTCCCTGGGCACGGCGGCGACGAAGCCGCGCAGCGTGAGGATCGTGAAGGGCAGGACCATCACCATGTAGAAGAGCGTCAGCGGGACGAGGCTGTTCAGCATCTCCGCGTCGCGCACGATCATGTAGATCGAGATGACCATGACTTCCCAGGGCGCCATCTGGGCCAGCATGAAGCCGATGATGAAGCCCCGGCGGCCCTTGAACCGCATGCGGGCGAGCGCGAAGGCCGAGAAGAGGCCGAGGACGAGGGAGAAGACGACCGCGAGCACGGTGACGGTCACGGAGTTGATGACCATCTGCCCGAAGTGGTCGGCGTCGACGGCCGTCTTGAAGTGCTCAAAGGTGAAGTTGAACGGGATCCAGACCGGGTCCTCACTGATGATGTCGCCGGTCGGTTTGAAGGCCGTGGCGAACATCCAGTAGACGGGGAAGACGAAGCCGATGAAGAGGATGACGGCGATGACGTTGGGCCAGACGCGGCCGAACCAGGAGCGCTTCACGCGTCCTCCTCTTGCTTGAGCACGATGCGCAGGTGGTACGCGGTCAGGAAGAGCATGATGATGATGGTCAGCATGGCGATGGCGGAGCCCATGCCGTAGTGCTGGTTGCCCGAGCCCTCGATGTAGGCGTAGACGGGCAGGATCTCGGTGAGCCGGTCCGGGCCGCCCTTGTTGATCGCGTAGACCTGGGCGAGGGCCTTGAAGACCCAGATGACCTCGAGGAAGGTCGTGGCGTACAGGAAGGGCCGCAGGAACGGCAGGGTCACCGAGGTGAACTGCTTCCAGGCACCGGCGCCGTCGAGCGAGGCGGCCTCGTAGAGCTCCTTGGGGATGGTCGTGGTGGCGGCGTACAGGTTGATCGCCACGAAGGGGATCGACTGCCACACGATCAGCGTGATGATGACGAAGAAGGTGGAGTACTGGCCGCCGAACCAGTCGTAGTCGGCCATGGAGCTGAAGCCGATCTTCGCGAGCACCCAGTTGACGACGCCGTAGCGCTGGGCGAACAGCCACTGGTAGACGGTGGTGCCGGCGATGACGGGCATGGCCCAGGCGAGGACGAGGCCGAAGAGGAGCAGCCGCCGCATCTTGCTGCCGAGCTTGGCGAGCAGCAGTCCGATCAGGGTGCCGAGCACCATGATGAGGACGACGTTGATGGCGGTGAAGACGATCGACCGCCCGGTGACGCGCCAGAAGTCCTCGCTCTTGAGGACCTCCTTGTAGTTGTCGATGCCGTTCCACTCGGTGAGGTGCAGGATGACCTGCCTCATGTTGAGGTTCTGGAACGACAGGATCCCGTTGTTCACCAGCGGCCAGCCCAGGAACACCAGGGTGGCCACGAGCGCGGGAAGCAGCAGCAGATAGGGGGCGAGGGCCCCGGCTCTGGCGCGGGGCGTGCGCGGGGCCCCGTTGCGCCCGCCGCCCGACTTCACTACCTCCGGCGGGCCGGAGGGCGGCCGTTCGGTCTGTACGGTCATGCTCGCCATCTCTCTCATCGGCACGTCACACAGGAATGCGCCGGGGGCGGCGAGGCGGGGGCCGCGGGCACGACCCTGTTGTCACCGCCCCCGGCGGGGCGCTTCCTTACTGCTTCTGCGACAGGCGCTTGTTGAACTCGCCCTCGACCTTCTTGGCGGCGTCGGCGGGCGAGTCGCCGTTCATGACCGCGGTCAGGTAGCCCTTGATCGGGTTGGGCTCGTTCTCGACGGCGGCCCACTCCGGGATCAGCGGGGTGATGCCACCGCCGGAGGCGGCCGGGGCCGCGGCCTCGGCGGCGGCGTTGCCCTTGAGGTTGGACTCCAGGGCCTTCTTGTTCGGGATCACGCCGCTTTCCTTGGCGAGCTGGCCCTCGAACTTGTCCGACAGCGCGATCTTCAGGAACTCCTTGGCGAGCTCCTGCTTCTTGCTGGTCGCGGCGACGGCGAGGTTGGAGCCGCCGAGGAAGACGCCCTCGGGCTTGTCGGCCGTGGGGCCGGGGATCGTGAAGTAGCCGATGTCCTTCTCGATCTTCTTGTTGGCCTTGACGGCCGTGGCGGCTTCCCAGCTCATGCCGATGAACGCGCCGGTCTTGCCCTTGGCGAAGACCTCGGCCTGCTGCGGGGTGGCCTCGTCCTTGTTCTTCGGCGCCTTGGAGAGGGCCTGGAACTTCTTGTACGTCTCCGCGGCCTTGGCGACCTTCGGGTCGTCCAGGTTGGAGACGTACTTGTCGCCGTCCTTCTTGACCAGTTCGCCGCCCTCGCCGATGACGAGGCCCACGAAGTGGTACCAGTTCTGGCCCGGCAGGTAGATCGGCTCCGCGTCGGTCTTCTGGCCGATCTTCTTCAGGGCGGCGTAGAACTCGTCGCGGGTCTTGGGCGTCTTCTTGATGCCCGCGTCGGCCCAGACCTTCTTGTTGTAGAGCACGACGCGGTTCAGCACGAACCACGGGGCGGCGTACTGCTTGCCGTCGACGACCGTGGACTTGTTGATGGACTCGGTCCAGTCGGAGCCGACCGACTCCTTGAGGTCGCTGAGGTCCGCGAGGCCACCGGACTTGGCGTAGGCAGCCGTCTGGGTGTTGCCGATCTCGAAGACGTCCGGCGGGTTCTCCTCGGAGAGGGCGGCGGTCAGCTTCTGCTGGATGCCGTTCCACTGCTGTACTTCGAGCTTCAGCTTGGCGCCGGTCTTCTTTTCGAACTCGGCCTTGACGTCCTTGGTCCACTGGTCCGGCGTCGACCCGTCCATGGCCCAGAGCGTCAGCGTCTCGCCCTTGAAGCCGTCCGCCCCGGACTTCTTCTTGTCGTCGCCGTCGTCACCACAGGCCGCGATCGAAACCAACATGCCCGCGACACCGATCGCCGCTATGAGCTTGCGCTTCACGTCATCCTCCTTTGGATGCCAGCCAACCCCCCACCCGCAGCGACCAAGAGGACCGAAAGTCGAAAGTACTGCCCGTGGGACTGGACCTGGTCTTTAATGGTGTAGACCAGTACGGGGGAGCTTGGCCTAGACCTTTTGGGGTGTCAAGGGTGTATAAGAAGGGCAGTCGGCTCCGTTATCGGACCGACACCTGAGCGGCACGGCTCTCCCCTCACGGCTTCGCCCGAACAGGGGTGACCCCCCTGGCCCGGACCGTGCCACGATGTGAGCCGCGACAGACGGAGGAGCCGGTGACGGCAGCAGCACAGGAGCCGGTGGAGGCAGCACAGGAGCCGGTGACGGCAGCAGCACAGGAGCCGGTGGAGGCAGCGCGGGTACCGGTGGGAGCGGCACAGGAGCCGGAGAGGCGGAGCATGGGCACAGAGGCGGGCAGCACCCGGGCCGAGGCGGTCACCGCGGCGACGGCAGCTCCGGCCGCCCCCGCGGCGGCGACACCTCCGGCCACCACCGCCACCGCGCCCGTGACGGGCGACGGCTCGGGCCCCGGCAAGTCCGTGCGCCCGGCCCGCGTACCCAAGTACTACCGCCTGAAGCGGCACTTGCTCGACATGACCGAGACGCTGCCGCCGGGCACCCCCGTCCCGCCCGAGCGCACGCTCGCCGCCGAGTTCGACACCTCTCGTACGACGGTCCGCCAGGCCCTCCAGGAGCTCGTCGTCGAGGGGCGCCTGGAGCGCATCCAGGGCAAGGGCACGTTCGTGGCCAAGCCGAAGGTGTCGCAGGCCCTGCAACTGACCTCGTACACCGAGGACATGAAGGCCCAGGGCCTGGAGCCGACCTCACAGCTCCTGGACATCGGGTACATCACCGCCGACGACACCCTGGCCGGGCTGCTCGACATCACCGCCGGCGGCCGCGTGCTGCGCATCGAGCGGCTGCGGCTGGCCAGCGGCGAGCCGATGGCCATCGAGACCACGCACCTGTCGGCCAAGCGCTTCCCCGCGCTCCGGCGCTCGCTGGTGAAGTACACCTCCCTGTACACGGCGCTCGCCGAGGTCTACGACGTCCACCTCGCCGAGGCCGAGGAGACCATCGAGACGTCCCTGGCCACGCCGCGCGAGGCGGGGCTGCTCGGCACCGACGTGGGCCTGCCGATGCTGATGCTGTCGCGGCACTCGCTGGACGGCACCGGGCAGCCGGTGGAGTGGGTGCGCTCGGTGTACCGGGGCGACCGGTACAAGTTCGTGGCCCGGCTCAAGCGGCCGCAGGACTGAGCCTTACGCGCACCGGGCCTTCGCCCGCCGGGACGCGCAGGGCCGGGCTGCCTCGGGCCAGGGACCACGGGGCCGGGCCTTCACGAGCGAGGACGCGCGGTGCCGGGCGGCGCCGCGCGGTTCGCGGTGTCCGCCCCGTAGCGCAGATCACTTCCCCTGGCCTACCGTCCTCCCGTCACCGCAGACAACGGGAGGACGGTCCGTGCGCGCAGCGAATCCGAAGACCATCGCCCTGTGGACGCTCGTCGCGCTGGTCGGCGCCGCGGGCTGGACCGTGCTCGCGCTCTCCCGGGACGAGGAGGTGTCCGCCGCCTGGATGGTGGCCGCCGCCCTCGGCTCGTACGCCATCGCCTACCGCTTCTACGCGAAGTTCATCGCGTACAAGGTGCTGCGCGTCGACAAGCGCCGGGCCACGCCGGCCGAGCGGCTCGACAACGGCATCGACTACCACCCGACCGACCGGCGGGTCCTGCTCGGCCACCACTTCGCGGCGATCGCGGGTGCCGGACCGCTGGTCGGGCCCGTGCTCGCCGCCCAGATGGGGTACCTGCCGGGCACGATCTGGATCATCGCGGGGGTGATCTTTGCGGGCGCCGTGCAGGACATGGTGGTCCTGTTCTTCTCCACCCGCCGGGACGGCAAGTCGCTCGGGCAGATGGCGCGGGAGGAGATCGGCCCGTTCGGCGGGACCGCGGCGCTGCTCGCCACCTTCGCCATCATGATCATCCTGCTCGCGGTGCTCGCCCTGGTCGTCGTGAACGCCCTCGCCGAGTCGCCGTGGGGCACCTTCTCGATCGCGATGACGATCCCCATCGCCCTGTTCATGGGGTTCTACCTGCGCGTCCTGCGCCCCGGCCGGGTCAGCGAGGTCTCGCTGATCGGCATCGCGCTGCTGCTGTTCGCCCTCGTCGGCGGCCGCTGGGTGGCGGAGTCCTCCTGGGCCGAGGCGTTCACGCTGGCGCCCTCCACCCTCGTCATCTGGCTGGTGGCGTACGGGTTCGTGGCCTCGATCCTGCCGGTGTGGATGCTGCTCGCGCCGCGCGACTACCTGTCCACGTTCATGAAGATCGGCACGATCGTGCTGCTCGCGCTCGGCGTGGTCGTCACCCTGCCGACGCTGAAGATGGACGCGGTGACGGACTTCGCCTCGCGCGGCGACGGCCCGGTCTTCGCGGGTTCGCTGTTCCCGTTCGTGTTCATCACGATCGCGTGCGGCGCCCTGTCCGGGTTCCACGCCCTGATCTCCTCCGGTACGACGCCGAAGATGATCCAGAAGGAGACGCAGGTCCGGATGATCGGCTACGGCTCCATGCTGATGGAGTCGTCCGTGGCGATCATGGCCATGGTGGCCGCGAGCATCATCGACCCGGGCCTGTACTTCGCGATGAACGCGCCCGCGGGCGTAGTCGGCGACACCGTCCAGGAGGCCTCGCGGGCCGTCGCGAACTTCGGCTACACCATCTCCCCGGACGACCTGGCGCGGGCCGCCAAGGACGTCGAGGAGAGCTCGCTGCTCTCCCGCACCGGCGGCGCGCCCACGCTCGCGATCGGCGTCTCGGAGATCTTCTCCAAGGTCACCGGGGACTCGATGCGCGCGTTCTGGTACCACTTCGCGATCATGTTCGAGGCGCTGTTCATCCTCACCGCGCTCGACGCGGGCACGCGCGTGGGCCGGTTCATGCTCCAGGACATGCTCGGCAACGTCCACAAGCCGTTCAGGGACGTGAGCTGGAAGCCCGGCCTGATCCTGACCAGCGCCGCCGTGACCGGCCTGTGGGGCTACTTCCTCTGGGTCGGCGTGCACGAGCCGCTCGGCGGCATCAACCAGCTCTTCCCGATCTTCGGCATCGCGAACCAGCTCCTGGCGGCCGTCGCGCTGGCCGTGTGCACCACGCTCCTGGTGAAGTCCGGCCGCCTCAAGTGGGCGTGGATCACGGGGGTTCCGCTCGTCTGGGACGCCACGGTGACGCTCACCGCGAGCTGGCAGAAGGTGTTCTCCAGCGACCCGCGCGTGGGCTTCTTCAAGCAGCGCTCGATCTACCAGGACGCCATCGACGAGGGCAAGGTGCTGCCGCCCGCCAAGTCGATGGACGACATGCACACCGTCGTCACCAACTCCACGGTGGACGGCGTCCTGTCCGCCGTCCTCGCGCTCCTCGTCGTGGTCGTGCTCGCCGACGCGACCCGCGTGTGCGTCCGCCACATCCGCGACCCGCTGTCCTCGCGCCTGAGCGAGGCCCCGTTCGTGGAGTCGAGGACCGCGGCGCCCGCCGGCCTCTTCGCCACCCCGGAGGAGAAGGCGGAGCTCGCGGCGGCGCGCGAGCGGCACCCTGCGGACGCGTCATGACCGGGCTGTTGCGCCGGGCGCTGCGCGGAGTGCGGTGGTACGTACGGGAGTTGACGGACGAGTCCGCCTACGACCGGTACGTGGCGCATGTGCGCAAGGAGCACCCGGCGGCGGCCGTGCCGTCCCGGCGCGCCTTCGAGCGGATGCGGACGGACCGTCAGGACACGGACCCGCGGCAGGGTTTCCGCTGCTGCTGAGCCGGTGCCGCTGCCCGGGCCGCGCCCGGTGCCGTGCCGCTGCCCTGCGGCCGCCGGTGCCGATGGCGATGCCGCTTCCGCTGCCGACAGCGCTGCCGCTTCCGCCGCCGCCGAGACGCTGTCGTGGCACCGCCCCAGCACGCCCGAGCCGTGGCGTGCCGCCGTCGGGCCGCCGCTGAGCTGCCCCTTCGTGGCCCGTCCGTTATACGGACAGGGGTTCCGCCGACCGAGACCGTCGCTTAGATTTCCCGCACGTTGACCACGGGACGAGTGAGCGAACGGAGCCGCGGTATGCCAGACGCGCGTGAAGTGCCGGTTGGGCCGGAAGTGAGACAGCCGGTGGTGACACCGGTCCGCGTGGTCGTCGCCCTCTGCCTCGTGGCGCCGTTCGTGGCCATGCTCTGGGTGAGCTCCTACGCGAAGGCCGACCCGGCCTTCATCGGCATCCCCTTCTTCTACTGGTACCAGATGCTGTGGGTGCTGATATCGACCGCGCTCACGATGATCGCGTACACGCTGTTCCAGCGTGAGCAGCGGGCCCGCAAGGCCGCCCGCGCCGAGGGGGGTGCGCGGTCGTGAACGACGGCGTGAACGGCGTCGCGCTCGGCGTCTTCGTCTTCTTCTTCCTCGCGGTCACGGTCATGGGCTTCCTGGCCGCCCGCTGGCGCAAGGCCGAGAACGAGCACAGCCTGGACGAATGGGGCCTCGGCGGGCGGTCGTTCGGCACCTGGGTGACGTGGTTCCTGCTCGGCGGCGACCTCTACACCGCGTACACCTTCGTGGCCGTGCCCGCGGCGATCTACGCCGCCGGCGCCGCCGGCTTCTTCGCGGTGCCCTACACGATCCTCGTCTACCCGCTGATCTTCACCTTCCTGCCACGCCTGTGGTCGGTCTCCCACAAGCACGGGTACGTGACCACGTCCGACTTCGTGCGCGGGCGGTTCGGCTCCAAGGGGCTCTCCCTCGCGGTGGCCGTGACCGGCATCCTCGCCACGATGCCGTACATCGCGCTGCAACTGGTCGGCATCCAGGCCGTCCTGGACGTGATGGGCGTCGGCGGCGGCGAGGACACCAACTGGTTCGTCAAGGACCTGCCGCTGCTGATCGCCTTCGGCGTGCTGGCCGCGTACACGTACTCCTCGGGGCTGCGGGCCCCGGCGCTGATCGCGTTCGTGAAGGACACGCTGATCTACATCGTCATCGTGGTCGCCATCATCTACATCCCGATCAAGCTGGGCGGCTTCGACGACATCTTCCACGCGGCGAACGAGAAGTTCTCCGCCACGAACGAGGCCACCGGCAAGCCCGTCGGCGCGCTGGTGCCCGGCGACGCGGGGACCTGGACGTACGCCACGCTGGCGCTCGGCTCGGCGCTGGCGCTGTTCATGTACCCGCACTCGATCACCGCGACGCTGTCCTCGCGCAGCCGTGACGTGATCCGCCGCAACACCACCATCCTGCCGCTGTACTCGCTGATGCTGGGGTTGCTCGCGCTGCTCGGGTTCATGGCGATCGCGGCCGGGGTGAAGGTGCAGAACGGGCAGCTCGCGATCCCGCAGCTCTTCGAGGACATGTTCCCCGACTGGTTCACGGGCGTCGCCTTCGCGGCCATCGGCATCGGGGCGCTGGTGCCCGCCGCCATCATGTCCATCGCTGCCGCGAACCTCTTCACGCGCAACATCTACAAGGACTTCATCAAGCCCGACGCGACGCCCGAGCAGGAGACCAAGGTCTCCAAGCTGGTCTCGCTCCTGGTGAAGGTCGGCGCGCTCGTCTTCGTCCTCGGCATGGACAAGACCGTGGCCATCAACTTCCAGCTCCTGGGCGGCATCTGGATCCTGCAGACCATGCCCGCGCTGGTCGGCGGCCTGTTCACGCGGTGGTTCCACCGGTGGGCACTGCTCGCCGGGTGGGCGGTCGGCATGGCGTACGGGACGATCGCGGCGTACGGGGTCGCCTCGCCGACGCAGAAGCACTTCGGCGGGTCCTCCGACGAGATCCCGGGGATCGGCGAGATCGGCTACATCGGCCTGACGGCGTTCGTGCTGAACGTGGTGGTCACGGTGGTCCTCACCGTCGTCCTGAAGGCGCTCAAGGCGCCCGAGGGCGTCGACGAGACCTCCCCGGGCGACTACACGGCGGACGCGGGCGACAAGGGCGTCTCCGTCGAACTGCCCAAGGTGGGGGCGGGCCACTGAGGCCGTGACGACGTAGGGCCGGGCGCGGGCGGCACGCGGCGGGGGTGCGCGAGGATGTGCGCATGACACGCCACCGCCTCCTGCTCCCGGCCCTGCTGCTGCTCGCGCCCCTCGCCCTGACCGGCTGCGGCTCGGAGAAGTCCGAGGAGGACGGCGGCGCGGGCGGCGCGCCGCCGCCCGGCCGCGCCGAGCTGGAGGCGCGCGCCCGGGCCGCGCAGACCCGCGTCGAGCACGTGTACGTGACGGAGATCGACGGGTACCGGGCGGCGCGGCAGTCCGCGGGCGTGCTCAACGAGGACGGCTTCCAAGTGACGTACGTGAAGCAGGACGGCGGGCAGCAGATCGCGCTGCACGTCGACCGGGGCACCCTCGACGAGGGCACCTGCCGCACCGTGCACCCGCCCGCCAAGAGCTGCGAGAAGGACGGCGAGGCCTGGTACCGCGTCACCGGCTCCCGCCACGAGTACGCCCGCGCGGAGAACGGCCTGCGCATCCAGGTCGCCGCCGACCGCGCCGCCGTGGGCCGTGCCGTGCTGCGCGCCGCCGCCGAGCGCGGCGACCTGCCGTCGCACGGGGACGGGGCGCCGCAGGACCCGCCCGGAGCGGGCGGCGGACCCGGCGCGGGGGGCCGCGCCAGGCGGCCGACCAGAGGGCGGGGCACCGGGCAACCCGGGCCCCGCCCCGCGCATTTCGTGAGGTCTGCGTCACCCTCCGACACAACATCTAGGGGTGCCACCGGCGCCCGGCACTAGATGTATGCTCGTGCTCGCTGTCGCCGCAGGGGAATCCGGTGGAAGTCCGGAACTGTCCCGCAACGGTGTACGTGTGCGCATTTGCGTACCCGCAGTCCGAGGACCTGCCGACAGCGCGCCCGTGCCGCCCGGCCCGGGCGCCCGACGTCCGGGCCTCGTGGAATGGGCTGGTGGACACGGCGTACGTCACCGCTGCGCGCGGTCGCGTCCGCGTGCCCTCGCCCGCCGCAAGGCCCCGAGCCGAGCGAGGGAGAGCACCACGTGACCATCGCGCCCGCCGAGCCCGCGTCAGCGCAGGCCGAAGCCGGTCAGCAGCCCGCCGAGCAGTCCGCGCCGTCCGACGGCCCCGGCACCGCCCTGCTGCGCACCCTGACCGACCTCACCGCCGACCTCCCCGACGCCGACCCCGGCCGCGTCGCCGCCGCCGCGCTGCGCGGCCGTTCGGCGAAGGCCGATGAGGCGGAGCTGCGGGAGCTGGCCACCGAGGCGGCCGCGGGGCTCATCTCCGAGGACCCCGCCTACTCCCGGCTCGCCGCCCGGCTCCTGACCATCGGCATCCGCGAGGAGGCCGCCTCCCAGGGCGCCACGTCGTACTCCGCGTCGGTCGCGGTCGGCCACCGCGAGGGCCTGATCGCCGACCGCACCGCCGCGTTCACGCAGCAGCACGCCGCCCGCCTGGACGCGCTCGTGGAGGCCGCGCTCGCCGACGGCGCCGACCACCGCTTCGGCTACTTCGGCCTGCGCACGCTGTACAGCCGCTACCTGCTGCGCCACCCGATCACCCGCAAGGTCATCGAGACGCCCCAGCACTTCATGCTGCGCGTGGCGGCCGGCCTCGCCGAGGACGACAGCGAGCGCGCGCTCGACGAGGTCGCCGCGCTGTACGGCCTGATGAGCCGGCTCGACTACCTGCCGTCCTCGCCGACGCTGTTCAACTCCGGCACCCGCCACCCGCAGATGTCGAGCTGCTACCTGCTCGACTCGCCGCTCGACGAGCTGGACTCGATCTACGACCGCTACCACCAGGTCGCGCGGCTCTCCAAGCACGCCGGCGGCATCGGCCTTTCGTACTCCCGCATCCGCTCGCGCGGGTCGCTGATCCGCGGCACCAACGGCCACTCCAACGGCATCGTGCCGTTCCTGAAGACCCTCGACGCCTCCGTCGCCGCGGTCAACCAGGGCGGCCGCCGCAAGGGCGCCGCCGCCGTCTACCTGGAGACCTGGCACTCCGACATCGAGGAGTTCCTGGAGCTGCGGGACAACACCGGCGAGGACGCCCGGCGCACCCACAACCTGAACCTGGCGCACTGGATCCCGGACGAGTTCATGCGCCGCGTGGCCGCCGACCAGGACTGGTCGCTGTTCTCCCCCGCCGACGTGCCCGACCTTGTCGACCTGTGGGGCGAGGAGTTCGACGCGGCGTACCGCGCGGCCGAGGCCAAGGGGCTCGCGCGCAAGACCATGCCCGCGCGTGAGCTGTACGGCCGCATGATGCGCACCCTGGCGCAGACCGGCAACGGCTGGATGACCTTCAAGGACACCGCCAACCGCACCGCCAACCAGACCGCCGAGCCCGGCCACACCGTGCACTCCTCCAACCTGTGCACGGAGATCCTGGAGGTCACGGACGACGGCGAGACGGCCGTCTGCAACCTCGGCTCGGTGAACCTCGGCGCGTTCGTCGACACCGCCGCCGGCGACATCGACTGGGAGCGCCTGGACGCCACCGTCCGCACGGCGGTGACGTTCCTCGACCGCGTCGTCGACATCAACTTCTACCCGACCGAGCAGGCCGAGCGCTCCAACAGCAAGTGGCGCCCGGTGGGCCTCGGCGCCATGGGCCTGCAGGACGTCTTCTTCCAGTTGCGCCTGCCCTTCGACTCCGCCGAGGCCAAGGCGCTGTCCACGCGGATCGCCGAGCGGATCATGCTCGCCGCGTACGAGGCGTCGGCGGACCTCGCCGAGCGCCACGGCCCGCTGCCCGCCTGGGAGAAGACCCGCACCGCGCGCGGCGTCCTGCACCCCGACCACTACGCGACCCAGCGGGCCTGGCCGGAGCGCTGGGAGGCGCTGCGGGCGCGCATCGCCGAGGTCGGCATGCGCAACTCGCTGCTCCTCGCGATCGCCCCGACCGCCACCATCGCGTCCATCGCGGGCGTCTACGAGTGCATCGAGCCGCAGGTCTCCAACCTCTTCAAGCGCGAGACGCTGTCCGGTGAGTTCCTCCAGGTCAACTCCTACCTGGTGCAGGACCTCAAGGAGCTCGGCGTGTGGGACGCCCAGACGCGCGAGGCGCTGCGCGAGGCCAACGGCTCGGTGCAGGGCTTCACCTGGGTGCCCGAGGACGTGCGGAAGCTGTACCGCACGGCCTGGGAGATCCCGCAGCGCGGCCTCATCGACATGGCCGCCGCCCGCACCCCGTACCTCGACCAGGCGCAGTCCCTGAACCTGTTCCTGGAGACGCCGACCATCGGCAAGCTCTCCTCGATGTACGCCTACGCCTGGCAGCAGGGCCTGAAGACCACGTACTACCTGCGCTCGCGTCCCGCGACGCGCATCGCCCGCGCCGCCGGCTCCACCGCCGCCGCGGCCGCCCCCGTCCCCCAGCAGGCCACCGACCCCGAGGCGGTCGCCTGCTCCCTGGAAAACCCCGAGTCCTGCGAGGCCTGCCAGTGACGTCCCAGTCCGCCCAGCACACCGCCGTCGCCGGTGGCGAGAAGAACCTGCTCGACCCGGGCTTCGAGCTGACGCTCCGCCCGATGCGCTACCCGGACTTCTACGAGCGCTACCGCGACGCCATCAAGAACACCTGGACCGTCGAGGAGGTCGACCTCCACTCGGACGTGGCCGACCTGGCCAAGCTGACGCCCGAGGAGCAGCACCTGATCGGCCGCCTGGTCGCGTTCTTCGCGACCGGCGACTCGATCGTGGCGAACAACCTGGTGCTGACCCTGTACAAGCACATCAACTCCCCCGAGGCGCGGCTCTACCTGAGCCGGCAGCTCTTCGAGGAGGCCGTGCACGTCCAGTTCTACCTGACGCTGCTCGACACCTACCTGCCCGACCCGGAGGACCGCGCCGCCGCCTTCGCGGCCGTGGAGAACATCCCCTCCATCCGGGAGAAGGCCGAGTTCTGCTTCCGGTGGATGGACTCGGTGGAGAAGCTGGACCGCCTGGAGTCCCGGGCCGACCGCCGCCGCTTCCTGCTGAACCTGATCTGCTTCGCGGCGTGCATCGAGGGCCTGTTCTTCTACGGCGCCTTCGCGTACGTGTACTGGTTCCGCAGCCGCGGCCTGCTGCACGGCCTCGCCACGGGCACCAACTGGGTGTTCCGTGACGAGACCATGCACATGAGCTTCGCCTTCGACGTGGTCGACACCGTCCGCAAGGAGGAGCCGGACCTGTTCGACGACGCGCTCCAGCAGCAGGTCACGGACATGCTCAGGGAGGCGGTCGAGGCGGAGCTGCAGTTCGCCCGCGACCTGTGCGGCGACGGCCTGCCCGGCATGAACACCGAGTCGATGCGCCAGTACCTGGAGTGCGTCGCCGACCAGCGCCTCCAGCGGCTCGGCTTCGCGCCGGTGTACGGCTCCGAGAACCCCTTCTCGTTCATGGAGCTTCAGGGCGTGCAGGAGCTGACCAACTTCTTCGAGCGGCGGCCGTCCGCGTACCAGGTCGCCGTGGAGGGCTCGGTCTCCTTCGACGACGAGTTCTGAGCCCGCGGGCCCGGTCCCCGCTCGGCTTCCCGCAACTGCCGGTCGATCCGGCGGTCGTGGGCGTGGCCGAGCAGGGACGGCAGGGCCATGAGCAGGAGGACCCCGAGGACGGCCAGCGTGTCGAGTGCGTCATGTGTGTTCATGACATCCACTGTCGCGCGGGCCGTCCTCCGACGTGAGTGGCAGAACTGACGCAGCCCCTCGATTTCCTGCCAGCCACGCGGCACACTGGCCGCATGCTGCGCAACGTCGCCGCCGTCCTGCTCGACGGCGTCCACCCCTTCGAACTCGGCGTCGTCTGCGAGGTGTTCGGCCTCGACCGGAGCGACGAGGACCTGCCCGTGTACGACTTCGCCGTCGTCTCGGCCGAGGGGCCCACGCTCACCACCCACGCCGGGTTCACCGTCACCACGCCGTACGGCCTCGACCGGCTCGACGAGGCCGACCTCGTCGCCGTCCCGGCGGGCCAGAGCTACGTCGAACGGCAGTACCCGCCCGCGCTGCTCGACGCGCTGCGGCGCGCGGTGGACCGCGGCGCCCGGGTGCTCAGCGTCTGCTCGGGCGTCTTCGTGCTCGGCGCGGCCGGGCTGCTCGACGGGCGCCGCTGCGCCGTGCACTGGAAGCACGCGGAGGCGCTGGCCCGGCGCCACCCGCGGGCCGTCATCGAGCCGGACGTGCTGTACGTCGACGAGGGCCCGGTGATCACCTCGGCGGGCACGGCCGCCGGCATCGACGCCTGCCTCCATCTGGTGCGCAAGGAGCACGGCCCGGAGGTCGCCAACGCCCTGGCGCGCCGCATGGTCGTACCGCCGCACCGCGACGGCGGCCAGGCCCAGTACATCGAGCGGCCGCTGCCGCGCAGCCGCTGCGACACCGTCGGCGAGGTCCTGGCCTGGATGGAGCGCCACCTGGAGCAGGAGCTGACCGTGGACCAGCTCGCCGCCCGCGCCCATATGTCGCCGCGCACCTTCGCCCGCCGCTTCCAGCAGGAGACCGGCACCACGCCCTACCGCTGGCTGCTGCGCCAGCGCCTGCTGCGCGCGCAGGAGTTGCTGGAGGCCACGGACGAGACGGTGGACTACGTGGCGTGGCGGTCGGGGTTCGGCACCGCGGCCGCGCTGCGCCACCAGTTCGTCCGCGCCCTGGGGACCACCCCGCACGCGTACCGGCGTACGTTCCGCGGGCCCGGCGTCGGCGACGCCGCCTGACGCCGGGCCCGTCCCGGCTCAGCGCCGGTCGGCCCGCAGGACCAGTCTGCGCGGGTGCAGCGTGATGCCGACCTTGGTGCGCGTGTCGGTCCACTCCACCGGGGACAGCCGCCACTTCGGGGCGACGGTCGCCAGGATGAGGGTGAGTTCCGCCAGGCTGAAATGATCGCCCGGGCACTTACGGTTGCCGACGCTGAACGGCATCATGGCGAACTCCGGTACGTCCGCCGCGCGCTCCGGATTCCACCGGTCCGGGTCGAACTCGAGATGCCGCTCGAAGGAACGCGGATCGCGCTGCATCGCGTACACGCTGTACACGATGTCCGCGTCGGCGGGAATGCGATAGCCGCCGAGGGTGGTCTCCACCACGGACCGCCGGGTGAAAATCCAGGCGGCCGGCCGGATACGCATCGCCTCCGTCACGACATTGCGGGTGTGCCGCAGCTCCGTGAGATCGGCGAAGGCGACGGGCCGCCCCCGCGTCACCTGATTTACCTCTTCAACCAACCGCCTTTCGTGCTCGGGGTGTTCGGTGAGCAGATGGAAGGTCCACGCCAGTGTCGAGGCGACATTCTCGGCGCCCGCCACGACGAGCGAGACGACGTGGTCGTGGATCTCCTGATCCGTCAGCGGCTGCCCCGATTCGTCGCGCGCGCCGAGCAATACGGCCAGCAAGTCCTCCTCCGTGCCGTCGCCGCACCGGCGGCGCTCGGCGACGATCTCGTCGACGAGCGCGTGCAGGTCCGCGAGCGCGCGCTCGAAGCGCCGGTTGGCGGGCGTCGGCACCCGGTACAGCGGCCCCACGGAGAGCACCATGCGCCGGTACAGGCCCTCGAAGACGGTGTGCAGCGAGTCGCTGATGCGGTCCGCCTTCTCGCCGATCGAGTCGACCTCCAGGAGGGAGCGGGAGACGACGCGCACGGCGGTGCGGAACATCTCCGCGCTCACGTCCACCGTCTCGCCGTCCCGCCAGCGCCCCGCCGTCGCCTGCGCCTCCTCGGCCATCACCCGGGCGTAGTCGGCGATGCGCTCGGGCCGGAACGCGGGCTGCATCATCCGCCGCTGGCGCCGGTGCAGCGGGCCGTTGCTGGTCGCCACGCCCTTGCCGAGCAACACCTCCAGGGTGTCCCAGAGCGGCCCGCCGACGATGTAGTCCGGGCTCTTCAGCAGGGCCCCGGCGAGCTGCGGGGCGCACACCGCGTACGCGGTCCGGGGCCCGAGCCTGATCCGGACGAGGTCCCCGTGGTCGCGCAGGGCGGCGAGGAAGCCCAGCGGGTCGCGGACCAGGTTCCAGGCGTGGCCGAGAAGCGGCGCCCCGCCGGGGACCAGGGGAGGTGTATCCGGCCGCGTCCGGCCGGCCGGGGCGGGGGCGGCGGACGCCGCGGATCCGGCGCTCATTCCTGGCCTCCCACCGATTCCGGGACGGTTTCCCCGCATTCCGGGACGTCGGGCCCCGGGGCGTCGGACACATACGGCGGCAAGGACTGGTCGTCCCAGTTCTCGACGCGATATCTACCGGATTCGTGGTGGAACCAGTACACGGAACTGAACCAGTTCCGCATGTTGAAGACACAGGATTGCAGGGCGGCACTCACTTTCCGCCCCTCGGCACTGCCGTCGAGCAGTGCGTCCGCGATCCCGAGCACTTCCGGCTCCACCGCGAGGAAATCGGTGACGCATTCGCTGACGCGCCGGTGGACCTCCCGTACGGCCTCCTGGACGGAAAGCCCCTCGTGGTGGATGAGCGAGATGCCGAGGTTGTGCACCTCGTCCCCCGCCAATTCCTTCGGCAGGGAGCACAGGTCGTTGTACCAGGCGGAGAAATCCTGGGTGGCGAGTGCCGCCGCCCGATAGGCGGGGTGTTTCCGTACCGCGTCGGGGAGTTCGTACCGGGCGGTGGGTTCGAGCAGGTCGATCCAGATCCAGTGCGCGAAGGTCAGCCGGCGCAGCTCGACGTAGGCCTCGACGCTCGGCACCGTGCCGGTGCGGCGGTTGCCGAACTCGTGGTCGTAGGCGTCGATCACCGGGTGGAAGTGGCGCGCGAAGCGCGCGTTCCACCGCGGCCCCAGGTGCGCGAACAGCCGCAGGACACAGTCGGCGAAACCCGCGACCAGAGGGTCCTTGTGGTGCCGCTGCGCCCATGGGTCCTGGAGCGTCTCGTGCAGTCCCGCGCACAGCCGCCGCCACCCCGCGGCCCTGCCGTGCACGGCGTCCCGGTCGTGCCGGTCGTCCCAGCCGAAGAACCAGGAGCTCAGGTCGGCGACGGCGGAGAGCAGGCTCTCCGGCGCCCCGATGTAGTAGCCCGCCACCAGGTCCGTGTAGCAAAGGCTGTCGGCATATGCCGCGACCTTGTCGGGGGGCATGATGCGCTTTTCCAGGAGCCACGCCCGGGAGGTTTCCTGAAGCTTTGGCCAATACGGATGCAGATACCGGGGAAACTCCGTCTCCACCACCGGAAGGGCCAGTGCGGGTGGCACCGATACCCGCTGACGGACAGGGGGCTGGAGCGACTCGTCCGGCTTGCGCCGTTGCCTCGGGACTCGTTCCGCCGCATATGCCGGAACGCGTGCCGAGGCGCCTGTCGTCCAGTCCGACTGGGAAGTGCTGTGTGAGGAAGCAGGCACGAACAAACCCCTCTCGACCGCGCTGAGGACACACGCCCCACTTGCCGTGCCGGGCGCGCGCCGTTGCGTATCCCCGCGCTTTCCATTCAGCACTACAAGTGACCGTTCAGGGAACACATTTGCGCCATTCACTACCCCACGGTGCCGAGAACATCCCCTTACGTGACCGAATCTGGATCAGCAGCGGCTGATCGTGGACCAGTCCTGTCCGGTTCTGAGCGGGTACGGCAACGGCCCCTGGTCAACCGGGTGTTTCCCGACCAGGGGCCGCTGCGGTCACGCGCGCACCGCGCGTCTCAGCCGTGCCGTACGTCAGTCATTCGGTACCACGGGGTAGCGCGGCGTGCCCTCCGCCATCTGCCGCAGCGCGTCCTTGCGCTCCCGCTTGGAGAGGCGGTCGATGTACAGGTAGCCGTACAGGTGGTCCGTCTCGTGCTGGAGGCAGCGGGCGAAGTAGCCCGTGCCGCGCACCTTGATGGGGTTGCCCTTCTGGTCCTGGCCGGTGACGACCGCGTAGTCGGGCCGGGCCAGCGGCGCGTACGCCGTCGGCACGGACAGGCAGCCCTCGCCGGAGTCGTCCAGGCGGCGCTGCTCGGCGGGCAGCTCCTGCAGGACCGGGTTGCAGACGACGCCCACGTGGCGCACGCCCTCGTCGTCCTGGCAGTCGTACACGAACACCTTCAGGTCGACGCCGACCTGGTTCGCGGCCACGCCCACGCCCTGGGCGACGCGCTGGGTCGCGAACATGTCGTCGATCAGCTTCGCGAGCTCGTCGTCGAAGGCCGTGACGTCCTTGCACTCCTTGTGCAGCACCGGATTGCCGACGACCGTGATGGGGCGGGACGTGCCGCGCTCGCGGTAGGCCGTCTCCCGCGCCTCGCAGTCCTCGGTGTCGATGACGAACCCCTCGTCGTCGACCGGGAGCACCCCGTCCGCGTAACTCTGCTCAGTATCCTGCGCCATGTCCGCCGTATGCCTTCTTCCTGGGAACGTGCACTGCCCGTACAGGGTACGACCCGCTCCCCACGCCGGCATCGCGCAACCGGACGCCGGACACCCGACGACGACGCAGAAGAATCAGCCCGTCCGGCGCTTGAGGACAAGCCGCGCAGCGGCGGTAACACCCCGCCCAGAGCCCAGGGGCTAGGCCTAGCAAACCTCTTCCAGGTCCCGCCAGTCCCGGGAGTCCGGGCTGTCCGCGACCCAGCCGTCGAGGAGGCCGCGGACCAGGCCCGCCGGGGCCGCGATGCCGCACTCGCGCTCGGGCACCCACAGGGCGCCGGGGCTGCGGTGGCCGAGCGGCCCGGGGTGCCCGGGCTCGCTGTGGTCGTGCGGGTCCAGGTGCTCCCCGTCGCCCTCGTCGCTCGGCATGCGGGACTCGGAGCACATCCGGCACAGCAGCCGCACCGACGACGACCAGTCCTCGGCCGCGAAGCCCGCGTCGGCGGCGAGCTTCTCCAGGGCGTCCCGGTCCTCCTCGGTCGCGGCCTCCAACAGGACGACCCAGGTCGGCACGGGCGAGGGCGCCCACAGCTCGATCTCGTCGAAGACGGGGTACGCGTGCCCGGCGGCCGTCGTCCGCTCCCCGTGCGGGACGCCGTCGTGCAGCACGACCTCGCCCCAGCGGCGCCCGGAGGAGGGCAGCGGGATGGACAGCACCTCGATGCGGGCCGGGTCCAGCCTGCGGCCCCAGACGACCTCCGCCTCGCCCTCCGGCGAGAGCCGCACGGCCGCGCTGCCCAGGTCCATGCCCGTGGGCTCACCGGTCGCGGCGACCCCACCGGGCACCCGCAGGCCGTACGCCTGCCAGGCCCGGCGCGCCAGCGGCCAGTCCTGCAGGGCCGTCGCGGCGATGCCCACGTTCCACCAGTCCGGGGCGCCCGTGGAGCGGTCGAGCAGCGCCACGGCCCGCAGCCCGGCGGCCCGGGCCTGCTCCCAGTCGTGCCGGAACTTGTGCAGCAGCGCCAGGTTGAACCAGGACTCGGACAGCCAGGGTTCGAGGTCGGCGGCGCGCGTCAGGAGCGCGCCCGCGTCCTCGTAGCGGCCGTCGCCGATGAGCGTGAACGCTCTGTCGGTGGCCTGCCGCCACGAGGCGGAGGGCCGGTGCCGTCCCTTGCCGAAGATCCTCACGATTCCCGCCTGCCAGCTCTTGTCGGGGGGTGTACCCACTGCCTGTCGGGGGGGGGTGACCCGCCGCCGCGCTCCCGCGCGGCCCACCTTTTTACAGGTTCCTTCGCATCCAACCACGTACGGTCGGACGGCCGCTCATTACCCATGGGTTACCCCGTGGGGCCCGGGGTAAGACGGCCCGGCCACGAGCCCGCGCGGGACGCCCCGGGCCTGCCGCTTCCCGGGCCGGAGGACGGTACCGAACCCCCGATCGTGTAGGGGGTCGCCCCCGTCTTCGTCCCTTCAGCCCTTCGGGCGTGCCCGAGGGGCGGGCCCGTCGGCTCCCGCGAGCACCCGGGCCAGGGCCTCCACGACCTCCGGCTGGTACGCCCGGCCGGTGGCGAGGCGCAGCCGCTCCAGGGCCGCCAGGGGGCCTTGGGGACCTTGTTCCCGGGCCATCTCGTCGTACGCGTTGACGGTGCGCACGATACGGGCGGTGAGCGGCTGCTCACGGTACGGGTCGGCCTGGCGCTCCACGACGACGGCCACCCCGGCGGCGACCCCGGTCTGCCGGACGACGGCGCCGCCGAGCAGGGCGATGCGCCGCTGCTCGGCCTCGGGGAGCGACGCGGTGGCGCCCGCGGGCACGGGGTCGACGAGGGAGAGCTGGCCGATGTCGTGCATCAGCGCCGCGTGCTCCAGGACGGTCAGGTCGGCCCCGGAGAGCCCCAGCTCGCGCCCCACGGCCCGGCTGAGGTCCGCGACCCGGCGGGCGTGCCCGGCCGGGGTGTACCCGGCGATCTCGGTGGCGCGGGCGAGGGAGGCGATGGTCTGGCGGTAGGTGGCGCGCACGGCGGCGTAGCGGCGGACGGCCAGTTGGGTGAGCAGCAGCGGGCCGCTGACCACGGGCAGCGCCCACAGCCCCGCCACGGCGACCGCGAGCGCCATCACGGCCCCGGTCGCGCAGACAGCCGAGCCGATGCCGGGCACGCGCCGCAGCTCCTCCCGCAGCAGCGGCCCGAACGGCCACCGCGTACGGGCGTGCGCCAGGGCGGCGGCGAGCACGGCGTCGCACAGCGCGGTCAGGGCGAGCAGCGCCACGACGGCGACGGCGTACCAGGAGCCGTAGCCCACCCAGCGCCCCAAGGCGCCGGAGTTGTACAGGGGTTGGAAGCACACGGCGGCGAAGGCGACGGTCAGGACGCGGCGGGCGAGGGCGTCGGCCGACGGCCCCCGGCCGTGCGCGACGTGCGGCACGGTCCCGACGAGCATCGCCGCCACGACGACGGCGACGACCTGGAGCACGCCGTGGTGCGTCGGCCGGCCGCCGCTCTCGCCGAGCAGCGCGTACGCGAGGGCGCCCGCGGCCCCCAGCGGCGCGGGCTCCCGCTCACCGCCGCTGTCCCAGCGGGCCAGCTCGCCGCCGGCGATGAGCACCCCGAAGGCGAGGGCGGTCGCGGGCTCCTCGACCCCGTTCCAGAGCGTGGCGCCGAGGACGGCCAGCGCGACCAGCGGCGCGGCGCAGCGGATCGCGCC
>NZ_BNBT01000146.1 GCF_014656095.1 Streptomyces longispororuber
GGCCGCTTCCGTGTGCAGCCAGTCCAGGGCCTTGGTGTCGTCGGTGAAGCCGGGCAGCGTCAGGCCGCGCAGCCGCCCGAGGTCCGGCCCGGCACACCGGCCCCGGTCCGCGCCACGCCGCCCGCGGCGCGCCCCGCCTCCGGCAAGCCGGAGCGCTCCGGGTCCTCCAACCGCGTCCGCGCCCGCCTCGCCCGCCTGGGCGTGCAGCGCTCCAACCCGTACAACCCGGTCCTGGAGCCCCTGCTCCGGATAGTGCGCAGCAACGACCCCAAGATCGAGACCGCCACGCTGCGCCAGATCGAGCGTGCCTACCAGGTCGCCGAGCGCTGGCACCGCGGTCAGAAGCGCAAGAGCGGCGACCCGTACATCACCCACCCGCTGGCCGTGACCACGATCCTGGCGGAGCTGGGCATGGACCCGGCCACGCTGATGGCGGGCCTGCTGCACGACACCGTCGAGGACACCGAGTACGGCCTGGAGCAGCTCCGCCGCGACTTCGGCGACCAGGTCGCCCTCCTCGTCGACGGCGTCACCAAGCTCGACAAGGTCAAGTTCGGCGAGGCCGCCCAGGCCGAGACCGTGCGCAAGATGGTCGTCGCCATGGCCAAGGACCCCCGCGTCCTGGTCATCAAGCTCGCCGACCGCCTGCACAACATGCGCACCATGCGCTATCTGAAGCGCGAGAAGCAGGAGAAGAAGGCCCGCGAGACGCTGGAGATCTACGCTCCGCTGGCGCACCGCCTGGGCATGAACACCATCAAGTGGGAGCTGGAGGACCTCGCCTTCGCGATCCTCTACCCCAAGATGTACGACGAGATCGTGCGCCTCGTCGCCGAGCGCGCGCCCAAGCGCGACGAGTACCTGGCCATAGTGACCGACGAGGTCCAGGCCGACCTGCGCGCCGCCCGCATCAAGGCGACCGTCACCGGCCGCCCGAAGCACTACTACAGCGTCTACCAGAAGATGATCGTCCGCGGTCGTGACTTCGCGGAGATCTACGACCTGGTGGGCATCCGCGTCCTCGTCGACACGGTCCGCGACTGCTACGCCGCCCTCGGCACCGTGCACGCGCGATGGAACCCGGTCCCCGGCCGGTTCAAGGACTACATCGCGATGCCGAAGTTCAACATGTACCAGTCGCTGCACACGACGGTCATCGGCCCCAACGGCAAGCCCGTCGAACTCCAGATCCGGACGTTCGACATGCACCGCCGCGCCGAGTACGGCATCGCCGCGCACTGGAAGTACAAGCAGGAGGCCGTCGCCGGCGCCTCCAAGGTGCGCACCGACGCGCCCAAGACGTCCGGCAAGAAGGACGACCACCTCAACGACATGGCGTGGCTGCGCCAGCTCCTCGACTGGCAGAAGGAGACCGAGGACCCGGGCGAGTTCCTGGAGTCGCTGCGCTTCGACCTGTCGCGCAACGAGGTCTTCGTGTTCACCCCGAAGGGCGACGTCATCGCGCTGCCCGCGGGTGCCACTCCCGTGGACTTCTCCTACGCGGTCCACACGGAGGTCGGCCACCGCACCATAGGCGCCCGGGTCAACGGCAGGCTCGTCCCGCTGGAGTCGACCCTGGACAACGGCGACCTGGTGGAGGTCTTCACCTCCAAGGCGGCCGGCGCGGGCCCGAGCCGCGACTGGCTCGGCTTCGTCAAGTCGCCCCGCGCGCGCAACAAGATCCGCGCCTGGTTCTCCAAGGAGCGCCGCGAGGAGGCCATCGAGCAGGGCAAGGACGCCATCGCGCGCGCCATGCGCAAGCAGAACCTACCCATCCAGCGCATCCTCACCGGCGACTCCCTGGTCACGCTCGCGCACGAGATGCGCTACCCCGACATCTCGTCGCTGTACGCCGCCATCGGCGAGGGCCACGTCACCGCGCAGTCCGTCGTACAGAAGCTCGTGCAGGCCCTCGGCGGCGAGGAGGCCGCCAACGAGGACATCGCCGAGAGCGCCCCGCCCGCGCGCCGCAGCCGCTCCAAGCGCCGCTCCAGCGCCGACCCCGGCGTGGTCGTCAAGGGCGTCGACGACGTGTGGGTGAAGCTGGCCCGCTGCTGCACCCCGGTGCCGGGCGACCCCATCATCGGCTTCGTCACGCGCGGCAGTGGCGTATCGGTTCACCGCAGCGACTGCGTCAACGTGGACTCGCTGTCCCGCGAGCCCGAGCGCATCCTCGAGGTCGAGTGGGCGCCCACGCAGTCCTCGGTGTTCCTCGTCGCCATCCAGGTCGAGGCCCTGGACCGCTCCCGGCTCCTGTCGGACGTCACGCGCATCCTGTCGGACCAGCACGTGAACATCCTCTCGGCGGCCGTCCAGACCTCCCGCGACCGCGTCGCGACCTCCCGCTTCACCTTCGAGATGGGCGACCCCAAGCACCTGGGCCACGTCCTGAAGGCGGTCAGGGGAGTGGAGGGCGTCTACGACGTGTACCGCGTGACGTCGGCCCGCAGGCCCTGACCCGGCCCCGGACATGGGTCCGCCCCCGGCGCCACGGCGCCGGAGGCGGACCCATGTCCGGGGCGGGCGTCAGCCGCCGAACTCCTGCAGGCCCTTGAGCGCCTGGTCGAGCAGCGCCTGACGGCCGTCGAGCTCCTTCTGGAGCTTGTCCGCCTTCGCGGTGTTGCCCGCCGCGCGCGCGGCCTCGATCTGGCCCTTCAGCTTGTCCACGGCGGCCTGGAGCTGACCGGTCAGACCCTCGGCGCGGGCCCGCGCCTCCGGGTTGGTCCGGCGCCACTCGGCCTCCTCGGACTCCTGCAGGGCCCGCTCCACCGCGTGCATCCGCCCCTCGACCTTCGGCCGGGCGTCACGCGGGACGTGACCGATGGCCTCCCAGCGCTCGTTGATGGAGCGGAAGGCCGCACGGGCCGCCTTCAGGTCCGTCACCGGGAGGAGCTTCTCGGCCTCCTCGGCCAGCTCCTCCTTCAGCTTCAGGTTCTCCGACTGCTCGGCGTCGCGCTCCGCGAACACCGCGCTGCGCGCCGCGAAGAAGACGTCCTGGGCGCCGCGGAAGCGGTTCCACAGGTCGTCCTCGTGCTCGCGCTGGGCGCGGCCCGCCGCCTTCCAGTCGGCCATCAGCTCGCGGTAGCGCGCCGCCGTCGGGCCCCAGTCCGTGGAGTTCGACAGCGCCTCGGCCTCCGCGACCAGCTTCTCCTTGGTCTTGCGGGCCTCCTCGCGCTGCGCGTCCAACTGCGCGAAGTGCGCCTTGCGACGCTTGGAGAACGCCGACCGGGCGTGCGAGAAGCGGTGCCACAGCTCGTCGTCGGACTTGCGGTCCAGGCGCGGCAGCCCCTTCCACGTGTCCACGAGCGACCGCAGACGCTCCCCGGCCGCCCGCCACTGCTCGCTCTGCGCGAGCTCCTCGGCCTCGGCGACCAGCGCCTCCTTGGCGTGCCGTGCCTCGTCCGACTGCTTGGCCTTCTGCGCCTTGCGCTCCTCGCGGCGCGCCTCGACCAGTTCGACCAGCTTGTCGAGCCGCTTGCCCAGCGCGGCCAGGTCGCCCACCGCGTGCGCCTCGTCGACCTGCTGACGCAGGTGGTCGATGGCGGTCATCGCGTCCTTGGCGGACAGATCGGTCGTCTGCACCCGGCGCTCGAGAAGTCCGATCTCGACGACCAGACCGTCGTACTTGCGCTCGAAATAGGCCAGGGCCTCGTCGGGAGATCCTGCCTGCCACGAACCGACCACTCGCTCGCCGCCGTCGGCCGTACGCACGTACACGGTCCCCGTCTCGTCGACGCGGCCCCACGGGTCGCTGCTCACAGCGCCTCCTCCACATGATGCCTGCACAAGGCCACGGGCCCCCGGCATCGTCCACAGTTTCGTCACCGCCAACATAGGCGAACGGCGGGGCGGCTGTCCGCATCCAGCGCCAGCGAAATTCGCCGCTCGCGCTCGGGTTTCGCCGGAGGGCCGCCCTCGGTCCGCGCCCCGCTCCGGCGTCAGGACGTGCGTACGGTCGCCTTGTCGATGACGACCGTCGCGTTCGGCATCCCGTCGCCCTGCCCGGAACTCTCACCCGCGGCGGCGATCTTCTTCAGCACCTTCAGGCCCGACGCGGAGATCGTGCCGAACGGCGTGTAGTCGGGCGGCAGCTCACTGTCCTGGTAGACCAGGAAGAACTGGCTGCCGCCGGTGTCGCGGCCCTTCTTCTTGCGGGGGTCGTAGCGGTTCGCCATCGCCACCGTGCCCGCGGGGTAGACGTTGCCCTTGACGCGCGGGTCCTTCAGGTTCTCGTCCGGGACGGTGTAGCCCGGGGTGCCCTCGCCGGTGCCCTTGGGGTCGCCGCACTGCAGGACGTAGAGGCCGCCGGTGGTCAGGCGGTGGCACCGGGTGTGGTCCAAGTAGCCCTTGTTGACCAGGAAGTTGAACGAGTTGACGGTGCGCGGGGCCTTCGCCGCGTCCAGGGCGAGGTCGATCTCGCCGCACGTCGTGGACAGCTTCATGGTGTACGAGGCGGACTTGTCGATCGTCAGCGGCGGTTCCTTCGCGAAGCTGAGCGGCTTGACCTTGCCCGGGGCGGGCTTGCGGCAGGGGTCCGCGGGCTTGCTCGGGGTGGGCTTCGCGTCCGCCTCGTCCCGCGAGGATCCGCCGTCGTCGAAGGCGCCCGCCGCGTACGACACGGCGCCGCCCGCCACCACCACGGCGAGCGCGCCCGCGATCACCGCGTTGCGCGTCCGCCGCCGGCGCCGCGCGGCCTCCCGCCGCGCCTGCTGCCGCAACTGCTTCTCCCGTGCGAGCTGCTTACGCCGCTGCTGCTGGCTGACCACCGGGCCCACTCCTCGAACGTCTCATGCGTCGTCTCGTACATCCCGTACGCGCCCTCGTACGTGCCCGTACGCGCGCCTACGTCGTCCGTCGTCCTCGGCGCACGGCCGGAAGGGGCCGTGCGTGCCCGTACCGTATATGGGTTACCTGTGGAATCGGCAGCGCCGGTAGGCTCTGACCCGCCGCGATCTCCGCTGCCGACTCCGCCGTACGACGACACGAAGGACGACCGTGCTCATTGCCGGGTTTCCCGCCGGGGCCTGGGGGACCAACTGCTACCTGGTCGCCCCCGCCGCCGGCGAGGAGTGCGTGATCATCGACCCGGGGCACGAGGCCGCCCCGGGCGTCGAGGAAGCACTCGAGAAGCATCGGCTCAAGCCCGTCGCCGTGGTGCTGACCCACGGCCACCTCGACCACGTCGCCTCGGTCGTGCCGGTCTGCGGCGCCCACGACGTGCCCGCCTGGATCCACCCCGACGACCGGTACATGATGACCGACCCGGAGAAGGCCCTCGGCCGCTCCATCGGGGCGCAGCTCATGGGCGAGCTGACCGTCGGGGAGCCCGACGACGTGCGGGAGCTGACGGACGGGGCGCACCTGAGCCTCGCCGGTCTTGACCTCACCGTCGCGCACGCCCCGGGCCATACCAAGGGGTCGGTGACCTTCCGGCTGCCCGAGACCGCCGAGATCCCCTCGGTCTTCTTCTCGGGCGACCTGCTCTTCGCCGGCTCCATCGGACGCACCGACCTGCCCGGCGGCTCCCACGCCGACATCCTCGAGTCGCTGGCCCGCGTGTGCCTGCCGCTCGACGACTCGACCGTGGTGCTTTCGGGCCACGGCCCCCAGACGACCATCGGCCAGGAGCGCGCCACCAACCCGTATCTGCGGCAGGTGGCCGCCGGCCGTCCAGGCGGGGACGCGGACCCCACGTCCGCGCCCCGACGAGGAATGTGACGAGAGACTTCTGAAGTGAGCACCTTCAAGGCCCCCAAGGGCACGTACGACCTCCTGCCGCCCGACTCCGCGACGTACCTCGCGGTGCGCGAGGCCATCGCGGCACCGCTGCGCAACTCCGGGTACGGCTACGTGGAGACCCCCGGCTTCGAGAACGTCGAGCTGTTCGCACGCGGCGTCGGCGAGTCCACGGACATCGTGAACAAGGAGATGTACTCCTTCACGACGCGCGGCGGCGACCAGCTCGCCCTGCGCCCCGAAGGCACCGCCTCCGTGCTGCGCGCCGCCCTGGAGGCCAACCTCCACAAGGCGGGCAACCTCCCGGTCAAGCTCTGGTACTCCGGCTCGTACTACCGCTACGAGCGCCCGCAGAAGGGCCGCTACCGCCACTTCTCGCAGGTCGGCGCGGAGGCCATCGGTGCCGAGGACCCCGCGCTCGACGCCGAGCTGATCATCCTGGCCGACCAGGCGTACCGCTCGCTCGGCCTCAGCCAGTTCCGCATCCTGCTGAACTCGCTCGGCGACAAGGAGTGCCGCCCCGTCTACCGCGCCGCGCTCCAGGACTTCCTGCGCGGCCTCGACCTGGACGAGGACACCCGGCGCCGCATCGACATCAACCCGCTGCGGGTCCTCGACGACAAGCGCGACGACGTCCAGAAGCAGCTCGTCGGCGCCCCGCTGCTGCGCGACTACCTGTGCGACGCCTGCAAGGCGTACCACGAGCAGGTGCGCGAGCTCCTGACGGCGGCGGGCGTGGTCTACGAGGACGACCCGAAGCTGGTCCGCGGTCTCGACTACTACACGCGCACCACGTTCGAGTTCGTGCACGACGGCCTCGGCTCGCAGTCCGCGGTGGGCGGCGGCGGCCGCTACGACGGCCTCTCCGAGATGATCGGCGGCCCCGCGCTGCCGTCCGTCGGCTGGGCGCTCGGCGTGGACCGCACGGTCCTCGCCCTCCAGGCGGAGGGCGTCGCCCTCGACCTGCCCGCCGCCACCAGCGTGTTCGCGGTGCCGCTCGGTGAGGAGGCGCGGCGGGTGCTCTTCGCCAAGGTCACCGAGGTGCGCAAGGCCGGGGTCGCGGCGGACTTCTCGTACGGCGGGAAGGGCCTGAAGGCGGCGATGAAGGCGGCCAACCGCTCGGGCGCGCGGTTCGCGATCGTCGCGGGCGAGCGCGACCTCGCCGAGGGCGTCGTCCAGCTCAAGGACATGGAGTCCGGCGAGCAGGAGGCGGTCGCGGTGGACGAGATCGTGGCCGTGCTCCAGGGCAAGCTGGGCTAGCCCGGCAGCGGACACAGGGGGCGGGGCGGCGCTTCGGCGCGCCCCGCCCCTTCGCCGTCCGCCCCCCTGCGGGCCCCCTTGTGTCCGCCCAACGGTGGACTCACAGGAGCTTGCGGCACAATGACCCTGCCCCGGGCCACCCACGAGCGACGGAAACGGCGTGATGAGCGAACCGATGTCAGTGAAGCTGCCAGTGAAGGACAGTGCCGCCGGCGGCGAGCACCGTGAGGACGGGACCGGTTCCGTCGGCGGGAGCCGGGCGTTCGCGCTGCTGCTGGTGATCACGGGCGCGGCCGGTCTGCTGGCGTCGTGGGTCATCACGCTGGACAAGTTCGAGCTCCTGAAGGACCCGGACTTCCAGCCGGGGTGCAGCATCAACCCCGTCGTCGCCTGCGGCAGCATCATGAAGAGCGACCAGGCCGAGGTGTTCGGCTTCCCGAACCCGATGCTGGGCCTGGCCGCCTACGCCGTCGTGATCGGCGTGGGCATGAGCCTGCTCGGCCGGGCGCGCTTCCCGCGCTGGTACTGGCTGACCCTCAACGCGGGCACGCTGTTCGGTGTCGGCTTCTGCACCTGGCTGCAGTTCCAGTCGCTGTACCGGATCAACGCGCTGTGCCTGTGGTGCTGCCTGGCCTGGGTCGCCACCATCCTCATGTTCTGGTACGTGACCTCGTTCAACGTCCGCAACGGCTTCCTGCCCGCGCCGGGCTGGCTGAAGACGTTCTTCGAGGACTTCACGTGGGCGCTGCCCGTCATGCACGTCGGTGTCATCGCCATGCTGATCCTCACGCGGTGGGGCGCGGACCTCTGGTCCTGAGTGCCCGGGGCCTGTGTGCCCGGAGCCTGTGTGCCCCGGGCCTGTGTGCCCGGACCGGTGGCCCCGGCCTGATTGTCAGTGGGGTGGCATAGGGTTTCCGACGTGGAGCCCGACCTGTTCACCGCCGCCGCCGAGGACCGCCAGGAGAAGGACCCGGCGAGCAGTCCCCTGGCCGTCCGGATGCGCCCGCGCACCCTCGACGAAGTCGTCGGCCAGCAGCACCTGCTGCGGCCGGGGTCGCCGCTGCGCAGACTCGTGGGGGAGGGCCAGGGCGGGCCCGCGGGGCCGTCCTCGGTGTTCCTGTGGGGCCCGCCCGGCATCGGCAAGACGACGCTGGCGTACGTGGTCTCCAAGGCGACGAACAAGCGCTTCGTGGAGCTCTCCGCGATCACTGCGGGCGTCAAGGAGGTCCGCGCGGTCATCGACGGGGCGCGCCGGGCGATGGGCGGCCACGGCAAGGAGACCGTCCTCTTCCTCGACGAGATCCACCGCTTCAGCAAGGCCCAGCAGGACTCGCTGCTCCCGGCCGTCGAGAACCGCTGGGTCACCCTGATCGCGGCGACGACGGAGAACCCGTACTTCTCGGTGATCTCCCCGCTGCTCTCCCGTTCGCTGCTGCTGACCCTCGAACCCCTCACGGACGACGACCTGCGCGCCCTGCTGCGCCGCGCCCTCACCGAGGAGCGCGGCCTCGGCGGCGCGGTCACCCTGCCCGAGGATGCCGAGGACCACCTCCTGCGGATCGCGGGCGGCGACGCGCGCCGCGCCCTGACCGCCCTGGAGGCGGGCGCGGGCGCGGCCCTCGCCAAGGGCGAGGCGGAGATCACCCTCCAGACCCTGGAGGAGTCCGTCGACCGCGCCGCGGTGACGTACGACCGCGCCGGCGACCAGCACTACGACGTCGCCAGCGCCCTGATCAAGTCCATCCGCGGCTCCGACGTGGACGCCGCCCTGCACTACCTGGCCCGGATGATCGAAGCGGGGGAGGACCCCCGGTTCATCGCCCGCCGCCTGATGATCTCCGCGAGCGAGGACATCGGCCTGGCCGACCCCCACGCCCTGCAGATCGCCGTCTCCGCCGCCCAGGCCGTCGCCATGATCGGCTTCCCGGAGGCCGCGCTCACCCTCAGCCACGCCACGATCGCCCTCGCCCTCGCGCCGAAGTCGAACGCCGCGACGACCGCGATCGGCGCCGCCCTGGAGGACGTCCGCAAGGGCCACGCCGGCCCCGTCCCGCCCCACCTGCGCGACGGCCACTACAAGGGCGCGGCCAAGCTCGGCCACGCCCAGGGCTATGTGTACCCGCACGACCTGCCCGAGGGCATCGCCGCCCAGCAGTACGCCCCGGACGCCCTGACCGACCGCGAGTACTACACCCCGACCCGCCACGGCGCCGAGGCGCGGTACGCGGACGCGGTGGAGTGGACCCGCAAGCACCTCGGTCGCAAGCGGTCCTGAGCAGCCTGTAGAATCTCCCGAAGCGCTGCGTCCCGTGTCCGGTCCCGTACCGGCACACCAGAGCGGGACATCCAGCCGGAGGCCCGGCCCCAGGGCGGGGATCTCCAGGAGCGTCGCGCACCGTCGAAGGTGTCGCGGGCAGCCCACCACCATCCCCACGGGTCCCCCGAGGGGAAGCGGTCGGTGGGCCACTCGCGTGCTGCACATAGTGCCCAGACCCAGGAGCGGCTGCCGGGCGGGTCCGTCGAGGACCCGCGTGGTTTCCCGGGCTGCGGATGTGACCTCCCCTAACCCTGGTGAAGCCGATCACGTACAGAAAACAGAGGTGTTTGGTTCATGCCGAACCAGTCCCGCCCCAAGGTCAAGAAGTCGCGTGCCCTCGGCATCGCGCTGACCCCGAAGGCCGTCAAGTACTTCGAGGCCCGCCCCTACCCGCCGGGCGAGCACGGCCGCGGCCGCAAGCAGAACTCGGACTACAAGGTCCGTCTGCTCGAGAAGCAGCGTCTGCGCGCGCAGTACGACGTGTCCGAGCGCCAGCTCGTCCGCGCCTACGAGCGTGCCTCCAAGGTCCAGGGCAAGACCGGTGAGGCCCTGATCGTCGAGCTGGAGCGCCGTCTCGACGCCCTGGTCCTGCGCTCGGGCATCGCCCGCACGATCTACCAGGCCCGCCAGATGGTCGTCCACGGCCACATCGAGGTCAACGGCCACAAGGTCGACAAGCCGTCCTTCCGCGTGAAGCCGGACGACGTCGTCATGGTCCGCGAGCGCAGCCGCAAGAAGCCGCTGTTCGAGGTCGCGCGCGAGGGTGGCTTCGCCGCCGACGGCGAGACCCCGCGCTACCTCCAGGTCAACCTGAAGGCCCTGGCCTTCCGCCTGGACCGCGAGCCGAACCGCAAGGAGATCCCCGTGATCTGCGACGAGCAGCTCGTCGTCGAGTACTACGCCCGCTGACCCGGACGTAGCCTCACCTGGCTCAGCCCGCCGTCTCCCCGCCCTTGCGGCTCGGGGAGGCGGCGGGTTCGTCCGTGTACGGGGCCGGTGCGCGGCCGCGCCCGGCCCGGCCCTCCTCCGCCGCGGGGGCCCGGCCGAGGGCCCGCGCCACCGCCGCGTCCGGCGCGAGCAGCGCCCCGGTGCGCAGCCCCGCCGCGTACCCCTCCTCGCCGAGCAGCTCCCGGGCCCGCTCCGCGCACCGCGCGTGCGGCCCGCCGAAGTACCGCGCGCCGAACAGCGGCAGCCCCACCGACCGCCAGAGCCGCGACGCCGCGCCCTGCAGCACCGCCGCCTCCGCCGCGTCCTCCGCCACCGTGAACAGGGCCAGCAGCTCCACCGCGAGCACCGTGCCCAGCAGGTCGTGGAACGCGTGGTCCAGCTCCAGGCAGCGGGCGACCAGCTCGCGCGCGCGGTCCGGCTCGCCCCGGGTCCAGGCCGCGTACCCCAGGACGTACAGCGCGTAGGCGAGGGCCCAGCGCTCCCCGTGCTCCTCGCACACCTCGCGCACGTCCTCGCACAGCTCCACGGCGGCCTCCAGCTCCCCCTGGAAGGCCAGCGCCATCGCCAGCTCCACCCGGGCCATCAGCACGTTGCTGTTCAGCTCGCCGAGCCGCCGGTACTCCTGGAGGGCCGAGCGCAGCAGCCGCTCCGCGCGCGGCATGTCGTCGCCCACCAGCGCCAGGCAGCCGAGGCGGTGCACGGCGTACGCGGCCGCCACGGCGTCGCCCACGCGCTCGGCGGTGTCCCGGCACTCCTGGAGCGCGCGCAGCGCCGGCACCGTGTCGCCCTGGAGGATCGCCACGTAGCCGAGCACCCACAGCGCCTTCAGCCGTGACGCCTCGCGGCCCGGCCCGCCGCCGTCCAGCTCCACCGCCCGGTCCAGCCAGTGCCTGCCCTCCGCGAGCCGCCCGCAGCCCACCCAGCAGAACCAGAGCGTGCCCGCCAGGTGGAGGCCGAGGTGCGTCTCCTCCGGCTCCGTCAGGCAGAACTCCAGCGCGGCCCGCAGATCGGGCAGTTCGCACGCGACGAGGGCCGCCACCCGCGCCTGGCGCGGCGAGAACCACTCCAGCTCGCACCACGTGGCCAGGCCCAGGTACCAGTCGCGGTGGCGGCGCCGCATCCGCGCCATGTCGCCCGTGGCGCGCAGCCAGTCCGCGCCGTACGCCCGGACCGTGTCCAGCATGCGGTAGCGCACACCCGCCACGCTCTCCTCGCGGGTGAGGACCGACTGCGCGAGCAGCTCGTCCAGGACGTCGAGCACCTCGTCCGCGGGCAGCCCCTCGCCGCCGCACACGTACTCGGCCGCCTCCAGGTCGAAGGGCCCGGAGAACACCGAGAGACGCGCCCACAGCAGCCGCTCCCGTGCCGTGCACAGCTCGTGGCTCCAGCCGATCGCCGTCCGCAGCGTCCGGTGCCGGGCCGGGCCGTCCGGGCGGGCCCCGGTCAGCAGCCGGAACCGGTCGTCCAGGCGGGCCAGGAGCTGCCCGGGGGACAGGGCGCGCAGCCGCCCCGCCGCGAGCTCCAGGGCGAGCGGGATGCCCTCCAGGCGGCGGCACAGCTCCAGGACCTCCGCGCGGTGCGCCCCCTCCACGGTGAAACCGGGCACCGCGGCCGCCGCCCGGTCGGCGAACAGGGCCACCGCCTCCGGCTCGGCCAGCGGCGCCAGCGGCAGCACCCGCTCACCGGCCGTGCCCAGCGGCCTGCGCCCGGCGGCGAGCACGCGCAGGCCCGGACAGCGCCGCAGCAACTCCCCGACCAGCGAGGCCGTCGCCGCCACCAGGTGCTCGAAGCCGTCCACCACGAGCAGCGGCTCCCGGCCCGCGAGCCGGTCGAGCAGCACCTGCCGCGGCGGCCTGCTGGTGTGGTCCGTCAGCTCCAGGGCCCCGGCCAGCGCGTGCGCCACCAGCTCCGGGTCCCGTACCCCCGCGAGCTCCACCAGCCAGGCCCCGTCGCGCGGCCGCAGGGCGGCGGCCGCCCGCACCGCGAGCCGCGACTTGCCGACGCCGCCCGTCCCGGTCACCGTGACCAGCCGGGTCTCGGCCAGGGCCGCCGTCACGGCGGCCAGCTCCGCGGCGCGCCCCACGAACGCGGTCAGCTCGGCGGGGAGGTTTCCCGGGGAGGCCGGCGGGCCCGGGCGGGAGGGCCGCGGACCGGCGGCCGCGGAGTCCCTCCCGTGGGCCTCGGGGTGCTCAGGGTGTCGCATGTCTTACGGAGCGTACTCAGGCGTGCGCGGTCCGTACAGCCGGTCCGGGGAACCCCTCCGGCACCCGGCGCCCCAAGTGCCGCGTGCGGTAATGCGGTACGGAGCCGGGGCCCCGGCGCGATAGGGTCGGAGCACGACTTTTCGACGTTCGACGACCCTGGAATCCAGGGCGGTGTCTCAGGGAGCGGTGCACTGTGTCCGGTGGAGAGGTGGCCGGGATCCTGGTGGCCGTCTTCTGGGCGATTCTGGTCTCCTTCCTGGCGGTGGCGCTGGCGAGGCTGGCGCAGACGCTCAGGGCGACCACCAAGCTCGTCGCGGACGTGACCGAGCAGGCGGTTCCGCTGCTCGCCGACGCCTCGACGGCGGTGCGCTCCGCGCAGACGCAGATCGACCGGGTGGACGCCATCGCCTCCGACGTCCAGGAAGTGACGTCGAACGCGTCGGCGCTGTCCACGACCGTGGCCTCCACCTTCGGCGGACCGCTCGTGAAGGTCGCCGCGTTCGGCTACGGGGTGCGCCGGGCCATCGGCCGCAAGGACGCACCCGCCAAGCCGCCCCGCCGTACGGTGATCGTGGGCCGCACCCTGTCGTCCGCACGGCGGAGCAGGCGCGCCGAGCGCGCCGACCGCACCGACCGCACCCCCAGGGACAAGAAGGACTGACGCAGCGATGTTCCGACGTACGTTCTGGTTCACCGCGGGCGCGGCCGCCGGCGTCTGGGCCACCACCAAGGTCAATCGCAAGCTGAAGCAGCTCACCCCCGAGAGCCTCGCGGCCCGGGCCGCCGACAAGGCGATCGAGGCCGGGCACCGGCTCAAGGACTTCGCGCTCGACATCCGCGACGGCATGGCCGAACGCGAGGCGGAGCTCGGCGACGCCCTCGGCCTGAACGCCCCGGTCGACCCCGAGCTGCCCGCCCAGCGCCGCCTCGCGATCGTCGAGAACCACACCTCCAAGCACCCCAAGTCCCTCGCGAACACGACGGACACGACGTACTCGTACAACCGGAATGAGGACCACTGATGGAGTCGGCTGAAATCCGTCGCCGCTGGCTGAGCTTCTTCGAGGAGCGTGGGCACAAGGTCGTGCCGTCGGCGTCGCTGATCGCGGACGACCCGACGCTGCTCCTCGTCCCCGCGGGCATGGTGCCCTTCAAGCCCTACTTCCTCGGCGAGGCCAAGCCGCCCGCCCCGCGCGTCACCAGCGTCCAGAAGTGCGTGCGCACGCCGGACATCGAAGAGGTCGGCAAGACCACCCGGCACGGCACGTTCTTCCAGATGTGCGGCAACTTCTCCTTCGGCGACTACTTCAAGGAAGGCGCCATCAAGCTCGCCTGGGAGCTGCTCACCAGCTCCGTGGCGGACGGCGGCTACGGCCTCGACCCGGAGAAGCTCTGGATCACGGTCTACCAGGAGGACGACGAGGCCGAGCGCATCTGGCGCGACGTGATCGGCGTCCCCGCCGAGCGCATCCAGCGCCTCGGCATGGGCCCGAACTTCTGGTCCATGGGCGTGCCCGGCCCCTGCGGCCCCTGCTCCGAGATCAACTACGACCGCGGTCCGGAGTTCGGCGAGGAGGGCGGCCCGGCCGTCAACGACGAGCGCTACGTGGAGATCTGGAACCTGGTCTTCATGCAGTACGAGCGCGGCGCCGGCCAGGGCAAGGAGGACTTCCCGATCCTCGGCGACCTGCCGTCGAAGAACATCGACACGGGCCTCGGCCTCGAGCGCCTCGCGATGATCCTGCAGGGCGTGCGGAACATGTACGAGACCGACACCCTGCGCGTCGTCATCGACAAGGCCACCGAGCTCACCGGCGTCTCGTACGGCGCGAGCCACGACACCGACGTCGCCCTGCGCGTGGTCGCCGACCACATGCGCACCTCGACGATGCTCATCGGCGACGGCGTCACCCCCGGCAACGAGGGCCGCGGCTACGTGCTGCGCCGCATCATGCGCCGCGCCATCCGCAACATGCGCCTCCTCGGCGCCACCGGTCCCGTCGTCGCCGAGCTCCTGGACGTCGTCATCGCCACGATGGGGCAGCAGTACCCGGAGCTGGCCGAGGACCGCAAGCGCATCGAGACCGTCGCGCTCGCCGAGGAGGCCGCCTTCCTCAAGACCCTCAAGGCCGGCACCAACATCCTCGACACCGCCGTCTCCGAGACCAAGGCCGCCGGCTCCGCCGTGCTCCCCGGCGACAAGGCGTTCCTGCTCCACGACACCTGGGGCTTCCCCATCGACCTCACCCTGGAGATGGCCGCCGAGCAGGGCCTGTCCGTGGACGAGGACGGCTTCCGCCGCCTGATGAAGGAGCAGCGGGAGCGCGCCAAGGCCGACGCCCAGGCCAAGAAGACCGGCCACGCGGACCTCGGCGCCTACCGCGAGATCGCCGACGCCGCCGGAGCCACGGACTTCATCGGCTACGCCCACACCCACGGCGAGTCCCGCGTCGTCGGCATCCTCGTCGACGGCGTCTCGTCCCCGGCCGCCACCGAGGGCGACGAGGTCGAGATCGTCCTGGACCGTACGCCGTTCTACGCCGAGGGCGGCGGCCAGATCGGCGACACCGGCCGCATCAAGCTCGACACCGGCGCCGTCGTCGAGGTCCGCGACTGCCAGAAGCCGGTCCCCGGGGTCTACGTCCACAAGGGCGTCGTCCAGGTCGGCGAGGTCACGGTCGGCGCCGCCGCCCAGGCCACCATCGACGTGGCCCGCCGCCGCGCCATCGCCCGCGCCCACTCCGCCACGCACCTCACGCACCAGGCGCTGCGCGACGCCCTCGGCCCGACGGCCGCCCAGGCCGGCTCCGAGAACCAGCCGGGCCGCTTCCGCTTCGACTTCGGCTCGCCGTCCGCCGTGCCGACCGCCGTCATGACGGACGTCGAGCAGAAGATCAACGAGGTCCTCGCCCGGGAGCTGGACGTCCAGGCCGAGGTCATGTCGATCGACGAGGCCAAGAAGGCCGGCGCCATCGCCGAGTTCGGCGAGAAGTACGGCGAGCGCGTGCGCGTGGTGACCATCGGCGACTTCTCCAAGGAGCTGTGCGGCGGCACCCACGTGCACAACACCGCCCAGCTCGGCCTGGTCAAGCTGCTCGGCGAGTCCTCCATCGGCTCCGGCGTACGCCGCATCGAGGCCCTGGTCGGCGTCGACGCGTACCACTTCCTGGCCAGGGAGCACACGGTCGTCGCCCAGCTCCAGGAGCTCGTCAAGGGCCGCCCGGAGGAGCTGCCCGAGAAGATCTCCGGCATGCTCGCCAAGCTGAAGGACGCCGAGAAGGAGATCGAGAAGTTCCGCGCGGAGAAGGTCCTGGCGGCCGCCGCCGGCCTCGCCCAGGGCGCCAAGGACGTGCGCGGCGTCGCCCTGGTCACCGGCCAGGTCCCGGACGGCACCGGCGCCGACGACCTGCGCAAGCTGGTCCTCGACGTGCGCGGCCGCATCCCGGGCGACCGCCCGGCCGTGGTCGCCCTGTTCACCTCGGCCAACGGCAAGCCGCTGACGGTCATCGCCACCAACGAGGCCGCCCGCGAGCGTGGCCTCAAGGCCGGTGACCTGGTCCGCACCGCCGCCAAGACCCTCGGTGGCGGAGGCGGCGGCAAGCCCGACGTCGCCCAGGGCGGCGGCCAGAACGTGGCCGCGATCGGCGACGCCGTCGCCGCCGTCGAGCGCCTCGTCGGCGAGACCGCCTGATGCGTCGCGGCAGACGCCTGGCGATCGACGTCGGGGACGCCCGGATCGGGGTCGCCTCGTGCGACCCCGACGGGATCCTCGCCACGCCGGTGGAGACGGTGGCAGGGCGGGACGTCCCGGCCGCCCACCGCCGGCTGCGCCTGCTGGTCGAGGAGTACGAGCCCATCGAGGTCGTCGTCGGCCTCCCTCGCTCCCTCAAGGGGGGCGAGGGCCCGGCCGCCGTCAAGGTCCGCGCCTTCGCCCAGGAGCTCGCCACGGGCATCGCCCCCGTTCCGGTGAGGCTCGTGGACGAGAGGATGACCACAGTCACCGCCAGCCAGGGCCTGCGCGCCTCCGGCGTGAAGTCCAAAAAGGGCAGGTCTGTCATCGACCAGGCAGCCGCCGTGATCATCCTCCAGCAGGCCCTGGAGTCCGAACGGGCGTCAGGGGCGCCTCCGGGCGAGGGCGTCGAAGTGGTCATCTGATCGCGATACGGTAACGTTCCGCGCGGTGCGGCGGCGTTCGAACAGCCGCCGCACAGCATCAAGAGGCGGGACGGTTGGCCTGGGATCCAGGCGGCGGCCCCCGCCTCGCGGCTCGTAGGGGATCGATGACTGAGTATGGCCGGGGCCAAGGCTCCGAACCGTGGCATCCGGAGGACCCGTTGTACGGGGACGGCGGATGGGGAGGACAGCAGGCCCCGCACGGCGGCCCGTCCCCCTACGGCGGCCAGGGGCAGCACCACCCGCAGCAGTCGCAGCAGGACCACCCGCAGCCGCCGTACGGCGACTGGAACACGGGACAGCAGCAGGCCTACGGCCGGCAGCAGGGGTACGACCCCCTGCAGGCGCAGTACGAAGGGACCGGGCAGCCGCACGACGGCGGCTGGGACGGCGGCCGGCAGGGCCAGGTCCCCTACGGCAGTGATCCGGCCGACCCCTACGGGCAGCCCGCCGCGTACGGCGAGGAGCGCCCGGACTTCTACGGCACGCCCGAGGCGTATCCGCCGCCGGAGCCGCCGTCCCGCCGCCGCCCGGCGACCGAGCCCGACCCGGAGACCGGCTGGGACCCGGGCCCCGACCAGGGCGAGGAGGCCTTCTTCGCGGGCGGCGACGACGAGGACGACGACGGTCCGGGGCGCGGCGGCCGCAGCGAGCGGCGCGGCCGGGGCGGCAAGAAGAACAGGAAAGGGCGCAACGGCTTCGCCTGCCTGGTCGTCACCGTGGTCTTCGCGGGCGGCCTGGGCGGCGTCGGCTACTTCGGCTACCAGTTCTACCAGGACCGCTTCGGCACGGCCCCGGACTACGCGGGCGACGGCATCGACACCAAGACGACCGTCACCATCGAAAAGGGGTGGAGCGGCACCCATATGGGGCAGGCGCTCAAGAGCGCCGGTGTCGTCAAGAGCGTCGACGCCTTCGTCTCCGCGCAGAGCAAGAACCCCGAGGGCCAGAAGATCCAGGCGGGCGTCTACACCCTGAACAAACAGATGTCGGCGGCCTCCGCCGTCGAATTGATGCTCAGCCCGAAGAGCCGCAACAACCTCATCATTCCGGAGGGCCGCCGGAACATCTGGGTGTACGAGCAGATCGACGAGCGGCTGAAACTGGCGCCGGGCACCACCAAGAGCGTGGCCCACAAGGAATGGAAGAGCCTCGGCCTCCCGCAGTGGGCGGCGGCGAACGTCAAGCCCGACGTGAAGGACCCGCTGGAGGGCTTCCTCTTCCCGTCCAGCTACCCGGTCGCCAAGGGCCAGCAGCCCCAGGACGTCCTGAAGAAGATGGTCACCCAAGCCGCCGAGAAGTACGAGGAGTTGGGCGTCCAGTCCGCGGCGCAGCGGCTGCACCTGAAGAACCCGCTCGAAGTCGTCACGGTCGCGAGCCTCGTGCAGGCCGAGGGCAAGTACAAGCACGACTTCGAGAAGGTCGCGACGGTCGTCTACAACCGTCTCAAGCCCGGCAACACCGAGACGTACGGCCTGCTCGACTTCGACTCGACGGTCAATTACCTCAAGGGCCAGTCGAAACTCGCGATCGGTTCCGTCGACGACCTGCGGAAGATCAACGACCCGTACAACACGTACAAGATCAAGGGTCTGCCGCCCGGGCCGATCGGCAATCCCGGTGACGTCGCGATCAAATCCGCGCTGCACCCGGCCGAGGGCGACTGGTACTACTTCGTCTCCGTCAGCGAGGACAAGACGCTCTTCGCGGAGACGAACGAGGAACAGAACGAGAACCGCGAGAAATACCTGAAGGAGCAGAACGGACAGTGAGCGCGCACCAGCGTCGGGCCGCGGTCCTCGGTTCGCCGATCGCTCATTCCCTCTCACCGGTGCTGCACCGCACCGCCTACGCCGAGCTGGGCCTCGCCGACTGGTCGTACGACCGCTTCGAGGTCGACGAGGCGGCGCTGCCCGGGTTCGTCGCGGGGATGGGGCCGGAGTGGGCCGGGCTGTCCCTGACGATGCCGCTGAAGCGCGCGGTCATCCCGCTCCTGGACGAGGTCAGCGACACCGCCGCGTCCGTGGAGGCCGTCAACACGGTCGTCCGGGCGGACGACGGACGTCTCACCGGCGACAACACCGACATCCCGGGCATGGTCGCCGCCCTGCGCGAGCGCGGCATCGAGGAGGTCGGCTCCGCCGCGATCCTCGGCGCGGGCGCCACCGCGTCCTCCGCGCTCGCCGCCCTGGCGCGGATCTGCACCGGCGAGGTCGTGGCGTACGTCCGCAGCGCGGACCGCGCGGCCGAGATGCGGCAGTGGGGCGAGCGGCTCGACGTGGAGGTGCGCACCGCCGACTGGGCGGACGCCGGGCAGGCGCTGCACGCGCCGCTGGTGATCGCCACCACCCCGGCGGGCAGCACGGACGCCCTGTCCCACGCCGTGCCCGAGCGGCCCGCCACGCTCTTCGACGTGCTCTACGACCCGTGGCCCACCGACCTGGCGGCCCGCTGGTCGGCGTACGGCGGGGCGGTCGTCAGCGGCCTCGACCTGCTCGTGCACCAGGCCGTGCTCCAGGTCGAGCAGATGACGGGGCGCTCGCCCGCCCCGCTGGACGCGATGCGCACCGCGGGCGAACGGGCGCTCGCCGGGCGCTGATCCGTGCCGCGGGCGTCCGCCTGATGGACCGCGGGGCTGTGTGCGCCCTTGGACGTGGGAGGATCGGGGGTGGCGGGCCAGGGCCGCGCACCCGGTCGCGCCGTCGCAGTTCCAGGCGCGAGCATGAGGAGCACCGTTGAGCAGGTTGCGCTGGCTGACCGCTGGGGAGTCCCACGGACCCGCACTTGTCGCCACGCTGGAGGGACTTCCCGCCGGCGTGCCCGTCACCACGGAGATGGTGGCGGACCACCTGGCCCGGCGGCGCCTCGGCTATGGACGCGGCGCCCGGATGAAGTTCGAGCGCGACGAGATCACCTTCATCGGCGGCGTGCGGCACGGCCTCACCATGGGCTCGCCCGTCGCGATCATGGTGGGCAACACCGAGTGGCCCAAGTGGGAAAAGGTCATGGCGGCCGACCCGGTGGACCCCGCCGAGCTGGCCGAGCTGGCGCGGAACGCGCCGCTGACCCGCCCGCGCCCCGGCCACGCCGACCTAGCCGGCATGCAGAAGTACGGCTTCGACGAGGCCCGCCCGGTCCTGGAGCGGGCTTCCGCCCGCGAGACCGCGGCCCGCGTCGCGCTCGGTGCGGTGGCCCGCTCGTACCTGAAGGAGACGGCGGGGATCGAGATCGTCAGCCACGTCGTGGAGCTGGCCGCCGCCAAGGCGCCGTACGGCGTCCTGCCGACCCCGGCCGACGTGGAGAAGCTGGACGCGGACCCGGTGCGCTGCCTCGACGCCGACGCGTCGAAGGCGATGGTCGCGGAGATCGACCAGGCCCACAAGGACGGCGACACCCTGGGCGGTGTGGTCGAGGTCCTCGCGTACGGCGTCCCCGTCGGGCTCGGCTCGCACGTGCACTGGGACCGCCGCCTGGACGCGCGCCTGGCCGCCGCCCTCATGGGCATCCAGGCCATCAAGGGCGTCGAGGTCGGCGACGGCTTCGGGCTCGCCCGGGTGCCCGGCTCCAAGGCGCACGACGAGATCGTCGCCACCGAGGACGGCATCAGGCGCGCCACCGGCCGCTCCGGCGGCACCGAGGGCGGCCTGACCACCGGCGAGCTGCTGCGCGTCCGCGCCGCGATGAAGCCGATCGCGACGGTGCCGCGCGCGCTCGCCACGGTCGACGTCGTCACCGGCGAGGCCACCAAGGCCCACCACCAGCGCTCCGACGTGTGCGCGGTCCCGGCCGCCGGGATCGTGGCCGAGGCCATGGTCGCGCTGGTCCTCGCGGACGCGGTCGCGGAGAAGTTCGGCGGCGACAGCGTGCCGGAGACCCGGCGCAACGTGGAGTCGTACCTCGAGCACCTCCAGATCCGGTGACCGGGCCGCGGATCGTCCTCGTCGGCCCCATGGGGGTCGGCAAGTCCACGGTGGGCGCGCTCCTCGCCGAGCTGCTCGGCACCGACTACCGCGACACCGACGCCGACATCGTGGCCGCGCAGGGGCGGGAGATCTCCGACATCTTCGTCCAGGACGGCGAGCCGTACTTCCGTGAGCTGGAGCGGGCGGCGGTGCGGGCCGCGCTCGCCGGGCACGAGGGCGTCCTCGCGCTCGGCGGCGGCGCGATCCTCGACGAGGGCACCCGCGCGCTGCTCGCCGCCCACCCGGTCGTCTACCTCTCGATGGACGTCGAGGAGGCGGTCAGGCGGACCGGCCTGAACGTGGCGCGCCCGCTGCTCGCCGTCAACCCGCGCAAGCAGTGGCGCGAACTGATGGACGCGCGCCGCCACCTGTACGAAGAAGTCGCCCGCGCCGTGGTGGCCACCGACGGCCGCACCCCCGAAGAGGTCGCACGGGCGGTCCTTGACGCACTGGAGTTGAAGCAAGCATGAGCGAGGAAGTCACCCGCATCCACGTCGGCGGCACGGCGGGCACCGAGCCGTACGAGGTGCTCGTCGGGCGGCAGCTCCTCGGCGAGCTGGGCGGTCTGATCGGCCCCGCGGCCAAGCGCGTGGCCGTGGTCCACCCCGAGGCGCTGGCCGGGACCGGCGACGCGCTGCGCCAGGACCTGGCCGACCAGGGGTACGAGGCCGTGGCCATCCAGGTGCCCAACGCCGAGGAGGCCAAGACCGCCGAGGTCGCGGCGTACTGCTGGAAGGCGCTCGGCCAGTCCGGGTTCACGCGCACCGACGTGATCGTCGGCGTGGGTGGCGGCGCCACCACGGACCTGGCCGGGTTCGTGGCCGCGACCTGGCTGCGCGGGGTGCGCTGGATCGCCGTACCCACGACCGTGCTCGGCATGGTGGACGCGGCGGTCGGCGGCAAGACCGGCATCAACACCGCCGAGGGCAAGAACCTGGTGGGCTCCTTCCACCCGCCCGCGGGCGTGCTCTGCGACCTGGCGGCGCTGGACTCGCTCCCGGTCCACGACTACGTCTCCGGCCTCGCGGAGGTCATCAAGGCCGGCTTCATCGCCGACCCGGTCATCCTCGACCTGATCGAGTCCGACCCGGAGGCCGCCCGCACGCCCGCCGGGCCCCACACCGCCGAGCTGATCGAACGTTCCATCCGGGTGAAGGCGGAGGTCGTCTCCGGCGACCTGAAGGAGTCCGGGCGCCGGGAGATCCTCAACTACGGGCACACGCTGGCGCACGCCATCGAGAAGAACGAGCGCTACAAGTGGCGGCACGGCGCGGCCGTCGCGGTCGGCATGCACTTCGCGGCCGAACTCGGCCGTCTGGCCGGACGCCTCGACGACGCCACCGCCGACCGGCACCGCACGGTCCTCGCATCCGTGGGGCTGCCGCTCAGCTACCGCTACGACCAGTGGCCCAAGCTCCTGGAGACCATGAAGGTCGACAAGAAGTCCCGTGGCGACCTGCTGCGCTTCATCGTCCTCGACGGTCTCGCCAAGCCGACGGTCCTGGAGGGGCCGGATCCGGCGGTGCTGCTCGCCGCGTACGGCGAAGTCGCGGACTGACCGACCGCGGGGCGCGCCGGCGGGCGACGCGAACAAGCCACGGGCACTTCGCGGCGCCCCCGGCCGTTCACACAACGTCGGCCGGGGACGGTACCGTTCGGTACGGGTGGCCCGGCCGCCCGTACCAGGTGAGTCGCACGAGACGGAGTGGCAACGGATGCAGCACGTCGCGGGGTCTCCGCTGCCGCCGCCCCCTCAGCCGGGGCACGGACCGGCCACCGGGTGGTCCCCGGGCGCGCCCCACCCGGGCACCCATGGGACCGCTACCGCCCCGGGCTTCACGGCGGCGCCCGCCGGCTTCGCCCCCGTCCCCGCGCCCCAGCAGCCGCTCCAGACCCCGGGGCCCGGCGCGCCGCACCC
>NZ_BNBT01000147.1 GCF_014656095.1 Streptomyces longispororuber
CCGCGATCACCGCGTCGCTGTTCGCCCGGTTCTCCTCGCGCCAGGACGACTCGCCGCAGATGAAGATGATCGCCGCGCTGCGCAACCAGTTCGGCGGGCACGCGGTGGAGTCCAAGAGCGAGCACTGAGCCACAGCCCGCGCGGGACTGAGCCACAGCCCGCGCGGGACTGAGCCACAATCCGTGCGGCGGTGAGCCGCGCGCGATGTTGAGTCACGCGCGGCGGTGAGCCGCGCACTTCCACCACCGAGAAGCAATCCACCACGACAAAGGGGGCACGGCGCCATGGGCGACCTCCTGCTGGTCCGGCACGGCGAGACCGAGTGGAGCCTGTCCGGCCAGCACACGAGCTGGACGGACAAGCCCCTCACCCCGCACGGCGAGGAACAGGCCAAGTCCCTCGCCCCGCTCCTCGCCGGGCGGCCCTTCGCCCTGGTCCTCACCAGCCCGCTGCGCCGCGCGGTCCGCACCGCCGACCTCGCGGGCCTGGCGGCGGCCACCCCGTACGACGACCTCCACGAGTGGGACTACGGCGCGTACGAAGGCGTCACCACCCGCGAGATCCACCGCACCCGGCCGGACTGGGACCTCTGGACGGACGGCGTGCCGCCCGGCCCCGACGGGCACCCGGGGGAGTCGCCGGCCGAGATCGGCGAGCGGGCCGACCGCGTCCTGTCCCGCGTGGACGCGGCCCTCGCGGCCGACGAGGGAGACGTCGTCCTGGTCGCGCACGGGCACTTCCTGCGCGTGCTCACCGCCCGCCGCCTCGGGCTTGCGCCCGCCGACGGACGGCTGTTCCAGCTCGCGACGGGCACCGTGAGCCGGTTGTCGACGGAGCACGGCACACCCGTCGTCGCGGCCTGGAACGTACGGCCGCGGTACTGATCGCGGTACCGACCGCGCGGCGACGCCCCGCCACCCCTCCCGACCGGGCAGGAGTGGCGGGGCGTCGCCCGCTCCCGGCACCGGCCGAGGGGCTCCCTGGTCCGTCCGCGGCACGCGGCGTACGATCACCCGTCATGAAGTAGGCGATGACATCCGCACCGGCCCGCACGGCGCCGTTGAGAGCTGTCGCTCCGGCGCCGCGGCGGTGCGCCCGCACGTCCGCACGCCCGCATGCCCGTCATCCCTGCACACGAACGGACACCCCATGACCGACCTCCACCGCGCCCCGGCCGACGCGCGCTTCCTCGACTCCGTCACCCGGCGGCTCGCCGCCCTGCCCGGCGTACGGGCCGTCACCCTCGGCGGCTCCCGCGCCCAGGGCACCCACACCCCCGACAGCGACTGGGACCTCGCCGTGTACTACCGCGGCGGCTTCGACCCCGCGGACCTGCGCGCCGTGGGCTGGGACGGCGAGGTCTCCGGGATCGGCGACTGGGGCGGGGGCGTCTTCAACGGCGGGGCCTGGCTGACCGTCGAGGGCCGCCACGTCGACGTCCACTACCGCGACCTCGACGTCGTCGAGCACCAACTGGCCGAGGCCGAGGAGGGGCGCTTCCACTGGGAGCCGCTGATGTTCCACCTGGCCGGCATCCCCAGCTACCTCCTCGTCGCCGAGCTCGCCGTCAACGAGGTGCTGAGCGGCAGCCTCCCGAGGCCCGTCTACCCGCGGGCGCTGCGGGAGGCGGCCCCGCCGTTCTGGCGGGGCCGGGCCGCCCTGACCCTCCGGTACGCCAAGGGCGCGTACGTGCCCCGCGGCCAGGCCACCGAGGTCGCGGGCGCGCTCGCCACGGCCGCCATGGAGACGGCCCACGCGGTGCTCGCCGCGCGCGGGGAGTGGACCACGAACGAGAAGCGGCTGCTGCACCGGGCGGGCCTGCGCGGCGTCGACACCGTCGTGGCCGGGCTGCGCCCGGATCCGGACACGCTGGCACGGGCGCTCATGGACGCGGAGAAGCTCCTCGACGCCGCGGCCTGAGCCGGTTGTTCTCCGGCACCGTCGCCATGCGATGCTTCGGCGCCTCTCGCCGGGGCCCCGCGCCACGAGCGGGTTCAGGAGGGGACGTAGCAGCCGGAGGCGCGGACGTAGGAGCCGTCCGTGCCTGCGGCTGTGCACTGTGTCTTCAGGTTGTCGACGGTGTAGGTGGAGGACTGTCCCCCTCCGGTGATCACGGTCGACGTCGCCCTGCCGATGGTGAAGTGGTAGGGAGCGCCGTTGTCGACGAAGTCGCAGCCGGCTGCCGGCGCACTCAGATGAGGAAAGAGGTAACCCCCGCCGGTCGGCCGGAGGATGACGGTCGTGGACGTGGAGCAATACGTCGTGGTGGCCGCCTGCGCGGGCGGCGCTCCTGTGACAACCGCGCTCGTGGCGGCTGCCAGCACGGCGCCCGTCGCCAGGACGCGGCGCGATCGGTGAGTCATGTCCTCCCACTCTCTTCCTGGGTCCTGCGAGACGTGGTGGCTGGTCTACGAGATGCGGTGGCTGGTCTACGAGACGTGGTGGCTGGTCCACGAGACGTGGTGGCTGGTCGTACGAGCCGGCGTACAGTCTCGCGGCGCCGGGACTTCCGTACACAGCCCGGAACAGGTCGCGTTCGCGCGCTGCGGGTGGCGGGGGAGCCCGGGAAGAACGGCGCGAACGCCCGCGGGATCGCCTGGTCGTGTGCGGCCGCGAGATCCTCGCGCAGCTTCTCGCGGGCCGCGGCCGGGAGGGTGTCCGCGGTGAGGGCGGCCAGGGCCAGGGGATGCTCGCGCAGGCCGGCGTGGGCCAGGGCCAGGTCCAGGGCGTGGCGGCGCATCCGTCCCAGCACGGCGGGCCCCAGAGCGGCCAGGTAGCTGATGAAGGGCTCCCGCTTCAGCAGGCGAGAGTGGATGAGCTCCTGCCCGAGCAGGTAGTCAGGCACCGGCGTGATCCGCACGGCGCGGTGCGTGCCCTGTACCCACGCCTGGTCGAACCGCGCCCCCGTGGCGCGTTCGACGGCGGTCAGGCACGCGCCGCAGCCGCTCCAGCCTTCCAGGTTCAGGCCGTGCAGCAGAGGCTGCCAGGCGCCGGGGCGCGCACCGTAGGCGCTCTGGGGATCGAGTGTGTCGAAGGAGGAGGAGATCAGGCCGTTCTCGGCCAGGCTCAGGCGGGGTGCCGCGTTGACGTTCCAGTAAGTGCTGGCGGTGCGGCCCAGGCGGGACAGCGGGCGCAGCACCTCCTCGCGCGCACCCTGATAGTCGTTGTTCTCGACGACGACGATTGCCGGTCCTGACCTAGGACCAGCTCACGCTGGACGGCGAGGGCTACCTGGTGGTCGACGCGGTCAGACCCGTGGACCGAGGAACAGGCCGCCGCTCGCGTCGATGACCTGGCCGGTGATCCAGCGAGCGGCGTCGGACGCGAGGAAGGCGACCACGTCGGCGACGTCGTCGGGCCCGCCCAACCGGTCGAGTGCCGTCATGGCGGTGATCTGCTCGGTGAGGCCCGGTACGTCGAAGACGGCTCCGTTGGCCGCCGTCCTGGTGGCTCCGGGGGCGACAGCGTTCACCGTGATCCCGCGGGGCCCGAGTTGGTTGGCCAGGGTCCTGCTCATCGTCTCGACCGCGGCTTTCGTCATGGCGAAGGACGTCTGGGCCGCGTTGGCCATCCGGGTCGCCACCGAGGAGATCGTGATGATGCGGCCGCCGTCACGCAGCAGGGGCATCGCGCGCTCGATGATGAAATACGGCGCTCGCACATTGACCGCGAACAGATGGTCGAACTCGGCCCGGGTCGTCACGCCGAGCGGGCCGGCCGGCGCGGCCGCGGCGTTGTTGACGAGGATGTCGAGCGGTCTGCCGGACAAGCAGGCCTCGACACCGGCGAAGAGCGTCTCGACATCGCCGTCCACGCCCAACTCGGCCCGGACGGCGTGGGCGGCACCGCCGGCGCGTTCCACCGCCTCGACCGTCGCCGCCGCCCCGGTCTCGTCCGTGCCGAAGTGCACGATGACCATGCCTCCTTCCGCTGCGAGCCGGACCGCGACGGATTGCCCGATGCCGCGCGACGCACCCGTCACCAAAGCCGTCCTGCCGACGTGACCGCCCATGCCACCCACCCCATCCATGTGTTAGTTACTAACATCGAGGTAGTGTCTACCATATGACGGAGCGAAAGCTGACCCTGAGGGAGCGGCAGCGAGCCGGGACCCGGCGCCTGATCCAGGCGCATGCGGTGCGGCTGTTCACGGACCGCGGCTACGACGCGGTGACGGTGGCCGAAGTCGCGGAGGCCGCCGGTGTCTCAGCGATGACCGTGTACCGGCACTTCCCCACCAAGGAGGACCTCGTCCTCATCGACCAGCCAGCCCGGCTCATCGTCGAGAAGGTCGCCGCATCGCCCGCGACGCAGCCCGTGGTACGCCGCGTCGGCGGCGCACTCGTCGACGCGGCCACGGTGTTGACCGGTGAGGCGGCGGACGAACGCGCAGTCGGCGAGCGGTTCCTGCTGGACTGCCTCCGGCTCATGGTCTCGACGCCCGCGCTGCGGGCCCGGCATCTGGACAGCCAGTACGCGCTCCAGCAGGCCATTGTCGACGCCCTCGGCGGAGACGGCGCGGCTACTCAGGACGCCGCGTTCCGTGTCCAGGCCGCGACCAGCGCATGCCTGGCCGCGCTGCACACGGCATTGACGCGCTGGGCCGAGGACGACGGGCGGACGGAGCTGCCCGACCTGATCGCGCGAGCGCTCGCCGCTGCCTTCGGAGACGTCGTCGCGGCCTGAGGGGACGACCTGGGCCGCTGCTCATGTCACTGGCAAGGCCCTCGACAGGGGGGCGAGTTCAGCCCGGCCGGCGTTTGACGGCGAGGTGCGGAGCGCCGTTTCGGGGGAGAGGGGCGGAGCCCCGGACGAAAGGGCGGGGTGGGGGGCAGCCCCCCCCGCCCCGCCCGGCCCCGCGTCAGCGGAGCGTGCTGCCGAACAGCGCCGAGACGTACGGCGCCGACAGGTCCTTCGGGCCGAACGCGACGGACTTCTTGGCCGTCAGGCCCGTCGACGTGCCGCGCAGGGACCACAGCGCGCCCGCGTCGGCGTTCTCGTGCACGGAGGACGCCGCGAGGTCGGCGCGGCCGTCACCGGTGACGTCGAGCAGCGCCGTGGCGTCCCCGAACTGGTCGTTCTTCTCGCCCACTCCGGGGATCCCGGCGGTGTCCTGCTGGAACGCCTGCGCGCCGGTGCCGGTCACGCCGGCGGCGCTGCCGCGGACCAGGGCGACCGAGCCCGCGTCGGTCACGCCGTTCACGTCCTCGCCGGGCACGCCCAGGGCGACGTCGGCGTAGCCGTCGCGGTTGACGTCGCCCACGGCGACCGAGGCGCCGAACGCGTCGCCGTCCTCCTCGGCCCCCGGGACGCCGGGCAGGTCCTGGTCGAACTTCTGGAGGTCGCCCTCACCCAGCTTCAGGCCGTTCTTTGAGCCGTAGGCGACCATGGCCTTGGACTCGTAGTCGCCGGGGCCGACGACCAGGTCGTCGTAGTGGTCGCCGTTGATGTCGCCGACGGCCAGCGCGCCGCGCGAGCCGGGCGCGTCGCCGCGCTTGAAGCCCGTGGGCGTGCCGTACAGGACGCTGTTGCCCCACTCGCCGTCACCGTAGTAGTCGTTCATGGCGATGTCGGCGCGGCCGTCGCCGTTGATGTCGCCGACGGCCTTCGGCGCGACCGGGCCCTCCACGGAGCGGGGCCCGTCGATGCAGCTCTCGGGCTTGTCCGGCTCCGGGGAGCAGTTCGGGTCGGGGCGCTGGTCGTGGCCGTAGCTCCACCAGTGCGACTTGTCCATGAAGTCCAGGGTGGCGGCCGGCTTGCCGGCGCGGGTGATCGGGCCCTTCCAGAGGGCGGCGCGCTGGTCGACCGGGTCGTCGCCGTACGAGGTCACGTGGGCGAACAGCGCCAGGTCGGTCTTGCCGTCGCCGTCGAAGTCACCGGCCTGCGGGGCGAAGCCGTACGTGTCGATCTTCGTGCCGCCGGTGAGGCCGGAGGCGGAACCCCAGACGATCACGGCGCCGGTGTTCTTCCAGCCGGAGCCGATCACCAGGTCGGTGTAGCCGTCGTGGTCCAGGTCGCCCTTGGCGACGGTGCGGCCGAACTCCTGCTTGGTGGTGGCCGATCCGGGGACGCCGCTGGTGGAACGGCTCACGAGCTTCTTGCGCGCGGGGTCGAGGCCGTTCTTGGAGCCGTAGGTCACCGCCACGTACCCGGCCTTCTTCTTGCCGGAGACGGTGGCGCCCGGCGCGCTCACGACCAGGTCGGCGTACCCGTCGCCGTTGAAGTCGTCCGTGGCCCCGGCGGCGGCCGTCCGGCCGGCGGCGGGGGCGGCGGGGGTGGCGGCCTCGGCCGGGCTCTGCCCGAGGGACCAGATCGTCAGCCCGCCCGTCAGCAGGGACATGGCGACCAGGGGAGTGGTGAGGCGGGCTCGGCGACGTGCTCGCGACATAAGGCTTTCCACATTCCTTTGCTCGGAGGTCGGCGGGCGGACGCCCCGGCGCCCCACGGGGACGCCACCGGGAGTTCACCGCCGGTTCACTGCATCTGACATCCCGAAGCCGTCAAAGGTTGCACGGTGCCTCATGCCGCGCGGCTGCCCCGGGCGCGGCCGCCCCGAGCACAGCCGTCCCGGGTAGTGCGGTCCCGGGCACAGCCGCCCCGGGCGCAGCCGCCCCGCGCGCGGGCGGGACGCTTGACATGCAGCCGAACGGCTGCCTATCGTTTTATGCAGCCAAGAGGCTGCATATGGGAGGGCGGGATGGACACCGAGACGGACGAGGTCTTCAAGGCGCTGGCCGACCCCAGCCGCAGGCGGCTGCTCGACAGCCTGAACGGCCGCAACGGCCAGACGCTGCGCGAGCTCTGCTCGGGCCTGGACATGGCCCGGCAGTCGGTGAGCAAACACCTGGCCCTCCTCGAGGCGGCCCGCCTGGTCACCACCGTGCGGCGGGGCAGGGAGAAGCTCCACTACCTGAACGCCGAGCCCATCAACGCCATCGCCGACCGCTGGATCAGCCGCTACGACCGCGCGCGGGCGCACGCGCTCGCCGACCTCAAGCACGCATTGGAGAGCAGCACCATGAGTGCCACCGACCCCACCGCGTTCGTCTACACCACGTACATCAGGACCACCCCGGAGAAGCTCTGGCAGGGCCTCACCGACCCGGCGTTCACGCGCCGCTACTGGGGCCTGGAGTTCCGCACCGACTGGCAGCCCGGCTCGACCATGGCCTGGGAGGGCCGGGGCCTGACCGGCGCCGACCCGGAGCAGGTCGTCCTGGAGTGCGACCCCTACCGGCGCCTGTCCTACACCTGGCACACCTTCACGCCCGAGTTCGCCGCGGCCGTCGGCATGGACGACGAGACCTTCGCGAAGATCTCCGCCGAGAAGCGCTCCAAGGTCACCTTCGCCATCGAACCGCAGGGGGAGACGGTCAAACTCACCGTCGTCCACGACGGCTTCGAGCCGGGCAGCACCGTCCTGGAGATGATCCACGACGGCTGGGCCGCCCTCATCTCCAGCCTCAAGACCCTGCTGGAGACCGGCGAGTCGCTGCCGGAGCCCACCCCGCAGGAAGGCTGAGCGCCGCCCGGTCCGCCGCCGCGCGTACCCTGCTTGCAGGAGGTGGGGGCATGCGTGGCGTGGATCCCGGGCTCTTCGGGCCCTCGTCGGTGACGTGGCAGCTCCACGGCGACCCCATGATGTGGATCGCGGGGGTGCGCGCCCTGTACCTCCAGGCACTGCACCCGCGCGCCGTCCGCGGCGTCCTGCAGAACTCCGACTTCCGCCGGGACGCCTGGGGCCGCCTGCTGCGCACCGCCCGCTTCGTCGGCACGACCACGTACGGCACCACCGAGGCCGCCGAGAAGGCCGGGGCCCGGGTGCGCAAGATCCACACGATGCTGTCCGCGACCGACCCGGACACGGGGGAGCGGTACGGCGTCGACGAACCCGAGCTGCTGCTGTGGGTGCACTGCGCCGAGATCGACTCCTATCTGCACGTCGTCCGCCGCTCCGGGTTCCGGCTCAGCGACGCCGCCGCCGACCGCTACGTCGCCGAACACCGCGTCAGCGCCCGCCTGGTGGGACTCGACCCGGCGGACGTACCGGCGTCCACCGGCGAACTCGCCGCATACTTCGCGCAGGTGCGGCCCCAGCTCGCCGCCGGCGAGGAGGCCCGCACCGTCGACGCCTTCCTGCGCCGCCCGCCCACCCACCCGCTGCTCGTCCCCGCGCGCGCCCTGCTGTGGCGGCGCGCGGCGGACCTCGCCTACGCGGCGCTGCCCCACCACGCCCACGCCCTGTACGGCAGGCCCGCGCCACCGCCCGCCGCGGTCACCCGCCGCCTGGTCACCACCGGCACCGTGCTGCGCCGCGTTCCCGCGCGGCTGCGCTGGCAACTGCCGCCCAAGCACATCCTGAGCGCCATGGCCCGGCTCGGCCCGGGCAGCCGCCCCGCGCCGTACAAAGTCGAGGGACCGGCCGCCATACTGGACGGGCCGGGGAGGGCGCGACGAGGCGACGGGGGCGACAGCACGAGATGCCAGAGTCGGGGGACACCAGGCTGATCCAGGAGAGGTACCGGCTGCTCGACCTCATCGGCCGCGGCGGCATGGGCGAGGTGTGGCGCGCCCGGGACGAGTCCCTGGGCCGCAAGGTCGCCGTCAAGTGCCTCAAGCCGCTCGGCCCGCAGCACGACCCGGCGTTCACGCGCGTGCTGCGCGAGCGCTTCCGGCGCGAGGCGCGGGTGGCGGCCGCGCTGCAGCACCGCGGCATCACCGTCGTGCACGACTTCGGCGAGAGCGACGGCGTCCTCTTCCTGGTCATGGAGCTGCTCCAGGGGCGCAACCTCAGCCAGCTCCTGGAGGACAACCGCCAGCACCCGCTGCCCGTCGCCGACGTCGTGGACATCGCCGACCAGGTCGCCTCCGCCCTCGCCTACACCCACGAACAGGGCGTCGTGCACCGCGACCTGAAGCCCGCGAACATCATGCGGCTCACCGACGGCACGGTGAAGATCTGCGACTTCGGCATCGCCCGCCTCGGCCACGACATCGGCTTCACCTCCCGCCTGACCAACACCAACATCGCCATGGGCACTCCGCACTACATGTCGCCCGAGCAGATCAGCGGCGCCGAGGTCGACCAGCGCAGCGACCTGTACTCGTTCGGCTGCGTCCTGTACGAACTGGCCACCGGCGCCCCGCCGTTCGACCTGGACGACGCCTGGGCGATCCTCGTCGGCCACCGCGACACCCCGCCCGAGCCGCCGCGCCGCCGCCGCGGCGAACTCCCCGTGTTCTTCGACCGGATCGTCCTCGACCTGCTCGCCAAGCAGCCCGACGACCGGCCCGGCGACGCCCGCGAGCTGGGCCGCCGCATCGCCGCGGGCCGCGGCGGCGCCACCGCCCCGGCCACCTACGTGCCCACCGTCGTCAGCCCCTCCCGGCGCCGCCTCCCGCACCCGGCGGCCGAGCGCCGCCGCGCCGCCGTGAGCCGCCCCGAGCCGTCCCTGCCGTCCTGGACCCGCGGCATGACCACCGGCCACAAGGCCACCGGCGCCGTCCTGCGCACCGCCCCGCCGGACGCGGCCGCGGGCCTCACCGGCGAGTGGATCCCGCGCGCCACCGGCCGCCACACCGTCGTCCCGCCGCCCGTGCCGGCGCGGCCCGCCCCGCCGCCGCACGTCCTCGCCGCCCTCACCGGCCGCCACAACACCGGCCTGAACCTCGGCCGCCTCGGCCGCTGGGCGGAGGCGGGCGAGGTGCACCGCGCCGTCGCCGCCGAGCGCGAGCACCTCCTCGGCCCCGACCACCCCGACACGCTCACCAGCCGGTACGAGGTCGGGTTCGCGCTCAGCCGCACCGGCAGGACCACCGACGCGCTGCGCGAGTACGGCCGCGTCACCGAGGGCCGCGAGCGCGTCCTCGGCGCCGAGCACCCCGACACCCTCGCCGTCCGCCAGGAGACGGCGTACGTCCTCGGCCGCCTCGGCCGGCACTTCGAGGCCCACCAGGTGTACACGTCGGTCCTCACCGCCCGGGAGCGCACCGCGGGCCCCGACCACCCCGACACCCTGCGCTGCCGCCACAACCTCGCCTTCAACCTCAGCCGCCTCGGCCGTCTCGAGGACTCCTACCGGCTGGCCCGCGACGTCGCCGCCGCCCGCGCCCGCGTCCTCGGCCCCACCCACCCCGACACCCTCGTCACCCGCTACGAGGTCGCGTACACCCTCGGCCAGCTCGGCCGCTGGCCCGAGGCCCTGCACACCTACCGCGAGGTCGCCGAGGCCCGCGCCCGGGCCCTCGGGGCCGACCACCCCGACACGCTCGCCGCGCGCTACGAGGTCGGCATCAGCCTCGGCCGCCTGGGCCGCAGCGCCGAGGCCCTGGAGCTGTACCGCGCCCTCATCGAGGACCGCACCCGCGTCAGCGGCCCCGCCGACCCCGAGACCCTGCGCGCCCGCCACGGCCTCGGCGTCAACCTCGGCCGCCAGGGCCGCTGGGAGCAGGCGCTCGCCGAGGCCCGCGACGTGTGCGCCATCCGCGAGCGCGTCCTCGGCGCCGACCACCCGGACACGCTGGTCAGCCGCCGCGAGGTCGCCGTCGGCCTCGGCTGGCTCGGCCGCTGGGCGGACGCGCTCACCGAGTACCGCCGCGTGGCCGCCGCCCGCGAGCGCGTCCTCGGCGCCGACCACCCCGACACCCTCGCCAGCCGCAACGACGAGGCCCACTGCCTGGAGCAACTGGGCCGCGGCACCGAAGCCGCGGCCCTCTACCACCGGGTCGCCGCCGTGCGCCGACAGCGGGTCACGGGCGGGCCCTGAGCCACGCTGCGGCTCCGGGAGGGCGTCCGGTTCCGGCCGGGCGCCCCGCGCACCCGCACGGAACGGCGTACCCGGACACACATCCGTGCTACGAAGAGACATGCGATCCAGCTACGACGCCGTGGTGCTCGGCGGCGGCCACAACGCCCTGGTGGCCACCGCCTACCTGGCCCGCGCGGGCCGCTCCGTGCTGCTCCTGGAACGGCTGGGGGAGCCCGGCGGCGCCACGGTCTCCAGCCGCCCCTTCCCCGGCCGGGACGCCGCCCTGTCCCGCTACTCGTACCTGGTGAGCCTGCTGCCCAGGAAGGTCGTCCGCGACCTGGACCTCGACTTCCGGGTGCGCGCCCGCGACGTGTCCTCGTACACCCCCACCGTCCGCGGCGGCGTGCCCACCGGGCTCCTCGTGGGCGGCGGCCGCGCCCGGACGCGGGCCTCGTTCGCCCGGCTCACCGGCGACGACCGCGCGTACGCGGCCTGGCGCGAGTTCGCCGCGCTGACCGGCCACGCGGCCCGCCGGATCTTCCCGACCCTCACCGAACCGCTGCCGGACAAGGCGGAGCTGCGCCGGGCCGTCGACGACGACACGGTCTGGCGCACCCTCTTCGAGGAGCCGATCGGCACGGCCATCGAGGCCCGCTTCACCGACGACCTGGTGCGCGGCGTCGTGCTCACCGACGCCCTCATCGGCACCTTCGCCGACGCCCACGACCCGGACCTGCGGCAGAACCGCTGCTTCCTCTACCACGTCATCGGCGGCGGCACCGGCGACTGGAACGTGCCCGTCGGCGGGATGGGCGCCCTCACCCGCGCCCTCGTCGACCGCGCCCGCGCCGCGGGTGCCGAGCTGCGCACCGGCCACGAGGCCGTCCGCGTCGAGACCGACGGCCGCCGCGCCGAGGTCACGTACCGCACCGCCGACGGCGAGGGGACCGTCGCCGCCCGGCACGTCCTCGCCGGCACCTCGCCGCAGGAGCTCGCCGCCCTCACCGGGCAGGCGCCGCCCGCGCCCGCCGAGGGCTGCCAGCTCAAGGTCAACATGCTCCTGAAGCGGCTGCCGAAGCTGCGCGACCCCGCCGTCGACCCCCACGAGGCCTTCGCCGGGACCTTCCACATCGCCGAGGGCTACGGGGAACTGGCCCGGGCCCACGCCGAGGCGGCGAGCGGCTGCCTCCCCTCGGTACCGCCCTCGGAGATCTACTGCCACACCCTCACGGACCCCACCATCCTCGGCCCCGACCTCGCCGAACGCGGCTACCAGACCCTGACGCTCTTCGGCCTGCACGCCCCCGCCCGGCTGTTCGCGGCCGACAACGCCACGGCGCGCGAGAAGCTCCTGGCCGCCACGCTCGCCCAGCTCGACGCGCACCTCGCCGAGCCGATCGCCGACTGCCTGGCCACGGACGCGGACGGCCGCCCGTGCCTGGAGGCGAAGACCCCGCTGGACCTGGAGCGCGAGCTGCGCCTGCCCGGCGGCCACATCTTCCACGGCGACCTCGCCTTCCCGTACGCGGACGACGAGGCCCCCGACGACCGCTGGGGCGTGGCCACCGCGTACCCGAACGTCCATCTGTGCGGCGCGGGCGCGCGCCGGGGCGGCGGCGTCAGCGGCATCCCCGGCCACAACGCCGCCATGGCCGTCCTGGGCCTCTGACCCCTGCCCGCCGCACGCGGACCACCGCTGGTCAGAGGCGCGCGCCGCTGGTGTACCGTCGGATTCCGCCGCTGCGGGGGGACGGTCCCACGCGGGCGCGACGACGAGCGAGAGGTACCCACCATGGCTGCCCGACGAGACGGCCGCGGCGCGGGCGCGCCGACCTTCACCGAACAGGCCCGCCGCCGCCAGCTCGTCGAGTGCACCATCGACCTGATCTCCACCCAGGGGTACCCGTCGACGTCCCTGTCGGCCATCGCCGAGCGGGCGGGCCTGTCCAAGGCGGCCGTGCTCTACCACTTCACGTCCAAGGACAACCTCACCCGGGCCGCGCTCGCCCACGTCCTTGAGGAGTTCACGGCGTACGTGACCGAGCGGGTCCAGGCCGCGCCCCACCCGCGGGACGCGGTCGTCGCCTACGTCCGCGCGATGGTCGGCTACCAGCGGGACAACCGCCGCCACGTCCGCGTCATCACCGAGATGCTCCTCGACGACCACGGCGGCACCCGCCTGAAGACCCCCGGCAGCCACGACACGGCGGGCCGCTGGCAGGCCCTGGCGGACCTCCTCGCGGCGGGCCAGCGCGACGGCCACTTCCGCCCGTTCGACCCCACCGTCCTGTCGCTCGCCGTCGGCGGCGCCATCGACGGCGTCATCAGCCACTGGCTCGCCCACCCCGACCTGGACCTGGACGCGGCGGCGGACGAACTGGTCACGTTCACCCTGCGCGCCATCGAGGCCGACGGGGGCCCGGGCGGGGCGCGGTGACGCACGGCGGATGAGCGACGGCGGCGGCCGGCCGCGCGGAGGATGGATCTCCGGGGCGGCGCCTCCGCCGCGCGGGGGATGCGGATCATCACCGGGGCCGATGCCGGGGCGCCGCGGGTCCAGCACCGTGGAGCCATGCCGATCGGAGAGACGCAACGCATGAGGACGGCCGACGGGAGGGCGAGCGCCGAAGCCGCCTGGAGGAGCCGACCGTGACGCTCTGGCTCATGTCGTTCCCGGCATTCGCCTGTCTGCTGGTCCTGTCCGCCCTGGTGGAGAGCGCGTGGCGGTGGTTCACCGGCCTGGGCCTGATCCCCTGGCTGCGCAGGCGCACGGGCCCTTCGCTGTCGAGCATCGCCTTCGACGAGTTCACGGCGGTCGTGAACGGCAACAAGGCCTGGGAGCTGGAGCACCGGCGGGTGGAACTGCTGCGCCGCGACGACGAGGACGACGGCGCGCCCCCGCGCTCCGCCGTCGACCTCACCGGCGGCACGGCGGTCATCGTGGTACCGCGGGAGGCGGACGACGCCCACCCGCGCAGGAGCCCCGGCTCAGGCGATCAGCGTGGCGACGCCCCCGGTGAGTAGTCCCACGACGAGGATCAGGGGGGTGCCCTTGAGGGCGGCGTCGAGGTGGAAGCGCAGGTCGCGGTACTCGGACATGCCCTCGGTGCCGGGGAGGACCAGCAGCCGGGGGCGGAGGCCGGCCAGGATGATCCAGTCGAGGACGATCAGGTCCCAGGCGGTCAGCGTGGCGAGGACGAGGGCGCCGCAGACGGCCGCGGGGAGGAACTCCAGGCCGTCGTCGAGCGCGCCGTCGAGGCCGACCATGGCCGCGGTCAGCAGGGGGAGACCGCAGACGGCCCAGACGAAGACGCCGAAGAGCACCGCCACCCGGCGGCCGCGGGCGCTCTTCGGTCTGCCGTACCGCCGCTGGATCGCGGGCGGATAGTCGTTCAGCAAGAAGTCCCTGCTCAGGGCCGCCCCGGCGAACAGCGCCGCGGTGAACAGCACGCTGAGGGCCAGCCCGTATCCCAGGCCGTAGCCGAGGATCACCGACCACTGCATGTCAACCTCCCGAAGGTGCACCGGCGTTGGTGAGGCTTACCTAAGCCGCCATTGCCCTTAAAGTCAACGCACTGTGAAGTTCAAGGGCGGCTACGATGCCGGGGTGGCGACAACAGACGACGCCGGGACGGCCGCGGCACCCAGGCGGCGGAGTCGGCCGGAGTTCCGCAACGGCCGGCCCACCCTGACCAGGGAGAGGATCGCCAGGGCGGCCCTGGAGATCCTGGGCGAGGCGGGCCCGGCCGAGCTGACCATGCGTGCTGTCGGCGCGCGCCTCGGGGTGTCGCCACGGGCCCTCTACCACTACGTGGCCGACCGGCGCGATCTGCTGAAGGAGATCGTGGCCGTGTGCCAGCGCGACCGCCCGTGGCCGCAGTTGGACACCGACCGCTGGCAGGAGAGCCTGCGGGCCTACTGCCGCGCGCTGCGCGCCTGGTACCGGGCCCACCCGGGGATGCTGGCGCTCGCCCGCGCCGAGGACCTGACCCCGTTCGCGTCCACGGAGATGTCACGGCCCGACGACGCCCTCGTGGGGTTCTTCCTCGACCTCGGGCTGTCCCCCGTGAACGCCTACCGGGCCTGGACGATCACCGTCCTCCAGGTCTCCGGGTTCACCGAGGTCTGGGACGCCTGGCACGACCGGCCGCCGGCCGGTTCGGACCCGGGCGCGTGGACCGGCGTACCGCCGGACCCGACGGCGGCCGACCAACTTCCGCACCTGCGCCGCCTCGCGGCCGCCTCCGCGGCACAACCGCCGGACGACCTCTTCGAGACGGTGTTGACCATGCTCGTCGCGGGGGTGGAGGCCATGAGGTGAGCCCCGGGCCCCCCGGACCGCGGCCGCCGCACGGTTGCGGTGCGGCGGCCGAGGCCCTGACCAAGTGGCGACGAGGCCCTGACCAGGTGGCTTAGGGTTCGCCCATGATCAGCGACGAGATCCGCCTCACGGTTCTGGGCTCCGCGACGCCCTATCCGCGTACGGACAACCCCTGTTCCGGCTATCTGGTGTCCGGCGCGGGCCGCCGGGTGTGGGTGGACGCGGGCACCGGGACGCTGGCCGCGTTGCAACACCACGTCGCGCTGGACGAGTTGGACGCCATCTGGATCTCCCATCTGCACGCCGACCACTGCGCGGACCTGCTGACGGCCTACTACGCCGCGCTCCACGCCGACATCCGGCTCGCGGCGCCCATCCCGTTGTTCGGGCCGCCCGGTCTCGCCGACCGGCTCGCCCACTTCCTCACCCACACCGCCACGCGCAGTCCCATCGAGTCCGCCTTCGCCGTCGAGGACCTGCGCGACGGGCACCGGGTGCGCATCGGCGCCCTCACCTTGACCAGCGCGGCCGTGCGCCACGGCATGCCGGCCTACGCGCTGCGCGTGGACGCCGCCGGGCGGTCGCTGGTGTACTCGGGGGACACCGCGCCCTGCTCCGCCCTCACCGGTCTGGCCGAGGGGTGCGACCTGCTGCTGTGCGAGGCCGAGAGCCACGAGGCCCCCGGTGCGGGGGAGCGGGTGCACCACACGCCCGAGGACGCCGGGGACACCGCCCGCTCGGCCCGTGCGGGGCGGCTGGTCGTCACCCACGTCGGGCCCTTCCTCACCCCGCGCCGGGCGGTGGACCGCGCCGCCGCCCGGTTCGACGGCCCCGTCGACCACGCCGCTCCCGGGGCCTGCTTCACCGTGTGACACGCCGCCCGGGCGCGGGAGCCCGGCCCGGTGCGGGGGGTACGCCGATCGCGCGCCGCGCCCGGCGGGCGCACGCTGGAGGCATGGCAGAAGCACCGATCGTCGTGCACCGGCCGGGCCCGCGGGGCGGGCGGCGGGTGGACGTGCGCGGCCAGGACGTCGGCCTCGCGCACAACGTGTCCGACGTCGCCGAGTTCCTGCGCCGCGCGGGCCTGGACATCGACCCGACGGAGGTCGCCGTGTCACCCCTCATCGAGTGGCGCGGGGGCGGCCCCGAGGAGTGGGGGCACGACGACGGGGGCTGACACCCGGCGCGTTCCGGCACCCCGGCCGCCGGACGGCGGCCGGGGTGGTCCGTACGGGTGCCCGGCCCGTACGCGTGCGCGGAGCGCGGGCGTGGTGGCCCGTGCGGGCCCGGTGGTCACTCGGTCCCGCGGGCGCGCGGTGGGGTGGACCTGGCGGCGTCCCGCGCCGTGTCCTTGACCGCCTGCGCGGCCTCGCGCGCCGGTTCGCGCAACTCCTGCCCGGCCCCGCGGACGGCCTCCTTGACGGGTTCGAGGAGCTCGGGGGAGTGCTCGCGCACCTGCCGGCCGACGCGGGCCTCGGCGCTCGTGGCCGGGAAGAGCGCGCCGGTCAGCAGGCCCGCGCCGAAGGCGATGAGCCCGGCGGCCAGGGGGCTGCCCTGCGTCCGCTCGCGGAGCTGCTCAGGCACCTGCCCGGCCTGCTCGCGCACCTGTCCGGCCTGCTCGCGCACCCGCCCGGTGGCGTCCTCGACGGTGCCGCCGGTCCGCGAGGCGGTGGTGTGCACCGTGCCCATCACGCGGTCCCGCACGGCGGTGGCGCGGTGGCGCGCGGAGGAGGCGCGGCGGCGGACCACGCGCTGCGGACTGATCCGTTCGGCGAGGCGGTCCACGCTGTCACTCAGATGCGCGCGGGTCTCCTCGGTCTCCTGCCTCAGCTCGTCGGGTGTCGGGCCCATTTGGCGTCCTCCTTCAGTGAGTCGAGCGAGCGCTCGGGCGTGAGCTGTACGGCGCGCATCCGCCGGCGCCCGGTGACGTACAGGACCGCGCCCGCCACCGCCCAGACGGCGGCGACGACGAGCGCGGCCCAGGCGCGGTCCACGACGTGGTCCAGGCCGAACACCGCGGCGAGGCTCGCCAGGGCGAGGGCCAGGCCCACGGCGTACCCGGAGCCGCCGTACAGGCCCGCGGCCTGCCCCGCGGTGCCGCCCTGCTCCTTCAGCTCGGCCTTGGCCAGCTCGATCTCGGTGCGCACCAGGTGCGTGAGGTCCTGCGTGACGTCACCGACGAGCTCGCCGATGGACGCGTCGCGGGCGCGGGTGTGATGGGCGGCGCCCTCCGGCGCCGATGCCGCCGAGGCTGCCGATGCCGCCTCCGTCGGCGCGGGGGCCGTGGGCGGGACGGGCGGCGCAGCCGGGGGCGGGGCGGCTCCCGGCGCGTCCGCGGGCGAGGCCGGTGGTCGTGCCGTGTGCCGGTCCAGCGGCCGGTCGGGGTGCGGTGCCGACACGCTCACCACCCCCGGCCCGTCGTGGGCGGCGGCGCGGGCGGCTCGGGCATCCCCGGCGCGGGGGCACCCGGCGCGGGGGCACCCGGAGCAGGCGCACCCGGCGCGGGCGTACCCGGCGCACCCGGGGCGGGCGTCCCCGGGGCGGGAGCGCCGAGGCGCGGCACGGGCGGCGGCCCCTCGCCCGGCGCGAGGGCCGGGTCGGGCGCGTACGCGGGTACCTCACGCCGGGGCGCGGGGGCCCCGGCGCCCTCGTCCGGCGCGGGGGACCCGGGCGAAGGCGCGGAACCGGCGGCGCCCACGCCCCGCCCGACACGGGACGCCGCGAACCCGGCGAGCGCCGCACCGGCGAGGAAGAGGCCCGGCCGCCGCCGGGCGAAGTCCCGTACGTCGTCCAGGAGTTCACCGGCGCCCCGGTGCTCGAGGCGGTCGGCGAAGCGGTGGCCGCCGCCCGCGAGCTGGCGCACGAGCGAGGCCGCGGGGGAGTCCGGCTTGGCGCTGTCGCCCATGTGCCGCAGCTCCGTGGACAGTTCACGGAGGGTGGCCGCGAGGCGCCGCGTCTGCGCCTCGGCCTCGTCCACGGCCTGCTCGCGGAGCCGCTCGTACAGGTCCCGGCCCTGGGCGACGGACTCGTGCACCACGTCGGCCGCGCCCTCGCGGGCGGCGTCCGCCACGCCGCCCGCCGTCGTCGTGCCCTGGCGGCCGGGCTCGTGGGGCTGATCGGTCCGATCCATGGTCTCTCCTCGGGCAGAGTGCTGATGTCGGACGCCGCGCCGGGTACCCGCCGCGCTGATCGGAACACAGCGCGTACACGCCACTCGTGCGGACCGGATTGGCGCGGCCACGACGGGACACCCGTGCCGTATGACAGACGGCGACGAGCGCGCGCACCGGCGGGACGCCGACGCGCGGGTGCAGCGGACGGACAAGACGGACCAGTGGCACGAAGCGGGCACGGCCGGCCAGGCGCACCGCCGCGGCACCGCCGCGGACGACCCCCGGCGCGAGACCCCCGCGGGCGACGTACCGCGGCAGGGCGCACGGCAGGACGCGCAAGGAACACGGCAGGACGTACGGGAGGGCCCGGAGCGGGGCGGGCACCGCGACGACGAGGCGGAGGCCGCGGCGCGGCAGGCGGAGGAAGGCCCCGGTCGGCAGGTGGAAGAGGCCGCTCCGGACGAGCCGGGGCAGCTCCCCGCCCGCTCCTGGTGGGCGGTGCTGCGCCGCACCGCCAAGGAGTTCATGGAGGACGACCTGCCCGACCGCGCGGCCGCCCTGACCTACTACGGCGTGCTGTCGCTGTTCCCGGCGCTGCTGCTGCTCGTCTCCGTCCTCGGCGTGATCGGCGAGTCCGCCACGCGCACCGTCCTGAAGAACCTGGACGACCTCGCGCCGGGCGCGGTGCGTGACCTGCTGACGGACGCGGTACGGCAGTTGCAGGACCGGGGCGGGGTCAGCGGAGTGGTGGCCCTGCTGGGCCTCGCGGCGGCGGTCTGGTCCGCGTCGGGCTACGTAGCCGCCTTCATCCGCGCGGCCAACGCCGTCTACGACATGGCCGAGGGCCGCCCCGTGTGGAAGCTGACCCCGCTGCGGCTCGGCCTCACCATCGTCCTGATGGTGCTGCTCGCCATCAGCGCGCTCATCGTCGTGTTCACGGGGCCGATCGCCGAGCGCGCCGGGGACGCCATCGGGGCGGGCGACGCCGCGCTCACCGCGTGGGCCATCGCCAAGTGGCCGGTGCTCTTCGTCCTCGTCGTGGTGATGATCGGGCTGCTGTACTGGCGCGCCCCCAACGCCCGCACCGCGGGCTTCCGCTGGATCAGCCCGGGCAGCGCCCTCGCCGTCGTCCTGTGGCTCGTCGCCTCCGCCGGGTTCGCCCTGTACGTCGCCAACTTCGGCTCGTACAACAAGACGTACGGCACGCTCGCCGGTGTCATCATCTTCCTCGTCTGGCTGTGGCTGACGAACCTGGCCGTCCTCCTGGGCCTGGAGTTCGACGCCGAACTGGCCCGTCAGCGCGCGATCAGCGGCGGCCTGCCGGAGACGCGGGAGCCGTACGTGGAGCCGCGCGACACGAGGGCGTGGTCGCGCAAGGAGCGGCGGCGGGTGAAGGAGCAGGCCATCGCCGAGGACGTGCTGCGGAAGGCCGACGGCTGAGCGGGCGCCTGGCCGCGCAGCGGTTCGAGCGGTGACCTGGGCAGCGGCCCGGGCTGTGGCGGGCTGTCGGCCGGGGCCGAGGGCGAACCGGCTGACGGCGCGCCGCCAGCCGGTCAGCGCCGGGCGAACTCCGGCGCGTGCTCCGGCCGTACGCCCACCCCGCCCAGGTAGCCGGTGACCGTCCGCAGCGGCGGCACCTTCTGGAGCAGCTTGAGCGGGAGCGGCAGCCGGTCGCCCCGGAGCGTTCCGGCCAGGGCGGGGCGCAGCAGCATGTCGTGCTCGCCCCGCTGCGACCGCTGCGTCACCGCCGTGGGCAGCCGGCGCCGCTTCTGCACGCGCTCCAGGTCCGCCACGGTGACCCGGCCGCGGCGCAGCGGGCCGGCGAGGACGCGGGCGGCGGCCACGGCGTCCTGCACGGCGAGGTTGACGCCGACGCCGCCGACGGGCGACATGATGTGCGCGGCGTCCCCGATGCACAGCAGCCCCTCGCGGTACCAGCGGCGCAGCCGGCCCATGGTGACCTCCAGGAGCTTCACGTCGTCCCAGGAACGGATCGCCCGCAGCGCCTCGGCGTCCCAGTCGAGCAGCTCGCCGAGCCGCTCCCGGAACCACGCGATGCCGTGGGCCCGCAGCCGCGCGTCGGCGCCCTTCTCGATCAGGTAGGAGGTCTGGTAGTAGTCGCCGCGGTCCATGGTGGCGGCGATCTGGCCGTCGCGGACGCTCAGGAACACCCGGCCGGCCTTCGCGGCGTCGCGCGGCGCGGGCACCCGTACCTGCCAGACGTCCATGGGCACCTCGAAGTACTCGGGCGTCATCCCCGCGGCCCGCCGTACGCGTGAGTCGCGGCCGTCGCAGGCGACGGTGAGGTCCGCGGCCAGCTCGCCGGGGACGCCGTGCTCGTCCTCGTACGCCACCCCGGTGACGTGGCCGACCGCGTCGGTGAGGAGCCCCGTGACGGCCGTACGCATCCGCAGCGTGAACGCCGGTTCCTCGGCGGCGGCGCTCGCGAGCAGGTCGAGGAAGTCCCACTGCGGGACCATCGCGATGTACTTGTGGCGCCCCGGGATGCGGCGCAGGTCGCCCGCGACGACGGTGGTGCCGTCGATGCGCATCCGCATCTCGTGGAGCCTGCGCGCGGGCAGTGCGGCGAAGCGCTCGCCGAGGCCCAGTTCGTCGAGCAGCCGCAGCGTCGACGGGTGCACGGTGTCCCCGCGGAAGTCGCGCAGGAAGTCCCCGTGCTTCTCCAGGACGGTCACCTCGACACCGGCCCTGGCGAGCAGCAGGCCGAGCATCATGCCGGCGGGTCCGCCGCCCACCACACAGCACGTCGTGCGTTCACGCCTCATGTCCGTCACGTTCCCTCCGGGGGTGCTCATGGCGCGCCCCGTCCCGCGGGGCGTCGCTCCGCCCGCACTCTAACCGATCGGTCAGCTTTTTGATCGGCCGGTTAGTTGGCTGACCGATCGGTCGGTCGCTCGTCGGCCTCAGGCTCCTCCCGGGGTGGCGGGGGAGCGGGCGGCCCGCAAGGCGCCTGAATCTGACGCGACATCAGAAAATCTCTTCCGTCGTCCGGGCGGCTGCGGCATCCTGCGCCCATGCAGACGGAGTTGAGCAGGCGCCTCGGGATCGAGCACGCCGTCTTCGGCTTCACGCCGTTCCCCGCGGTGGCCGCCGCCATCAGCAGGGCCGGGGGCCTCGGCGTGCTCGGCGCGGTCCGGTACACCGCGCCCGGCGACCTCGCCCGCGACCTCGACTGGATCCAGGACCACGCGGACGGCAGACCCTACGGCCTGGACGTGGTGATGCCCGCGAAGAAGGTCGAGGGGGTCGGCGAGGCCGACGTCGAGGCACTGATCCCCGAAGGCCACCGGCAGTTCGTCGAGGACACCCTGGCCCGGCACGGCGTGCCCGAGCTCGCCGAGGGCGAGACCGCGGGCTGGCGCATCACCGGCTGGATGGAGCAGGTCGCCCGCGGCCAGCTCGACGTCGCCCTCGACTACCCGCTCGCCCTGCTCGCCAACGCGCTCGGCTCCCCGCCCGCCGACGTGATCGCGCGCGCCCACGAGCGCGACGTGCTCGTCGCCGCGCTCGCGGGCAGCGCCCGGCACGCGCGCAAGCACGCCGACGCGGGCATCGACATCGTGGTGGCGCAGGGCTACGAAGCGGGCGGCCACACCGGCGAGATCGCCACGATGGTCCTGACACCCGAAGTCACCGAAGCCGTCGCACCACTGCCCGTGCTCGCCGCGGGCGGCATCGGCAGCGGCGAACAGGCCGCGGCCGCGCTCGCCCTGGGCGCGCAGGGCGTGTGGCTCGGCTCCGTCTGGCTCACCACGGCCGAGGCGGACCTGCACTCCCCGGCGCTCACACGCAAGCTGCTCGCCGCCGGCTCGGGCGACACCGTCCGCTCCCGCGCGCTCACCGGCAAACCCGCGCGCCAACTGCGCACCGCCTGGACCGACGCCTGGGACGACCCCGCGGGACCCGGGCCGCTGCCCATGCCGCTGCAAGGGCTGCTCGTCGCCGACGCCGTGTCCCGCATCCAGAGGTACGAGGTGGAGCCGCTGCTCGGCACGCCCGTCGGCCAGATCGTCGGCCGGATGACCTCCGAGCGCGGCGTCCAGGAGGTCTTCGACGACCTGACCCGCGGTTTCGAGCGCGCCGTCGCCCGGCTCGACCGCATCGCCGGACGGCCCTGACCCGCGCGGGCACCGGGGCCGGCCGTCGTGGCCGCCGGGCGCGTGTCGTCGGCCCGCCACGCCACCGGAGGCGTACGCCCGCACGCGGCGCCCCACGGCACCGGTGCCGGGCCGCCCGCGCGCGGCC
>NZ_BNBT01000148.1 GCF_014656095.1 Streptomyces longispororuber
GGGGCCGCTGCGTGCAGCAGCGGCCCCGGCCCTCGTCGTACTTCTGAAAAACCGCGTGCCTAAGCGGACTTGCGGCTGTCACGCGGGTGTACCGCGATGTTCATCGCGCCGGACCTGAGGACCGCGAGGCGCTCCTCAAGAACCTCCTCGAGTTCTTCTCGAGTACGGCGCTCCATGAGCATGTCCCAGTGCGTACGCGCGGGCTTGCCCTTCTTCTCCTCCGGTCCGTCGCCGTCGACGAGAAGTGCCTGGGCCCCGCAGACCTTGCACTCCCACTCCGGCGGGATCTCCGCCTCCACCGAGAACGGCATCTCGAAACGATGTCCGTTCTGGCATGCGTACTCCACGGCCTGGCGCGGGGCCAGGTCGATGCCGCGGTCGGTCTCGTAGCTGGTCACCACGAGGCGCGTGCCGCGAAGAGCTCGCTCACTCATGAATCGTGCCTCCCGGGCTTGTCGCCCACAGGACAGGTCTGTCGCTGTCGTCGTCTTCCGGACAACGTCCGGTCGGCGGTAAAGATTCCCGTTAGCGGGTCATGCGTCGCCGTCGTATGCCGCCCCTTGTTGTACCCACCAGCGCCCGGTTTGTCACATCTGGCAGCAGATGTCACCCAGCGTCTCTCGAAGCTCAGCGCGCAGTAACGGTACGCCTGGCAGGCCAAACGCGTACACTACCGTCCTTCGCCGCCGGTTGCTAAATCCGCCCCCGGAACGGGAGGGTCCGCGTCGCCCGCCGCGGTCGGTCCTACCGGGCCTCAGACCCAGGTACCGCGCTCCTTCAGGACGTCGCGCAGCGTCCGGGTGTGGTCCGTCATGATGCCGTCGACCCCCAGATCGAGCAGCGCGTGCATGCGGTCCGCGTCGTTGACGGTCCACACGTGCACCTGGAGCCCCCGCGCGTGGACGGCGCGGACGAAGCGGTGGTCGACCACCCGCACCCCCGACTGCGCCTCGGGCACCTGCGCGCACACCGCCGAGACGCGCGGCGCCGCCGGCATCCCCAGGGAGCGCAGCCGCAGCGCCAGCACACCGCGCGTCCCGTACGAGGTCGCCAGGCGCGGCCCGGCGAGCCGCTGGGCCCGGGCCACCCGCGCCTCGGAGAACGAGCCGACGCAGATCCGGTCCCAGGCCCCGGTGCGCTCGATCAGTCCGAGCAGTGGCAGCAGGGCGGGCTCGGCCTTCACGTCCACGTTCCAGCGCGCCTCGGGGAACTCCTCCACGAGGTCTTCGAAGAGCGGCACCGGTTCCCGCCCCGCCACGCGCGCGTGGCGCACCCGCGCCCACGGCAGGTCCGCGATCCGGCCGCCGGTGTCGGTCACGCGGTCGAGCGTGGCGTCGTGCAACGCCACGAGCCGCCCGTCCGACGTGGCGTGCACGTCCGTCTCCAGGTAGCGGTAGCCCTCCTCGACGGCGCGCCGGAACGCCGCCGCGGTGTTCTCCAGGCCGTCGGCCGCCCCGCCGCGGTGGGCGAAGGCGATCGGCCCCGGGTGGTCGAGGTACGGGTGGCGTACGCGCGTGGTCACCGACGCAGTATCGCCCGCCCCGATGGACCGCCGGCGGCCACCACGCCTCCCGCGGTCGGCGCCGGGACGGCGAACAGGCACAGGAAGAACTGGGCGAGCGGCCCGATCACGAGGGCGTACAGAACGGTGGCCACGCCCAGGGTGCCGCCCAGCGCGAAGCCCGTGACGACCACCGCCACCTCCACCAGCGTGCGCATCAGCCGGATCGAGCGGCCGGTGCGCTCGTGCAGCCCCGTCATCAGGCCGTCACGGGGGCCGGGGCCGAACTTGGCGGCGATGTACAGGCCGGTCGCCACGCCGTTGAGGACGATGCCCGCCGCCATCAGCGGGATCCGCAGCCCCAGGCCGTGCGCGTCCGGCACCAGCGCGAGCGTGCCGTCCATGGCCAGGCCCACGACGAAGACGTTCGACACCGTGCCGAGGCCGGGGCGCTGCCGCAGCGGGATCCACAGCAGCAGTACCGCGACGCCCACGTAGATCGTCACCACGCCGATCGACATGCCGGTCAGCTCGGCGAGCCCTTGGTGCAGCACGTTCCAGGGCTCAAGGCCGAGGCCCGAGCGCACCAGCAGCGCCGAGCTCACGCCGTACAGGACCAGACCCGCGTAGAGCTGGACGAAGCGGCGGACGAGGTGCCCGCCGGCCGGGCGCCTGAGGGTGAAGCGGCCCGGACGTGCCGGGGCCGGGACGGACGGATCTGCGTGTTCCGTGGACAAGGGGTCCCCCGTTGGTGGTGGTGGCCTGACGCATGACACTCTGTGGCTTGGCGCACGGCGCCAACCATGGCCAATTCGATGAAGGTGGACTGGGATCATGGCTCAGTGGACATCGGCGGTGGGCTCGGCCCAGCTCGCCCGGCTGCTCACCTCCCAGCAGACGCGCCCGGCGGGCGCGGGCACCCGCCGCCCGCCCGCCTACCGCGCCCTCGCCGACGGCATCCGGCTCCTCGTCCTAGAGGGACGCGTTCCTGTGGCCGCGCGCCTGCCCGCCGAGCGGGAACTCGCCGTCGCGCTGTCCGTGAGCCGTACCACGGTCGCCGCCGCGTACGAGGCGCTGCGGGGCGAGGGGTTCCTGGAGTCCCGCAGGGGAGCGGGGAGCTGGACCGCCGTCCCGGCGGGGAACCCGCTGCCCGCGCGCGGGCTGGAGCCCCTGCCCCCGGAAGCCGTCGGCTCCATGATCGACCTCGGCTGCGCGGCCCTGCCCGCCCCCGAGCCCTGGCTCACCCGCGCCGTCCAGGGCGCCCTGGAGGAGCTCCCGCCGTACGCGCACACGCACGGTGACTACCCGGCCGGGCTGCCCGCCCTGCGCGCCGTGCTCGCCGAGCGCTACACCGCGCGGGGCGTGCCGACCATGCCCGAGCAGATCATGGTCACCACCGGCGCCATGGGCGCGATCGACGCGATCTGCCACCTCTTCGCGGGCCGCGGCGAGCGCATCGCCGTCGAGTCCCCCAGCTACGCCAACATCCTCCAGCTCATGCGCGAGGCGGGCGCGCGCCTGGTGCCCGTGGCCATGGCCGAGGGGCTGCGGGGCTGGGACCTGGACCGGTGGCGGCAGGTGCTGCGCGACGCCGCGCCGCGCCTCGCGTACGTCGTCGCCGACTTCCACAACCCGACCGGCGCGCTCGCCGACGAGGACCAGCGCCGGGGCCTCGTCGACGCGGCCCGCTCCGCGGGCACCGTCCTCGTCGTCGACGAGACGATGAGCGAACTGCGCCTCGACGACCTCGCCATGCCGCGCCCCGCCTGCGCCTTCGACCCGGCGGGCGCCACCGTGATCACCGTCGGCTCGGCCAGCAAGGCCTTCTGGGCGGGCATGCGCATCGGCTGGGTGCGGGCCGCGCCCGACGTGATCCGCAGCCTGGTCGCCGCCCGCGCCTACGCCGACCTGGGCACCCCCGTCCTTGAACAGCTCGCCGTGAACTGGCTGCTCACCACCGCGGGCTGGCAGGAGGCCGTGGACCTGCGCCGGGCGCAGGCCCGGGACAACCGCGACGCGCTCGTGGCCGCCGTGCGCCGGGAGCTGCCCGACTGGGAGTTCGACGTGCCGCGCGGCGGCCTGACCCTGTGGGTGCGCACCGGCGGTCTGTCCGGCTCGCGCCTCGCCGAGGTCGGCGAACGCGTCGGTGTCCGCGTGCCCTCCGGCCCCCGCTTCGGCGTGGACGGCGCCTTCGAGGGCTACGTCCGGCTGCCCTTCACGGTCGGCGGGGCGGTCGCGGACGAGGCGGCGGTACGGCTCGCGGCGGCGGCGCGGCTCGTGGAGACCGGGGCGGGCGGGGCGGTGCAGGGGGCGTACCCGTTCGTGGCGTGAGGGGCCGGGGGCCGGTCCGCCTGTGACCAGCGTGACCAGGGGGAGGCCGGGGGCGTTCCCGCCCCCGCGTCAGCCCTCCGCGCCGGCGGGGGCCACCGTGAGCGCCGCGTCCACGTCGGCGGCGGTGTCCGGCTCCGGTGCCGGGACCAGGTCGTCGTCCGCGGGCGCCGTGCGCTCGGGGAGCAGCTCCATGACCGCCTGCCGGTGCGCCTCGCTCGTCGCGTCGTCGTACGGGTCCGGCGTCGCCGGGACCTGGAGCCGGTGCACCCGGCCCGCGCCGAGGCGGGCGTAGCCGCGGCCCGCCGGGACCTCGGCGGTGGGCGTCGTGGGTGGCGCCGCCCCGAGGATCGCCTGCAACTGGTCACCGGGGGCGGGGCCGAGCACCACGCGCGCGCGGGTGTGCTGGCGTACCCCGTCACTGAGGGCGTCCAGGCTGTCGAGCTGCTCGGCGACGACGACGGTGACGCCCGCCGCCCGGCCGTGCCGCAGCGGCACCTGGAGCAGGGACTGCGGATCGCGGTGGCCGTCGGCCGAGGCCAGGTGGCCGAGCGTGCCGGGGCGGTCGAGGATGATCCACAGCGGGCGCTTGACGTCCTCGGGCGGCGGGTGGCCCGCCTGCCGCGCGCGGTTGGCGGCGATCAGGCGCCGCTCCGTCTCGTGCGCCGCCCACTCCAGGGTCGCGAGCGCCCCGGCGAGCCCGCACTCCACGGTCAGGACGCCCCTGCGCCCGATCAGACACGCGTAGTCGCCGGTGCCGCTGCCGTCGACGATGACGACGTCGCCGTGGAGCAGGGCCTGGAGGGCGAGGGAGCGCAGCAGCGTGGTGGTGCCGCTGCCGGGCTGGCCCACGGCGAGCAGGTGCGGCTCGGTCGAGCGGGGTCCGGTGCGCCACACCACGGGCGGCGCGTCGCGCTCCTCGCCGCCGTCGGTCACGGGCAGGGTGCGCTGGACGGCGCTCGGGTCGGTGAACCCCAGGACGGCCTCGCCGGGCGCGGTGACGAACCGCTGCGCGGCGATCCCGGTGGACAGCGGCGGCAGCACGTCCACGATGAGGGAGTTGGCCTCCTCGTCCCACTCGAAGCGGTACTCGCGCCCCCGGCCCGACTTGGCGTGCAGCAACTGCTCGATCCGCGCGCGGGACTCCGGCTCGACGTCCGTGAAGTGCGCGGGATAGCGCACCACCAGATGGGACACGCGGCCGGTGTCGTCGAACTCGTAGGCGGGGAAGGCGGGCTCCCACTCGCCGCCGTGCGTGAACAGCGGAGTCGGGTCGTCCGGGACGGAGAAGTACGGCACCAGCGCCTCGTAGAGGGACTGCAGACGCTGGGTCCGCGCCTCCTCCACGTCCGCGGAGGGCTCGTCCACGGGGGGCCGACGGCCCGTCCAGGCGGCGGCCGCCATCAGGGAGACGGCGGCGAGCAGGGGGCCGTACGGGATGAGCGCCACGACCAGGATCACGGAGGTCGCGAGGAACAGCAGCGGTCCCCGCCGGTCCTTGGGGGTCGCGGACCACTTGCGGCGGCCCGCCCCGGCGAGGCGGCCGAGACCCCGGGTGATGGTGATCAGCGGATGGAGGACGTCCGTGGCCCCGTCGGCGACCGACCGGGCCAGCTCGCGGCCGCGCGTGAGGTGCTCCCGGCCGCGGGCGATCTGGGCGGTGCCGGTGCTCAGGATGCGGGGGAGGGGGCGCCGGGCCACGTCGGTCTCCTCGCTGCGGTGGTGAGGGGCTCGGCCGTCAGAACTTGATCCCGCCGAGCAGGCTGGCGAGGCTCGCGCTGCCCGCCTTGATGCCGGGCGCGATGGCGGTGCCCGCGAGGAAGAAGCCGAAGAGCGCGCAGATGATCGCATGGGACGGCTTGAGCCCGTCCTTGCGGAAGAAGAGGAAGACGATGATGCCGAGCAGCACGACTCCGGAGATGGACAGGACCATGAGAGTTCTCCTGAATGAGGGGGGCAGTCACCATCAGTACTTCCAGGCTCACAGCATGTATCCATACGAGAAGAGGCGCAAATGGGGGAAATGAATGATATTTCCCCCTAATGGCGGCGGGGTGCCGGGAGGGGCCGGAGAAGGGGCGGGCGATGCGTGCCGCCCGCCGTGAGCTTTGCCGCGGACGCGGTCGGTCATGTGCCGTGACGGGCAGTACCCTGTCGATTCACTCGTCCGGCCGCAGGGTCCCGCGGCCGGGCACCCACGGGCTCCGGCGATCCCGCCGGACCCGGCCCACCCGTAGCGAAAGGCGGTCTCCCATGAGTGAAGCCCCCGACCCCGAGGTCGTGGAGCTGGCGGGCAAGATCTTCGATCTCGCGCGCGCCGGTGACGCCGACGCGCTCGCCGCCTACGTCGACGCGGGCGTGCCCGCGAACCTCACCAACGACAGCGGTGACTCGCTTCTCATGCTCGCCGCCTACCACGGCCACGCGCCCGCGGTCCGCGTCCTCGTCGAGCGCGGCGCGGACGTCGACCGCGCCAACGACCGGGGCCAGACGCCGCTCGCCGGCGCCGTCTTCAAGGGCGCCGACGACGTGATCAAGGCGCTGCTCGACGGCGGAGCCGATCCGGCCGCGGGCACGCCGTCAGCCATCGACACGGCACGCATGTTCGGCAAGGCGGAGCTGCTCACCTTGTTCGGGGCCGCCTGAGCGGGGGTACTCGACCTGGTGCGACGGGGGCGCCGGAAATGTGGTCGCGGCGGGTGGAACCGCTGGGTCATCATGACGACGTGATTCACGGACGCGACGTCGGGGCAGGTCCTGCCGCGGCACGTGGCCCGTGATCGGCCCGTCCCGGGCCTGGTGCCCGGGGTCCTCGGGCCACCGACGAGAGGCAGAGGAAAATGGTCTTCGACAAGCAAGAGACGGCGGGCGGCCCGACGTGTTGGCGCACGGCCAGGTAATGCGGATTCCCGGTTGCGTCGACGCTTGATGTGAGGCTGTTTCCCATGTTCGAACCGGTCATAGCGCCCAGCGGTACGCTGCTCGGCCTGTTGCAGAGGGGCCGCGGCGACGGCACGCTGCACGCGCTCACCGCCCCCCGCGCCGAGGCGCTCTCCGCCCTCGACCACTGCGTGCTCAACGACCCGCGGCACGACTGGCAGGTGGAGAACCGCTCCCTGTACTACGCCCGCCTGTACCTCGACCTGAACGGCGAGCTCGACGCGGTCGAGCGCCACCTCTTCGACCCCGAGGACGTCCTGGTCACGGACGACACCCGGACCGGCCTCGCGCTCTCCGTCCTCGGCCACCTGGCCTCCTACGACCGCCCGGACGCCCTGCGGATGCTCCGCCGCTACGCGCGGACCGGCACGAACTGGGCGTGGGCCCTGGACGAGCTGGCCCTGCGCGACGACGACGCGGCCCTGCGCGCCCTCGCCGGCCCCGTGCTCGCCCGGTTCCCCGCCGACGCCGAGGGCGAGGCCGCCCTCGCCGCCGCCGTCCGGGACGCCTTCGAGCCGCGGCCCTGGCGGCTGTGGGCCGAGGATCCCCGCCCGGAGATCGGGGCCCGGGTGCGCGCCGCCCAGGAGCGCGGCTCCTTCGACCGCTGGCAGCGCCAGATGGAGCCCTCCGGGCCGCGCCCCGGCTGGAGCGTCAGGGCCGTGCTCGACTGGGCCCAGGAGGGCCTGGAGCGGGGGGCCGCGCTGCACGTCCCGGCCGCCCGCTGCCTGTCCGCCGTCGCCGGACCCGAGGACCGCGCCGAGATCCTCGACGCCGCGCGCCATGGCACGGACGGGGCCCGCGGCACCGCCCTGCGCTACCTCGCCGACGTCCGCGACCCCGACGTGCTCGACCTCCTGGAGGAGGCGGCGCAGAGTCCGTCGGCCGCCGTCGTGGACGTCGCCGCCGAGACCTTCGAACGGATGCGCTCCGCCGCCGCCGTGCAGCGGGCCCGCCAGTGGGCCGGACGCCCGGACGCGCTGGGCGCGGCCGCCGGACGCGTCCTCGCCTGCCGGGGCGGCGCAGAGGACAGCCCCCTGGTGCTCGCCGCGCTCCGCGAGGCCGTACGCGGCCAGGGGCCGGACGCGCCGACGCTGTGGCCGCTCGTCGACGGGGCGGGGCGCCTCGGCATCGGCTGCGCGGCGCCCGTCCTGCGCCACGTCTACCGCGAGACCGCCTCCTCCCACCTCCGGGGCCGCGCCGCCCGGGCGCTGGCCGCGACCGACCCCTCCTTCGCCGCCGGGTTCGCCGTCGAGTGCCTGTGGGACTGCGAGGAGTCCACGCGTGAGGTCGCCGCGCGGCACGCCGAGACCGGCGACGCCCGCGTCGCAGCCCAGCTCAGGCGGCTCGCCACCGATCCCGCCGAGGAGGACGACGTGCAGTCGGCGGTACGGAGCCGGATCGGGCCGGACGCGCCCGCTGTGTGAGGCCGCTGAAGGCCGTCGGTCCCGGCCGGGCGGCTGGGGCAGTCCGGAGCGAGGCCTGGGCAGCCTGATCGGCTTGGGCAGGGCGGGGCTTGCGGGTCCGGCGGCCAGGTGGCGTGGCGGCGTGGCGCCGCCGTCCGGGTCCGTCCGGCCACCGCTCCGCGCGCAGCGGAACGCTCATGGGACGTTCCTCGCCCGGAAAGATCCACGTTGACGTGGGCACGCCCGATCTGACGACAACACCGGTATGCGTGTCGTCATCGTCACCGAATCCTTCCCGCCCGACGTCAACGGGGTGTCGCACTGCGCCCTGCAGACCGCCCGGCAGCTCGTCGCCCGCGGTCACGACCCCCTCGTCATCGCCCCCGCCACCGCTGCCACCACGGCCTCCAGCGACTCCGCCACCACCGCCTCCAGCGCCTCCGCAACCACCGCCGACGCCGGTCACGACGGCTTCGCGCCGTGTCCCGTCCTTCGCGTCCCGTCCCTGCCGCTGCCCGGATACCCGCAGGTCAGGGTGGCCCTGCCGACACGGCGACTCGCCGCCGCGCTGACCGCGCACCGGGCCGACCTCGTCCACCTGGCCAGCCCGTTCGTGCTCGGGGCCCGGGGCATGGCCGCCGCCGCGCGCCGCCGTCTCCCCACCCTCGCCGTCTACCAGACCGACATCGGTGGCTACGCGCGTACGTACGTGGGTCTGGGCGAGGCCGCTGCGTGGCGGCGCATCCGGGCCGTGCACGGGGCCGCCGACCGCACCCTCGCGCCGTCCACCGCCGCCGTCGCCGACCTGGAGGCGCACGGCGTGCCCAGGGTGCGCCTGTGGCCGCGCGGTGTCGACACGGACCGCTTCCGTCCGGGGCGGCGCGACCCCCGGCTCCGGCGCGCGCTCGCCCCCGGCGGGGAACTCCTCGTCGGCTACGTGGGACGGCTGGCGCCGGAGAAGCACGTCGAGCTGCTGTCACGGGTGTGCGCCCTGGACGGCGTACGGGTGGTCGTGGTGGGCGACGGGCCGAGCGCGCCCGCACTGCGGACCGCGCTGCCGGGCGCGCGGCTGCTCGGGTGCCGTACCGGGGACGAACTCGCCCGGCTCTTCGCGTCCCTGGACGTGTTCGTGCACACCGGCCCCCTGGAGACGTTCTGCCAGACCGTGCAGGAGGCCATGGCCAGCGGGGTGCCCGTGATCGCGCCCGCCGTCGGCGGACCGCTCGACCTCGTCGTCCCCGGGCGCACCGGCAGCCTGGTGCCGCCGGGCGACGCCGACGCCCTCCGGGACGCCGTCTGGGTGCTGGCCGCCGACCCCGGGCTGCGGGCGGCGTACGGCGCCGCGGGGCGCGCCGCGGTCGCCGGGCGGACCTGGGACGCGGTGGGGGAGCAGCTCCTCGGGCACTACGACGAGGTGCTCGCGCAGCGGACGGCGGTGGCGGCGTGACTCCGGCCTCCCCCGTCTCTCCGGGCTTCCCCGTCTCTCCGGGCTTCCCCGTCTCTCCGGGCTTCCCCGTCTCTCCGGGTTTCGCTGTCTCTCCGGGCTCCCCCGTCTCTCCGGGTTTCGCCGTCTCCTCGGGTTTCGCCGTCCCTGCGGGTTCTCCGGCCTCTCCGGGTTCTCCGGCTTCCCCGGGCTTCCCGGCTTCCCCGGGCTTCCCGGCTTCCCCGGGCTTCTCAGTCCCTTCGGTCTCTTCGGTGCCTGTGTCCCCGAAGTCGCCGGTCCCTCCGGTCTCCTCGGGACGGGCGCCCGTGCGGCCCCGGGGCTCGATACCCGTGCGTCACACCGGGCCCTTGCGCATCGTGCGTCTCGCCAACTTCGTGACGCCCTCCTCGGGCGGTCTCCGCACCGCCCTGCGGGAGCTGGGCCGGGGCTATCTGGCCGCCGGGCACGAGCCCGTCCTGGTCGTGCCCGGGGAGCGGGCGACGGCCGCCGATACCGAGCAGGGCCTCGTCATCACCCTGCCCGGGCCCGTGCTGCCGGGGACGGGCGGCTACCGCGTGCTCGCCGACCGGCACGGCCTGACCCGCCTCCTGGAGCGCCTGGCCCCCGACCGCCTGGAGGTGTCGGACCGTACGACGCTCCGCTGGACCGGGCGGTGGGCGCGCCGCGCCCGGGTCCCGGCCGTGATGGTCTCCCACGAGGCCGCCGACGCCGTGCTGCGCACCTGGGGGCTGCCACCGCGCCTGGCCCGGCGCGCCGCCGACACCCTCAACACCCGTACCGCGTACGCCTACGCGCGCGTGGTGTGCACCACCCGCTGGGCGGAGCGCGAATTCGTCCGCATAGGGGCCGCCAACGTCGTCCGGGCGCCCCTGGGTGTGGACCTTCGGGACCGCCACCCCGGACTGCGGGACACCCGCCTACGGGGCCGCCACGCGCGCGGGGACGAGGCGCTGCTGCTGATGTGCTCCCGGCTGTCCGTGGAGAAACGTCCCGGCATGGCGCTCGACGCGCTGGAGACACTGCGCGGTCGGGGCGTTCGGGCGGTGCTCGTCGTCGCCGGGGACGGGCCGCTGCGCGCCCGGCTCGAACGGCGGGCCCGGGAGCGGCGGTTGCCGGTGTCGTTCCTCGGCCACGTCGCCGACCGTGCCGCGCTCGGGGCGCTCCAGGCCACCGCCGACGTGTGCCTGGCGCCGGGGCCCTGCGAGACGTTCGGCCTGGCGGCGCTGGAGGCGCTCGCGTGCGGGACCCCCGTGGTGGCCAGTGCCTCCTCCGCGCTGCCGGAGATCGTCGGCGGGGCGGGCGCGGCGGCCGCCGACACGGCGGACGCGTTCGCGGACGCGGTAAGGGCGGTGCTCGCCCGGCCCGAACGGGACCGCCGGCAGCGGGCACGCGCGCGTGCGGAGCGTTTCGGGTGGGACGCGGCGGTGGCCGCGTTCCTGGCGGCACACGACGCGGACCCCGATGTGCTGTCGGCGGACCCCGACGCGCTCTGCGCGGATTCCGGTGTGCTGGCCACTGGTTCCGGCGGGATCTGCGCGGACCCCGACGTGCTCCCCGCAGACCGCGGTCCGCTGGCTGCGGGTCCCGGTGGGCTCTCCGCGAACCCCGGCGCGGTCTTCGCGCATTCCGACGCCGTCTTCGCGCATTCCGACGCGGTCTTCGCGGGTCCCGATGTGATCCCCGCGGGCCCCGACGTGATCCCCGCGAACCCCCACGCGATCCCCGCCGATCCGGACGTGTTCCCCGCGGACCCCGACGTGACGACCGCGGCTCCCGGCCGCCGTGCCCTTCCGTTCCCCGGGCTCGGCGGTGTCCTTCCGGCCGGCGACGGCCCTCCCGCCGGCCCCGGTGGTGGCGCATGAGCGCGCTCACCTACGTGGCCCTCGGGGACTCGCTCACCGCGGGCGTGGGCGACCCGGTGGGCGGTGCCTGGCGTGGCTGGGCGGCGCTGCTGGCCGAGGGGCTTGGCAGCACCGAGCGGCCCGTGGCCTTCCGCAATCTGGCCGTGACCGGCGCCCGTACCTGTGACGTCCTGCACCGCCAGCTCCCTGCGGCCCTGACCCCGCGGCCCGGCCTGGTGTCCGTGGTCGTCGGCGTCAACGACACCCTGCGCAGCACCTTCGACGTGCACGCCGTGGCCGGGCGCCTCGACACCGTGTACCGGACCCTGACCGGGCGCGGGGCGGTCCTGCTCACGGCCTGCCTGCCCGACCCCGGGGCGATGCTCGGGCTGCCGGGGGCCCTCGGCCGCCCCCTGGCCCGGCGGCAGCGGGCGGTGAACGCGGTCGTGCACGCGCTGTCGGAGCGCTACGGCGCCCTGCACCTGCACGCCGCGGACGAGGAGTGGGTCGCCGACCGCACCCTGTGGAGCGCCGACCGGCTGCACCCCGGCGAACGGGGCCACCGGGTGTTCGCCGCCCGCTGCCACGCCCTGCTCGCCGCCGAGGGTCTGGCCCTGGGCGCCCCGCCCGGGACCGAGCCCGAACTGCCGCCGCCCACCCGCTCGGCGAGCCTGCGGTGGCTCGCCACGGCGGGCACGGGCTGGGTGGCCCGGCGCTGCACCGACCTGCTGCCCCACCTGCTCGCGCTGGCCGCCGCCGAGGTGCGCCACGGGCTGCGCGGTACGAGCGGCGGCCTGGACGTGCGGACGTCGCACTCCGTCACGGCGGCGCTCGCCGGACTCACGCACCCTAGGAGCGCACCCCTAGAAGCGCACCCCTAGGAGCCCGCTCAGCGCCAAGGCCCCCGCCCCGAGGCCACGAACCGCACCGGGGTGCCCGGTACCGCCTGCGCGGCCCCTGCCAGGTCCTCCTGCCGCACCACGCCCACCACCGGGTAGCCGCCCGTGGTGGGGTGATCGGCGAGGAACACCACGGGCCTGCCGTCCGGCGGCACCTGGACCGCGCCGAGGACCATGCCCTCGCTGGGCAGCTCGCCGCGCACCGCGCGCTCCAGCGCGGGCCCCTCCGTCCGCAGGCCGATGCGGTTGCTCGCCGAGGACACGCGGTACGCGCGCGTGGTGAGCGTGCGCAGGGCCCCGGGCGTGAACCAGTCCGCGCGCGGCCCGGCCGTCATCCGCAGCACCAGCTCGCGCGGCGGCGCGGGCTGCGGGACGGCGTCCACGCGCGCGTGCGGGCCCCCCACGCCGCCCAGGGGCAGGACGGCGCCGTGCGCGAGGGGCGGCGGACCGAGGCCGGAGAGCAGGTCCGTGGAGCGGCTCCCGAGCACCGGCTCGACGGCCACACCGCCACTGAGGGCGACGTAGGCGCGTACTCCGCAGAGCGCGGTTCCCACGTCCAGGAGCGCCCCGGCGGGCACCCGCACCGGCGCGCCCCAGGGGGCGGGCCTGCCGTCCACGGTCACCGGGCAGGGCGCGCCGCCCACCGCGACGGTGACCGCGCACCGGGGCCGCAGGGCGCAGCCGTTGAGGGTGGTCTCCAGGACGGCCGCTTCCGGGGGGTTGCCGACCAGCCGGTTCACGAGGGCGGCGGCGGGCCGGTCGAGGGCCCCGGAGCGGGGCACCCCGAGGTGGGCGTGGCCGGGGCGCCCCTCGTCCTGCACGGTGGTCAGTGCCCCGGCCCGTACGACCACGACGGCCCGGTCCGTCATCGGGCCTCCGGGACGAAGCGGACCCGCACACCGGGGGACAGGAGCGCGGCCGGCTCACGCGTGTGGTCCCACAGCACGGCGTCCGTGGTGCCGATGAGCTGCCAGCCGCCGGGCGACGGGCGGGGGTACACGCCCGTGTACGGCCCGGCGAGGGCGACGGACCCCGCGGGCACCGTGGTGCGGGGCGTGGCCCGGCGCGGCACGTCGGGCAGCCTCTGGAGGCCCGTCAGATAGCCGAAGCCGGGCGCGAACCCGCAGAAGGCGACGCGGAACTCGGCCGCCGCGTGGATGCGCGGCACCTCCCGCACCGGCACCCCCCACGCGTCCGCCACGTCGGCCAGGTCGGGGCCGTCGTAGCGCACGGGGAGTTCCAGGACGTCCTCGGTGCGCGGGGGCAGCGGCGGGACGTCCCAGGAGGGCAGGCGGGCCGCGAGCCGCCCGGGGTCGTCGAGGCCGTCCAGGAGCACCGTGCGGGCCGCGGGCACGATCTCCCGCACCACGAGGTCGCCGGCGGCGCGGCGGCGCAGCAGCTCGGCGTGCAGGGCCTCGGCCGCGGCCCCGTCGGCGAGCTCGACGAGCAGCGCCCGCTCGCCCATGGGCAGCACGCGCACGTCCGGGCGCGTGGCGGAACCGGTCACGTGAAGGCCTCCACCCGGGCACCCTTCGCCTCCAGGGCCGCGCGGACCCGCCGCGCGAGCTCCACCGCCCCCGGTGTGTCGCCGTGCAGGCACAGCGAGCGCGCGCGGACCGCGATGCGCCGCCCGCTCAAGGCGGTGACGGCGCCGTCCGTGGCGAGCCCGACGGACCGTGCGACCACGGCGTCCGCGTCGGTGACGACCGCGCCGTCGGCGCCGCGCGGCACGAGGGTGCCCTCGTCGGTGTACGCCCGGTCCGCGAAGGCCTCGGTGACGACCGGGAGCCCGGCCCGCTCCGCCGTCTCCAGGAAGCGGGAGCCGGGCAGGCCGAGCACCGGGAGCCGGTCACCGGCCAGCAGCACGCCCTCGACGACGGCGCCCGCCTGCTCGGCGTCGTGGACCACCCGGTTGTAGAGCGCGCCGTGCGGCTTCACGTACGACACCCGTGTGCCGGCCGCGCGGGCGAACACCTCCAGGGCGCCGATCTGGTAGGCCACCTCCGCGGCGAGCTCCGCGGGCGGCACGTCCATCGCGCGGCGCCCGAAGCCCGCCAGGTCGCGGTAGGAGACCTGCGCGCCGACCCGCACGCCGCGCTCGGCCGCCCGCTCGCACACGCGCCGCATGGTGGCCGCGTCGCCCGCGTGGAAGCCGCAGGCCACGTTGGCGCTGGTGACGACGGACAGCAGTTCGTCGTCGTCGGTGAGCCGCCAGCGTCCGAAGCCCTCGCCGAGGTCGGCGTTGAGGTCGATCGAGGCCCAGGTCATGAACGGGGTCGCTCCTGTTCGTCCGTGTGCGCCGGCCGCGCAGGCCGTGCGTGTTCATCGTTCATGGTCGTCGGTGCGTGGTCCCCGCGCGCGGGCACCGTCTCCGCGTCCCCGCGCGCGGGGGAGCCACACCCGTAGGGGGCGCCCGGCGGTACCGGGCCACCCCGGGGTGGCGGTATCAGGCCACCCTGTACTGCTCGTCGCGGGCGTCGGTGAGGAACATCCGTCCCGGCGCGTGGGTGAGCGCGAACGGCGGCCTGGAGGCCGTCACGGCCGCCTGGGGTGTGACCCCGCACGCCCAGAACACCGGGATGTCGTCGGGCTCGGCCTCCACCGGGTCGCCGAAGTCGGGCTCGCCGAGGTCGGCGATGCCCAGCCCGGCCGGGTCCCCGCAGTGGACGGGCGAGCCGTGCACGGCGGGCAGCAGGGCGCTCTCGCGGATCGCCGCCTCCAGGTGCGCGGGCGGCACCGGCCGCATGGAGACCACCATGGGACCCCGGAGCCGTCCCGCGGGCCTGCACGGGCGGTCGGTCACGTACATGGAGACGTTGCGGCCCTGTTCGACGTGGCGCAGCGGCACACCCGCCGCCGCCAGGGCCCCTTCGAAGGTGAAGCTGCACCCGATGAGGAACGCCACCAGGTCGTCGCGCCAGTGGGCGAGCACGTCGGTGGGCTCGTCGATCAGCTCCCCGTGCTCCCACACGCGGTAGCGCGGCAGGTCCGTGCGCAGGTCGGCGCCCGGGGCCAGCGGCGTGGTCCAGGCCCCCGCGTCGGTGACGTCGAGCACCGGGCAGGGTTTCGGGTTGCGCTGGCAGAACAGCAGCATGTCGTACGCCCAGTCGGCCGGGACGGCGATCAGGTTCGCCTGGGCGTAACCGGACGCCCAGCCCGCCGTGGGGACGCTGAGTCCGGCGCGGAAGCGCTCCCGGGCCTTCCCCGGGGTGATGTCGCGGGTCTCCGTAGAGGTCACAGCAGTTCCCTTCCGCGTGTCTCGGGCAGCCCGAGGAGGGCGATGACGGCGAGCGCGTAACCGAACGCCCCGAAGATCAGCGCGCCGCCCACACCCCAACTGTCCGCGAGGAACCCGACGGTGGTGGGGAACACGGCGCCCACCGCGCGCCCGGTGTTGTACGTGAAGCCCTGTCCGGTGCCGCGCACGGCGGCCGGGTACAGCTCGCTCAGGAACGAGCCGAAGCCGCTGAAGATGGCCGACATGCAGAAGCCCAGCGGGAAACCGAGCACCAGGAGAAGGCCGTCGGCGCCGTCCGGGATGTTCGTGTAGGCGACGATGCTCGCCGCGGAGAGGAACGCGAACAGCGTGATGTTGCGCTTGCGGCCCAGCTTGTCGGTGAGGTAGCCGCCGGTCAGGTAGCCGAGGAAGGCACCCGAGATCAGGAGCGTGAGGTACCCGCCGGTGCCGACGACCGTGAGGCCGCGGTCGTCCTTCAGGTAGGTGGGCACCCAGGTGGCGAGCGTGTAGTAGCCGCCCTGGACGCCGGTGGACAGGAGCACCGCGAAGAACGTGGTGCGCAGCAGGCCCGGCTTGAAGATGGCCGTGAACGAGCCCTTGTCGGCGCTCTCCTCGCGCGCGGCGGCCGCCTCCGGCGCGTCCTGGACGTTGCGGCGCACGTACACCACGAGCAGCGCGGGCAGCGCGCCCGTCCAGAACATCACGCGCCAGGCCAGGTCGTCGTCCAGGAGCTGGAACACCAGGGTGTACACGATCGCGGCGAGGCCCCAGCCGACGGCCCAGGCGCTCTGGATCGCGCCGAGCGTGCGGCCGCGGTTCCTGGCGCTCGCGTACTCGGCGACCAGGATGGCGCCGACGGCCCACTCGCCGCCGAAACCGAGGCCCTGGAGGGCGCGGAAGACCAGCAGCGTCTCGTAGTTGGGCGCGAAGCCGCAGGCGACGGTGAACACCGCGTACGTGATCACCGTGATCAGCAGGGCCTTCACGCGGCCGATGCGGTCGGCGACCACGCCCGCGACGGCGCCGCCCACCGCCGAGACGACCAGCGTGACGGTGGTGAGCAGGCCGGTCTGGCCGCTGTCCAGGTCGAAGTACGCCTTCAGGGCGACCATGGTCAGCGGCAGTGTGAAGTAGTCGTAGGAGTCGAGCGCGTACCCGCCGAACGCGCCGGTGAAGGCGCGGCGGCCACGCGGCCCGAGCGCGCGCAGCCAGCCGAACGCGCCGCCGTCGTCGCGGACTCGGACGTCGTCCCGCTGGTCGCCGACGGGGGTCGGAGAGGGCGGTGGAGTCGTGCTCACGGGCACCTCGCAGGGGGGATGGGCGGTGCGGAAGGGTGCTTCTGAAGGGCTGAGCATGGCGGCGCGGTGCGGGGAGCGGGAGCCGCTTGCCGGACAACGTAGAGGATTGTTCAACGATCCCTCAATACCCGTGTTGTTTCGTTCTTCTCCCTGCGGTTGAATCCGGGCATGGCTGAGGGGATCGCTGAGCATGGCTGAACTGACGGGTCTCGCCGACGACCGCGCGCTGCTGGGCCGCACCAGCACCGCCGAGCGGGTCGCGGACATCCTGCGGAGCCGCATCGCCGAGGGCTACTTCCCGCCCGGGACCCGGCTGTCCGAGGACAGCATCGGCGGCGCCCTCGGTGTCTCCCGCAACACCCTGCGCGAGGCCTTCCGGCTGCTCACGCACGAACGCCTGCTCGTGCACGAGCTGAACCGCGGCGTCTTCGTGCGGGTCCTGACCGTCGAGGACGTCGAGGACATCTACCGCGTGCGGCGCCTGGTCGAGTGCGCCGTCGTCCGCGGCCTCGGCCGGCCTCCCTACGCCGTCGACGGGCTCGCCGCGGCGGTCGCCGAGGGCAGGGCGGCGGCCCGCGCGCGGGACTGGAAGGGCGTGTCCACCGCCAACATCCACTTCCACCGCGAGCTGGTCGCGCTCGCCGGCAGCGACCGCACCGACGAGGTCATGCGCAGCGTCTTCGCCGAACTCCGCCTCGCCTTCCACGTGGTGGACGACCCCCGCCGCCTGCACGAGCCCTACCTCGCCCGCAACCGCCAGCTCCTGGAAGCCCTCCAGTCCGGCGACCGCACCGAGGCCGAACGACTCCTGACCGAATACCTGGACGACTCACTGAGCGGCCTGGTCGACACCTACGCCCGCCGAGTGGCGGAAGGCGGCCTGGGGACACGCTGAGACAGGGGGCCCCGTCAGGGGCGGGTCCCCGCCAGGGGCGCGGGGAACTGCGCGCTCAGCCACGAGGCATCCGCGGATGACGGCGGGGCCAGGGGCGCGGGGAACTGCGCGCCCAGCCACGACGCACCCGCGGAAGGCGACGGCGCAGAGCGAGGAACCCAGCCCGTCCGGCGCCTGAGGACGAGGCCGAAGGCCGATGCCCCCGCACCCGGCGAAGCCACCCCGCACCCCGGCGCAGCCCACCGCCGAAGCCAGGGATCTGCGCCGTTTCGACCGTTGTCAGACCGAGGACCTAGTCTGTGCACCGTGACTTCGCCTGCCGTACCGGACACCGCTCCGTCCCAGCTCAGCGCGGGGCCGCGGCCCGCGCCGGGCCCGGCCGCCGACGAGGGCCTGGCACGGCGCCTGCGCGCGCTCGCGTGCACCGCGCCGCTGCACGACCTGGACGCCCGCAAGGCCAACCTCGCGGGCGAGTACTCGGTGTACGCCATGGCGGAGGTGGCCCTGTCCGCCATCGACCTCGTCACGCTGAACATGGACTTCGACACGGGCGCCGACCACGAGCAGATCGTCGCCCGGCTGCTGCCCCGCGTCGCTGCCCAGGCCCCGCACCGCCCGGCCGCCGAGCACGAGCGCGTCGCCCGCTGGGTCCTGGAGAACCTGATCAACGTCGGCAGCGTGGACCGCGGCTTCCGCGCCGTCTACGGCACCTTCGACCCCGACGGCACGTACGTCCGGCGGGACTACGACTTCAAGCTCATCGAGGAAGTGCCCGGATACGGCGGCGGGGTCTACCTGCGCACCACCGACGAGGCGGTGAACGTCCTGGTGGGCGCCCTCGACACGGACGTCACCAGCGCCCAGATCGCCGCCGAGGTGAAGCTGGAGGTGCTCATCAGCCGCGGCCGCCTCGCCGACGCCCAGCTCGCCGCCGAGCAGGCCCGCTACCGCACGGTGCAGTACTCCGAGACCCTCCGCAAGGCCCTCGACGCCACCCGGCGCAACGTCCGCGCGGTGGACTGGCTGCGCGCCGTCCCCGACATGATCGCCGAGGCCCTCGACCACGTGGCCGACCGGTACCGCCACGAGAACGCCATCCTGACGAACATCCGCAAGGCCCGCGACGAGTCCGAGGACCCCGAGCAGAAGCGCCGCGCCGCCGAGCTCGTCGACATCGTCAAGGACTGCATCCGCCGCCACACCCAGCTCCAGTCCCGGCTCCTCGAAGCCGGCCCCCTGTTCCGCGCCGAGCAGGACCGGCAGGCCTTCGCCACCCCGGCCGCGCGCGCGGGCCTCGACCTGTACGGCCAGCTCCTCGCGCCCCTGCTCCCGCTCCCCGCCGAGCGGGCCACCCGCGTCACGGACGCCTACTTCACGCACGGGACGGGCCTGCGCACCCCCGTCTCGGTGCGCGTCGGCGACCTCGTGGACATACTCCTGACGCCCCCCATGGAGCGCGAGCACCTGGGCGCGGAGATGCCCGAGCCCGACCTCGTCGCCACCCCCGACGACAGCCGCTTCAGCGAGGAGCAGCTCGCCGCCGCCATGGAGCTGCTCGCCCTGCCGCCCGACGCGCCCCGCAGGCTCTCCGGCCTGCTCGCCGACGCCCGCCGCCAGGACCCCGAGCTGCCGTACCTGGTCGCCCTGCTCGCCGTGCACGCGGCGAGCCCGCCCGTCGGCACCGCCTATCGGCAGGGCGAGGAGCGGCTCCTGTTCGCCGTGGACGACGGCACGGAGCTCGACGACCCCGAGTTCGGCGGCGCCGACCTCGTCGTCGGCACGGCCCTGCTCGACGCCGCGGGCATGGCCGCGGACCGGACAGAGGCGGCATGACGCCCCGCCCGCGCGGCACCGCCCCGAGCGCCGCAGACGTACGTACGACCGATCGCAGCAAGGAGCCGCAGCCGTGACCGACCACCCCGCAGAGCACACCGCGTGGGGCGAGCCGGACGCCGCCCCCGCCCCGGCGGCCCCGGCGGCCGTGACGCCCGCCGACGCGGCCGACGCCGCCCGGCTCGTCGCCTTCGGGCTCCAGCCCAAGCTCCAGCCCGCCCGCGACCAGGAGTACGGCGAGCTGCTGCGCCGCTACCGCGAGGACCCGCCCTTCGCGCGCCTCGCCGACGCCGTCGCCACCGGCCTCGGGCTCGTGGTCCTTGAGGTGTCCCCGCGCGCGGGGATGGCGGTCACCGCCGCCGAGGACTCCGTGTTCGCCGTCCGCATGGGCGACTACGCCCGGCGCGCCGCGGCCGACTCCACCGACCGGTTCCTGCACGGCCTCGCCCACCTCGCCGTCGCCACGATGGCCTTCCCGCGCCCCGAGGACCTCGCCGACGACGGCTACATCGGCCGCGTCACGGTCAACGGGGTCGACGCGTTCGTCCGCCAGGCCTGCCGCCGCCTGGAGGAGCGCGCCGAGGAGGCCGGCGAGAACACCGACCCGGCCACCGACGCCCCCGGCCTGGAGGCCGCCTGGCGCGTCTGGGCGCGGCGCAGCTCCACCGGCGCCACCAAGGACGCGCGCAGACTCGCCGGGTCCACCACCGGCATCGTCGGCAAGGCCGTCGCGTTCCTCACCGACTCCGGGTTCCTCCAGCGCACCGGCGACGACTCCGGAGGCACGTACCGCACCACCGCGCGCTACCAGCTCCAGGTCCGCGACATGGCGGGCAGCGCCGCCATGGCCGAGCTCCTGGAGCTCGGCGTCGTCCCCGTCACCGACGGCTCGGCGACGCTCCTGCCCCCCGACGAGACCGACGACCTGGAGCTGGTGGCCGACGCGGGCCTGCCGTTCCACTCCTGACGCCCGGCCGGGCCGCGGCGCTCGCGAACGCCCCGCGCGGGGCCCCGCCCCAGGGCGGCCCCCGAGCGCCACGGACCGCCGCCCCGCCGTCCCCCACGTCTGACCGACCGACGACTTACGACGAGAGTCCGCCGCCATGTACGAGCTGTCCCGGGTCCGCCTCTACTCCATCGGACCGGCCGGTGCCCGCTACGCCGACACCGTCCTCGACCTGCGCGGCGTCGGCGACGTGGTGCCCGACCCCGCGCCCGCGCAGGCGGAGTTCTTCGAGGAGGAGCCCGTCGGCCCGCCGCGCAGGCCCGCCCCCGCCGGCGTGCTCTTCCTGGAGAACGGCGGCGGCAAGTCCGTCCTGCTCAAGCTGATCTTCTCGGTGATGCTGCCCGGCCACCGCAACACCCTGGGCGGCGCCAGCTCCGGCGTGCTGCGCAAGTTCCTCCTGGCCGACGACTGCGGCCACGTCGCCCTGGAGTGGCAGCACACGCTGACCGGCGAGTGCGTCGTCGTCGGCAAGGTCAGCGAGTGGCGCGGCCGCCAGGTCTCCAACGACCCGCGGAAGTTCGCCGAGGCCTGGTACTCCTTCCGCCCCGGACCCGGCATGAGCCTGGACTCGCTGCCCGTCGCCGAGTCCACCGCCGTCCGCCCCGCCGCCGAGGGCGCCTCCGGCGCGCAGGGCCGCCGCCGCACCATGAAGGGCTTCCGCGACGCCCTCACGGAGGCGGGCAAGGCCTACCCGCACCTCGAAGTGCACTGGGAGGAGATCCACGACCGCTGGAACGAACACCTCGGCGACCTCGGCCTCGACCCCGAACTCTTCCGCTACCAGCGGGAGATGAACGCCGACGAGGGCGAGGCCGCGGGCCTGTTCGCGGTCAAGAAGGACTCCGACTTCACCGACCTGCTGCTGCGCGCCGTCACCGACACCCGCGACACCGACGGCCTCGCCGACCTCGTCCACGGCTTCGGCAACAAGCTGGGCCGCCGTGCCGAGCTCATCGCCGAACGCGACTTCACCGCGGGCTCCGTCGACCTCCTCGGCCGCATCGTCGACGCCGCCGACACCCGGGCACGCGCGCGTGACGTGCACGCCGGCGCCGAGCGCCGCACCCGTACCCTCGCCCGCCGCCTGTCCGCCCGCGCCACTGAGGAGCGCGGCCGCGCCGCCGACCTCGCCGAGCAGGTCACGGCCGCCGCCCACACCGTCACGGAGGCCGAGCGGGCCCGTGAGCGCTCCGCCCTGATCTCCGCCGAACTCGCCTACCGGCACGCCTCCCTGGCGCTCACCGTCGCCGAGAAGGCCGCCGCCGCCCAGCGCCGCGAACTCACCGACGCGCGCACCCTGCACGCCGCCTGGCAGGCCGCCGAGGCCGTGCTCCGCCACCGGGCGGCCGCCCCCTGGTCCGCGCGCGTGGCCGCCGCCGTCCGCGAGGCCGAGCGCGCCC
>NZ_BNBT01000149.1 GCF_014656095.1 Streptomyces longispororuber
GGCCCCGGGGTCGACGGCGCCCGGGACGGCCGGGCCGCCCACGGCGGGAGGGCCTGCCGGAGTGCACGCGCCCGCCCCGCCGCCGCCCGTCCTCACCGCCGACGGCGCCTACGCCGCCCGCCTCACGCACGCCGGCGGCTCCTGGTACCCCGAGCGCTGGACGCTCGACTCCCCGGAGCCGTACGCCGTGCCGCTGCCCGGCCACCAGCCCGAGGAGCCCGGTACGGAGGTGCTGCCGATGGCCGACGGGCGCGTCCTGGTGCACCGGCGCGCGGCGGGCCGGCACCTCTTCGCGCTGCTGTACCCCACCGGGCCCGGCACCGGCGAGGTGGCGCTCGGCGGCGTGGAGTGCGCGGGCGCGGAGCTGACGCTGCTGCCGCCCGCGCCCCGGGGCGGCCGCGCGTACGCCCTCGCGGCGGGCGACCGCTCGACGGCGGTGTGGCTCGTCGCGGGCGGCTCGTTCGGCCCCGAGCACCTCGCGGAGGTCCCCGGCCGCTGTTCGGGCGGCGTCTGGCTCGACCGGACGAACCGCATGCTGGCGCTGGACCGGGAGCTCGACGGCGTGACCAAGACGGTCGCGGTGGACCTGGAGCGCGGCGGCGAGGTGACGCCGCTGCTGCAGATCGCCGCCGGCAGCGACGACCGGCTGTTGCTCGCCGACGCCGACAGCGGGCTGCTCCTGATCCGCTCGGACGCGCCGGGCGAACCACGCCTGGGCTGGGGCGTGTTGGGCAGTACGCACCCGGTGCGCTTCCCCGAGTGCCTGCGCCTCCCGGGCCACCGGGCGACGCCGTTCGCCGTCCAGCCCGGTCAGGTCCTCACCCCGGAGGCCTGCGCGGTCGCCCTGCGCCTCGACGCCGCCGCCCCCGCCGCCGGGTCGCGTCCCGCGCTGTGCGCCTGGCGCCCCGCCGACCGGCGGGTGCACCCGCTCACCGCCCCGGAGGGCTGGCTCGCCGGTGTCGGCCACTGGACGCCGGAGGGCGTCCTGCGCCTGCCCTGCGCCACCCCGGCGGTGCCCTGCGGGGTCGCCCGGATCGAGGTGCCGGACCCGGGCGCCCCGGGCCCCGCGGGAGCCGGTCGCGCGGAGCCGAACTCCCTCGCCGTGGACGGTGATCCGCGCCCCACGGACGGGCCCGGCGGGCGGGGCGGCGCCCCTCGTACCACCCGTCCCGTGCCCTTGCAGCAGGCACCCCTCGGCGGTCGCACGACGGGCCGTTAGACTCGCCCGCCGATACGAACGATCTTTCACACGGGGTGAGTTTCATGACGACCGACACGACCACCGGCACAGCGCCCGAGAACCTGCGCACGGCGATACGCGCCGACGGGCACACCGAGGGACACGCCCAGGGGTACACACAGGCGTACACGCAGGGGTACGCCGAGGCCGGACCGGCCACCGGACACGGCCGGCACCGGGGCCCCGTCGCGGCGCACGACGAAGAGGGCGCGCCGCGCGGCAGGCACCGCAAGGCGTCCTCCGAGAGCTGAGCCGACGTACGGCCGGGGCCGGGGCGGCACCCCCGAACCGGCCCGAACACCTCGCGGACCTGGGGAGTTGCCGAACCGGCAACAAGGTTCGTGCGTGGCCCGGGCGGCGCCGCATGATCGTGGTGACCGCCCCGGGCAACCCTTGGAGGTTCCATGCGTCAGGTGCCGCAGCGTCAGGTGGAGCAGGAGGACGGCGCGCTCCGTCACGAGCCGCGCGAGGGCCGCGCCCACGGTGAGGCCGCGCGGGACGGCCGCACCAACGGTGAGGCCGCGCGGGACGGCCGCGTCCACCGCCTGGTGTCCTCACCGGCCGGGCGCACCCACGTGGTCGAGCAGGGCAGCGGACCGCTGGTCCTGCTCGTGCACGGCTTCCCGGAGTCCTGGTACTCCTGGCGCCACCAGCTCCCCGCCCTGGCCGCCGCGGGCTACCGCGCCGTGGCCCTCGACGTACGGGGCTACGGCCGCTCCAGCAGGCCCGCGGCGCCGGACGCGTACCGGCTGCTCGACCTGGTGGCGGACGCCGCGGCCGTGGTGGAGGAGCTGGGCGAGAGCTCCGCGGTGGTCGTCGGCCACGACTGGGGCGCGACGATCGCCGCGACCTCCGCGCTGCTGCGGCCCGACGTGTTCCGCGCGGTCGGGCTGCTCAGCGTGCCGTACACGCCGCCCGGCGGGCCGCGGCCCGGCGAGGTGTTCGCGGCGATGGGCGGCGACGAGGAGTTCTACGTCTCCTACTTCCAGGAGCCCGGCCGCGCCGAGGCCGAGATCGAGCCGGACGTGCGCGGCTGGCTCGCCGGTTTCTACGCCGCGTTCTCCGCCGACACCATGCCCGGGCCCGACGCGCCGGACCCGCACTTCGTCAGCCCCGGCACGACCCTGCGCGAGCGCTTCCCCGCCGGACCGCGGCCCGCCTGGCTCGGCGCGGACGACCTCGACGTGTACGCGGGGGAGTTCGAGCGCACCGGCCTGACCGGGGCGCTGAACCGCTACCGGAACATGGACCGGGACTGGGAGGACCTCGCCGGGTACGCGGGCGCGCCGGTCACCCAGCCGTCGCTGTTCGTCGGCGGCGGCCGGGACGCCTCCACCACCTGGCTGGCCGACGCGATCGCGGCGTACCCGACGACGCTGCCGGGCCTGCGCGGCTCGCACGTCCTGGAGGGGTGCGGGCACTGGCTCCAGCAGGAGCGGCCCGAGGAGACCAACCGGCTGCTCGTGGAGTGGCTGCGCGAGCTCGACAGGTAGGCCCGGGCGGCCCCCGCCACCGGCTACTCCCGCTTCAGCGCCAGCACTTCGGCCGCCGCGAACGTCTCCCCCTCCGGCCGGCCCGTGAAGTACGGCGTCAGCGCCCCGTCCAGCTCCGCGGCGGTGAACGCCCCGTCGGCCGCGCGGAACACGGCGGCCACCCTGGGCCGCTCCATCACGGCCACGATCCCGCCGTGCACCACGAGGAGTTGCCCGGTGACGCGGCCCGCCGCGGGCGAGGCCAGGTAGCCGACGAGCGGCGCCACGTGCTCGGGCGCCAGCGGGTCGAGCCCGCCCTCGTCCGGCTCGGCGTACCCGGCGAACACGTCGGCCGTCATCCGGGTGCGCGCCCGGGGGCAGATGGCGTTGGCGGTCACGCCGTACCTGGCCAGGGCGAGGGCCGTGGACGTGGTGAGGCCGACGACGCCGCCCTTGGCGGCGGCGTAGTTGGGCTGCCCGGCGGACCCGGCGAGGAACGCCTCCGAGGAGGTGTTCACGATCCGGCCGTACACGGGCCCGCCCGCCGCCTTGGAGCGCTCGCGCCAGTGGGCGGAGGCGAACCGGATGGTGTTGAAGTGGCCCTTGAGGTGCACGCGGACCACCGCGTCCCACTCCTCCTCGGACATCGAGAAGACCATCCGGTCCCGGAGGATGCCCGCGTTGTTGACCAGGACGTCGAGCTTCCCGTACGTGTCGACGGCCAGCTCCACCAGGTCCCGGGCCTGCTGGTGGTCGGCCACGTCCCCGGTGTGCGCGACGGCCTTGCCGCCCGCGGCGCGGATCGCGGCGGCGGCCTCCTCGGCGGGCGCGGCGGACGCCGCGCCGGTGCCGTCGCGGCCCGGCTGCCCGTAGTCGTTGACGACGACGGCCGCCCCGAGCCGGGCGAGCTCCACGGCCTCGGCCCGGCCGAGCCCGCGGCCCGCGCCGGTGACGACGGCGGACAGCCCTTCCAGTGGCCTCTGCACGAGCAACCCCCACGGGTCGTGTCGGTCAGGTCGTGTCGGTCAAGTCGTGTCGAACAGGTCATGTCGGTCCCGGTCGTGCCGGTCCTGGTCGTGCCGGTCCCGGTCGTCTCGGGTCCGGTCAGATCTCCACGCACGTCCGCAGCGCCGTGCCCGTACGCATCTGCTCCAGGGCCTCGTTGATCTCGGCGAGCCGGACCCGGTGCGTGATCATGCCGGCGAGGTCGACGCGGCCCGCGCGCCACAGCGCGACCGCCCGCTCGTAGGAGCGCAGCACGTCGCCGCCGCCGTACAGCGAGGGCAGGATGCGCTTCTCGTCGAAGAACAGCTCGAACATGTTGAACCGCACGTGGTCGTCCACGGCGCCCGCGCCGACCACGCACAGGGTGCCGCCGCGCCGGGTGGCCTCGTACGCCGCGCGGGTCGTCGCCGACGTGCCGACGACCTCGAAGACGTAGTCGAAGCCCTCCCCGGCCGTGGCCCGCTGCGCCGCGTCCGTCAGCGCGTCGGGGGCGACCGCCTCGCTCGCGCCGAACCGCAGGGCCGCCTCGCGCCGCGACTCCACCGGGTCCACGGCCACGATGTGCGCGGCGCCCTTGAGCCGCGCGCCCTGGAGGACCGCGATGCCGACGCCGCCGCAGCCGATGACCGCGACGGACGAACCGGCGGCCACGTCGGCGGTGTTGAGGGCCGCGCCGAGCCCGGTGGTGACGCCGCAGCCGATGAGCGCGGCGATGTCGAAGGGCACGTCGTCGGGGATCGGCACCGCGCAGGCCGCGTCGACCACGACCTCCTCGGTGAAGGTGCCGGTGCCCGCGAAGCCGAAGACGTCGCCGCCCGGGCGCTTGAAATTGGGCGTGCCGGCGTTCATGAACCCGGCCAGGCACAGCTCGGTCTGGCCGCGCCGGCACGCCGGGCACGTCCCGCACGCCGGGAGCCAGCACACCAGGACCCGGTCGCCCTGCCGGACGTTCGTCACGCCGTCGCCGACGTCGACGACCTCGCCCGCGCCCTCGTGCCCGGGGACGAACGGCGCGGGCTGCGGCAGTACGCCGTTCATCGCGGACACGTCCGAGTGGCACAGGCCGGTGGCCCGCACGCGGATCCTCACCTTGCCCGGGCCGAAGCCCACCGCCTCGACGTCGTCGAGCACGTCGAGCTTGTCCTGGCCCGTCTCGTGCAGTACGGCTGCGCGCATGCGTGCGGCTCCTTCCACCACGGGGGTGCCTGGCGTCTGGCGTCCGTTGTGCTCCCTGCCTCAGGTGCGGGCGTGCTCCACGACGGTGTCGGCGAGGACCGGCGCGTCGTCCCGCTCGACCGCCGTGACCCGCGCCAGGACCCGGCCCGGCTCCTCCCACATGCCGATGCGCAGGGTCTCGCCGGGGTAGGCGACCCCCGCGAAACGCGTACGGCAGGCGCGCACGCGTGCCACCTCGCCGCCGAGCACGGTGTCCACGACGGCCTTGAGCGTCATCCCGTACGAGCACAGGCCGTGCAGGATGGGCCGGTCGAAGCCCGCGAGCTTGGCGAAGTCGGGGTCGGCGTGCAGCGGGTTCCAGTCGCCGGACAGGCGGTAGAGCAGCGCCTGGTCACCGCGGACGGGCCGGTCGACGCTCCGGTCGGCGGGGCGGTCGGGTTCGGCGGAGCGCGCGGAGGGGCCGCGCTCGCCGCCGAACCCGCCCTCGCCGCGGACGTAGAGCTGGGCCTCGCTGGTCCACAGCGGCCCGTCGTCGTCGGCCGCGTCGGCGCGCAGCACGATGACGGCCGCCTTGCCCTTGTCGTGGATCGCGGCGACCTTCGACGTCAGGGTCGCCGTGCCCGCCACGGGGATCGGGCGGTGCGGCTCGACGGACTGGCCGCCGTGCAGGACGGCGGCGAGGTCCACGTCGATGCCGGGCGCGGACAGGCCGCCCATGGCGCCCATGCCGCCGCCCGCGACGGTCGCGAAGCTGGGCAGCACGTGCAGCCGGGACTCCAGCGTGTAGCGCAGCTCGTCCGGGTCGGTGGCGGGGTCGGGCTTGTCCGGGTTCGCGCCGGCGCCGAGGCCGAGGTGGTAGAGCTGGACGTCCTTGTGGCCCCAGGTGATCGTGGCGCTGCGGGGTTCGGCGGCCAGGGCCCTGGCGGCGTCGATGGGCATGGAGGGCGGCTCCTTGGCGTCGGGAGGGACCCCGGTGCGGCCGTCCGCACCGTCGGCCGCACCGAGGTCGCGGCGGGGCCGGACGGAGCCGTTCTAGAACGCGTTCCACTCCGGCGCTCCATGTATAGCCCAGCGCCCCGGAGTTGGGAAGGCCCCTGACGCCGCGTCAGCAGCGCCGGGTCACCGCTCCCCACCCCCATGACATTTGTCCTGGCCAGGACGGTACGTACGTGACTTACGCACCCCCGCCCCCGGTTCCGTACTGTCGACGGGCACGGTGTGGAGCCGGGGGAACGGAGAGAGCACGACATGTCCTGGACGCGCGGCGTCAGCCGCCGGGTGCGCGAGGTGCGCGCCGCCCGCGCCGCGTGGCGCGCGGAGTGGCCGGAGCGGAAGGCCGCCTGGCGGGAGTGCCGGCGGGCCGACCGCGAGGACCCGCTGCTCACGCCGGGCCCGCCCAACGGCTTCGCGCTGCTGCCGTGGCTGTTCATGGGCCTGGGCGCCTTCTCGCACCTGCTCCAGGGCAGGACCGCGAACCCGTGGATCGCCTCCCTCGGGCTGCTCGCCTTCAACTCCCTGTACGTCGCGATCGCCTTCCGCGCCTTCGACAAGGCCAAGCGGGAGGCGCGCGCCACGCTGGCCGCGCTGGGGGCGCTGGGCCTGCTGACGCTGGGGCTCGCGGCGGGGTACGGCGGGAGCTGGCTGATGTTCTTCCCGCTGTTCGGCCTCGCCGTCGGCGCGGTGGTGCGGGGCCGCCGCCTCGGCCCGGTGAGCCTGGCCCTGAGCACGCTCGCGGGCGCGGTCGCCGGGCTGCGGGACGGCTGGGACGGGCTCAACATCGCGTACGGCACGTTCCTGTCCACGATGGTGACGGCGGCGATCCTGTCGCTTTCGGAGGCGGTACGCGACCTGCGGGCGGCCCGCGAGGAGCTGGCGCGGCGGGCGGTCGCGGAGGAGCGGCTGCGCTTCTCCCGGGACCTGCACGACCTGCTCGGCCACACCCTGTCGGTGATCGTGGTGAAGTCCGAGGCCGCGCGCCGCCTCGCCCCGCGTGACCTGGAGGCGGCCCTGGGCCAGGTCGCGGACATCGAGACCGTGGGCCGGCAGGCGCTCACGGAGATCCGCGAGGCCGTGACCGGCTACCGCGAGGCGTCGCTCGCCGCGGAGCTCGACCGCGCGCGGGACCTGCTCGACGCCGCCGGTGTCGAGACCTCCGTACGCCAGTCGGGACCGCCGCTCGACCCGCGCCCGGCGGCGCTGCTCGGCTGGGTGGTGCGCGAGGCCGTCACCAACGTCGTACGGCACGCGCGGGCCGCCCGGTGCACGATCGAGGTCACCGGCACCGCCGAACGGACCCGCCTGGTGATCACCGACGACGGCCGCGGCGTAGGCTCGACCCCGCCCGGCAGCGGGCTCAAGGGCCTGGCCGAGCGGATCGCCGCGGCGGGCGGCTCCCTGGAGTCGGGGCCGGGGCCGCGCGGCGGCTTCCGGGTGGCGGCCGTACTGCCCGCCGACGGGAGCGAGGCGGCGGGGGCGACGGCCGGGACGGGCCCGTCCCGCGCAGGGGAACACAGCGGATGACCGCCGAGGAGCACGCCGCATGACCGTCGAGGAGCACACCGGATGATCAGGGTCCTGCTCGCCGAGGACCAGGGCATGATGCGCGGCGCGCTGGCGCTGCTGCTCGGCATGGAGGCGGACATCGAGGTCGTCGCGCAGGTGGGGGCCGGTGACGAGATCGTGGCCGCCGCCCTGACCGCGCGGCCGGACGTGGCGCTGCTCGACATCGAGCTGCCGGGCCGCAGCGGCCTGGAGGCGGCGGCGGAGCTGCGCGCGGAGTGCCCGGACTGCCGGGTCCTGATCCTCACCACGTTCGGGCGCCCCGGCTATCTGCGCCGGGCCATGGAGGCGGGCGCGGCGGGCTTCCTGGTCAAGGACGGCCCGGTGGAGGAGCTGGCCGAGGCGGTGCGGCGGGTGCTGCGCGGCGAGACGGTCGTCGACCCCGCCCTCGCGGCGGCCGCCCTCGGCGCGGGCCCCAACCCGCTCACGCCGCGCGAGGCGGAGGCCCTGCGGGCCGCGGTGGACGGGGCGACGGTCGCCGACATCGCGGCGGCGCTGCACCTGTCGGAGTCGACGGTACGGAACTACCTGTCGGCGGCCATTGGGAAGACGGGGACGCGGAACCGGACGGAGGCGGCCCGCGAGGCGCGGCGGCAGGGCTGGCTGTAGTCCGCGGCGCCCCGGCCGGGGCCCGGGCTCAGTCCCGTGCCGCGGTTGGGGCCCGGGCTCAGTCCCGTGCCGCGGTTGGGGCCCGGGCTCAGTCCCGTGCCGCGCGCGGCATCCACAGCAGGACCACCGCCGCCGCCGCCACCAGGAACCCCGCTCCCCACAGGAACGCCTCCGCGTACCCCTCGGCGAGCGCCGCCGAGCCGGGGCTCTCGCCCGTGCGGGCCGCGGCGACCGTCGACAGGACCGCGAGGCCCAGCGAACCGCCCATGGTGCGGGAGGTGTTGATCAGGCCGGCGACCAGGCCCGCGTCGCCGGGGGCCGCGCCGCTGGTGGCCAGGGAGGCGAGCGGGGTGGCCGCGAGCCCGGCGCCCAGCATCATCAGGATGCCCGGCAGCATGATGGACGTGACGTACGCGCCGTCCGCGTCGAGGACCCGCCACTGCCAGGCGTACCCGGTGGCCGCCACCAGGACGCCGAGGACCGTGACCGTGCGCGCCCCCACGACCCGCATCAGCCGGGGCGCCGCCTTGGAGCCCACGACGACGCTGACGGAGCTGGGGATGAGCGCGAGCCCGGCCTCCAGGGGCGTGTAGCCGAGGACGTTCTGCGCGTACAGGGTCATGAAGAACCACATGGCGAACATGCCCATGCCGCACACGAACATGGTGGCGTTGGCGGCCGACACGGACCGTACGCGGAACAGCCCGAGGGGCATGAGCGGCGCCTTCGCGCGCGCCTCGACCCCGAGGAAGACGCCGATCAGGGCGAGCCCGGCCGCGAGGGGCACGAGGGTCGCCGCGGCCGTCCAGCCCTCGACCTCGGTCTGCACGATGCCGTACGCGAGGGTGGCGATGCCCGCGGTGACGAGCACGGCCCCGGGCACGTCGAGCCGCCTGTCGCCGCCCGCCCGGCTCTCGCTGATCCAGCGCAGCGCGGCGGCGAGGACCAGGACGCCGATGGGCACGTTCACCAGCAGCACCCAGCGCCAGGACAGGCCGTCGGTGAGGACGCCGCCGACGAGCCCGCCCGCGGCGCCGCCCCCGGCCCCGACGGCCGACCACGTGGCGATGGCCCGTACCCGCGCGGGGCCCTCCGGCACGGCGGCCGTGAGGATGGTCAGCGTCGAGGGCGCGAGCACGGCGGCGCCCAGGCCCTGCACCGCCCGCGCGGCCAGGAGCTGCCAGCCCTCCTGCGCGAGGCCGCCCGCGAGCGAGGCCAGCGTGAACAGGCCGAGCCCGACCAGGAACATCCGCTTGCGCCCGAAGAGGTCCCCGGCCCGCCCCCCGAGCAGCATGAACCCGGCGAAGGCGATGGAGTACGCGTTGACGACCCACTGCAGCCCCGTGGCGCTGAGGCCCAGGTCCGCCCGCATGGACGGCAGGGCCACGTTCACGACGGACACGTCGAGGACGACGAGGAACTGTCCGGCGCAGGCGGCGGCCACGACGAGCCAGGTGGGCGCGGTGCCGCGCCGGGATATCGGGGTGTCGACGGGGGTCTGAAGCATGGGCTCCATGCTGGCAGGCGATCCGTGCCCCGTACATCGGTAAAAAGCGGGCAGGTTGCGGGGCGGAGGACCTAGGCCGAAGGTCACCTCCGCGCCGCACCGCGCCGTACCGGGCGCGAGCCACCCCCACCCCCCGGTCAACAAGAAGTCAAGACTTCCCCTGGTTCGACAGCCGTCGGAATAGTCGCCCCAGGAGACAGGTTCATGCTGCACGTACCGGCGGACGCCCCGGTGTCCGCCGGCAGGCCCACGCCCGTCACCTCTCGTCCCGGAGGCCCTTCTTCCATGTCCCACGCGACGGCCCACCCCCGCGCACCCCGCGGCGTCGTCCCCGTCCTCGCCTTCGCCGGCATCGTCGTCGCCGTCATGCAGACGCTGCTCGTCCCCGTCATCAAGGACCTGCCCGCGCTGCTGCGTACGACGCCGTCCAACGCCACCTGGGTGATGACCTCGACGCTCCTCGCGGGCGCCGTCGCCACACCGATCATGGGGCGGCTCGGCGACCTCTACGGCAAGCGCCGGATGCTGCTCACCAGCCTCGCCGTCATGGTCGTCGGCTCCCTGGTCTGCGCCCTCACCGACGACCTCGTCGTGATGATCGCCGGACGGGCGCTGCAAGGGTTCGCGATGGGCGCGATCCCGCTGGGCATCGGCCTGATGCGCGACGAGCTGCCGCGCGAGCGGCTCGGCTCGGCGATGGCGCTGATGAGCTCCTCCATCGGCGTCGGGGGCGGCCTCGCGATGCCCGCCGCCGCCCTCGTCGCCCAGCACGCCGACTGGCACGCCCTGTTCCTCGGCTCCGCGGGCCTCGGCGTCCTCGCGATGCTGCTGATCGTCCTGACCGTGCCGGAGAGCCCGCTGCGGGCCCGGGGCACCTTCGACGTGCTCGGCGCGCTCGGCCTCTCGGCGGGCCTCGTGCTCTTCCTGCTGCCCATCACCAAGGGCAGCGACTGGGGCTGGGGTTCGGGCCTGACGCTCGGCCTCTTCGCGGCCTCCGCCGTGGTGTTCGCACTGTGGGGCGCCTACGAACTGCGCGTCGCCGCCCCGCTGGTGGACCTGCGCACCACCGCCCGGCGCGAGGTGCTGCTCACCAACCTCGCCTCGATCATGGTCGGCGTCGCCTTCTACGCCATCTCGCTGGTGCTGCCGCAGCTCCTCCAACTGCCCGCCGCCACCGGCTACGGCCTCGGTCAATCCATGGTCGTGGCGGGCCTGTGCGTGGCGCCGCTCGGCCTGACCATGATGGTCACGGCGCCCCTCTACGCCCGGCTCTCGGCGGCGTACGGGCCGAAGGTCACCCTCATCCTCGGCCTGCTCGTCATCGCCGTCGGCTACGGCGCGGGCATCGGCCTGATGAGCGCCGCCTGGCAGACCGTCGTCATCTCGGTCGTGGTCGGCGCGGGCATCGGCCTCGCCTACTCCTCGCTGCCCGCGCTCATCGTCGGCGCCGTCGACCCGTCCGAGACGGGCGCGGCCAACGGCCTCAACACCCTGATGCGGTCCATCGGCACGTCGGTGTCCAGCGCCGTCATCGGCATGGTGCTGGCCAACACCGCCGACCACGTCGGCGGTGTCGACGTCCCCACCATGGAGGGCTTCCGCGCCTCCTTCCTCATCGCCACCGGCGCGGTCGCGATCGGCCTGGTGCTCGCGCTGTTCCTGCCCGGCGCCAAGCGGGCCGCGGCCGGGCAGCACACGCAACTGCGCGCCAGCAGCGAGGAGGACGCCGCGCTGACCCGCGCCACCGAGGCGCTCACCGGCGGCTTCCGGGGCCGGGTCCTGTCCGCGGCCGGGGAGCCGGTGGCCCGCGCCCGGGTCACCCTCATCGACCCGCACGGCCGCCGCGCGGGCGCCGCGCTCACCGACGCCGAGGGGCGCTACGCCCTCGCGGCCCCGGCCGACGGCGCGTACGTGCTCGCGGCCACCGCCGCCGGGCACGCGCCGGGCGCCGCCTCGGCCACGCATCGGGGCGGGGACCGGCCGGTGGAGGTCGACCTGGCGCTGTCCGGCGAGAGCGAGATCCTGGCCTGAGGCCGGCCGCGGGGCCCGTGTACGTTCCGTACGTACGTCACCGCGTACGTACGGCACCGCGCGTGTACGTGACCGCGTACGCACGGAACGCGTACGTCCACCGGTACGTACGGACGCCACCGGCGCGAGGACCCGTACGCGCCCCGCACAGCAGGAGGAACCATGGCCGCCGCCGCGCGCACCCCGGAAGGACCGGAGCCGGAGGTCCTCGCCGCGTTCGAGGCGGCCAAGGGGTTCATGCCCCGGCACGAGGGGCTCGCGCTGTACGCGGCCGCCCGGGAGGCGGCGGGACTCGGCCTGCCCCTGCTGGAGATCGGCACGTACTGCGGGCGCTCCACGCTGCTGCTCGCCGACGCCGCCCGCGCGGGCGGTGTGAGCGTGATCACGGTCGACCACCACCGGGGCAGCGAGGAGCAGCAGCCGGGCTGGGACTACCACGACCCGGACACGGTGGACCCCGAGGTCGGCCGCATGGACACGCTGCCGGCCTTCCGGCGGACGCTGCACCGGGCGGGCCTGGAGGAGCACGTGATCGCGGTGGTCGGCCGCTCCCCGCAGGTGGCGCGCCTCTGGAACGGCCCGCTCGGCCTGGTCTTCATCGACGGCGGGCACACCGACGAGCACGCCACCGCGGACTACGAGGGGTGGGCGCCGCACGTGGCCGAGAGCGGCCTCCTCGTCATCCACGACGTCTTCCCCGACCCGGTGGACGAGTGGACGGGCCAGGCGCCGTACCGCGTCTACCTCCGGGCCCTGGAATCAGGGGAGTTCACCGAGGTCTCGGTCACGGACTCCCTTCGCGTCCTGCGCCGAACCGGTGTGGCCGGGTCCGGCCGCGGATAGGCTCGCCCCGTGTCGTACGTAGGTCCGGACAGCCAGCCGCCCCGCCCGCCCCGCCGCTTCCGCAGCGGCCGGGCGCTCGCGGTCTCCCTCGCCGTACTCGCGCCCGCGACGCTCGCGGGCTATCTCGTCCACGACGCGACGGACGGAACGGAGGACGGGAAAGCCGCGAGAACACTGCCGCCGTCCCCCAGCCGCTCGGACCGGAACGCACCGTCGAAGCCGACCGCGAAGGACCCGTCGGAATCCCCCGCTTCGCCCAGCCGTACACCGAGGAAACCGGACACGGAATCCGGCGAACCGGGCGGGAAACCCGACGGCAAGGGTTCCTCGGCGGGCCGCCCCGCGCCCTCCGGCCCGCTCAAGGGCAAGGTCGTGGTGATCGACCCGGGCCACAACTCGGGAAACTTCCGGCACACCGCGGAAATCAACCGGCAGGTGAACATCGGCACGCATTCCAAGGAGTGCGACACCACCGGCACATCCACCGACAACGGATATACCGAGGCCCAGTTCACCCTGGACCTCGCCCACCGGCTGCGGGACGCCCTGCACCGCGAGGGCGCCACGGTCCGCCTCACCCACGACGGGGACCGGCCCTTCGGCCCCTGCGTCGACGAACGCGCCCGCATCGGCAACGCGGCCCGCGCCGACGCGGTCGTCTCCCTGCACGCCGACGGCTCGGCGGTGGGCAACCGCGGCTTCCACGTCATCCTGCCCGCGAAGGTCCGCGGCGGCGCCGCCGACACGTCGGGCATCGTCGGCCCCTCCCGCGACCTCGGCGAACGCGTGGCGGGCACGTTCCTCGCGGCGACCGGGAGCGCCCCCTCCAACTACGTCGGCGGCGGCACCGGCCTGGACGTCCGCGGCGACCTCGGCGGCCTCAACCTCTCCAAGGTGCCCAAGGTCTTCATCGAATGCGGCAACATGCGCGACCCCAAGGACGAGGCGTTGCTCACGAGCGGAGCCTGGCGCCAGAAGGCGGCCCGCGGCATTTCTGACGGAATCACGAGCTTTCTGCGCCGGTGAAAGCGCGCGGTCTTTATGGGTCCGTTGCCGTCTCGTCACGGGACGGCAACCGGGAGATCTTCACTGGGTGACGATCTTTATCTCAAGCAGACACCCCGGCCGGACGGACGATAGTGTCCTCCGTACGATGAGGGGCCACCCCCGCGCTTCGCGCACCGCGACACAACCGCGACTACGGCGACAGCGACGCCTCTAACGACGAGACGACTGACGAAGGACCTGAAGTGAATTTCCGCTCCCTCACTCGAGGCGACGGCGTGGTGATCGGAGCAGCGGTGTTGCTCTTCATCGCGTCGTTCCTCGACACCTTTGACGGCGATGGCGACGAGATCCCCACCGCCTGGGACAACGGCAACCTTCTGATGAGCGTGTACCTGGCCGGCATCATCGGTGCCGCGCTCATCGTGCTGGGCCGCGCGATGGGACCGGGCCGGAAGGTCGCGGGCCTGGACCTGGGGATGGTCGGCACCGGCTTCGCCCTCGCCGCCGCGTGGAGCTCCCTCGGTGCGATGTTCGACACCGGCCAGTCCTACGACGAGGTCTTCAAGGCATTCGGCCGCTTCGGCGGCGGTGGGGGCAGTGTCGACACCCCCGACGCCGGTGCCGGTCTCATCCTCGGCCTGATCGGCGCCCTCCTCCTCGCCGCCGGTGCCATCGCCGCGCAGGCCGTGCCCGCGCTCAAGGCGCCGCTCGCGGGTGGCGTGAAGTCGCCGACGCCGCCGCCCTACGGCGGCCAGCCCTCCGGCGGCTACGGCTACCCGGGCGCCGCGTCGCAGCCGTACGGCGCGCAGCCGGGACAGCCGCAGCAGCCGTCGTTCGGCGGGCAGCCGCAGGGTGGCGCGGCCACGCCGCCGCCGGCCGCCGCGCAGGCGCAGCCCGCCGCGGACTTCTCGCCGTTCTGGTTCGCCGTGCCGGTGCCGCGCCCGCTGTACCCGGAGGACGGCTCGCCCACCCCGATCGCCGAGCTGGCGCCGGGCACCTGGTACCTGGCCGTCGAGCAGCGCGGTCAGAGCCTGGTGGCGCAGACGCAGGACGGCCGCCGCGGCGTCCTGCAGGACACGACCGGGATCCAGCGCGGCTGACCCGGAGTTCCGCCTCACCTCAGCGGCCCCTCGCCCTTCCGGGCGGGGGGCCGCTGGCGTACAGTCCCCGGGCGACCGTTACCTGACGGTCAGTCAGCCACCGTGGGAGGCGTCATGCGGCTCGGGCTCGCGCTCGGGTACTGGGGCCGCGGCCCCGGCCCCGGGCACCTCGCGCTCGCCCAGGAGGCGGAGCGGCTCGGCTACGACTCGGTGTGGACGGCCGAGGCCTGGGGCTCGGACGCGTTCACGCCGCTGACCTGGATCGCCGCGCACACCTCGCGCATCCGGCTGGGCACCGCCGTGGCGCAGATGGCCGCCCGCTCCCCCACCGCCACCGCCATGCACGCCCTGACCCTGGACCACCTCTCCGGCGGCCGGTTCCTCCTCGGGCTCGGCCTGTCGGGGCCGCAGGTGGTGGAGGGCTGGTACGGCAGGCCGTTCCCGAGGTCGCCGCTGACCGCGACGCGCGAGTACGTGGACGTCGTACGGCAGGTGCTGCGGCGCAAGGCGCCGGTCGCGCTCGACGGGCGGTTCCACCCGCTGCCGTACGCGGGGGACGACGGGACCGGGCTCGGCCGACCGCTCAAGCCCCTCACGCACCCGCTGCGCGCCGACCTGCCGGTGCTGCTCGGCGCCGAGGGGCCGAAGAACGTCGCGCAGACGACACGGATCGCGGACGGCTGGCTGCCGCTGTACTGGTCGCCGACGCGCACGGACGCCTACGGGTCGGCCCTCACCGGCCTGCCCGACGGCTTCCTCGTCGCGCCCCTGGTCCGCGCCCAGGTCTGCGCCGACGTCACCGAGGGCCTGGCGCCCGTGAAGGCCATGCTCGGCTTCTACATCGGCGGCATGGGGCACGCCACCCGGAACTTCCACGCCGACCTCATGGCCCGGATGGGGTTCGCGGACGCGGCGGCGCGGGTGCGGGAGCTGTTCCTCGCCGGGCGGCGCGAGGAGGCCGTACGCGCCGTGCCGGACGCCTTCGCCGACGAGATCTCCCTGGTCGGGCCGCGGGAGCGGATCGCCGAGCGGCTGGAGCCGTGGCGTGCGGGACCCGTCACGGACCTGCTCGCCCTGACGTCGGACCCGCACACCCTGCGCGTCCTCGCGGACCTGGCCGGATAGCGGACCGCGCCGACCTCCGCGGTCACATGGGCGCGGCTCAGCGGAAGATGGCCACCGGGTCCACCGTCAGTTCGCCCGCCTCGCGGTTCCAGGTGCGGACCTTGCCCAGGCAGCGTGCCTGGAACTCGCCGCTGAAGTAGTCCTCCTCGTGGAACTCCTCGCGGATGCCGTCCCCGACGCAGGTGATCTTGACGTGGGCCTGCGGGGTGCCGTCGCCGTACCGGGCGCGCAGCACCACGTCGCCGCCGTTCAGGCCGCGTGCCGTGAACCGCCCGGTGACCGACACGAACTCCGCCATCACCGCGCTGAGCGGCACCCGGTCGTCGCCGCTGTCGCGCAGCGCGTCCGCGAGGGCGCGGTTGGGGGTGAGCACGCCGGTGGTGAGGTCGGCGTGCACGACGGCGTCCTCGCGGCGCATGGTGTCCATCAGCAGCCCTATCACCGTGATCGGCGTGTTCTGCTGCACGTACGTCGTGAACCGCTCCTTGGTGACGTCCCGGCCCGCCTTGCCGCCCACGCCGCCCGTGACCTTCGCCCACAGGCCGACGCCGGAGGTCACGTTCGTGCGGTCGGCGACCTCCTGCTCCAGGGCCGCCGAGAACCCGCCGGTCTGGTAGAGGTCCATGACCCGCTGCTCGTGCAGGTAGAAGCACATGCCGTGGAACGTGCGCCGGCGCCGTCCCGGGCGCCGGCGCCGGGGCAGCCCGAGCCGCAGCAGCACGTACCGCAGGAGCACCCCGCAGCAGGCCGCCGTCGCCAGCCACACGACCATCCACGGCCACCACAGGTCCCACCACTGACTGTCAACGACACCCACGGATCTCCTTGAAGGCCTGGGAGAGGGAGGAGGAGCCCGCGTCCACGACGCGGCCGCCGGTCGCGTCGGCGGCGCGCCGCAGCTCCCGCCCGTCGGCCTCTCCGAAGGGGACGGGGAAGGTCGGCACGGCCCGCGCGCCGGCCGGGAGCCGCGCGTACCGGCGGGCGAACTCCCCGTAGGACATGCCCGTGTTGTTCTCGCCGTCCGTCATCAGCACGATCGACAGCGGCCTCTGGTCCCCGTCGCGCACGGCGTCCGCGCCGAGGCGGTACCCGTGGTCGAGGGCCGACCAGACGGCGGTGTCCGGGGCGAGGCCGCCGCCCGCCACGACGTCGTTCAGCCGCCGCAGGCCGCCGGCGCCGCGCACGGACACGGTCCGCTGCTCCAGGACCCGGCCCGCGAACCGTACGACGGTGATCCGCTCGCCCCGGTAGAACCGCGCGAACTTGCCCGCCGCCGACGGGTCCGCCCCGCTCAGGCCCCGGAACGCCGCCCGCAGGTCCGCCATCCGCGCGCCCCGCATGGACGGCGAGAAGTCGAGCAGGAACACCACGTGGTCACCGGCGCGGCGCCGCCCGGGGTCACCGTAGTTGTCCATAAGGCGCCGTACGACGGCCAGTTGGTCGGGGTAGGACAGGGCGTTGCCGATGGGGGCGCGCAGCTCCGGGGGGCGCGGGACGTCCGCGCCGACCGGCCGCCGCCACGTCGCCCGCGCCAGTCGCTCCTGTACGTCGTCGCGCCGCAGCCAGTCCACGACCTCGCGGTACGGCTCGTGCCGGGCGGGGTCGAGCAGCAGCAGCGGGAAGTCCGACAGGACCATGCCGTCCGCCGGGTGCACGATCGTCAGGGGTTCCTTCAGCTTCCGCCCGGCGTTGAGGGCGAGCAGCTCCGCCTCGTGCGCGATGAGCGCGTCGGCGGCGCCCTGGCGGCGTACGTAGGTGTCGATGAGCTCCCGGGAGCTGGCGCCGGTGAGCGTCTGCCCCGACCGGAAGCCGCGCAGCCGGTCGCAGGAGACGTCCTTGCGGCGCAGCGCGCCGCCCGTGCCCGCGGCGGCCGTGGCCACGCCGACCAGCGCCGCCCGGCCGGTGTCGCTGCGCCGCGGGTCGGGCATGCCGAACCGCACGGTGCCCTCGGCGGCGGCATCGGCGATGTCCGCCCAGGTCAGCGGCTTGCCCGTGGTGATGCGGCGGGCGGTGGCGGGGGTGAGGCCGACGACGACGGGCGAGCGCATGATGGCGGTGGACTCGGGCACACGGCGCCGCTCCTCGCGCAGCCGCAGCAGGTACGAGCGGTCGGAGGCGGGCCAGGCGAGGTCGTAGGAGCCCGGCGGGACGTCGAGGTCGGCGGTGGCGGTGAAGTCCACGTCGAGGGTGACGCCGGTGTCCTCCTCCAGGTCCCGCAACAGGGGCTTGATGTCGGCGAGTTCGGGGCTGGCCAGCACGCGCAGGGTGCGCTGCTCCTTGCCCTCCGAGCAGGCGGCGAGGGTGGTGGCGAGGACGACCAGGCACGCGGCGAGCGCGCGGCGCCTCACGAGACGCCGCCCTTCCCGGCGGGCGGGCAACTGCCGACGTGGTTGATGATCCGCTCCAGGGCGTCGAGGTCGGGCGCGTCGGCCTTGGTCTGGTCGGGGTTGGGCACGGGCACCTGCACGTGGTGGTCGCGCAGATAGGCGTTGAGCTGCTCGCTGGTGCCGTTCTCGCCGGAGAACCGCACCCGGAAGCCGAGTTCGATGGCGCGCTGCCGCAGCTCCTCGTCGGTCTCCATGAGGTCGGTGAGCCGGTCCCCGTCCGCGCCGAGCGAGATGAGCTGCGGCTCGGTGAGGGCCTGCGGCGAGGGGTAGAGGAGGACGCGCCGGGTGTCCTGCCGCTGGTGCCGCTCGCGGTGCGCGACCTGGTGGGCGAGGAACTGGTGCTCGTAGATGAGGGAGACGGGCGCGATGGACTCGCCCTCGTCGGAGAAGTAGCTGTCGGCCTGCTCGTCGGCGGCCATGCCCTGGAGGTTGATGAGGGGCTTGACCTCGGCGGCGACGTCGAGCACGGGGTCGCCGGAGCCGGCGGCGTCCCCCTTGGGCCGCGGCTCCGAGCCCGGGGGCTGGTTCCCGTTCTTCACGAAGGCGAGGATGCTGAGGTAGGTCCCGGCGGCGTTGGACTCGCACACGCTGGACGTCCGTACGAGGACCCGGCCGCTGTTGCTGCGCTCGGAGCGCTTCTCGTAGCCGATGCCGTTCCAGGTCTTGCGCTCCTCGATGAGGCGGAGGAACTTCCGCATGTCGAGGTCGTAGTAGAGGGTGTCCTCGCCGCCCGTGACCTGCTGCGGGCGGGCCACGCCCGCGGCGGCCAGGGTCTGCGCGTACTCCCGGAAGGTGCCGAGCACCAGCGGCGTCACGAACGGCCGGGCGGACTTCACGGTCCGCTGCTGCCGCTGCATGATCAGCCGGGCGGCGGGCTGGCCGGAGGGGAAGGCGACGTCCATCCCGGCCAGCGACTGGGTGGCGATGCCCCGGGAGCCGAGGCGGTGGATCTCCACCCGGATGCCGTGCTTCAGCAGCAGTCGGCGCACTTGGGGGTCCTTGAAGAAGTCGGACTTCGACGCCATCTTCCCGTCGATCGTGGTGATCCTCTCGAACGGCCGCAGCGCGTTGCCCGACACCAGCAGCGCGAGCAGTCCGGCGAGCGCGAGGGGCAGGGCGGCGAGGACGTGGCGGGGCAGCCGGCGGCGGCGCGGGGCGGCGGGCCGGCGGGTGGCCAGGCGGGGCTCTTCGACGGACGGCGGTCTGGCGTGTTCGGGCACCGGGCGCTCCTGCGGTGGGCGGGCCAGGATCCTCGGGCAGCCAACCGAACTCCGCCCCATGGAGGCGCCAACTCCACGCGAACCAGGGGTGAATGACGTGCCGTCAGGCGCCGGGGCGCGCGCCCGGTGGAGCGGGCGCGGCAGCCGCCGGGCGGCGCCGGTCGCCGGCTCGCAGGTTTCGGCCACCGCTCACCCGGTACCCGTACCCCATGTCCCCCGTACGCGCCCGACGCAGCAACGAAGCCGCCAAGGTCGTCGTCGTCATCGCGGACGTCATGGCCTTCATCCTCGTCCTGTGGATCCTGATGGACCTGCTGGACGCCAACCGCGCCAACGACCTCGTGCAGCTCGTGCGCGACGTCGCCCGCTGGCTGGCGGGCTGGTCGCACGACCTGTTCACGTTCGACGCGCGGTGGGCCCGCGTGGTCGCCGGCTACGGCCTCGCGGCCGTGGTCTACCTGGCCGCGGGGCACTTCCTCGCCGGACGGCTGCGCAGGTACTGACCCCCCGGTGCGGGCTATCCGCAGCAGTCGGGGTCCAGGCCCACCGGCAGGTCCGTGCCGGAGAACACCCGGCACGTCGCCTCGTCGCCGCCGAGCGCGGCCACCGCGAGCAGCAGCGCGCCCGCCGTCCAGGTGGTCTGCTCGACGGGCCACACGGCCGCGTCGTCGTAGACGTACCCGGTCCAGTACAGGCCGGTCCGCTCGTCACGGAGGTGCTGGATGGAGCGGAGGACCTCCACGGCGCGGTCGGACTCGCCGAGCGCCCACAGGGCGAGGGCGAGTTCGGCGCTCTCGCCGCCGGTGACCCAGGGGTTGGGGTGCACGCAGCGCACGCCGAGGCCGGGCACGACGAAGCGGTCCCAGGACTCCTTGATGCGGGCGGTGGCCTCCGGCCCGGTCAGGGCGCCGCCCAGGACCGGGTAGTACCAGTCCATCGAGTAGCGGTCCTTGTCGAGGAACCGCTCGGGGTGGCGGCGGATCGCGTGCGCCAGGGCGCCGGTCGCCAGCTCCCAGTCCGGCTGCGGGTCCTCGCGCACCTCGGCGATGGCGAGGGCGCAGCGCAGGGCCTGGTGGATGGAGGAGGAGCCGGTCAGCAGCGCGTCCGTGACCGGGGTGCCGTCCGGCTCCCGCTTCCAGCCGATCTGGCCGCCGGGCCGCTGGAGCGCGAGCACGAACTCGACGGCCGCCAGGACCACCGGCCACATGCGGTCGAGGAACACCTCGTCGCCGGTGGTCAGGTAGTGGTGCCAGACGCCGACGGCCACGTACGCGCAGAAGTTGGTCTCGCGGCCGCGGTCCGTGACGGCGTCCGGGTCGCCGTCGGCGTAGGCCGCGTACCAGGAGCCGTCCGCGTTCTGGTGCCGGGCGAGCCACTCGTAGGCGCGGGCGGCGGCCGCGTGCTCCCCGGCGGCGTCCAGGGCCATCGCGGCCTCGGTGTGGTCCCAGGGGTCCAGGTGGTGGCCGCGGAACCACGGGATGGCCCCGTCGGGGCGCTGCGCGGCGAGGATGCCGCGGACCGTGGCCGCCGCCTGATCGGCCGTCAGGACGCCGGGCAGGACGAGGTGTTCGGTGCGCTCGGGACTCGTCACGCCCCGGCCTTCGCGTCGGCGGGGGCACCGGCGGCGGCGCGCGGCAGGTGCGGCTTGGTCGCGTACGCCACGAAGCTCTTGCCGATCAGCGGGTTCAGGGCCCGCTCGGCGAGCTGGGTCGCGGCCGGCTTCTTCATGATGTCCCAGACGAGGAGCTTGTGGTACGCGCGCACCGGCAGGGCCTTGTCGTTGTCGACGCCGAACGCGCACTTCAGCCACCAGTACGGGGAGTGCAGCCCGTGCGCGTGGTGGGTGCCGTAGGGCTTGAGGCCCGCCTCGCGCATCCGGCCGAGGAGCTCGTCGGCCTTGTAGATGCGGATGTGGCCGCCCTCGACCTCGTGGTACGCGTCGCTGAGCGCCCAGCACACCTTCTCGGGGCCGTAGCGCGGCACGGTCACGGCGATGCGGCCGCCCGGCTTGAGGACGCGCACCATCTCGGCGAGGACGCCCTTGTCGTCGGGGATGTGCTCCATCACCTCGGAGATGATCACGACGTCGAACGAGGCGTCGGGGAAGGGCAGGTTGAGCGCGTCGCCCTCCATCGCGGTGGCCGTGGCGCCCGCCGGGGCCTCGCCCGCCTCCTTCATCGCCGCGAACCACTTGGCGACCTCGCGGATCTCCTCGCCGTTGCGGTCGAGCGCCACCACCCGGGCCCCGCGCCGGTAGCACTCGAAGGCGTGCCGGCCCGCGCCGCAGCCGAGGTCCAGGACGCGGTCCCCCGGGGCGAGCGGGAAGCGGGTGAAGTCGACGGTCAGCACGGGGTCCTGCTTTCGTGGTCGCGGGCCGGGGTGGGGGCGGCGGCGCTCGGGCCGGACGTCTCGGTGACCGCGGCCAGGGCGGGGCCCGGGGTGGCGGGGTCCGGGGTGGCGGGGTCCGGGGTGGCGGGGTCCGGGGTGGCGGGGCCCGGCGCGGCC
>NZ_BNBT01000150.1 GCF_014656095.1 Streptomyces longispororuber
AACGGCGCGGTCGTCGTCGGCCGGGCGGCGGCCGCGCTCGACGCGGGCCTGGCGGCGCTGGCGCACGGCGAGGCGTCGACGGCCGTGGTGCGCGGGACGGCCGGGCACGGGCCCGCGCCGAAGGTCGCGTTCCTCTTCACCGGCCAAGGCGCGCAGTACTCCGGCATGGGCCGGGGCCTGTACGGCACGCACGCCCCCTTCGCCCGCGCGATCGACCGCGCCGACCGCGTCCTGCGGCCCGAACTGGGTCTGCCGCTCCAGGAGTTGCTGTTCGACGAGGACCGGGCCGGGCTGCTGCGGTCCACCCGCTGCTGCCAGCCCGCGCTCGTGGCCCTTGAGGTGGCGCTCGCCGAGCTGTGGCGGTCGCTCGGGGTGCGGCCCGCGGCCGTGCTCGGGCACAGCGTCGGCGCGTACGCCGCCGCGTGCGTGTCCGGCGCGCTGTCCTTCGAGGACGCGCTCGCCCTGGCCGCCGTACGCGGCCGCCTCATGGACGAGCAGCCGGGCGACGGCGCGATGATCGCCTGTGTGGGCGACGCGGCGGCGGTCCGTGAGGTGGCCGCCGGGTACGCGTCGGTGGCGGTCGCCGCGGTCAACTCCCCCACGCACCTCGCCCTCTCCGGGGAGCGGGCGGACATCGAGCGGGCCCGGGCCGCGCTCGTTCAGCGGGGTGTGACGGTCAGGCCGCTCGCGGTCTCGGGCGCCTTCCACTCGCCGCTGATGGCGGGTGCCGCCGAGCCGCTGCGCGCGGCCGCGCGGGGCGTGCGGTTCGCCGAGCCGGTCGTGCCGTGGGTGTCGGACGCCACCGGCGAGCCGGTCGGGCGGATCGACGCCGACGCCCTGGCCGCCCACCTGCTCGGCACGGTCCGCTTCGCCGACGGCATGGCGACGCTGCGGCGGCTCGGCTGCGCCGCGTTCGTGGAGGCGGGACCGCACCCGACGCTGCTCGGCCTGGCCCGCGCGCCGCTCGCGGGCACGCTCGCCGCCGCCCCGGCCGCGCCGGGGCCGGAGCTGTGGCTGCCGTCGCTGCGGCGGCCCCCCGCCGGTGCCGCGACGGGCTCGGGCGACTGGGAGACGCTGCTGACCTCGCTGGGGCGGCTGCACTGCGCGGGCGGCGAGGTCGACTGGGCGGCGCTCGACGAGGGCCGCCGCGGACCACGGGTGCCGGTGCCGCACGCGGTCATGGAGCCCGAGCCGTACTGGTTCACACCGCCGGAGGAGGCAGACATGCGGGACGGGGCCGGGCGTGCGGACGCGGTGGCGCGGGGAGCGGGCGAGGCTGCGGCGCGGAGGGCCGGCGAGGCTGTGGCGCGGGGGGCCGGGGGCTCCCCAGGCCGTGCGGCGCCGCCTCGCGTGGCCGGGGCGGGGACGACGGGGCTGGGCACGACGGGGGCCGAGAGGAGCGAGCCCGAGAGGAGCGAGCCCGAGAGGAGCGAGCCCGAGACGTACGGGCCCGAGCCGACGCGGCCCGCGCCCACCACGGCCGAGCCCGCGGCGCCCCGGACCGCGCTCGCCCCCGCGCCCCCGCGCGGCACCCCCTCCACCCGGCATGAGGTCCTCGCCCACGTCGCCCGCGTCTGCGGCTACGACGCCCGGCGGATACCCCAGGACGCGCGGCTCGGCATGGACCTCGGCTTCGACTCGCTGATGCGCCAGGAGCTGGAGCGGGCCCTGCTGCGGCGGTTCCCGGGGCGGCTCAACGGCAACCGCGAGCACTTGCCCGAGGACCCGACCGTCGGGCAACTGGTGGACCTGCTCGACTCAGCCGGGGCGCGGGCCGCGGCGCGGAGCCCCGCACCGCCTCCGGAGCAGCCCTCACCGATGCCCGAGCAGACCCCCGTACCGGCCCCCGAGCCCGAAACCGCGCCCGAGCCCGCGCTCGAACCCGTCACCCAGGAGCGCGTCTTCGAGGAGTGGCCCGAGTACGCCGAGCTGCGGGAGCGGCTGCGGCTCGCCACCGCGGACGGGACCAACCCGTACGGCCGTACGCACGAGGGGTTCAACGGCGGCCGGGCCCGGGTGCGCGGCGCGCGCGTCCTGAACTTCGCGGCCTTCAACTACCTGGCGCTCTCCCACCACCCGCGGGTCCGCGCCGCGGCGAAGGCCGCCGTCGACCGGTACGGCACGTCCTGCTCGGCGACGCCGCTGCTGTGCGGCGAGACCCCGCTGCACCACGAACTCGACGCCGAGATCGCCTCGTTCCTCGGCACCGAGGCCGCGATCGTGTTCGCGGGCGGGCACGCCACGAACGTCGCCACCATCGGCCACCTCTTCGGGCCCGAGGACCTGATCCTGCACGACGAGTGGATCCACGACAGCGCGGTGCGCGGCAGCGTCCTGTCCGGTGCCCTGCGCAGGCCCTTCCCGCACAACGACTGGCGGGCCCTGGACCGGATGCTCACCGCCGCGCGCGGCCGTGCCCGGCGCGCCCTGGTGCTCGTGGAGGGTGCCTACAGCCAGGACGGGGACCTGCCGGACCTGCCGAAGTTCATCGACGTCAAGCGGCGGCACGGGGCCATGCTCATGGTCGACGAGGCCCACTCGATCGGCGTGCTCGGCCGCACCGGCCGGGGCATCGGCGAGTACTTCGGCGTCGACCGGGCGGACGTCGACCTGTGGATGGGCACGCTCAGCAAGGCCGTCGGCAGCCTCGGCGGCTATGTGGCGGCGCGGCGCACGATCGTGGAGTACCTGAAGTTCACGGCCCCGCTGCACATCTTCAGCACCGGCATCGCCCCCGCCAACACGGCGGCCGCCCTCGCGGCGCTGCGGGTGCTCAGGGACGAGCCGGAGCGCGTGGCGCGGCTGCGGCACCTCGCCGAGCACTTCCGGGACGCGGCCCGCGCCCGCGGCCTCGACATCGGCGTGTCCCGGGCGTCGGCGGTGGTCCCGGTCGTCATCGGCGACTGGGAGCGGACCATGGCGCTGTCGAACGCGCTGCTCCGGCTCGGCGTGAACGTGATGCCGATCGGCTACCCGGCCGTGCCGCGCGACGAGTGCCGCCTGCGCTTCTTCATCAACGCCGACCACACCCGCGACGAACTCGACCGCGCCCTCGACCTGTTGGGACGAGCCATGGCAGAGCAGCAGCAGAACGGAATCCCGCCCGCGGGGGCGACCGGGGCGGTCGGGACCGCCGGGGCCACGGGAGCGGCCGGGACCGCTGAGACCCCCGAGGCGGCCGGGGCCACAGCGGCCGGTCAGCCCACCGACCCCACCGAGCCCACCGAGACCGCCCAGCCCGGCGGGATCACCGAACCCACTGAACCCGCCCAACCCAGCAGGATCACCGACCTCACCGAGCCCACTCAGCCCAGCGGAATCACCGACCCCGCCGACCCCAGCAGGACCACCGAGCCCACCGCCGGAGTCGCCGCCGCCCCCGGCCCCGTGGCCGCCGTCCCGGAGGTGCTCGTCGCGGGAGCCGGTGGCTTCATCGGCGGCCACCTCACGCACCGCCTCGTCGAGCGCGGCCACCGGGTCCGGGCGCTGGTGCGCGCGGGCAGCGACCGGTCCGGGTTCGCGGGCGCGGACCCCGACGCCGTCGAGGTGGCGGTCGGCGACCTGGACGACCCGGAGAGCCTGCGCCGCGCCACGGCCGGGGTCCGGCACGTCTACAACTGCACCGGCCTGTCCGCCGACTGGGGCCCGTGGGACCGGTTCCGGCAGGTCAACGTCGACGGCAGCCGCCGCCTGGTGGAGGCCGCCGCGCACGCGGGCACCGTGGAGCGGTTCCTGCACGTCAGCACCACCGACGTGTACGGCTACCCGGTCCGGCCCGGCGACGAGAGCACCCCTCCGCGCGACATCGGGCTGCCGTACAACCGCAGCAAGCTCCTCGGCGAGCAGGCGGTCCGCGAGGCGGCGGCGCGTGCCCTGCTGCCGCTGACCGTGGTGCGGCCGGTGAGCGTGTACGGGCCGCGCAGCAAGGACTTCGTCGTGGAGATCGCGACGCTGCTCCTGGCCCGCCAGATGGTCTACATCCGCGGCGGCGACGTCCCGGCCGGGCTGCTCTACGTGCGCAACGCCGCCGACGCGATGATCGCCGCCTGCGGGGCACAGGCCGCGGCCGGCGGCACGTACAACCTGCGCGACCCGGAGCGCACGACGTGGCGCGCCTACATCGAGGCGCTCGCCCGCGGCCTCGGGGTGAAGCCGCCGTCGCTGAGCCTGCCCGCCCCGCTGGCGCGCGGCGTCGCGACCCTCTCCGAGGGGGTGTACGGGGCGCTGCGGATCACGGCGCGGCCGGTGCTCACGCGGCACGCGGTGCACCTGTTCGACCGCGACCAGTCGTACGCCGTCGACCGTGCCCGCGACGACTTCGGCTTCAAGAGCGAGGTGACCTTCGAGGAGGGGGTGCGGCTCACCCTCGACTGGCTCGACTCGCCCGAGGGCCGCGCCCACGTCAAGCGCTGACGGCCCCCGGGCCGCCGCACCGCGAGAGGACCCCACCCGTGCACCCATCCGCGCGCCCGGCCCGGCCGGCGCCCCCGACGGCCACCGACTGGTTCCCCGGCCCCGGCCCGGACCCGGAGGCGGCCGCAGGGACGCCGCGCCTGATCTGCTTCCCGTACGCGGGCGGCACCGCCTCCGTGTACCGCGACTGGCCGGACCTGCTGGGGGCGCCGGTGGTGCCGGTGCAGTTCCCCGGGCGGGGCCGGCGGCTGCGCGAGGCGCCGTACACGGACCTGGACGCGCTGGTGTCCGACGTGACGGACGCGCTGCTGGCGGCCGGACCCGTGCGCGACTACGTCCTGTTCGGGCACAGCATGGGGGCGCTCGTCGCCTACGAGGTGGCGTGCGCGCTGCGCGCACGCGGCGCGCCGGAACCGCGCCACCTGTTCGTGTCCGGCAGCCGGGCCCCGCACCTGTACGGGGACCGCGCGGACCACGCGCTCGGCGACGACGCGCTGCGCGCCCTGGTCCACGACCTGGGGGCCCTGGCACCCGGCGACCGCGTCGCGGGGGCCTACCTGGAGCGCCGCCTGCCGGTGCTGCGCGCCGACCTCACGGCGTGCGAGCGCTACCGCTGGCGGCCGCGCCCCCCGCTGGCCTGCCCGATGACCGCGTACGCCGCCGCCGGGGACCCGGTCGCGCCCGCGCCGGGCGTCGAGGCGTGGCGCGCGTACACCGGCGCCTCGCTGCTGTGCCGCCGCGTGCCGGGCGGCCACTTCTTCCTCAACGGCCCCGAGCGCCGTCCCCTCCTGCGCGACCTGCGCACCGAACTCACCCGTACCGCCGAGGAGAAGGAACCCTCATGGACCTACTGAGCCTGGCCAGGGCCGTCAAGGACCGGGCGCGGGAGCCGGTCGCGGACGTGCTGGCCGCGGCGCGCGTCGTCACCGACCCCCGCCTGCCGCTGCTTCTCGTGCTCGACCGGACCCTGTTCCACCCGCTGTACCGGGCCTCGTTCCTGGCGGCCGCGGCGGGCTCCGGCGTGCTGCGCTGCCTGGCGGCGCGCCCCTGCGACCTGGAGAGCGTCGCCGAGCGGATCGGCGCCGGGCCCGCGGACCGGGAGCGGCTGCGGGCCTGGCTGGACGCCGGGGTGCGCCTCGGCGAGCTGCGCCGGAAGGAGGGCTGCTACCTGCTGCGCAGCCGCACCGCCAAGGCGCTCGCGCGGGTGCACAACGACCCGGTGGCCGCGGCCCTGGAGGAGGTGCTGCGGTTCCACGTGCCCGCGCTGCGCGACGCCCCGCGCATGCTCGCCCAGGGGGACCGGTTCACGCTCTCCGACCAGGACGGCCTGGTCGTCGCCCGCTCCTCGCTCGTGCTGCGCGGCTTCGTCGAGGAGGCCGTCGGCCGGGCGCTGCCGCGCACGGGACCGGTGCGGCTCCTGGAGATCGGCTGCGGCAGCGGCACGTACGTGCGGTACGCCGCCGAACTCAACCCGCGCCTGACCGCGCTCGCCGTCGACCTCCAGGACGAGGTCGCCGAGCAGGCCGCGAAGAACATGGCGCAGTGGGGCCTCGCCGACCGCGTCGAGACCCGCCGGGGCGATCTGCGCACCCTGGACCTCCAGCCGCAGTTCGACCTGGTGACCCTGCACAACAACATCTACTACTTCCCGGTCGAGGAGCGCGCCGAGGTCCTGGCGCGGGCGCGGTCCTTCCTGGCCCCGGGCGGCAGGCTGCTGCTCACCTCGTCCTTCCGGGGCGGGAGCGCGTTCGGCCTGGAGGTGCTCAACCTGTGGTTCGAGCTGGCCGCGTTCGGCGGGCCGCTGCCGCGCGAGGACGAGTTGCTCGGGCAGGTGCGGGAGGCCGGGTTCACCGACGTGCGGGCCTCGGGTGTCGTGCCGGGCCAGCCGTTCCGCGCCGTCACCGGCGTCAACGCCCCCGCGGGCCCGGTGCGCCACCGCCCGGCCGCGCGGGCGCTCTCCCCCGCCCCGCAGGCCGCCGAGGAGGCCGCGTCATGACCACGAAGGCGACCACGAAGACGACCACGGACACGGGCACGACCACGGACACGGGCACGGACACGGGCGCGCATACGGGCGCGGGCACGGACGCGGCGCCCGCGGCCGCCGACGCCACGACGGCCCCCGCCACCGGCGCCCCCTCCCCGCACGCCGGCCTCGTCACCGTCCTGGGCCGCGCGCGCCCCGGCGGCGCCGACGTGCCCGGCGGTGCCGGCGTACCCGCGGGTGCCGACGTGCTCGGCGGCAAGGGCGCCCGGCTCGACGAGATGCTCCGGGCGGGGCTTCCGGTGCCGCCCGCGTTCTGCCTCACCACCGGGCTGTTCGAGCTGTTCCTGCGCGAGAGCGGGCTCGGCGCCGAGCTGCGCGCGGCCGAGGCACGGCACGAAGCTCCCGCCGTCGTACGGGAGCTGGTGCTTGCCCGGGAGCTTCCGGAGGCCGTCGCGCGGCCCGTCCTCGCGGCCTACGAGGAGCTCGGCCGGCCGCGCGTCGCGGTGCGCTCCTCGGCGGTGCGGGAGGACTCCGCCGGGCGCTCCTTCGCGGGCCAGCACGACACCGTCCTCGACGTGGCGGGCGACGCGGCGCTGCTGGACGCGGTCAAGGTCTGCTGGGCGTCGCTCTGGTCGGACCGCGCGGCGGCCTACCGCTCCGGCCCGGCCGGGGCCATCGCCGTCGTCGTCCAGGAGATGGTGGACGCGGACGTCAGCGGCGTGCTGTTCACCGTGGACCCCGTCGGCGGCCGGCCGCACCGGCTGGTGGTGGAGGCGTGCTGCGGGCTCGGCGAGGGGCTGGTGTCGGGCCGGGTCTCCAGCGACTTCTTCGTCGTGGACGACCGCACCCTGGACGTCGTCGAGGAGCGCGTGCGCTACAAGGTCACCAAGTGCGCGCCGCTCGCGCCGGGCCGCATCGGCATGACGAAGGTGGACGCCGCCGACCGGGACGCGCCCTGCCTGACCCGGGAGAAGCTCACGGCCCTGGCCCGGCTCGCCCTGCGGGTGCGCGAGCACTACGGCTGCGAGCAGGACATCGAGTGGGCGCTGCGCGACGGCACCCTGCACCTGCTCCAGGCCCGGCCCATCACCACCCGGCCGCGCCCCGACGCGGCCGACGGCGACCGCAGCCCGTACCTGGCGCGGTGCCGGGAGCGGCAGCCGGAGGCGGTCGTGGGCGGCACGCTGTGGTCGCGCATGGACATCGGGGAGATCTTCGTGGGCCTGATGTCCCCGCTCGGCCTGAGCTTCGCCCGCCACTACCAGGACCACGTGCACGGTGACTGCGCGCGGGCCCTCGGCGTGCGCGACATCGGCGACGTCGACCTGCACATGGGCTACCTCCAGGGCCATGTGTACCTGAACATCTCCTACACGGCGTATCTGCTCGGGCAGGCCCTGCCGACACGCGACCAGCGGCACTTCACCCGCCGCTTCGTGAGCGAGGAGGTCGACCTCGCGACGTACACCAACCCGTTCGGCACCTTCCCCGGCGGGGTCGAGGACCTGTTGTCCACCGTGCACTGGCTGCGCGAGACGGGGCGCGAGATGGTCGTGATGAAGGGCCGCGCCCGGGACATGGCGCGGACGCGCGACTACGAGTTCGACCGCGCCCGGCGCCTGGACCTGACCCGGATGTCCCGGCGCGAGCTGGACGCCGAACTCACCCGCTACCTGCACTACTTCCACGACGCGCACGTCGGCTACATGCCGTACTACATCAACGCGTTCGGGTTCTACGGCATCCTCACCGAGCTGTGCGCGCGGTGGCTCGGCTCTGCGGGCGACAACCTCCAGAACCGCCTCAAGACCGATATGTCGAGCCTGCGCACCGTGGCGTCCGCGCAGGAGATCTGGGCCGTCGCGCAGGCCGCCAAGGCCCGCCCGCGCGTCATGGAGATCATCGAGTCGGCGCCCCTGGAGGAGGTCCCGGACCACCTGCGCGCGGACCCCGAGGGGCAGCAGTTCTGGGACACGCGGATGGAGCCGTTCCTGCGCGCCAACGGCACCCGCGGCCGCCAGGAGATGGAGCTCACCCACCCGCGCTGGATCGACGACCCGTCGTACGTCTTCCAGATGATCCGCCGCTACGCCGCCGACGGCTTCACCGCCGACGACATCATGGGCCGCAGCCGCGCCCGCCAGGAGGGCGACGTCCGCGCGGTGCTGGCCGGTCTTCCGCTGCCGCGGCGCAAGACCCTGGAGGGCGTGATGGCGATGTACGCGCTCTGCAGCGAGCTGCGCGAGTCCACCCGCATGTCGATGATCACGTCGATCTGGCTGGTCAGGAACGTGGTGTACGAGGTCGGGCGGCGGCTCGTCGCCGACGGCGTCCTGCGCTCGCTCGACGAGGTGGCCTACCTGGACTTCGCGGACGTACGCCGCTTCGTGGCGGGCGGGGCGACGGCCGCCGAGGCGTTCCCGCGGGAGGCCCTCGACGAGCGGCGGCGCGTGCACGAGTACCACAACCGCCTGCCGGAGCCGCCGCTGACGTTCGTCGGCGCGTACGACGGCACGCGCGCGGCGCGGCCGGTCCGGGACGGGGCGCGGCTGACGGGCCTCGGCTCGTCGCCGGGGCGGATCGTGGGCCGGGCACGGATCGTGGAGGACCTGGTGTGGCAGGCCGACGAGTTCCAGGCGGGCGAGATCCTCGTGACCCGGCACACCGACGCGTCCTGGACACCGCTGTTCGCCATCGCGGGCGGCGTGGTCACGGACATCGGGTCGATGCTCTCGCACAGCTCCATCGTGTCCCGCGAGTTCAACGTGCCCTCGGTGGTCAACACCAAGCACGCCACCCAAGTGATCAACACCGGCGACATGGTCATGGTCGACGGTGACACCGGGGTCGTCGAGGTCGTCGAGGGCTGAGCGGAACCCCGAAAGTCCCGAGCCGCCCGGGCCCTCGGGACCCCGAGCCCCGAGGCGCCCGCGGCCCCGCGGCGGACAGCAGCAGCGGAGAGGAAAGCGAGAGGCGACCAGATGATCCCCAACCAGTGGTATCCGATCCTGCGGACCCAAGACGTCAAACGCGGCGCCCCGACCGGGGTGAAGCGCCTGGGCGAGGAGCTCGTGCTCTGGCGCGACCTCGACGGCAGGCTGGTCTGCCAGTCGGCGCGCTGCCCGCACAAGGGCGCGAACCTGTCCGACGGGCGCCTCGTGGGCAACTCCATCGCCTGCCCCTACCACGGCTTCCGGTACGACACGGGCGGCACCTGCCGCCTGATCCCGGCCCTCGGCGCGGAGGGCCGCATCCCGGCGTCGATGCGGATCGACACGTACGAGGTGCGCGAGCAGTACGGCCTGGTGTGGCTGTGGTGGGGCGACAAGCGCGCGAGCCTGCCGGAGATCGTGCTCCCGCGCGAACTCGCCGAGCACCCGCGGCCGTACGAGACGATCACCTGGAGCAGGCCCGTCCACTACACCCGGTACATCGAGAGCCTGCTGGAGTTCTACCACGTGACGTTCGTCCACCGGGACCACTGGGCGAACATCATCGACTACACGTTCATGTACGGCAGTTGGCGCAAGCTCTGGACGGACGGACGCGAGCGCTACATCGCCGCCAACAAGATCGTGAACCACCGCGTGGACGTGGACGGCACGATCATCCGCTCCACCTTCGACCAGTGCGAGGAGGGCAACCCCGACAACATCTGGCACTTCGACCTCATCTACCAGGCGCCCTGCATGACGCACGTCCGCCAGGGCCTCCTGGAGGTCACGACCTGGCTCACGCCGATCGACGACGAGAACACCCAGGCGATCATGCGGCTGTGGGAGTACCCGCTGCTCAAGCGGATGGTGCCGATCAAGCCGCTGCGGCCGTGGATCCTGCGGGCCTCGCTCCAGATGGAGAAGTACGTCCAGGACCAGCAGGACAACGACATCATGGCGCGCCAGGAGCCCAAGGTCAGCGAGCGCGGCGTGAACAAGCTGATCGCCCCGGACGAGATGAACGCCAAGTACCTCCAGATGCGGGACCGGTTGAAGGCGGAGGCACGCGCGGAGGCCGAGGCCCGCGCCACGGCTCCCGCGGCCCCGGCTCCCGCGGCCCCGGCTCCCGCGGCCCCGGCCCCGGCGGCGGCCGCGGCGGAGCCCGCGACGAGGGCGGCGGTCACGGCCAACGGCAACGGCAACAGCAACAGCAACAGCAACGGCAACAGCAGCGGCGGCAACGGAAGCGGCAACGGGGCCGCCGCCCGGAGCGGCACCGCGGCGGAGGAGTCCCCGGCCCCCGCCGAGGGCCTCAGCAAGAGCGCGTCCTGAGCCGCGTGCGCGTTCCGGTGAGGGGGCCGGAACGCGCGCCGGGGCCGTGCCTTACGGGGACCCGGGCCAAGCCGCCCTCGGACACCGGGCCGTCGGGCACCGGCCCCGCGAGCCGGGTCAGGACGTCGCCACGCGCAGCGGCGCCTTGCCCGCCGCGACCGGGTCGCCGTCCTCGGCGAGCTCGTCCCACCACTGCGAGCCGTCCTCGATGTGGCGCAGGAGGATGCCCTCGCGCAGCGCCCAGGGGCACACGGCCGCCGCCTTGACGCCCATGAGCTTCATCGCCGTGTGCCCGACGACCGCGCCGGCCAGGCTCTGCCCGGCCCGCGGCGCCGAGATGCCGGGCAGCCGCGCCCGCTCGGCGGCGGGCAGACGAGCGAGCCGCTCCCGGGCCTCGCGGAGGCCGGAGCGGCGCAGGGTCCTGTCGACGAACGGGCCGTGTCTGCCCGGTTCCTCCCCGGCCAGGCGGGCGAGCTGCTGGAACGTCCGCGAGGTCGCCACGGCGGTGCGCGGCCCCTCCCAGCGGATCCGCGCCGCCACGTCCCGCAGTTGGTGCCGCACCTGGCGCCGCAGGTCCCTGAGGGCCTGCTCGGAGGGCGGGTCGTCGGCGGCGAGGTACTGGTGGGTGAGGCGGTGCGCGCCGAGCGGCAGCGACACCGCGAAGTCCGGCAGCCGCCCCCGGCCGAAGGCCACCTCCAGCGAGCCGCCGCCGATGTCCATCAGGACCAGCGGCCCGGCCCGCCAGCCCAGCCAGCGGCGGGCGCCGAGGAACGTCAGCTCGGCCTCCAGCTCCCCCGGCAGGGTGCGCAGCCACACACCGGTCCGCACGGCGACCGCCCGCAGCACCTCCTGGCGGTTCGGCGCGTCCCGGATCACGGCGGTGGCGAAGGCCAGCGGCCGCCCCGCGCCCCAGCGTTCGGCCGTCGCGGCGGCGGAGGCCACGGCGTGCGCCAGGCGCTCCACGCTCTCCTCGCCCAGCGGCCCGCCGGGCTCCACCTGCTCGCCGAGCCGCAGCTTCCACTTGGCGGTGTGGACGGGCAGCGGAGCCCCGCTGTCGGCGTCCACGACCACGAGCCGCGCCGTGCGCGACCCCACATCCAGCACGCTCACTCGCATGAGCCCTCAGTACCCCGGCAGAATCCCGGCACGCCCACGGACACGACATGTGCCGTTTCCCTCCATGACATGCCCCGTTTCCATCGGCCGCATGCGCCGCCCCCTCGGCCCCGGGGTCCGTAGCGTGACTCCATGACCTCACTCACCCGCCCCGCCCACCGTCCCGCCCCGCACCACGACCTGGTCCTGCGCGGCGGCCGCGTGCTCGATCCGGAGAGCGGCCTCGACGCGGTGGCCGACGTCGGCGTGACCGGCCGGGAGATCTCCGGGGTCTCGGCGACGCCGCTGCCGGGGCGCCGGGTCCTCGACGTGTCGGGGCTCGTCGTCGCCCCGGGCTTCATCGATCTGCACAGCCACACCCACACCGTCCAGGGCCACCGGCTCCAGGCCCTGGACGGCGTGACCACGGTCCTCGAACTGGAGGCGGGCCTGTCCCCCGTCGAGGAGGCCTACCGGCTCGCCGCCGCCGAGGGCCGCCCGCTCAACTACGGCTTCTCCGCGTCCTGGGCGCAGGCCCGGATGGCGGCCGTGGGCGGGCTGCCGCACGGCGGGGGCATCACCGCGACCCTGCACCGCCTCGGCGAGCCCGCCTGGCAGCGCGAGGCCACCCGGGCCCAAGAGGAGGCGCTCCTCGACCTGGTGCGCCGGGACCTCGACGCCGGGGCGCTCGGCATCGGCGTCCTCATGGGCTACGCGCCGCGGGTGCGCCCCGAGGAGTACCTGGCGGTGGCCCGCCTCGCCGCCGGGGCCGACGTCCCCACGTACACGCACGCGCGGGACCTGGTGGAGCAGGAGCCGGACACGCCCGTCGACGGCGCCGAGGAGATCGCCAGGGCCGCGGGCGAGACCGGCGTGCACGCCCACTACTGCCACGTGCCGTCCACCTCGCACCGGCACACCGACCGCGTCCTCGCCGTCCTCGACCGCGCCCGGGCCGAGGGCGCCCGCGTGTCCACGGAGGCCTATCCGTACGGCGCGGGCATGACCGCCGTCGGCGCCGCCTTCCTCGACCCGGCCCGGCTGTCCGGCCGGGAGGTGTCCGACATCGTGTACGCCCGCACGGGCCGGCGCGTGCGCGACGCCGCGGAGTTGCGCGCCCTGCGCGCGGCCGATCCCGGGGCGCTGGCGTTCCTGCCCTTCCTGGACGAGGACGACGCCCGCGACCGGGCCTTCCTGGACCGGGCGCTGCTGCACCCGCACACCGTGATCGGCTCCGACGCGATGCCGCTGACCTGGACGGACCCGGCGGCCGACCCGCTGGCATGGCCGGTGCCGCCCGGGGCCGCGGTCACGCACCCGCGCACCGCGGGCACGTTCTCCAAGGTGCTGCGCCGGTACGTGCGGGAGCTCGGCGCCCTCGGCCTGATGGACGCGGTCGCGCGGGCGAGCCTCTTCCCGGCGCGGATCCTGGAGGCGGGGGTGCCCGCGCTGCGCAGGAAGGGGCGCGTCCAGGCGGGGTGCGACGCCGACCTCGTCGTCTTCGACCCCACCGCGGTGAGCGACCGGGCCACGTACGCCGACAGCACCCGGCCCTCGACGGGCCACGCGCACGTCCTGGTCGGCGGCACGTCCGTGGTCCGCGACGGCGTCCTGGTCCCGGACGCCCTGCCGGGCCGCCCGGTGCGCCGCTGACCGCCGCCCGCGGGAGCGGGGTGGCGCCACTAGTGGCAGCCATGGTGCCACTTTGCCGCCACGGGCACCGTCAGCGACGAGATGGGGCGCGCGCCGGGCGTACGGCGGCCCGCGGGAGGCGCGGCCGAGAGCGACCGGCACCACCCGCGTGCGGAACCGGGCGGAAGGTGCGGGCATCCCGTGAAGTGCTGGTGAAGCGGGTTTGCGGTGAAGCGGTACCTGGCATTCCGGGAGGGCGGACGCTGTGGACGAGGGGCGGTATTCGGTCAGTTCCGCGCCCGGAACGCGAGTTGCCCCTTGTGGCGCCATAACTGTGCCACCATGGCGTCATGGATCTCACGCCCTACGCCGACGACTCCCCGCACGAGCTCGCCGCCGCCGCGGACGCGGGCGGAGAGGACGGGCGGACCCCGCACCGGAGACCCGGCGCGCCGCAGGATCCGCCCGCCGGGCCCGCCGCGCGCGAGGAGCGGCCCGCCCGGCTCACGCTGCTCAGCACGGGCCCCGACACCGGCGGGGCCGCCCCGCCGGCACCCGGCGGACACGGCTCCCTGGCGCTGGCGAGCGACCTCCTGTCCGGCGGCCCGGTCGGGCTGGGGTTCGCCACGGCGGGCCAACTGGAGTCGGCCGCCGCCCTGTTCGACCAGGCCGTGCCCGACCCCGCGGCGCTGACCCTGGACGTACCGGGCGACGGCGGCGCGCCCGCGCTGGGCGCCCTCGAGGCCGCGCTCGACGGGGCCGGTGTCGAGGCCACCGCGCTCGCCGCGCGCACGCCTTGCCTGGACGACGTCTGCCAGGCGCTGTTCGGTCCCGACGAGGACGGGAACGCGACCGGCGGGGACGACGCGGGCTGAGCACACGGCCGCGGAACACCACGGACGGGCCGCCCACCGGCGGCGGGCGACCCGTCCGTGCACCGCGTGGCCAAGGCGGACCAGCAGCCGACACCGGAACCCACCCCACGGACCGCCGCCGTACGCATCCCGACGCGGGGCCGCCGCCATACGCGTCCCGGCCCGGCCCGCCGCCGCACGCACGCCGACACGTCCCGCGTCAGAGGCCCACACCAGGGCGTACGCCGAACGCACTCCGCTGCGCACGCGGCCGGACCCGCCGCCATACGCCTTCCAGCGCGGGCCCGCCGCCGTACGCACCCCGGCCCGGCCCGCGCCGTACACGTACGCCGAACGTGCTCCGGACTCCGTCCGGACGCGTCGTGCCTCAGGGGGCGGCGGTCTCCCGCCGCACCCGCTCCAGTACGCCCGGCAGCGCGCGCAGGAAGGCGGTCACCTCGTCCTCACCCACGATGAGCGGCGGGGCGAGCCGGATCGTGTCCGGCGCGACGGCGTTCACCAGCAGGCCCGCGTCCTGGGCCGCCTCCTGCACCCGCCCGGCGACCGCCTCGGTCAGGACGATGCCGAGCAGCAGCCCGGCCCCGCGGACCCGGTCCACCAGCGGGTGGTCGAGGCCCTCGATGCCCTGGCGCAGCGCCTCGCCCTGGCGTTTGACGTGGTCGAGGAGGCCGTCGGCGTGCAGGGTGTCGAGCACGGCGAGCGCGGCGGCGCACGCGACGGGGTTGCCGCCGAACGTGGTGCCGTGCGTGCCGGGTGACAGCAGCTCGGCCGCCGGGCCGAACGCCAGGGTCGCGCCGATCGGCAGCCCGCCGCCGAGCCCCTTGGCGAGCGTGAGCACGTCCGGCTCGACGCCCTGCGCCTGGCACTCGAACCAGTGGCCGGTGCGGCCGATGCCGGTCTGCACCTCGTCGAGGACGAGCAGCGCCCCCGCGGCCCGGGTGATCTCGCGGGCCGCCGCCAGATAGCCGGGCGGGGGCACGACCACGCCGTTCTCGCCCTGGATCGGCTCCAGGACGACGAGCGCGGTGTCGGTGTCGACGGCCGCGCGCAGCGCCTGCGTGTCGCCGTACGGCACGTGCGTGACCTCGCCCGGCAGCGGCTCGAACGGCGCCCGCTTCGCGGGCTGCCCGGTCAGCGCGAGGGAGCCCATGGTGCGGCCGTGGAAGCCGCCCTCGGCCGCGACCGTGCGGCGCCGCCCGGTCAGCCTGCCGATCTTGAAGGCGGCCTCGTTGGCCTCGGCGCCGGAGTTGGCGAAGAACACCCGGCCCCTGCGCCCCGTCAGGCGCAGCAGCCGTTCGGCGAGCCGGACCGGCGGCTCCGCGACGAACAGGTTCGACACGTGGCCGAGTTGTCCGATCTGCTCGCTGACGGCCCGGACGACGGCGGGGTGCGCGGTGCCCAGGGAGTTGACGGCGATGCCCCCGACGAAGTCGAGGTACTTCTTGCCGTCCGCGTCCCAGAAGGCGGCGCCCTCCCCGCGTACCAACGGCACGCGCGGAGTGCCGTAGTTGTCCATCATCGACGCCTGCCAGCGCTCCGTGAGCGTCTTTTCGGACCGGTCGGCGGCGGTCCCCCGCGCGGTCCCGGTCACTGCAGGCCCTCCACGATGTCCGGCATGACCAGCGTGCCGATCTCCTCGCGCGTGAACATCTCCAGGAGCACCGAGTGCTGGACGCGGCCGTCGATGACCCGGGCGCTGCCCACGCCGTTGCGCACCGCGTGCAGGCACCCGGCCATCTTCGGCACCATGCCGTCGGCCAGCTCCGGCAGGATCTTCTCCAGTTCGCTGGCGCTGAGCCGGCTGATGACCTCGTCGCTCTGCGGCCAGTCCCGGTACAGCCCCTCGACGTCGGTGAGGAAGACCAGCGTGTGGGCGTTGAGGGCGGCCGCCACGGCGGCGGCGGCCGTGTCGGCGTTCACGTTGTAGACGTAGTCGTCGTCGACGCTGCGGGCCACGGGCGAGATCACGGGGATGCGGCCGTCCGCCAGCAGCGCCTCGACGGCGCCCGGGTTCACCTGGGTGATCTCCCCGACGCGGCCGATGTCGACCATCTCCCCGTCCTCGCTCTTCGGCCGGTGCTGGACGGCGGTGATGAGGTCCGCGTCCTCACCGGTCAGGCCGACGGCGAGCGGGCCGTGCTGGTTGATGAGCCCGACGAGCTCGCGCTGCACCTGCCCGGCGAGGACCATCCGGACGACGGACATGGCCTGCGGCGAGGTGACCCGCAGGCCCGCCTTGAACTCGCTCTCGATGCTGTGCAGCCGCAGCGCGGCGCTGATCTGCGGGCCGCCGCCGTGGACGACGACGGGCTTGAGTCCCGCGTGGCGCAGGAAGACCACGTCGTGCGCGAAGGCGGCCTTCAGCTCGTCGTCGATCATGGCGTTGCCGCCGAACTTGATGACGCAGATCATGCCTTGGTGGCGGTTCAGCCACGGCAGCGCGTCCATCACGGACTGCGCCTTCTCCAGGGCGGGGTGTTCGTGGGTGGGGATCCTCATGACGCGTACGCGCTGTTCTCGTGGACGTACGCGGACGTCAGGTCGTTGGTCCACAGGGTGGCCGACGCGGTGCCGGCCGCCAGGTCCGCGGTGATGACGACCTCCCGGCCCCGCATGTCCACGGACGCGCGGTCCACGCCGATGGCACCGTCCTTGCAGACCCAGACGCCGTTGATGGCGACGTTCAGGCGGTCGGGCTCGAAGGCGGCGGAGGTGGTGCCGATGGCGGAGAGCACCCGGCCCCAGTTGGGGTCCTCGCCGTGGATGGCGCACTTGAGGAGGTTGTTACGGGCGATGGACCGCCCGGCCTCCACCGCGTCGTCCTCGGTGGCCGCGTGGACGACGTCGATGCGGATGTCCTTGCTCGCGCCCTCGGCGTCCCCGACGAGCTGCCGGGCCAGGTCGTCGCAGACCGTGCGTACGGCCTCCGCGAACTCCTCGTACCCCGGTGTCACGCCGGACGCGCCGGAGGCCAGCAGCAGCACGGTGTCGTTGGTCGACATGCAGCCGTCGGAGTCGACGCGGTCGAAGGTGACGCGGGTGGCCGCGCGCAGCGCCCGGTCCAGGTCGGCGGCGGGCAGGTCGGCGTCCGTGGTGAGCACCGCCAGCATGGTGGCGAGGCCGGGGGCGAGCATGCCCGCGCCCTTGGCCATGCCGCCGACGGTCCACCCCTCGCCCTCGGCCACGGCCGTCTTGTGCACGCTGTCGGTGGTCTTGATGGCGACGGCCGCCTGCTCGCCGCCGTCCTCGGACAGCGCGCGGGCCGCGGCCTCGACACCCGGAAGGAGTTTGTCCATGGGCAGGCGGGTGCCGATGAGCCCGGTGGAGGCCACCGCGACCTGGTCGGCGCGGTGGCCGTCGAGGGCCGCGGCCGCCTTCTCGGCCGTGGCCCGGGTGTCCTCGTAGCCGGCGGGGCCCGTGCAGGCGTTGGCGCCGCCCGAGTTGAGGACGACGGCCGTCACCTGCCCGCCCCTGAGGACCTGTTCGCTCCACACGACGGGGGCGGCCTTCACCCGGTTCGCGGTGAAGACCCCCGCGGCGGCCCGGCGCGGGCCGTGGTTCACGACCAGGGCCAGATCGGGTTTTCCCTTTGCTTTGATTCCGGCCGCGACGCCCGCGGCCGAAAACCCTTTTGCTGCCGTGACGCTCATGGCTCTACGACTCCTAAAGCGGAAGTTCCCGGTCGTCCGGGAAGGCCGAGGGGGCCGCGGCAAGGACACCGGCCACGACTCCGGTGAAATGGCACGGGCCGTGCCGTCCCCTTCTCGATTCTGACGGCGGAGCGCCGTAAGGCGACAAGGCGCTGTCCGGCCGCGGTCGTTGCCCACCCCGCCCACCAGCCCTCGGCGCACCGACGGGCATCGGCGACGCCGCTCCGCGACGGCCGGGCGGGGTGAGGGGCGACTCGCAACAAAGTACCGGCGATTCGTGCGTTCGGCACCGGGGCGTTGTCCTGTCCACAGGACGCACCGGTACGCGCCGCACCCACCGGGGAGCACGGTCGCGGGAGACCACGCATTCTGCGGTCATTGTGTTGTCCCCATGGATTTCACCGCGTCGCAATAATGCACGGGAGCAGCACCCGGCAATTCGCCGGAGGCCGGGCAGGCCTGGACGCCGGAGCCGTCCCGAACCACAATGGCGGAGCCGGAGCCCGGCCCGCGGACGATCTCGCCGCGGCGGCGGGCCCCGGTCCACCGGCCGGATTCTCCTTTCGCCGATGCTCCGCGGCGCGCGGAATCTGCGGAGCTCGAGGACCGGTCCGACCGGAGACCAGACCTCTTGAATTGGAGTACCTATGAGCAGCAACCCGTTCGACGACGCCGACGGCCGGTTCTACGTCCTGGTGAACGACGAGGAGCAGCACTCGCTGTGGCCGTCCTTCGCCGAGGTGCCCGCGGGCTGGCGGGTCGTGTTCGGCGAGGCGAGCCGCCAGGAGTGCCTGGACTACGTGGAGCAGAACTGGACCGACCTGCGCCCCAAGAGCCTGCGCGACGCGATGGCGGCCGACTCGGCCGCGTGACGCGTCGTTCCGCGACGCCGAGGGCCCCGGTGCCGGGTGCGGCACCGGGGCCCTCACGCACGCCCGCGGCGGTCCGCCCGCCGGGCCGGTGCGGCCCTCCCCCGGCCGGTGGCCGCGGCCCTGCACGGGCACGGGAGCGGGTACAGGCACGGGAACGGCCCGCCAGCCGGACTGACGGGCCGTGCGCGGGAGCCGTCGGCGGAACGGTCAGGCCTCGCCGCGGGCCGCGGTGGGGCTGGGCCGGCGCCTGAGGACGGACTCGGCGATCTCACCGCTGCGGACGGCGATGTTCGACAGCAGGGACGAGGTCAGGCCGTGCGTGTGCTCGGTGCCGCCCTGGAGGTAGATGCCGCAGCTCAGGTCCTCGTCGGTGACCACGCGGTAGTCGCGCTCGACGCGGTGGCGGCCCTGCTCGTCGCGCAGGCAGTGGCGGTCGAGCTCGCCGAGCAGCGCGGTGGCGTCCATGGTGCTGTAGCCGGTGGCGAAGACGAGGGCGTCGACGTCCATCTCCTGCTCCGTCTCGCCGTCGAGCAGCGAGTGCAGGACGACGCGGGTGTCGTTGCCGGAGCGCTTCACTTCCTTGACCCGGGTCAGGTTCAGGAAGCGCAGGCGCTGCTCGCCCGCGACCTCCTCCTCGTACGCGCGGCGGAACAGCTCGCGGATGACGTCGTCGTCGACCACGGAGTAGTTCGTGTTCTTGTGGTAGCGCCAGAAGGCGTCGCGCGTCGTCTCCGTGCCGTAGTAGTAGTGGTCGACCGCGGCCGGGTCGAAGACCTGGTTGGCGAAGGGCGTGTCGTCGGCGACCGAGTAGCCGTACGACGGCAGGACCGCCGACACCTGCGCGTGCGGCAGCATGTCGTGCAGGAACTTGGTGATCTCCGCCGCGCTCTGCCCGGCGCCGACCACGGCCACGTGGTTCAGCTCCGCGGGGTCCATCCGGCCGTACTTGGCGAGGAACTCCGAGCTGTGCCAGACGCGTTCGTCGCGCTCCATGCCCGTGGGCATGCGCGGCACGAGGCCGGTCGACACGGCGACGTTGCGGGCAAGCACGGAGCGCGTCGCGCCGCTCACGGTGTCCCGGACCTCGACCTGGAGGCACTGCTCCGGGCCGGTCCCGGCGTCCCGCGCGAGCCGGACGCCGGTGACCTCCGCGTTGTACGTGACGCGGTCGCTGAAGTGGGACTCGGCCCACTCCAGGTACTGGTGGAACTCCTGCCGCGTCGGGAAGAAGTCCTGGTTGTTCACGAATTGCACGAGGCGGTCGGACGCGTGCAGGTACGACACGAAGCTGTACCGGGACACGGGATTCCGGAAGGTGGCCAGGTCCTTCAGGAACGAGATCTGCATCGTCGCCTGCGGGAGGAGCATGTTGCGGTGCCAGCCGAAGGCCGCCTGCCGCTCGAAGAAGACACTGGTGACCGGCTGGTCGGAGGTGTTGCTCTGGTGTTCCTCCAGGGCAATGGCGAGGGACAGGTTGGACGGGCCGAACCCGATGCCAACGATGTCGTATATCTCGTGTTCACGCGTACCCATAGATAATCTCCCGCTGGCGTAGCTTCGACAGGGACTTCCCGCATCAATCGATGAGGTTCAGTAAGAGTGCGGTTGCCCAGGAGGACCGAGGTCGGAAATGCTGGCAACTCTCGTTTCCGTCTGCGGCTGAAGGTCTCGGGCTTCTCGACCTGCGGCCCGGAAGACACGCATTGAGTATTGCGTTGGAGAACACCGCCACGCCAACTTAGAGGTGCCGGACGGACCTTTCAAGAGGTCCCGACCACCGTGCCCGGCCAGGCAACCGCTGTCCTGTCGACGGGACAGCCGTGTCGCTCGTCCGCATTTTGGTCGTGCCGCTCAAAGCGTTGCTAACGTCGCCGACCCGGCGCCGCGCCATGCGTGAAATCAACGAAAGGGTGAGCTGCGGATGTACGTTCCGAGCCAGTACCGCCAGCCGGACAGTTCGTGGATGGTCGACCTGATCCTCGGCAATCCGCTGGCGCTCTTCGTGAGCAACGGCAGCCCGGAGGCCGGGCCGTTCGCCACGCACCTGCCGGTGATCAGGGACCCGGAGTGGACGGGCGAATGGTCCGACGACCTCGCGGGCGGCAGGCTGCTCGGCCACATGAACCGCGCGAACCCGCACTGGAAGGCGCTCGAATCCGGCAGCGTGAATCTGCTGACGTTCACCGGGCCGCACGGTTACGTCTCGCCGACGGTGTACGAGGTGACACCGGCGGCGCCCACGTGGAATTTCACGTCGGTGCACGTGCACGGCGTGGTGGAGAAGATCGAGGGCATAGAGAACACCCTGGCGGTGGTGAAGGAGACCGTACGCGCCTACGAGGGCGCCTTCGGGGCGGGCTGGGACATGACCGAGTCCCTCGACTACTTCCGGAAGATCGTCCCCGCGGTGGGCGCGTTCCACTTCAAGGTGACCGGCGCGGAAGGCATGTTCAAGCTCAGCCAGGAGCAGCCGACCGAGGTGCAGGAGCGCGTACGGCGCTCGTTCGGCGGCCGTGAGTGCACCCGGTACCGGGCGGCGGCCGGCCTCATGGACAAGCTGCCGTAGCGGGCCCCCACGGCCGCGGGCGCGCGCCCTCACCGCCCCCACGGGTGAGGGCGCGCGCTTCGTGGCGCGGCCCCGGCAGGGCCTCGCGGTGGCGCCGCGGGCCCGTGCGGCGGTGCCCC
>NZ_BNBT01000151.1 GCF_014656095.1 Streptomyces longispororuber
CCACGGCGGCGGGCACGGGCTGCTCGACGGGCGCGGCCGCGTCACCGGCGGCGGCCGGGGCGGGCTCGGCGGCCTGCGCCAGGGCACCGGCGGTGCGCAGCGGCACCTCCTTGATGAACAGGGTGATCAGGAAGGCGATGAACGCGATGGGCGCGGCGATCAGGAAGACGTCGGCGATGCCGTGTCCGTACGCGCTCTCCATGACGGTACGCAGCGGCTCGGGCAGCTTGTCCAGGTCGGGGATGCCGCCGCCGCTGGTGCCGCCGTGGCCGAACTGCGCGCCCTTCGGACCGAGGTCGGCCAGGCCGTCCTTCACGTAGTCGGTGATGCGCGTGGACATCACGGCACCCAGGGCGGAGACGCCCATGGCGCCGCCGAGCGACCGGAAGAAGGTGACGACGGAGCTCGCGGCCCCGATGTCCTCGGGGGCCACCTGGTTCTGCGTGCACAGCACGAGGTTCTGCATCATCATGCCGATGCCGAGACCCATCAGGGCCATGTACACGGCGATGTGCCAGTACGGGGTGTCGTACCGCATGGTGCCGAGGAGCCCGAGCCCCGCGGTGAGCAGCACGCCACCACTCACCAGCCAGGCCTTCCACTTGCCCGTCTTGGTGATCAACTGTCCCGAGACGGTGGACGAGACGAACAGCCCGCCGATCATCGGAATCGTCAGCACACCGGACATGGTCGGCGACTCGCCGCGCGCCAACTGGAAGTACTGGCTGAAGAACACGGTGCCCGCGAACATCGCGACACCCACGAACAGCGAGGCCGCCGAGGCGAGCGTGATCGTCCGGTTGCGGAAGAGCCGCAGCGGGATGATCGGCTCACTGGCCCGGGACTCCACCAGCAGGAAGAGCAGCCCGAGCACGACCGCGCCGCCGACCATGGTGTACGTCTGCCAGGACAGCCAGTCGTACTTCTTGCCGGAGCCGGTGCCCGCGAAGGTGACCCAGACGAGCAGCAGGCTCACCGCAGCAGTGATGAGCACCGCGCCGGCCCAGTCGACCTTCACGTCCCGCTTCACGACGGGCAGCTTCAGGGTCTTCTGGAGCACGATCAGGGCGATGACCGCGAACGGCACACCCACGTAGAAGCACCAGCGCCAGCCGAGCCAGGAGGTGTCGGTGATGACGCCGCCGAGCAGCGGGCCGCCGACGGTGGCGACGGCGAAGGTGGCCCCCAGGTAGCCGGAGTAACGGCCGCGCTCGCGGGGCGAGATCATCGCGGCCATCACGATCTGCGCCAGCGCGGACAGGCCGCCGACGCCGATGCCCTGCACCACACGGCAGGCGATGAGCATGCCCGCGTTCTGCGAGAGCCCGGCGACCACGGAGCCCAGCACGTAGATCACGAGGGCGATCTGGACGAGCGCCTTCTTGCTGAACAGGTCGGACAGCTTGCCCCACAGGGGCGTGCTGGCCGTCATCGACAGCAGGGCGGCGGTGACGACCCACGTATAGGCGGACTGTCCGCCACCGAGGTCGCCGATGATCTCGGGCAGGGCGTTGGAGACGATCGTCGACGACAGGATCGCGACGAACATGCCGAGCAGGAGACCGGAGAGCGCCTCCATGATCTGGCGGTGGGTCATCGGCGCGCTGCCGTGCTGATGCCCCCCGTGCTTGGCATGGCTGCCCCGCACACCGGACGGTGTGGATGTTGCCATGGGGTTCCTTTTCCTGATTCTTACGCGGGTGTACGGGTCGTGGGTGCCAGGCGCGGCCGGCACTCGCCGAAGCTGGCGCGGAGCCGGGCCATCAGCGCGATGAGCTGGCCGACCTCGTCGTCGGACCAGTCGCTCAGCCGCTCGGAGAGCACGTTCGTCGTGCACTCCGAGAGCACCTCCATCTGCCGCGTCCCGGCAGCGGTGAGGCGCAGGATGCGCGAGCGCCGGTCGGCGGGGTCGGGGGACCGTTCGATCCAGCCCCGCTCGGCGACGTGGGCGACGTGCCGACTGGTCACCGACATGTCGACGGCGAGCAGCTCCGCGAGCCTGCCCATCCGCATCTCGCCGTAGCGGCTCAGCAGCGTCAGGACGGCGGCCGAGCCCGCCGGGCAGTCGTACGGCAGGCTCCGTGCGAGGTCGCGCTTGACGGCTCCGATGGCGCTGAGCTGGCGGGCCAGCTCCTCGTACTGACGCTGAGCGGCCACGGCACCCTCTCTTTCGTTGCTTAGGGCAACGATAAAAGCAGTTGGTTGCCACAGGCAAACGAAATCCCGCCCACCCCGCTAAAACCCTGGCAAAGCCCAGCCCCTCCACCCGTAAAACTGCCGGTCAGATGGGGGTTGGGCGGACCACCCGGGATTCGCTAGGGTCCTGCCCCATGGCACACAACCCCCAAGCCCCGCAGGGCCAGCACGACCCCGCAGGCTCCACGCAGATGTTCCGCGCGTTCGTCGACGAGGCCCCCCAGGGCCGCGCCCCCCGGCAGGCGGCGCCCGCGGGCCCGCGCATCGGCCTGATCATCGGCGTCGTCGCGGCGATCGCGATCGTGGCGGCAGTGGCCTGGCTGGCCCTCTAGTAGAACGGTACGCGCCAATCACCGCCGGAAACCGGCCAAACCTGGACGCCCCACTCAGCCGCGGACGCTGACGAACGCGAGGGGCCACGGCGGTATGTCCGCCCGCAGCACAGCAACGGGGGCGCCGAGCACGGGGCAGCCGCCCCGCGCACATGACGGCGAGGACGGACATACCGCCGGGGCCCCGCCCGGGCACAGTGCGGCGCAGCACGACGGCGCGTGAGGGAAGCACGAAGCGGACCGGAAACGGCGCGAAGCACGACGTCGGCCAACGACGGCGGACAGCCGGAAAACACAAGGGGAACACCGAGGACACCCCGGCACAGAGCGAACCCCGGCAGGAAACACAGCGAACCCCGGCAGGGAACGCACAGCGGACTCCCGCAGGGAACGCACAGCGAACCCCGGCCAGGGAATCCGCTCCGGAAACGCACCCAGGGCGGGCGGCCACGCGACGCCGCCCTGGGATGGACGGCCGGCTCAGTCGGAGATGAGCCCTTCCCGGAGCTGCGCCAGCGTGCGGGTGAGCAGCCGGGACACGTGCATCTGCGAGATCCCGACCTCCTCCCCGATCTGCGACTGCGTCATGTTGGCGAAGAACCGCAGCATGATGATCCGCCGCTCCCGCGGCGGCAGCTTGGCCAGCAGCGGCTTCAGCGACTCCCGGTACTCCACGCCCTCCAGGGCGGAGTCCTCGTACCCCAGCCGGTCCGCGAGGGACCCCTCGCCCCCGTCGTCCTCGGGCGCGGGCGAGTCCAGCGAGGACGCGGTGTACGCGTTGCCCACGGCGAGGCCGTCGACGACGTCCTCCTCCGAGACGCCGAGCACCGCGGCCAGCTCCGGCACGGTCGGCGACCGGTCCAGACGCTGCGCGAGGTCGTCGCTCGCCTTGGTGAGCGCGAGCCGCAGCTCCTGGAGCCGCCGCGGCACCCGCACCGACCAACTCGTGTCGCGGAAGAACCGCTTGATCTCCCCGACGACGGTCGGCATCGCGAAGGTGGGGAACTCGACCCCGCGCTCGCAGTCGAACCGGTCGATGGCCTTGATCAGCCCGATCGTGCCGACCTGGACGATGTCCTCCATCGGCTCGTTGCGGCTGCGGAAGCGCGCGGCCGCGTACCGCACCAGCGGCAGGTTGAGCTCGATGAGCGTGTCCCTGACGTACACGCGCTCGGGGCTGTCCTGGTCGAGCGTGGCGAGCCGCAGGAACAGGGAGCGGGACAGGGTGCGGGTGTCGATGCCGTCCGGCACCGTGACGGCGGTGGCCTCCGGCACGACCGCGACAGCGGCCTCCGGCACCGTCACGACAGCGGCCTCCGGCGCGACCGCGACACCCGCCTCCGGCGCCGCCACGGCACCGGGACCGTGCAGCGCGTCGGGTGAGGACGAGAACGACGAGCACGCCGAGAGCGGAGACGACGGAGACGACGGAGACGACGAGGACGACGCGCTCTCGCCGCCTTCGAGCGCAAGCGTGAGCACCTTGGAGCTGCCCTGGTCTGCGGACATGCCACCCCCTTGAGGTCGCGGACGGTCGCGGCCTGCGCCCTCAGGAAGGAGCGCAGCCTCCACCTGCATACCGGAGCCGGAGCTGCGGCAAACGCGGTTCCAGCAGAATGTCACATGTCGGCAACGCGCTGTAGTGACTTGTCGACAAGTGAGGGTGACGTACGCGCAGGAAAGGGAGGGTCTCGGCCTTCTTCGCGCGGTGGTACGTCGGTAACGGCACGAAAGCCGCTCCACCCGATGCGGTTACGCCTCGATCCGATTTGCGGATCGGAGCCGCGCGAAGCTCCGCGCGAGCAGCCTTGACACGTGCATCTGGGAGACCCCGAGTTCGGCGCTGATCTGCGACTGGGTCAGGTTGCTGTAGTACCGCAGCAGCAGGATGCGCTGTTCCCGCTCGGGAAGCTGCACGAGCAGGTGGCGGACGAGGTCGCGGTGCTCGACGCCGTCGAGGGCGGGGTCCTCGTACCCGAGCCGGTCGAGCAGCCCCGGCAGCCCGTCGCCCTCCTGGGCGGCCTCCAGGGACGTGGCGTGGTACGACCGGCCGGCCTCGATGCAGGCGAGGACCTCCTCCTCGCTGATCCGCAGCCGCTCGGCGATCTCGGCGGTCGTGGGGGACCGGCCGAAGGCCGTCGTCAGGTCCTCCGTGGCGCCGGTGACCTGCACCCACAGTTCGTGCAGCCGCCGGGGCACGTGCACGGTGCGCACGTTGTCGCGGAAGTACCGCTTGATCTCGCCGACGACGGTCGGCATGGCGAACGTGGGGAACTGCACGCCCCGGTCCGGGTCGAACCGGTCGATGGCGTTGATCAGCCCGATGGTCCCGACCTGGACCACGTCCTCCATCGGCTCGTTGCGGCTGCGGAAGCGCGCGGCCGCGTACCGCACCAGCGGCAGGTTGGCCTCGATGAGCGCGGCGCGCACGCGGGAGTGCTCGGGGGAGCCCGGCTGCAGGTCCTTCAACTCGGCGAACAGGACCTGGGTGAGGGCCCGTGTGTCGGCGCCCCGGGTGCTCGCAGGCCCCTTCGCGGGCGGCGCTTCGGGCACGGAACTGGCCGGCAAGGTCAACGCCACCCCTTCGCATCGGTCAACCCGATCAACTCGGTCAACTCATCCGTCAAAAGCGGTCATAGCATCACAAGACATGTGCACTGTGTGCAAGCACCTGATAACTCCGTGTTGGACGCCGCGAGGGCCCGGGCCGCCCGGAGACAGGGCGGCGGCACGACGCGCGGCGGCCCCGCACCTCGACGGTGCGGGGCCGCTGGGGACGCGACGCGCGGGGGCCGCGCAGGGGGGGCGCGCGGTCAGGACTCGTAGCGCCGGGTCAGAACTCGTAGTCGGCGACGACCCAGGTGGAGAACTCGCGCCAGAGCGCGACGCCCGCCTGGTGGGCCGGGTGCTCCAGGTAGCGGCGGAGCGCGTCCTGGTCCGCGACGGCGGAGTTGATGGCGTAGTCGTACGCGATGGGGCGCTCGGAGATGTTCCAGGCGCACTCCCAGAACTCCAGCTCCGGGACGAGGCCGCCGAGCTCCTCGAAGGCCTTGGCGCCCGCGAGGACGCGCGGGTCGTCGCGCTCGACGCCGTCGTTCAGCTTGAACAGGACCAGATGGCGGATCACAGGTGCTCCTAGTCGTCCTTGCCCCCGTTGGCGACCCAGGTCATGAAGTCGCCGATGGCCTTGGCGGCGTTCGAGATGCCCTCGAAGCCCACTTGTACGTAGTCGGCGGCCTTGGCCGGATCCGTGATGATCACGTACAGGACGAACACCACAACGACGAAGAGAATGAGCTTCTTTGGGTCCTTCACGCTGCGCCCTCCCCGTGCCGGCTCATCCCGCTCCCCCCGTCGTGCCGTGTCCGCGCGCCGGCGCCGCCCGTGGCGGCCGGCCGCGCGGGTGCCGCCTGTTGCCGGGCGAGTCTAACGTGGTGCTAACTGATCGGATTTTTAAGGACCAACGGCCCCGGCGGGCGGGTCCTTCGCCCACGGCCGCGCACCCGCTCCCGGCGGAGGATGGGTGGTGAGCCCACGGGATCTGGCAGGAGCCCACGGGCCCGGGACCGGTCTCCACTGCGGAGTCCGGCCGCCTCTTCCCCCGGTGGCGGCACGGACTTGAGAGCGCCGGCCCCCATCGGGGGAGGCGGCCGACCCCCGTGGCCGCTTCCCCCGGCCTCTTGGCCTGTCCGGGCGCACAGCCGGAACCACACACCCGGGACCACACAACGGGGACCACACAGCCGGAACGGCACACCGGGACAGCTCAGCCGGAACCACACGACGGGGACCACACAGCCGGAACGGCACACCCGGAGAAACGGCGAAGGCCCCGTCCGCGTGGACGGGGCCTTCGTGCGAAGAGCGGTAGCGGAGGGATTTGAACCCTCGGTGACTTGCGCCACACTCGCTTTCGAGGCGAGCTCCTTCGGCCGCTCGGACACGCTACCGGGAGAGATCCTAGCCCAAGGTGGGCCGTGCTCTGAAATCCGATTCCGGACGGGTTCGGCACCGGCCCCGCCCGAGCCCCGCCGGACCCGGTCGCCGGCCCGGGCCGAACCGGACGCCGGCCCCGCCACCGCCCCCGGTCAGCGGTCCCGGTCAGCGGTCCCGGAAGAAGCCCGTGAGCAGCCGTGCGCAGTCGTCGGCGAGCACGCCCTCGACGACCTCGGGGCGGTGGTTGAGCCGCCGGTCGCGGACGAGGTCCCAGAGGGAGCCCGCGGCGCCGGCCTTCTCGTCGCGGGCGCCGTAGACGACGCGGTCGACGCGGGACTGCACGAGCGCCCCCGCGCACATCACGCACGGCTCCAGGGTGACGACGAGCGTGCAGCCGGGCAGCCGCCAGGAGCCGAGCGCGGCGGCGGCCCGGCGCAGGGCGAGGACCTCGGCGTGGGCGGTCGGGTCGCCGGCCGCCTCGCGCTCGTTGTGGCCGCGGGCGAGCACCGTCCCGCCGTCCGGGGACAGCACGACGGCGCCGACGGGCACGTCACCGCCCTGGACGGCCCGTTCGGCCTCGTCCAGGGCGAGCCGCATCGGCGCCCGCCAGCGGTCCCGTACCGGATCGGGGAGAGGTGTCACACGGCGAACCTAGCCGACCCCGTGCGCGGGTGATCACCGGACGGCTTCGAGGACCTCCGCGGCGCCGAGGATGTCGGCGATCTCGTTGAGGGCGTCACCGCTCTCCAGGGCGAGCAGGTCCTTCTCCGGCACCCCGAGGTCGCTCAGGATGTCGCGGTCGCCGAGCGGTCCCGCGGGCACGGCCTCGCCGCCGCCGGCCGCCTCGTCGTCGCCGTCACCGTCCTCGCCGCCCTCGCCGTCCTCCGTGCCGTCGAGGTCGAGCGCGTCCAGGTCGTCCGGGGCGTCGTCCGGGTCGCGCCCCAGCATCTCGTCGGTGAGCAGGATCTCGCCGTAGGCGCTGCGGGCGGCGGCGGCCGCGTCCGAGACGTAGATGCGCGGGTCGTCCTCCCCGTCCACGCGGACGACGCCGAACCACGCGTCCTCCTGCTCGATGAAGACGAGCACTGTTTCGTCGTCGGCACCGCCCGACTCGGCGGCGGCCTCGCGGGCCAGGTCGGTCAGATCCGACAGGGTCTCCACATCGTCGAGCTCCGTGTCGCTCGCTTCCCACCCGTCTTCGGTGCGCGCGAGCAGTGCGGCGAAGTACACCGTGACTCTCCCACTGTTCATAGGCGCCGGTTGGGGATCCCCCCGGCGGACGTCGGGGGCGGGAGTGCTGTGCCGAGCCCCGCCCACTCGGAATCGTGGCAGAAACAACGGCTTCAGGAGAGGTCTTCGGGCCGCTGTGTCCGCGTCGCGTTGCGAATCACATGCTGTTCCGGGCCGTGCCGGTGCCCGGTCCCCCTCGGCCGCTACCAGCGGAACGTCCGCATGCGCATCGCCTGTCGCAGCCGGGCCGCCCGGGCGCGGCGCGGTGTCACCCGGGCCCGCAGCTCGCGGGCCTCGGTCAGCTCGCGCAGGAACTGGGCACGGCGCCGTCGGCGCTCGGCGTCGGACTCACGCGGTTCCCGGTCGGGCATCGGCCACACCACCCCAGTTCGTACGATCACCTTCCCCCGGTCGGGGCCGTTGATGCGGGCGGATGGCGGACGCGGCCCCGTGCGGGGCGCACGGGGCCCGTGGTGCGCGAGGGGCTCGCGGGGGCCCGCGGGGGAGCGCGGCGGAGGACCCGGGCGGGGCGGGCCGCGGGGACGGAGGGGGCGCTTCGCCCGGTTACTGTTGAACAATGCGGATCCACGTCGTCGACCACCCGCTGGTGGCGCACAAACTCACCACGCTGCGCGACAAGCGCACCGACTCCCCGACCTTCCGGCGCCTGGCCGACGAGCTGGTCACCCTGCTCGCGTACGAGGCGACCCGGGACGTGCGCACCGAGCAGGTCGACATCGACACGCCGGTGACGCGGACGACCGGTGTGAAGCTGTCGCACCCGCGCCCCCTGGTGGTGCCGATCCTGCGGGCCGGGCTCGGCATGCTCGACGGCATGGTGCGGCTGCTGCCCACCGCCGAGGTCGGCTTCCTGGGCATGATCCGCAACGAGGAGACGCTGGAGGCGTCCACCTACGCGACGCGCATGCCGGAGGACCTCTCGGGCCGCCAGGTGTACGTCCTCGACCCGATGCTCGCCACGGGCGGCACGTTGGTCGCGGCCATCCAGGAGCTGATCAAGCGCGGCGCGGACGACGTGACGGCCGTGGTGCTGCTCGCGGCCCCCGAGGGCGTCGAGGTCATGGAGCGGGAGCTGGCGGGCACGCCGGTGACGGTGGTGACGGCCGCGGTGGACGAGCGGCTGAACGAGAGCGGCTACATCGTGCCCGGCCTGGGCGACGCGGGCGACCGCATGTACGGGACCGCCGAGTAGCAGGGCGCCGCGGTTCCGGCCCGTACGGGACCGCCGAGTAGCAGCTCTACGGCCCCGCGGCCCCTGGGGTGCGGGGCCGCCTCAGCAGTGCTTGCCGTCGGCCGACGACGGCTTCGAGGACGCCGTCCGGGACGTGGCCAGAGCGGCCAGGGCCCGGGCGGCGTCGCGCTGTCCGGCCAGGGCCTTGAACCGGTCGCCGATGATCAGGTCGACCGTGGCGCCCTCGCGGGCGTCGGTGCGCTGCTCCGCGCCCGCGAGCTGCGCGGCGAGCACCGGCAGGGCCGTGTCGGCGGCCGACTTCGGGCCGAGCACCATCCCGGGGCTCTTGACCTTCTTGTCGTACGCCTTCGGGGCGTTGGCGACCTTGCCGATGGTGAAGCCGCGCTTCTTCAGCTCGTCGGCGGTCTCCTTGGCGAGGCCGCCGCGCGGGGTGGCGTTGAGGACGTTCACGGTGATCCGGCGCGGCTCGGGCAGCGGCGGGGCGGCCGTCCTCCCCGGGCGTCCGGCGCAGTCCCCGGCCTTCGCGGCACCCTTGGCGGCCCCGGCCGCGGACGCCTCGCCGCCGGTGAAGACGTCGATGAGCTGCAGGGTGCCCCAGCCGATGAGACCGACCGCGGCGAGGGCCGCGACGGCCGCGAGCACGATCCTGCGGCGGCCGCTCGGGCGGCGCATACGCGGGTACTTGTCCCCCGTGATGCGGTACTTGCCGCCCATGCCGGGGGGAGTGAGCATGCTCATGGGCGCAGCGTAGTGCTGCCCGGCCGCGATGCCTACTAGATGATCATTGCCGGACGCGCGGTCCAGCCGAAAGGGCCAACGCGTCCGCGCGGCGGGGCGTCAGTCGAGTTCGAGGACGCGGGCGTGCAGGACCTGGCGCTGCTGGAGCGCGGCGCGGACGGCGCGGTGCAGGCCGTCCTCCAGGTACAGGTCGCCCTGCCACTTCACCACGTGCGCGAAGAGGTCGCCGTAGAACGTGGAGTCCTCGGCGAGCAGCGTCTCCAGGTCGAGCTGGCCCTTGGTCGTCACGAGCTGATCGAGGCGGACCGGGCGCGGCGCGACGTCCGCCCACTGCCGGGTGCTTTCCCGGCCGTGGTCGGGGTACGGCCGGCCGTTTCCGATGCGCTTGAAGATCACACGGAAAGCCTACCGGTCAAGACTCTCCGGGCGCAGCCTCGGCGGCCGAGTGCGACCCTGGGAAATGCCGCCGCAAAGCAGGGCAAAGCGGGAACTCTCCAGTCGGGAGCAGGGGGCGAAGTGAGCGACAGCCCAGCGACGCCGTCCACACCCGGTGGCGGAAACCGCCCGAACGGGTCCGGGGCCGCCTCCCCGGCGCCCGCCGAGGCCGCCCGGATCGCCGCCGGGTACGCCTTCGCCGGGCCCGCGCTCGACCTCGGCGCGCTCCTGTGGGACGGGCGGTGCCGTCCGGAGGCGCGGGTGCGCGTACCGCTCTCCGTGCTCAACCGGCACGGGCTCGTCGCCGGGGCCACCGGCACCGGCAAGACCAAGACCCTCCAGCTCGTCGCCGAGCAACTGGCGGCCCAAGGGGTGCCCGTCTTCCTCGCGGACGTCAAGGGCGACCTCTCCGGCCTCTGCGCGCCCGGCGAACCGGGCGACAAGGTCACCGCGCGGGCCCGGGAGGTCGGCCAGGACTGGGAGCCGCGGGGCTTCCCCTGCGCATTCCACGCCCTCGGCGGTATCGGTACGGGCATCCCCGTGCGGGCCACGGTGACCAGCTTCGGCCCGTTGCTGCTCGCCAAGGTCCTCCAGCTCAACCGGACCCAGGAGCAGTCCCTCGGCCTGATCTTCCACTACGCCGACAGCAAGGGCCTGGAGCTCGTTGACCTCAAGGACCTGCGGGCCGTCGTCGCCTTCCTCACCTCCGACGAGGGCAAGGCCGAACTGAAGACGGTCGGCGGCCTGTCGACCGCCACCGCCGGGGTCATCCTGCGGGCGCTCACCGCGTTCGAGGCGCAGGGCATGGCGGACTTCTTCGGGGAGCCGGAGTTCGACACGGCCGAGTTCCTGCGGACGGCCGACGACGGGCAGGGGCTGGTGTCGGTCCTGGAGCTGCCGGGCGTCCAGGACAAGCCCGTCCTGTTCTCCACCTTCCTGATGTGGCTGCTCGCCGACCTCCACCACGACCTGCCCGAGGTCGGCGACCTGGAGAGGCCGAAGCTCGTCTTCTTCTTCGACGAGGCGCACCTGCTGTTCAAGGACGCCTCCAAGGCGTTCCTGGAGTCGATCACCCAGACCGTGCGGCTCATCCGGTCCAAGGGCATCGGCGTCTTCTTCGTCACCCAGTCGCCCAAGGACGTGCCCGCCGACGTCCTCGCCCAGCTCGGCAGCCGCGTCCAGCACGCGCTGCGCGCGTTCACGCCCGAGGACGAGAAGGCCCTCAAGGCCACGGTGCGGACCTTCCCGCGGTCCGCGTACGACCTGGAGGAGACGCTGACCGGGATCGGCACCGGCGAGGCCGTGGTCACCGTGCTCGGCGAGACGGGCGCGCCCACGCCGGTGGCGGTCACGCGGCTGCGGGCGCCGCAGTCCCTGATGGGGCCGGTGGCGCGGGAGGAGCTGGAGCGGGCGGTGCGGGAGTCGCCCCTGTACGAGCGGTACGCACAGGCGGTGGACAGGGAGTCCGCGTACGAACGCCTCACCGCCTCCCAGGCGCCCGCTGCCCCTGCGGAGGCCGAGGCGCCCGAGGAGTCCTCCGGGAAGGCGCCTTCGGGAGGGGCGGCTACGGAGAAGGCCGATGGCGGGTCCGTCGTGGAGCAGGTGGTGGGCAGCGGGATGTTCAAGTCCCTGCTGCGGTCGGTGGGGACCCAGCTCGGCCGTGAGATCACGCGCTCGGTCTTCGGGACGGCGCGGCGCCGGCGGTAGCGGGTGATCCGCTGACGTGGTGTGGTGCGCTGACGTGGTGTGGTGCGCTCACGCGGCGCGGTCCGCTCACGCGGCGGGGGTACGACGGTCCGGCCGCGCCCCGGTGGCGGGCGGTGGGGTCACTCCTTGGCGCGCTTGGCTGCGGCCTTCTGCTCCTGCTTGTAGGCGCGGACCTTGTGCAGCGTCTCCGGGCCGGTGATGTCCGCCGCCGACCGGTACGCCCCCGCCTCGCCGTACGCCCCGGCGGCCTCCCGCCACCCGGTGGGGCGCACGCCGAGCTGCTTGCCGAGGAGGGCGAGGAAGATCTGGGCCTTCTGCTTGCCGAAGCCGGGGAGGTCGGTGAGGCGGGTGAGGAGTTCCGCGCCGGTGCCGACGCCCTGCCAGACGCGGGCCGCGTCGCCGTCGTACCGCTCCACGAGGTACTGGCACAGCTTCTGGACGCGCCCGGCCATGGAGCCCGGGTAGCGGTGGACGGCGGGCTTCTCGGCGAGCAGCGCGGCGAACTCCTCGGGGTCGTACGCGGCGATGTCGTGCGCGTCCAGGTCGTCCGCGCCCATCCGCCGGGCGATGGTGTACGGGCCCGCGAACGCCCACTCCATGGGCACCTGCTGGTCCAGGAGCATCCCGACGAGCGCGGCGAGCGGGCTGCGGCTGAGCAGCGCGTCGGCCTCTTCCTGCTGTGCGAGGCGCAGGGTGACGTCCTTGTCCATGGGGTGATCATCCCCCGCACGGTGGGGCTCCGCCTGCTGACGGGGCGCTGTCGCTGTCGCTGCCGCTGTGCGTCGGGGCGGGAGCGCCACCAGGCTGCGCGGCCCCGCCCGGCCCGTCGAAAATCCGGTGCGTCGAACATCGCCCCCGACCTACCCTGGCCCCATGTCGACGCCCCGCATCTCCTAGCCAGGACACACGCCTTCACGCCACCCGTGTGTCCTTTCGCCAGTGCGGAGCGTTATCCCATGATTTCTGTACGTGATGTCGACCTTCACGTCGGAGCCCGGACGCTGCTGTCCGGGGTCTCCTTCCACATCGGCCCGGGCGACCGCGTCGGGCTCGTCGGGCGCAACGGCGCCGGCAAGACCACCCTGCTGAGAGCCCTCGCCGGGCAGGCCCCGTACGGTGCCGGCTCGGTGACGCGGACCGGCTCGGTGGGCTACCTCGCGCAGGACCCGGCCGCCGCCGACCCGGCGGTCACCGTCACCGACCGGATCCTCGCCGCCCGCGGCCTCGACGTGGCGGTACGGGCGCTGCGGGCCGCCGAGACCGCCCTGGCGGCCGCGCCCGACCCGCGCTCGGTGCGGGAGGCGCTGGCCGCGTACGCCCGTGCGGACGACGCGTTCCAGGCCCGCGGCGGCTACGCGGCGCAGGTCGAGGCCGCCCGCGTCGCCGCGGGGCTCGGGCTGCCCGAGCGGGCCCTGGAGCAGCCGGCGGGCGAGCTGTCCGGCGGGCAGCGGCGGCGCGTGGAACTCGCCCGCGTGCTGTTCGCCCGCCACGACGTCCTGCTGCTCGACGAGCCCACGAACCACCTCGACCGCGACTCCGTGGACTGGCTGCGGTCCTACCTCGCCTCCTACCGGGGCGGGTTCGTGCTGATCAGCCATGACACCGGGCTGCTCGCCGACGTCGTCAACCGCGTCTTCCACCTGGACCCGGCCCGCGCCGCCCTGGACGTCCACAACACCACCTGGGCCGCCTACCTGGAGCAGCGCGCCGCCGCCGACCGGCGCCGCGCCCGCGAGCGCGCCAACGCCGAGCGCAAGGCCACCGCCCTGCGCACCCAGGCCGACAAGATGCGGGCCCGCGTCGCGACCGCGACCGCCGCCAGGAACATGGACCGGCGCGCCGAGCGCATGCTCGCCACCACCGAGCCGGTGCGCCGCGCCGAGAAGGTCGCCCGCATCCGGCTGCCCGAACCCGCACTGTGCGGCCGTACACCGCTCGGCGCCGTGAGCCTGGCGAAGGCGTACGGGGACCTGACCGTGCTCAAGGGCGTCGACCTCGCCGTCGACCGGGGCAGCAGGCTCGTCGTCCTCGGGTACAACGGCGCCGGGAAGACCACCCTGCTGCGGCTGCTCGCCGGGCGGGAGCGGCCCGACTCCGGGCGCGTGGTGCGCGGGCACGGGCTGCGGCTCGGGTACTTCGCCCAGGAACACGACACCCTGGACGGCGGGGCGACCGTGCGCGAGAACCTCGCCGCCGCCGCGCCCGGCCTCACCGACGGGGAGGTCCGCGGCGTCCTCGGGTCATTCCTGTTCCGCGGCGACGACGCCGACAAGCCGGCCGGGGTGCTCTCCGGCGGCGAGAAGACCCGGCTCGCCCTCGCCGGACTCGTGCACTCCGGCGCCAACGTGCTGCTCCTGGACGAGCCCACCAACAACCTCGACCCCGCGTCCCGGGACGAGGTGCTCGCCGCCGTGGGCACGTACCCGGGGGCGATCGTCATGGTCACCCACGACGAGGGCGCGATCGACGCGCTGCGGCCCGACCGGGTGCTGCTGCTCCCGGACGGCACCGAGGACCTGTGGAGCGCGGAGTACCGGGAGCTGGTGGCCCTCGCCTAGGCACACCGGTGTCCGGTGCCCGCTGCCCGGCGCACGCGGGGCCCGTACGCGCGGGTGTACGGGCCTCAGCGCGGGGGCGCGCCCTCCGCCGTTTCGCGCAGGGCCGCGAGGTACGCCGTCAGGAGGGGGCTCGGCGGTGCCGTCGCGCGCACCGCCGCCCAGATCGCGCGCACCGGCTCGGGGTGAGTGACCTCGCGTACGACCACCTCGGCCGTCAGGGTGTCGGCCTGCCCTTCGCCACCGGCACTCGTATCGGCACCCGCACCGGCGGTGCCGTCGTCCGTACCCGCCCCCGCACCGGCGGTACCGGCGTCCGTACCGGTGCCGGTGTCGTACGCCGGCAGCCCCAGCTCCGGCACCAGCGTCACGCCCACGCCCGCCGCCGCGAAGCCCCGGGCCGTCGCGTAGTCGCCGCTGTCCACGACGAAGTCCGGGGTGAAGCCGGCCGCCCCGCAGGCGTCGAGCACCGCGTCCAGGCAGGGGCCCGGGAGTTCGCTGCCCACCCAGGGCTCGTCGGCCAGGTCGGCGAGGTCGAGCACCCGCCGCCCGGCCAGGCGGTGGCCCCGGGGCAGCACCGCGCGGTAGCGGTCGTCCAGGAGGTGGACGAACCGCACGCCGTCCACCGGCGGCGCGTCGTGCCGCCGCACCACGAGCCCCAGGTCCGCGCGGCCCGCCTTCACGTCCGGCAGCGGGTCCTCGGCGAGCCGCAGCTCCGTGTGGACGCCCGGGTGCTCGCGCCGCAGCCGGGCGAGGGCGGGCGCGACGAGACGGGCGCCCGCCGTGGCGAAGTAGCGCACGGAGATGCGGCCCGTGCGCCCGGCGCGCAGATCCGCGAGCGCCGTCTCGGCCTCGGCGACGTGCCGCCCGACGGCCGCGGCGCAGTCCGCGAGCAGCCGCCCGGCGTCCGTGGGCCGCACCCCGCGCCCCGTCCGCTCCAGGAGGGGCACGCCCGCCTCCCGCTCCAGGGCCGCCATCTGCTGGCTGACCGCCGAGGGCGTGTAGCCCAGGTTCCGGGCCGCCGCGGTGACCGAACCGCTGGTGACGACCGCCCTCAGGATCTGCATGCGCCGGGTGTCGAGCATGCCGCCAGCGTAGGCGACGAATGAAGAAGAACTTAAGCCTGCCTCGTCATTCTTTCGCTTGTCTTACAGCCCGGACGGCGGCACCGTCGACTCGTACGCCGACGAACTCGTCCGCGTACCCGTCCCCTGCCGGGGGCGCTGTGGGCGCTGTGGCCTCCGTAGCCGCTGTGGGTGCCGTACGCGCCCGCGTCTGCCGTGCGCCCCGGTGGCCCGCGCTGCCCAGCGCGGCGGCGCGGGGGGGGGCGTACCGCCCGAACGAACGACGGGAGTCCTCGTGCGCATCGCCGTCCTCGCCCTGCTGTGGGGTTCGAGCTTCCTGTGGATCAAGCTCGCCCTCGACGGCGGGCTCGCCCCGCTGCACGTCACCGTCGTCCGGTGCGCGCTCGGCGCCGCCGTGCTGCTCGGGCTCGCGCGCGCCGCCCGCCAGCGGCTGCCGCGCGACCGCCGCACCTGGGGCCACCTGGTCGTGGCGGCCCTGTTCTGCAACGCCCTGCCGTTCCTGTTCTTCAGCATCGGCGAGCAGACGGTCGGCTCCGGCGTCGCCGGGGTCATGAACGCCACCACGCCCCTGTGGTCGCTGGTGATCGGGCTGCTCCTCGGTACCGAACGGCGCCTCGGGCCGTGGCGGATCGCGGGGCTCGCCCTCGGCTTCGCCGGTACGTTGCTGATCTTCGCGCCCTGGCAGGAGACGGGGCTCGCGAGCACCGGGGCCCTGCTGCTGCTCGCCGCCGCCGTCAGCTACGCCGTCGCCTTCGCGTACATGGCCCGCCACCTCATCGACCGCGGCACCGCGCCGCTCGCCCTGTCCGCGGCCCAGCTCCTCGTGGCCACCGGCCTCACCGGCCTCGGCCTGCCCGCCGCCCCGCACGAGGGCTCGGCGCCCACGGTCACCGGCGTGGTCGCCGTCGTGGTCCTCGGCGTCTTCGGCACCGGCCTGACCTTCCACCTCAACTCCCGCCTCATCGCCGACGAGGGCCCCACCGCGGCCGCGACCGTCGGCTACCTGCTGCCGGTGGTCTCGGTCGCGCTCGGGGCCCTGGTCCTCGGGGAGGGGCTGAGCGGCCGGGTGGTGGCGGGCATGGCCGTGGTGCTGGCCGGGGTGGCGCTCAGCCGGCGGACGGCCGCGCCCAAGGGGGCGGGCCGGTCCTCGCGGCACGGTGCCGCGGAGCGCCTCAGCGCCCGAGCAGCGAGCGCACGGCCGAGCGGTCCACGCTGTTCAGCGCGCGGATGACCAGCGGCGTGAGCAGCACGAGCACGATCCCGAGGGCACCGACGCCCGCGACCTGGACCGGCGACTCGATGTAGTAAGCGTGGTGCTCACCGCTGGATGTGGTGAAGTCGAAGACGCGGTACCCGGGCCAGTCCAGGTAGTGCGAGAACACCCAGGAGTACGTGGGGAACAGCGCGACCGCCCAGCCCGTCAGCCACAGGGTGAGCGCGAGCACGAAGCTCAGCACCCGCCACGGGAACATCACGAGCTGGAACAGCAGCGCCTTCCACCCGGCCGCGTCCGTGAGCCGCGCCCGCACCGCGGCCCACGCGCCGCCCGCCGCCGGCACCCGTACCGCCCCGGGCTCCGCGACCTCGAGCCCGAGCCGCTCCCGCGCCCGCCGCCGCTCGACCGCGCCGAGGCCGCGCGCCCCGGCCAGCATGGCCGCGTACACGGGGAGCCCGAGCAGCGTCACGGCGAGCCCCGTGCCCAGCGAGAACAGCGTGACGGCGAAGACGAAACCGGCGATCGCGAAGGGCAGGGAGGTGAGCGCGTAGCCGAACTCGCGGAAGGCGGCGCGGGAGACGGGCGCCCGCCAGAAGCCGGGCCGCGGCTCCACCGGGCGGACGACGGCTCCCGGGGCGGCCGGGGAGGCGGGAAGGGTGCTGAGGGTCATGGCGGGCCTCTGCTTCGTGTACTTCGGCGGCGGGGACGGGCCGTGCTGACGCGTCCGCGCGGGCGGGCCGCGCTGACGGCTCCACTCTCCTCCGCCGATGACCGCCCGGGCATGGGGCGAGGTGGCGTCCCGGGGGTGTACCCAACCCCCCTACCGGGCCGTGCGCGGCCCTTCGCCGCAGCCGGAGCCCCAGGTCCAGCCGGCACTCCCGCGTCCGAGGCGCCGCCCCGAGGATCGATGCCCCGTACCGCAGCGCGGAGCGGCACCGGCGCCGGGAAACGTCGAAGGGCCCCACCTCGCGGTGGGGCCCTTCGACATCGTGCCCGGTGAGGCACTGGCGGAGGATACGAGATTCGAACTCGTGAGGGGTTGCCCCCAACACGCTTTCCAAATGTTCGTACGGGGGTCCGGCGGGGGTCGTACCCGTCCTGACCTGCGGCGGAGTGTTCGGGGGCCCGACCGGACGGGCCCGGACGGGGGTGAATGAGACCAGAACTGAGACTACGAAGCTGGGTCTTCTGCCAGGTCTACAGTTCGAACCTGTTGCTGGTCTCGGGCCTGCGGTGGCCAGGTCGACGGCACTTGGCTCGCACAAGGGTTCGTGCTGGTGGCGAGGCGTTGGTGAACCTGCCCAGGGCATAGGGATCTGTGAAGGGGCTGAGCCCCTCGATGTTCCGGAGGGGGGGACGTGTCGAAAGCCGAGTTTGGGGCGCTCATCTTCGCTGCTTGGACATTGTCGATATGGGCCCTGACGATGACGGCAACGTCGCAGCGCCGAGGCAACAGAACGCTCTTGGAAGGGATCTGCTGGGCTCACGCGCGGGCACACGCAAGACGGCGCCGCGCTCACCTAGTGCGCCAGGTCCGCGACAGCTCCTTGGTGACGCGTCCAGACCTTCCGACGCTGGACTACTTGCAGCGCGAAGACGTCCTCTATCAGGCCTCCCGGCGGGCACTCGCCATCAAGATGGTCGTCCCCGTCGCGATGTCCGTCTCAGCGGGTGGTGCCCTTGCAGTAGCCATCCAACGCACAAGCTGGCACGTCTGGCGCGAGGCCGTCGCCATAGGGGTGTTGGTGACGCCCATGTTGACCACTGCTGTGATCGCCTCGCTTGTCGCAAACCAAGGCATGCAACGGTGGACAACCGAGGCCGCGACGGTCACGGTACGCAGGGCCTATGAGGCACTTCTCCAGCCTCTGGAGGTAACTGGGAAGGAGCCTCCGACGGCATCGCCCTTCAACTCTCCGCATGTTGCGGCAGTGCGAGCGTTGGAAGACTTCGCCATCGCACTGGAGAGGTATGCCGTGCAACGTGCGCTTCCTGACGGCCGTAACCCCATGCCTCAGGTTGTGGCCCGGTTCGCAGCAGCAGCTGCCCTCGTGCGTGAGCTCCGGGACGGGGTTGAGCTTGATCGGATCGACGGTGCCAAGCGTGCTCTGCTCGAAGTGGAGCGAATCCTGAAAGTGCTCGCCAGCGGCCGGCTGCAAGATCTCGCACCTGGAGACGTATCCGCCGACGGGCTGCTGCACAGCCACCGCGAGCGCAGAGCGTGGCGGCAGCAGGTGCTGCGGGGATCTGCGTTCACCTTGTGTCTCGCCGGCATCGTCTTCGCCCTGGCTTCGTCAGCTGTGGGCGTCGCCCTGGCCACGGCCGTCGCGGCGGGGCTAGTGGTCACCTGGGACAAGATCCTTCGTCTCTCCACCAGCTCGGACGCGAGTAGGTCGGCGAGCACCTGACCGATGATGGTCGACTCGGATCGGGGGAGGTCGTCATCGACGCGATCATGGGGTGGGAGCCCGGGGGAGCGGCCAGGATGCGCGCCCGGTACATGCGCGTCACCGGCCCGATGCTGAAGAAGGTGGCCGGCCAGGTCGGCGAGGCGCTGTGGGGCCCTCCAGGGGCCGACTGAGACGGAAACTGAGACGGACTACGTCGAAGGGCCCCGCTGCAAGCAGCGGGGCCCTTCGACGTAGTGCCCGGTGAGGCACTGGCGGAGGATACGAGATTCGAACTCGTGAGGGGTTGCCCCCAACACGCTTTCCAAGCGTGCGCCCTAGGCCTCTAGGCGAATCCTCCGCCGCAAACAATACAAGACGTTGAGGAGTGCTAGCGAACTCGTTCCCGGGGGCGGGGATCCGCTAGGGTGGGGGGCAGCCCCTCACGTGGCGCTATCTGACTGAACTCCCCCAGGGCCGGAAGGCAGCAAGGGTAGGTCGGCTCTGGCGGGTGCGTGAGGGGCGCTTTGCGTTCCCCGGCCCCGTGGTGGGGCGCGCCTCGGGCGGTCCGGGTTGTCAGTGGGCGCCATTAACCTCGTAGGCGTGTCGTCTCTCGCGCTGTACCGCCGTTATCGCCCGGAGTCGTTCGCCGAGGTCATCGGGCAGGAGCATGTAACCGACCCGCTGCAGCAGGCGTTGCGGAACAACCGGGTCAATCACGCGTACCTGTTCAGCGGCCCGCGCGGCTGCGGCAAGACGACGAGCGCGCGCATCCTCGCCCGGTGCCTGAACTGTGAGCAAGGTCCCACCCCGGCGCCCTGCGGCGAGTGCCAGTCCTGCCGCGACCTCGCGCGGAACGGACCGGGCTCGATCGACGTCATCGAGATCGACGCGGCCTCGCACGGTGGCGTGGACGACGCCCGTGACCTGCGCGAGAAGGCCTTCTTCGGGCCCGCGAGCAGCCGGTACAAGATCTACATCATCGACGAGGCCCACATGGTCACGTCGGCGGGGTTCAACGCCCTCCTGAAGGTCGTCGAGGAGCCCCCGGAGCACCTGAAGTTCATCTTCGCCACGACCGAGCCCGAGAAGGTCATCGGCACCATCCGGTCGCGTACGCACCACTACCCGTTCCGGCTCGTGCCCCCCGGCACCCTGCGGGAGTACCTGGCCGAGGTGTGCGGGCGCGAGGGCATCCCCGTCGAGGACGGGGTGCTGCCGCTCGTGGTGCGCGCGGGCGCCGGGTCCGTGCGTGACTCCATGTCCGTGATGGACCAGCTCCTCGCCGGCGCGCGCGAGGACGGTGTGACGTACGCCATGGCGACCGGGCTGCTGGGGTACACGGACGGTTCGCTGCTCGACTCGGTCGTCGAGGCCTTCGCCTCGGGCGACGGCGGTGCCGCCTTCGAGGTCGTCGACCGCGTCATCGAGGGGGGCAACGACCCGCGCCGGTTCGTCGCCGACCTGCTGGAGCGGCTGCGCGACCTGGTGATCCTCGCCGCCGTGCCCGACGCGGCCGAGAAGGGGCTCATCGACGCCCCCGCCGACGTCGTGGAGCGGATGCAGGCCCAGGCCGGGGTCTTCGGCGGCGCCGAGCTCAGCCGCGCCGCCGACATCGTCAACGAGGGCCTCACGGAGATGCGCGGCGCCACCTCGCCGCGGCTGCAGCTCGAGCTGATCTGCGCGCGCGTGCTGCTGCCCGCCGCGTACGACGACGAGCGCTCCGTCATGGCCCGGCTCGACCGGCTGGAGCGGGGCGGGCACTTCATGGCCCAGGGGCCCGCTTCGGCGCCCCCGATGGGGTACGTCCCCGGGCCCGAGGCGCACGCCGGGGCGCAGCAGACCGGCGTCGGCGCCCCGCCGCCCGGGCCCGCCGGGCCGCCGATCCCGCCCGGGGGCGGTGCCGCCGCCGCGCG
>NZ_BNBT01000152.1 GCF_014656095.1 Streptomyces longispororuber
CCGGGCTCCGCGTCGCGGCGGGACTCCGCGTCGCGGCCGGGGCGCCCGGGCGGCGGACCCGCGGTGCCTCCCGGCCCGCGGACCCGCCGCCCCATGCTGTCATCGCCCTGTGCCGTCGTCGCCCCGTACGGTCGTGACCCCGTGCATTCGAGGCCCCGTACGGTCGTGACCCCGTGGTTTCGAGGCCCCGTGGTTTCGAGGCCCCGTAAGGGCGAGGCCTCGTGGTTTCGAGGCCCCTACCCCTGCGGGCCCGTGGTGACGTGGGCCCGTGGTGACGCCGGCGTCCTCCCGGGGGTGACGTCGTCGTCAGCGGTCCGACTCGGCCGCCTTGACGAGGGCGTCCTTCGTCACCGCGCCCGCGTACACCGTTCCGTCGTCGGTGACCAGCGCGTTGACCAGGCGGGTCTTGAAGACCGTGCCCGAGCCGAAGGCGCCGTCGACCTTGTCGCCGAGGGAGTCGAGGAAGCGCTGGGCGTCCGCCGGCATGTCCGTCGAGCCCGGGGCGGGCAGGCCCTGGCCGCCCGGCAGCTCGATCTTCGCGACCGACGTCCAGCCCTCGCCGATGACCTCGACGCCGGGCTCCCCGGCGTCCTTGCCGTCGCCGCCGCCCCGGTGCGCACCGGAGCCGCCGCCCTCCTCGGTGACCTTCGTGCCCCTCGGCGGCGTGAAGTCGAAGGTGTCCGCGGCCGGCCTGCCGAAGTCGACCTTGGTGAAGCCCGCGTCGACGACGGCCGCGCCGCCGCCCGCCGGGGTCAGCGTGAACTTCAGCGGCGTCCCCGTCTCCGCGTCGACGGCGATGGCGATCCGGCCGACCGTGGTGCCGGAGTCCTTGGGCGTGAGCACCAGGCGGTAGGCGTCGCGGCCCGCGACCTTGGCGCTGCCGTCGACCGACACCGACGTCGTCTTGTCGGCCGCCTTCAGTGCCTGCTCGGCGAACTCCTTGGGCGTCGCCGGGACCTCCTTCGGCAGCTCGCCCTTCTCGCCGCCCCGCGCCTTCCCCCCGGCGTCCTTCGCGTGGTACGCCTCGTTGGACGCGCTGTCGTACGCCCACACGTCGTCGCCGTTGTGGATCACGCTGTACTCGGCGGCGTCGTCCAGGACGGATATCTTCTGCTTCTCCGGGCCGTCCGCCGCGACGCGCAGCGTGTGCGAGCCGGACGCCAGCTCCATCAGCTTGGCGCCGGGGTCGGCGGCCGAGCCCTTGTCGCCGTCGTCGCCGTCCTCACCGCCGCCTCCGCCGGAGCCGCCCGGCGCGAAGGAACCGGCGCCCGCGCCGCCGAGCGAGGGCAGACCAAGATCCGTGTTGATCTTCACGGTGCCGGACAGCCGCTCGGTGTCCGACGCGGCTATCTTCTCGATGAGTTCCTGTGCGGTCAGCTTCGGCAGGTCCGGGTCGTCACCGGAGGCGAGCGCCGGGACCAGCCCGATGGTCGCCGCCGCCACCCCCGCCACCGCGACGGGCACGAGGTAACGCGCCGCCTTGCGCCGGCCGGCGCTCCGCTCCTCGGCCTCGGTGGTGTCCTGCTCCGGTTCGTACGGTGCCATTGTGTGCCTTACCTCCGTGGTCGGCGGCGGCTTTCCGATTCGTACGCGCACTCGTCCACCCCGCGCCGCCATTCTCACCCGAATTGGTCAGGAGTGGTGGTCCGTGCCTGTCTTTCGGCTGCCCCTATCCGACCAAATCAGCCAGCGGGAAGCGTCAGACCCCGGGTGCAACTCCACGTACTGCTCCGGGATGACACGGAGGGGCGGCACCTCCCCCGTCCCGTAAGGGGAGGCGCCGCCCTGGGGGTGACGACCGGACACCGGAGCGCCGGCTTGCTCCCCTCTGTACGGAACGGATCCGGCCCTGGACTCACTCCAGAGGCAGGGATTCCGTGTGATGCGCGTCACGTGGCCGAGGGGGCGTGCCCCGTCCGGGCCCCCGCACCCCTTGCCGAGGCACCCAGTTCAGGGGCGACCAGCCCCCCGCCGGGGGTAAGCCGCACACCGGATGCGGGGCAGGGGCCGAAGGAGGGGGACCTACCCGGCCCGGTGCACCACCAGGTCGCAGAGCTCGACGAGGGCGCCCTTGGCCTCGCCCTCCGGCAGCGGGGCCAGCGTGGCGCGCGCCTCCTGCGCGTACCGCACCGTGTCCCGCCGGGCCTGCTCCAGCGCGGGGTGGGCGCGCAGCAGCGTGAGCGCCTCGGCGTGCCGGGCGTCGTCCGTGAGGTCGGAGTCGAGCAGTTCGCTGAGCGCGACGTCCTCCGCGAGGCCGAGCCGCGCCACCCGCTCGCGCAGCCGCAGCACCGGCAGCGTGGGGATGCCCTCGCGCAGGTCGGTCCCCGGCGTCTTGCCGGACTCGGTGGACTCGGAGGCGATGTCGAGGACGTCGTCGGCGAGCTGGAAGGCGACCCCGAGCCGCTCCCCGTACTGGGTCAGGACGTCCACGACCGTCTCGTCCGCGCCGGACATCATCGCGCCGAAGCGGCCCGCCACGGCGATCAGCGAGCCGGTCTTGCCGCCGATGACGTCCAGGTAGTGCTCGACCGGGTCGCGCCCGTCGCGCGGCCCCGCGGTCTCCAGGATCTGCCCGGTGACCAGGCGCTCGAAGGCCTCGGCCTGGATGCGGACGGCCTCGGGGCCGAGGTCGGCCAGGATGTGCGAGGCGCGCGCGAACAGGAAGTCGCCGGTGAGGACGGCCACGGAGTTGCCCCAGCGCTGGTTGGCGCTGGGCACCCCACGGCGCACCTCGGCCTCGTCCATCACGTCGTCGTGGTAGAGCGTCGCGAGGTGCGTCAGCTCGACGACCACGGCGGACGGCACGATCCCCGGGGCGTACGGGTCGCCGAACTGCGCCGCGAGCATCACCAGGAGTGGCCGAAAACGTTTGCCCCCCGCGCGCACGAGGTGCTGTGCGGCCTCGGTGATGAAGGGCACTTCGCTCTTGGTGGCCTCGAGCAGGCCCTCCTCGACAGCCGCCAATCCTGCCTGGACATCGGCTTCGAGGGCCTGGTCCCGCACGCTCAGCCCGAAGGGCCCGACGACGGTCACGAGGGGTTCTCCTGTCTGCTGACGATCACAAGTCGATCACTCGGTCGATCATTCGTCGATGACACGGTTTGTCGATGTGTCGCTGCCATCACTCAAGTCAGCGTATCCGGTCGCCTTTCGATCACAGCCAGCACCTGCCCGGCCAGCGTGGACCAGCCTGCCCCGACAGACAGGAAATGACCGTTTCCTCACCTGTCGGGTGAACTGCCCGACATGCCGATCGTTTCCCTGCCGTCCCGCCGACCGCCCGGCCGACCGCTCCGCCGGAGGTCCCGTACGACGTCCCGGCGGAGGCGGGTGCCACGGCGCACCCCAGCAGACCACGCCGAGTGATCCCGCGGCCACACCGCACCGTGCCGGGTGCCCTCACGCGAGCTGCCTCCCACCCACCGATTTCCGGCCATCGGCGGTGCGGAGCATCCGCTCCAGGACGACGGCGATCCCGTCCTCCTCGTTGGAGAGCGTCAATTCGTCCGCCCTGCGCTTCAGTTCGTGGTGGGCGTTGGCCATCGCCACGCCGTGGGCCGCCCACGCGAACATGGGGATGTCGTTCGGCATGTCACCGAAGGCGATCGTGTCGGCCGCGCACAGCCCGAGCCGCTCCGCCGCCAGGGCGAGGCCGGTCGCCTTGGTGACGCCGCAGGGCTGGAGCTCCACCGTGCCGGGGCCGGACATCGTGACCGTGGCGAGCGAGCCGACGACGGCCCGGGCGACGCCCGCCAACTCGTCGTCGGCCAGGGTGGGGTGCCGCAGCAGCACCTTGCTGATCGGCTCCTCCCAGAGCACGTTCCGGCCGGGCACCCGGACCGCGGGCAGCGTCGGGTGCGGCATCTCGTAGCCGGGCTCGATCAGCGTCAGGCCCTCGACGCCGTCCTGGTCGACCGCGGCGAAGACCTCGCCGACCTCCGCCTCGATCTTCCCGAGCGCCACCTCGGCGAGCTCCCGGTCGAGCGTCACCGACCACACCATGCGGTCGGCCCCGGCGTCGTAGAGCTGCGCGCCCTGGCCGCACACGGCGAGCCCGTCGTAGCCGAGGTCGTCGAAGAGCGGGCGTACGCGGGGCGCGGGGCGGCCGGTGACGACGAGGTGCCGCGCTCCGCCCTCGCGCGCCGCGGCCAGCGCCCGGCGCGAGCGGTCGGAGACCGTGTCGTCGCCGCGGAGCAGCGTTCCGTCCAGGTCGGTGGCGATGAGGGAATACGCGAGGGGAGCGGCCATGATCCGAAGAATACGGATCCGAGCCCCGCCGGTAAGCCGCGTCGCAGGAGCTGTGACGGTTCGGACGCGCCGGGCGCACTCCCGGCAGACACCTGGTAGCGCGTGGGCAACCCCCAGCTCGCGCACGCCGGGGGCGCCAAGGCGCGCCGAGCGTGACCGCCCGCCCCGGGTTCACCGGAACGGGGCGGGCCGCAACGCGACGGCGACGGGACGACTCCGGGGTTGTCCTGATTTGCCCCCTCCGCGCCACGGGCCGGGCCGCGGGAGCCGAGGTCGGGCCACCGGGCCCCGCCGGCCTGGACCTTGGCCTCTGGGGCCTCTGGTGCCCCGTCCGGACGAGGCCATGCCCTCCGGTGCCCCGCACGCCTGGGCCCTGGCCGCCGGTGCCCCGGCCCATGGAGACGCCGCCGCCCCGGGCCCGGAACCTCCCGGCGCCCGGCCACGTCCCAGAAGTACCGGCACACCCGGCACACCCGAGGTACCCGGGACGCCCGGCACACCCGGGATACCCGGGATACCCGGAACACCCGGAACACCGGCACGCCCAGGGGCGACCCGTGCCGTTCGGTACGCCCCCGAGACGACGACAAGGAACGACATGGCACTCCCGCAGACCCGCAAGCTCGCCCTCGCCACCGCGACCGCCCTCGCGCTGCTCACCGCGGGCCTCGCCTGGCAGGCCACGGCCGCGGACGCGGACGGGAGCGGACGCCCGGGCTCCGCCGGGAAGGGCGCGGCGTCCGACACCGTGAGCAGCGAGCGCGTCGAGCACGCTCCGGGCGCGGCGGGCGACCACTGGACGCCGGAGCGCATGCGCTCCGCCGAGCCCGCCCCGATGCCGGTGTTGCCCGGGACGTGACCGACCGCCCCGGGCCGCGGGGTCCGGGCGCCGTGAGCCGGCGGCGGCCCGCTCAGCCGTACGCCGCCGCCAGGTGCCGCGCCAGCCGCGGCGAGGCGAACTCCGTACCGCACACGAACCGCATCAGCGGCCCGTACGACGACCCTGCCAGCATGCCCGTGAAGTACAGCCCCGGCACCGACGAGGCGTACCCCGCGCCGAGCCGGGGCGTGCCCCGGCTGACCGCCATGCGGGCGCGCAGGCCGTGGCCGAGGAAGCTCAGGGCGGCGAGGTCGACGCGGTAGCCCGTCGCGGCGACGACGTGGTCGGCGCCGAGCTCCCGCGTCCGGCCGCCCAGGGTCTCCACGGTCAGGACCGGACGCCCGTCCTCGGTCCTGGCCCGTACGAAGCGGCGCACCTCGTACGCCTCGACCGCGCGGCCGAACCGCTCGCGCAGCCACCAGGCGCCGAGCGGGCCGAGGACGTGGCGGGCGAGGTGGTGGCGGGTGGCCGGTGGCAGGTGGCGGTACAGGTCGGCGTGGTAGCTCAGCGCGTACAGCGACCAGGCGCGGCCGAAGGGGGACTCCGGGCGCAGCCGGGGCTGCCGCCACGGGGGCGCGCCGAAGCCGACGGCGCCCCGGCCGCGCGCCACGACCCGGACCCGGGCGCCCGCCTCGGCGGCGAGCACGGCCGTCTCCAGGGCGGACTGGCCCGCGCCGACGACGAGCAGGTCGGTGTCCGCGTACCGCGTGAGGTCGTGGTGCTGGGCGCTGTGCGAGAGCGGCCCGGCGGGCGAGGGGCCCTCGGGCACCGCGGCCGCCAGCACGGGCGGGACCCGCGCCAGGCCCGTCAGACCGCTGGCGACCACGACCGCGCGGGCGGTGAACTGCTCGCCCGAGTCCAGCTTCAGCTCGAAGCCACCCGCCTCGCCGTGGTCCACGGACACCACCCGGACCCGCTCCAGACCAGGCACGAGCCGCTCCTGGAACCACCGGCCGTACGCGATGAACGTCTCGACCGGCACGATGTCCTCGTCCCTGACCAGGCGCGGGATGCCCGCGGCCGCGCAGTAGTCGGCGAGGGTGTGGCCGGGCTGGGGCGCGTCGATGGTCGACGCCGCCGGGGTGGACTTCAGGAGCATGCCCGCGGGCATGTGGGAGCGCCAGCTCACCATGGGGTCGCCGAAGACGCGGACGGGTATGCCGCGGGCCCGCAGGTGGGCCGCGGTGGACAGGCCGTAGGGCCCTGCCCCGATGACTGCCACTGGTTCCTTCACGAAGTCCCTCCCCAGGACATCGCATGCGCCGTGGCACGCACGGCGCACTGCTGTCTTCCTTCGTTCGGCTTCCCGCCCGGGATCCCGCCCTCCGGCGCGCGGGGCGGCTACCCCGGCGGGGCGCCCCGGCGGCTGGTCCGCCACAGCTCGTACAGGTGTTTCGCTCCCGGCCGCAGGAAGCGCGCCAGCATCGTGAAGAACGGCTTCATGTCGTCGGCGGCGAGCCACGCCAGCTCCGTGCCGCTCGCGCGGGCGGGGGCGTGCGGGGCCAGATAGCCGCTGCGGCGGTAGGCGATGAGGGCGGGCAGGTCGATGTTCTCCACCACGTAGCGGTGGCCGGCGCGCTGGTCGCCCTCCGGGACCTCGCGGCCGGTGAGGTGCAGATGCATGGCCCGCACGACGTCGATGCCCGTCTCGCTCTCGAAGAGACGGAACTGGGCGCCCATGCGGGGGTTGAAGTCCAGCAGTTTGTACTTGCCGTCGCGGCGGTCGAAGCGCAGGTCGAGGTCGATGATGCCGGTGAAGCCGATCTCCTTGACGAAACGCGCGGCGAGGTCCGCGAGTTCCGGGTTGTCGACGACGTACGCGTGCGCCGTCATGCCCGCGTGCGGCGGCCAGGAGCGCACCTTCACCCCGGTGAACAGCGCCAGGGGCGCGGAGTTGCCGTCGAAGTACGCGTGCACGACCCAGTCCTCGGCCTGCTCGCGCGGCAGGTACTCCTGGAGGACCACGCCGGGCCGCTCGCCCCAGCCCCGGGCCAGCGCCCGCAGGCTCCGGGCGCTGTTGATGCGCGTCGTGCCGGGCACCGCGGGCTGTTCGCGGCGCTGGAACGCCTCCCTGTTCTTCGCCACCACCGGGAAGCGGGCGGTGGTGGCGAACTCCTCGATGTCGGCCTGGCTGCGCGGGCACGCCGTCACCGGCGAGCTGAAGCCGTACGCCGCACACAGCTCGTGCAGGCCCTGTTTGCTGGCGACGCGGCGCGGCAGCGCGCTCTCGACGCGTGGGAACAGGAAGCCGCCGAATTCCGTTTCGCCGAGCTCCCGCTGGTGCTCGGCGATCAGTACGGCCGCTTCCTCGTCGGTCGGGATGAGTACCGCCGGTCTGCCGATGCGCCGCCCGATCCGCAGCAGCCCCTCGACCAGATATCCCGGATCCTCGGCCCCGGTGGTGCGCCAGGGAAAAGCTCCGGTGAGATATCGGGAAACAGCCGCCGGCGTGCGCCGGTCCTCGGTGATGGCGTACATCGGTACGCCGATACGGCCGAGGCTGCGGATCGCCCCGACGCCGCCGTGATGCAGTGGATAGTCGCCGAACTTCACGATGAGTCCGGGCACTTCGCGGTCAGGCGTCAGCAGCCCGCCGCAGCTCGCCATGGTCAAGGGTCCCCCACCCGTTCCCTCTGCCGCGACCCGGACGCGAGCCGTCCGCGTCGTCCCCCCGAGGAACCTAAGCCGGAATTGACCACTCCATGCGCGCTTTATGGGGACATTGCTAACTCTTTAGGCACTGCCTTAAATCGGTCCTTCCACGTAACGTGTGAGGCACCCGGATTGGAAAGCGAGGCAGGAACGCATGTCCGAGCAGAACCCGCTCGACCTCCCCGAGGGCGACCCCTTCGGCCCGCACAATCTTCCGTACGGCGTCTTCACCCCGGCCGGCTCCACGAGCCGGCCCGGCGATCCTGCGCCCGGTTCCGCTTCCGGCCCGGCGGCCGCGTCCGGTGCCCCGGCCGGAGCCCGGGGCGCGGGCGGGGCCGAGGGCGTGGGCGGGGGCGGGGGCGGGGGCGGGCCCGGGGGCGCGGGTGGACCCGACGGCCGGCGCGTCGGTGTCCGGATCGGGTCGTACGTCCTCGACGCGGGTGCCGCCGCCGCTGCCCTCGGCTCGCCCTACGTGTCCCTGCTCGCCCAGCCCACGCTGAACCCGCTGCTCGCCGCGGGCCGCCGGACGTGGAGCGACGTGCGCCGCGCCCTGACCGCCTGGGTGACGGTGCCCGCCCACCGCGACGTGATCCGCCCGCTGCTGCACCCCCTCTCCGACGTCACGCTGCACCTGCCGTTCGACGTCGCCGACTACGTCGACTTCTACGCCTCCGAACACCACGCGTCGAACCTGGGCCGGATGTTCCGCCCGGACTCCCCGACGCCGCTCACCCCCAACTGGAAGCACCTGCCCATCGGCTACCACGGCCGCTCCGGCACCGTCGTGGTCTCCGGGACGGACGTGGTGCGCCCCATGGGCCAGCGCAAGACGCCCGCCGACACCGCGCCCGTCTTCGGCCCGTCCGTCAAGCTCGACATCGAGGCGGAGGTCGGCTTCGTCGTCGGCAAGCCCTCCACGCCCGGCACCCCGGTGCCGCTCGCGGACTTCCGCGAGCACGTCTTCGGCCTCTGCCTCCTCAACGACTGGTCGGCCCGGGACATCCAGGCCTGGGAGTACGTGCCGCTCGGGCCGTTCCTCGGCAAGTCCTTCGCCACCTCCGTCTCGGCGTGGGTCACGCCGCTGGAGGCCCTGGACGCGGCCCGGGTCGCCCCGCCCGAGCGCACCGAGCCCCTGCTGCCGTACCTGGACGACTCCGCCGAGACCGCCTCCGGCGAGCCCGGCGGCTACGACCTGCGCATCACCGTCACCCTCAACGGCGAGGTCGTCTCCAGCCCTCCCTTCTCCACCGTCTACTGGACCGCCGCCCAGCAGCTCGCCCACATGACGGTCAACGGCGCGTCCCTGCGCACCGGCGACCTCTACGGCTCCGGCACCGTCAGCGGGCCCTCCCCCGACCAGTTCGGCTCGCTCATCGAGCTCACCTGGAACGGCCGCGACCCGCTCGAACTGCCGTCGGGCAAGCGGGCGTTCCTGGAGGACGGGGACGTGGTCACGCTGTCGGCGTGGGCTCCTGGGCCGGGGGGTACGCGGGTGGGGCTGGGCGAGGTCACTGGCCGGATCGCCCCGGCCCGCTAGCCCCTGGGCCGGGGGCCTTGCCGGGCGCTGTCTGCGCCTGCCGGGGCCCCCGAGCCCGCCCCTTCCCGAAACCGGGGGCTGCCGCCCCCGGGCCCCCGCCCTTCTCGTCTGGGGCTCCGCCCCTTTCCCCCTTCTTTGGCGCTCCGCGCCTCGTCCTCAAACGCCGGACGGGCTGGGATGCCCCGCCACCGCGCCTCGACCGGAAGCGCCGGACGGGCTGCATCCCGTCCGGTCTAGCCCTGTTCCGCCAGCACCTCCAGGACCCCCTCCCCGTACGTCGCCAGCTTCTTCTCGCCGACTCCGCTGATGCCGCCCAGCTCCGCGACCGTGGTGGGACGGGCCACCGCGATCTCGCGGAGTGTGGCGTCGTGGAAGATCACATAGGCCGGTACGCCCTGTTCCCGGGCCTGCTCCGCGCGCCAGGCACGCAGCGCCTCGAAGAGCGGTGTCGCCTCCTCGGGCAGGTCCGCCGCGGCGGCCACGGCCTTGGCCTTGCGCTCGCCGCGCGGGGTGGACCGCGCCGAGCCCGCCGGCTTCTTCGGCTCCTTGCGCAGCGGCACGTCCCGCTGGCGGCCGAGCACGGCGGCGCTCGCCTCGGTCAGCACCAGCGTGCCGTACTCCCCCTCGACCGCGAGGAGGTCCTGGGCGAGGAGCTGGCGGATCACGCCCCGCCACTCGGGCTCGCCGAGCTCCTCGCCGATGCCGAAGACGGAGAGCTGGTCGTGGTCGAACTGGATCACCTTGGCGGTCTTGCGGCCGAGCAGGATGTCGACGATCTGGCCCGTGCCGAACTTCTGGCCGCGCTCCCGCTTGAGCCGCACCACCGTGGAGAGCACCTTCTGCGCGGCGATGGTGCCGTCCCAGGTCTCCGGGGGTGTCAGGCACGTGTCGCAGTTCCCGCAGGAGGCGTCCGTCGGGTCCTGGCCGAAGTACCGCAGGAGCTGGGCGCGACGGCACTGGACGGTCTCGCACAGCGCGAGCATCGCGTCCAGGTGGGCCGCGGAGCGGCGCCGGAACGCCTCGTCGCCCTCACCGGACTGGATCAGCTTGCGCTGCTGCACGACGTCCTGGAGGCCGTACGCCATCCAGGCCGTCGAGGGCAGGCCGTCGCGGCCCGCCCGGCCCGTTTCCTGGTAGTACCCCTCCACCGACTTGGGCAGGTCCAGGTGGGCCACGAAGCGGACGTCGGGCTTGTCGATGCCCATGCCGAAGGCGATCGTGGCCACCACGACCAGGCCTTCCTCGCGCAGGAAGCGGGCCTGGTTGCGGGCGCGGGTGCCGGCGTCGAGCCCCGCGTGGTACGGCACGGTCTCGACGCCGTGGGCCGACAGGAACTCGGCGATCTGCTCGACCGACCTGCGGGACAGGCAGTAGACGATGCCCGCGTCGCCGTCGTGCTCCTCCTTCAGGAAGGTGAGGAGCTGCTTCTTCGGGTCGGACTTCGGCACGATCCGGTACTGGATGTTCGGCCGGTCGAAGCTGGCCACGAAGTGCTTGGCGTCCTGCATCGCCAGGCGCTGCGTGATCTCCCGGTGCGTGGCGTCCGTCGCCGTGGCCGTCAGCGCGATCCGGGGCACGTCGGGCCAGCGCTCCCCGAGGACGGACAGGGCCAGGTAGTCGGGCCGGAAGTCGTGGCCCCACTGGGCCACGCAGTGCGCCTCGTCGATCGCGAAGACGGAGATCTCGGCCCGGGAGAGCAGGTTGAGCGTGGTGTCCAGGCGCAGCCGCTCTGGCGCCAGGTACAGCACGTCCAGCTCGCCCGCGAGCAGCTCGGCCTCGACGACGCGGCGCTCGTCGAAGTCCTGCGTCGAGTTCATGAACCCGGCCCTGACGCCCAGGGCGCGCAGCGCGTCGACCTGGTCCTGCATGAGCGCGATCAGCGGCGAGACGACGACGCCCGTACCGGGTCTGACCAGGGCCGGGATCTGGTAGCACAGCGACTTGCCGCCGCCGGTCGGCATGAGGACGACCGCGTCGCCGCCCGCCACCACGTGCTCGATGATCGCCTCTTGCTCACCCCGGAAGGCGTCGTACCCGAACACCCGGTGGAGCGTCCGCAGCGCGTCGCTCTCCACCACCTCTGCCATACCGACCCCACTGATCCCGCTCATCGCCGTGCCCCCGCCTGTCGCACCTCGACCACTGCCTCCACGATAGGGGTCCGCGCCGACAGGCCGGGAAGTTATCCACAGGCTTGCGCGGAGCCGCGCCCTCCGCCCCCACGTGAAAGGGCCCCGGCCCCCAGAAGGGGAGCCGGGGCCCCGCGCCGCGTACGGACGCGGGTCAGCGAACGAAGACGCCCGCCTGTCCCGCCAGGTCCAGGAAGTACTGCGGCGCCACACCGAGCACCAGCGTCACCGCGACGCCCACCCCGATCGCCGCCGTCGTCAGCGGTGAGGGCACGGCGACCGAGGGGCCGTCCGCCTTCGGCTCGCTGAAGAACATCAGCACGATCACCCGGATGTAGAAGAACGCCGCGATCGCCGACGAGACCACGCCGACCACGACGAGCGGGCCCGCGCCGCCCTCCGCCGCGGCCTTGAACACGGCGAACTTCCCGGTGAACCCCGAGGTCAGCGGAATGCCCGCGAAGGCGAGCAGGAACACCGCGAAGACGGCCGCGACCAGTGGCGAGCGGCGGCCGAGCCCCGCCCACTTCGACAGGTGCGTCGCCTCGCCGCCCGCGTCCCGCACCAGGGTCACCACCGCGAAGGCGCCGACGGTCACGAACGAGTACGCGCCCAGGTAGAACAGCACCGACGAGATGCCGTCCTCCGAGGTGGCGATGACACCGGCGAGGATGAAGCCCGCGTGCGCGATCGACGAGTACGCGAGCAGCCGCTTGATGTCGGTCTGGGTGATCGCGACGATCGCACCGCCCAGCATCGTGATGATCGCGACGCCCCACATCACCGGCCGCCAGTCCCAGCGCAGGCCCGGAAGGACCACGTACAGCAGGCGCAGCAGCGCGCCGAACGCCGCCACCTTCGTCGCCGCCGCCATGAAGCCCGTGACCGGCGTCGGCGCGCCCTGGTAGACGTCCGGCGTCCACATGTGGAACGGCACCGCGCCGACCTTGAACAGCAGGCCCATCACGAGCATCGCGGCGCCGATCAGGAGCAGCGCGTCGTTGCCCATGGTGTCCGCGAGCGCCGGGTCGACGGTCTCGACCGTGCCGTCGACGACGTCGGCGATGGTGCCGTACGACACCGAGCCCGCGTAGCCGTACAGGAGCGCGATGCCGAACAGGGTGAACGCGGACGCGAAGGCGCCGAGCAGGAAGTACTTCACGGCCGCTTCCTGCGACATGAGGCGCTTGCGGCGGGCGAGCGCGCACAGCAGGTAGAGCGGGAGCGAGAAGACCTCAAGGGCGATGAAGAGCGTCAGGAGGTCGTTCGCCGAGGGGAAGACGAGCATGCCGCCGACCGCGAAGAGCACGAGCGGGAACACCTCGGTGGTGGTGAACCCGGCCTTCACCGCGGCCTGTTCGCCCGCACCGCCGGGCACGGCCCCGGCCTGGGCCACGAACGAGTCGACGCGGTTGCCGTGCGCCGCCGGGTCCAGGCGCCGCTCCGCGAACGTGAAGACCGCGACCAGGGCGACGAGGAGAATGGTGCCCTGCAGGAACAGCGCGGGTCCGTCGACCGCGATGGCGCCCATGGCGGCGACGCGGGCCTTCGTGGTGCCGTAGTCGCCCGCCGCGAGCGCCACGACCGCGGCGAAGGCGGCGGCCAGGGCGACGACCGACACGAAGAGCTGGGCGTGGTAGCGGGACTTGCGCGGCACGAAGGCTTCGATGAGCACTCCGACGACGGCCGCGCCGATGACGATGAGGGTCGGCGCGAGCTGGCCGTACTCGATCTTCGGCGCGTCGATCTTGTCGACCGGCTCGGCCGCCATTGTCCACAGGCTGTGGACGGCTGTCGCACTCACTTGGCGGCCTCCACCTCGGGCTCGGGGTCTTTCTTCTGTACGTCGGACATGGTGTGCTCGACCGCCGGGTTCACCAGGTCGGCGACCGGCTTCGGGTAGACGCCCAGGCCGATGAGGAGCGCGATGAGCGGGGCCACCACGGCCAGTTCGCGCACCCGCAGGTCGGGCATCTTCGCGAGCTCGGGCTTCACCGGACCGGTCATCGTCCGCTGGTAGAGCACCAGGGTGTAGAGCGCGGCCAGCACGATGCCGAGCGTCGCGACCACCCCGGCCACCGGGTAGCGCGCGAACGCGCCGACCAGGACCAGGAACTCACTGACGAACGGCGCGAGCCCCGGCAGCGACAGCGTGGCCAGACCGCCGACCAGGAAGGTGCCCGCGAGCACCGGGGCGACCTTCTGCACGCCTCCGTAGTCCGCGATCAGACGCGAGCCGCGGCGCGAGATCAGGAAGCCCGCGACCAGCATCAGGGCGGCCGTCGACAGGCCGTGGTTGACCATGTAGAGCGTCGCGCCGGACTGGCCCTGGGACGTCATCGCGAAGATGCCGAGGACGATGAACCCGAAGTGCGAGATCGACGCGTACGCCACCAGGCGCTTGATGTCGCGCTGGCCCACGGCGAGCAGCGCACCGTAGATGATGCTGATCAGGGCCAGGACGACGATGGCGGGTGTGGCCCACTTCGAGGCCTCCGGGAAGAGCTGGAGGCAGAAGCGGAGCATCGCGAACGTGCCGACCTTGTCGACGACGGCCGTGATCAGGACGGCGATCGGCGCCGTGGCCTCCCCCATCGCGTTCGGCAGCCAGGTGTGCAGCGGCCACAGCGGGGCCTTCACCGCGAAGGCGAAGAAGAAGCCGAGGAACAGCAGCCGCTCGGTGTTGGTCGCCATGTCGAGCGAGCCGTCGGCCCGCGCCTGGGCGATCTCCTGGAGCGAGAAGTTCCCGGCGACCACGTAGAGCCCGATCACCGCGGCGAGCATGATCAGCCCGCCGGCCAGGTTGTAGAGCAGGAACTTCACGGCCGCGTACGAGCGCTGCGCCGTGGCGTTCTCGTCGCTGCCCGCGTGGGCGCGGTCCCCGAAGCCGCCGATGAGGAAGTACATCGGGATCAGCATGGCTTCGAAGAAGATGTAGAACAGGAAGACGTCGGTGGCCTCGAAGGAGAGGATCACCATCGCCTCGACGGCGAGGATCAGGGCGAAGAAGCCCTGGGTCGGCCGCCACCGCGACGACGTCGTCTCCAGGGGGTCGGCGTCGTGCCAGCCCGCCAGGATGATGAAGGGCAGCAGCAGGGCGGTCAGCGCGATCAGGGAGACCGCGATGCCGTCCACGCCCAGTTCGTACCGCACCCCGAAGTCGGCGATCCAGGAGTGCGACTCGGTGAGCTGGTAGCGGTCGCCGTCCGGGTCGAACCGGACGAGCACCGCGACGGCCAGCGCCAGCGTGGCCAGCGAGAAGAGCAGCGCGAGCCACTTGGCGGCCGTGCGCCGGGCGGCCGGGACGGCCGCCGTGGCGATCGCGCCCACCGCGGGCACCACGGCCGTCGCTGTCAGCAGAGGAAAGGACATCGGTATCAGACCGCCCTCATCAGCAGGGTCGCGGCGATGAGGACCGCCACGCCGCCGAACATCGAGACCGCGTACGAACGGGCGTAGCCGTTCTGGAGCTTGCGCAGGCGTCCGGAGAGCCCGCCGACGGAGGCCGCCGTGCCGTTGACCACGCCGTCGACCAGGGTGTGGTCGACGTACACCAGGGAGCGCGTGAGGTGCTCGCCGCCGCGCACCAGGACCACGTGGTTGAAGTCGTCCTGGAGCAGGTCGCGGCGGGCCGCGCGGGTGAGCAGCGAGCCGCGCGGGGCGACGACCGGCACCGGCCGGCGTCCGTACTGGAACCAGGCCAGGGTCACGCCGACGACCAGGACCACCACGGTGGCGCCGGTGACCGTGGCGGCGCTCAGCGGGGAGTCGCCGTGGTCGTGGTGCGTGACCGGCTCCAGCCAGTGCACGAACCGGTCGCCGATGCTGAAGAAGCCGCCGGCGAACACCGAGCCGACCGCCAGCAGGACCATCGGGATCGTCATGGACGCCGGGGACTCGTGCGGGTGCGGCTCCGCGTGGCCGCCGGGTCCGCCGCGGGTCTCGGCGGCGGGCTCCGCGCCCGGCTCCTCGGGGGAGGCCGTCGCGCGGTGGCGCCACCGCTCCTCGCCGAAGAAGGTCAGGAGCATCACGCGCGTCATGTAGTACGCCGTGATGGCCGCGCCGAGCAGCGCCACCGAGCCGAGGATCCAGCCCTCCGCGCCGCCCTTGGCGAACGCCGCCTCGATGATCTTGTCCTTGGAGAAGAAGCCGGACAGGCCGGGGAAGCCGATGATGGCCAGATAACCGAGCCCGAAGGTCACGAACGTCACCGGCATGTACTTCCGCAGGCCGCCGTACTTGCGCATGTCGACCTCGTCGTTCATGCCGTGCATGACCGAACCGGCGCCGAGGAAGAGCCCGGCCTTGAAGAAGCCGTGCGTCACCAGGTGCATGATCGCGAAGACGTAGCCGATCGGGCCGAGGCCCGCGGCCAGGATCATGTAGCCGATCTGCGACATCGTGGACCCGGCGAGGGCCTTCTTGATGTCGTCCTTCGCGCAACCGACGATCGCACCGAAGAGCAGCGTGACCGCGCCGACCACCGTGACCGCGAGCTGCGCGTCCGGCGCGGCGTTGAAGATCTCCCCGGAGCGCACGATCAGGTACACGCCCGCGGTCACCATCGTCGCCGCGTGGATCAGGGCCGAGACCGGGGTCGGGCCCTCCATCGCGTCACCGAGCCAGGACTGCAGCGGCACCTGCGCGGACTTGCCGCACGCCGCGAGCAGCAGCATCAGGCCGATGGCCGTGAGCTTGCCCTCGCCGGTCTCCTCCGCGGCCCCCAGGACGGGCCCGAAGGCGAACGTCCCGAAGGTGGTGAACATCAGCATGATCGCGATCGACAGGCCCATGTCGCCGACGCGGTTGACCAGGAAGGCCTTCTTCGCCGCGGTGGCCGCGCTGGGCTTGTGCTGCCAGAACCCGATCAGGAGGTACGAGGCGAGGCCGACACCCTCCCAGCCGACATACAGGAGCAGGTAGTTGTCGGCGAGGACGAGAAGCAGCATCGCCGCCAGGAACAGGTTCAGATAGCCGAAGAAGCGGCGGCGCCGCTCGTCGTGCTCCATGTACCCGACCGAGTACAGGTGGATCAGCGTGCCGACGCTGGTGATCAGCAGCACGAACGTCATCGACAACTGGTCGAGCTGGAAGGCGACGTCCGCCTGGAAGCCCTCGACCGGGATCCAGCGGAACAGGTGCTGGTGCAGCGACCGGTCCTCGGCGTCCTTGCCGAGCATGTCGGTGAAGAGCACCACGGCGACGGCGAAGGACGCGGCGGCGAGCAGCGTGCCGAGCCAGTGGCCGACGCGGTCGAGCAGGCGCCCGCCGCACAGCAGGACGGCCGCTCCGAGCAGAGGCGCCGCGACGAGCAGCGCAATCAGTTTCTCCACGATTCAGCGACCCCTCAGAGCTTCATCAGGCTGGCGTCGTCGACCGAGGCCGAATGGCGGGAGCGGAACAGCGACACGATGATCGCGAGGCCGACCACGACCTCGGCCGCGGCGACGACCATGGTGAAGAAGGCGATGATCTGGCCGTCGAGGTTGCCGTGCAGCCGGGAGAACGCGACGAACGCCAAATTGCAGGCGTTGAGCATCAGCTCGATGCACATGAAGACGACGATCATGTTCCGCCGGATCAGCACGCCCGTGGCGCCGATGGCGAACAGCAGGGCCGCCAGGTAGAGGTAGTTCACCGGATTCACTTCGACGCCTCCTCGGTCCGCCCGGCCCGCTCGCCGGTGCCCTCGCCCTCGCGCCCGATGTCGGTGCGGCGCAGGTCCGGCCGCTCCAGGCGGTCGGCGGAGCGCTGCTCCAGGGCGCGCAGGTCCGCCAGGGCCTCGTGGGACACGTCCCGGATCTGGCCGCGCTCGCGCAGCGTGCCGTTGACCGTGAGCTCCGCCGGCGTGCCGTCCGGGAGCAGGCCCGCGATGTCCACGGCGTTGTGCCGGGCGTAGACGCCCGGGGCCGGGAGCGGCGGGAGGTGCTTGCCCTCGCGCACCCGCTGCTCGGCGCGCTCGCGCTGGGTCTTGGCGCGCTCCGTACGCTCCCGGTGGGTGAGCACCATCGCGCCGACGGTCGCCGTGATCAGCAGGGCGCCGGTGATCTCGAAGGCGAAGACGTACTTCGTGAAGATGAGGGCCGCGAGACCCTCGACGTTGCCGCCCTCGTTGGCCTTGGCCAGGCCGTTGAAGTCCGTCACCGCGGCGTTGCCGATGCCCGCGAACAGCAGGACGGCGAAGCCGAGTCCGCACAGGGCGGCCAGCCAGCGCTGGCCCCTGAGGGTCTCCTTCAGGGAGTCGGCGGCGGTGACGCCGACGAGCATGACCACGAACAGGAACAGCATCATGATCGCGCCGGTGTAGACGACGACCTGGACGATGCCGAGGAAGTACGCGCCGTTGGCCAGGTAGAAGACCGCCAGGATGATCATGGTCCCGGCCAGGCAGAGCGCGCTGTGCACCGCCCGCCTCATGAGGATCGTGCTCAGCGCGCCGATCACGGCGACCGTGCCGAGCACCCAGAACTGGAAGGCCTCGCCCGTGGAGGTGGTGTAGGCCGCGACGGAGGTCACGCGTCCACCCCCTCGGACCGGGGCTCCCGCGTGACCTCCACCGACTCGGCGTGCTTCTCACCCTTGGACAGGGGGGCCTGGCGCTCGGTGCCGGGCGCGGCCCGCGTGACCAGGCCGCGGTAGTAGTCCCCCTCGTCGGTGCCGGGGTACAGCGCGTGCGGCGCCTCGACCATGCCCTCCTCGAGGCCGGCCAGCAACTGCTCCTTGGTGTAGATGAGGTTGGCGCGGCTGCTGTCGGCGAGCTCGAACTCGTTCGTCATCGTCAGCGCGCGCGTGGGGCACGCCTCGATGCACAGGCCGCAGAGGATGCAGCGGGCGTAGTTGATCTGGTACACCCGGCCGTAGCGCTCGCCCGGGGAGTAGCGCTCCTCGTCGGTGTTGTCCGCGCCCTCCACGTAGATGGCGTCCGCGGGGCAGGCCCAGGCGCACAGCTCGCAGCCGACGCACTTCTCCAGGCCGTCCGGGTGGCGGTTGAGCTGGTGCCGGCCGTGGAAGCGCGGAGCGGTGGTCTTCTGCTGCTCCGGATACTGCTCGGTCAGCCGCTTCTTGAACATGGCCTTGAAGGTCACGCCGAAGCCCGCGACGGGATTCTGGAACCCCTGGTCCGACTGGTTCGCCTGCGGTCCCGCGTCCTGCGGCTGCTCGGGCACCTGCCCGCCGTGCCGCCGGTCGGGCGTGTTCGACTGCTCAGCCATCGGACGCCTCCTTTCCGTCACTTTGAGTATCCGGGCCACCACTGACAATCAGCTCCCGCTCGTGGCGCGGGCGCCGCCGCGGCACGGGCGGCAGGGTCTGTCCGGGCAGCGGGGGCACCGGGAAGCCGCCGGCCATCGGGTCGAAGGCCGCGGGTTCGGCGGGCGCGGCGGCCGCGGCCTCCTTCTCGCGCCGGTCCCGGAACACGTCCACCAGGACCGAGAGCAGCAGCAGCGCGATGACTCCGCCGCCCACGTAGAGCGCGATCTCGCTGAAGTCGTAGTCCTCGTTGCGCAGCGCGCGGACGGTGGCGACGAGCATCAGCCAGACCACGGAGACCGGGATGAGGACCTTCCAGCCGAGCTTCATCAACTGGTCGTAGCGGACGCGGGGCAGCGTGCCGCGCAGCCAGATGAAGAAGAACAGCAGGAGCTGCACCTTGAGCGTGAACCAGGCCAGCGGCCACCAGCCGTGGTTCGCGCCCTCCCAGAAGCCGCTGATGGGCCAGGGGGCCCGCCAGCCGCCGAGGAAGAGCGTCGCGGACACGGCCGAGACGGTGACCATGTTGATGTACTCGGCGAGCATGAAGAACGCGAACTTGATCGACGAGTACTCGGTGTTGAAGCCGCCGACGAGGTCGCCCTCGGACTCCGGCATGTCGAACGGCGCGCGGTTGGTCTCGCCGACCATCGTCACGATGTAGATCAGGAACGACACCGGCAGGAGCACGATGTACCAGCGCTCCTGCTGGGCCTCCACGATCGCCGAGGTGGACATCGACCCCGAGTACAGGAAGACCGAGGCGAACGCGGCGCCCATCGCGATCTCGTACGAGATCATCTGCGCGCAGGAGCGCAGGCCGCCCAGGAGCGGGTACGTCGAGCCGGAGCTCCAGCCCGCGAGGACGATGCCGTAGATGCCGACCGAGGCGACCGCGAGGATGTAGAGCATCGCGATCGGCAGGTCGGTGAGCTGCATCGTGGTGCGGTGGCCGAAGATGGAGACCTCGTTGCCCGCGGGCCCGAAGGGGATCACCGCGATCGCCATGAAGGCGGGGATCGCGGCGACGACCGGCGCCAGGATGTAGACCACCTTGTCGGCGCGCTTGACGATCAGGTCTTCCTTGAGCATCAGCTTGGCGCCGTCCGCGAGGGACTGGAGCAGGCCCCAGGGGCCGTTGCGGTTGGGGCCGATGCGCAACTGCATCCAGGCGACGACCTTGCGCTCCCACACGATGGCGAAGAGCACGGTCAGCACGAGGAACGCGAAGCAGAAGACCGCCTTGACGCAGACCAGCCACCAGGGGTCGCGGCCGAACATGGAGAGGTCCTCGGCCGCGAGCTGGATCATGGGGCTCATGACTGCACCTCCTGGGCGCCCTGGGCGGGCTCGACGCGGGCGGCGGGGCCGATCCTGACCAACTGGCCCGGCCGGGCCCCGGTGTCGGAGGCGACGCCGCCGCCCACGGAGTTCAGCGGCAGCCACACCACGCGGTCCGGCATCGGCGTCACCCGCAGCGGGAGCGCGGTGGTCCCGGCGGGACCGGTGACGGCGAGCGCCTCGCCGTCCTTGACGCCCACCTCGGCCGCGGTGGCGGCGGAGAGCCGGGCCACCGCGGCGTGCCGCGTCCCGGCGAGCGCGTCGTCGCCCTCCTGGAGGAGGCCCTGGTCGAGCAGCAGCCGGTGCCCGGCCAGCACGGCCTCGCCGGCGGCGGGCTTCGGCGGGGCGGCCCCGGTGTCCAGCGGCTCGGTGGCGCGCGGCCCCGCCCAGCCGCCGAGCCGGTCCAGCTCGCGCCGGACGGACACCAGGTCCGGCAGGCCCAGGTGGACGTCGCCCGCGTCGGCCAGCATGTGCAGCACGCGCGCGTCGCTGGGGGCGAGGCGGCGCGTCATCTGGTCCGGCTTGAGCGCCGCCTGGAAGAGCCGGGCCCGGCCTTCCCAGTTGAGGAAGGTGCCCGGCTTCTCGGCGACGGCGGCGACCGGGAGCACCACGTCGGCGCGCTCGGTCACCTCGCTCGGCCGCAGTTCGAGCGAGACGAGGAAGCCGACCTCGTCGAGCGCCGCACGCGCGCGTGCCGGGTCGGGCAGGTCGGCGACCTCGACGCCCGCCACCAGCAGGGCGCTCAGCTCGCCGGTCGCCGCGGCCTCGATGATCTGGCCGGTGTCGCGGCCGTAGCGGTGCGGGAGCCCGGCCACGCGCCAGGCGGCCGCGACCTCGTCCCGCGCGCGCGGGTCGGTGGCCGGGCGGCCGCCGGGGAGCAGCGACGGCAGGGCGCC
>NZ_BNBT01000153.1 GCF_014656095.1 Streptomyces longispororuber
CCGCGCTGCTGCCCGCCGCGCTGCCCGCCCGGCACCGGGCCGGGCGCGACGCGCTCCAGCGGGTGCTGCGGGCCGCGCCCGCCAAGGCGCGCTTCCCCTGGTACGGGCCGCCGATGTCGCCCGCGTCCGTCGCCACCGCGCGGCTCATGGAGACCTGGGCGCACGGCCAGGACGTCGCCGACACCCTGGGGGTCCGCCGTGCCCCGACCGCCCGGCTGCGGCACGTGGCCCGGATCGGCGTACGGGCGCGGGACTACGCCTACGCGGTGCGGGGGCTGAGCGCGCCGACAGAGGAGTTCCGCGTCGAACTGGTCGCGCCGGGCGGGGCGTTGTGGGCCTACGGGCCCGAGGACGCGGCCCAGCGCGTGACGGGGCCCGCGCTCGACTTCTGCCTCCTCGTCACGCAGCGCGCCCACCGCGCCGACCTGGCCGTACGCGCCGAGGGCCCGGACGCCGACCGGTGGCTGGACATCGCCCAGGCGTTCGCGGGGCCACCGGGGCCGGGGCGGGAGCCGGAGGGGGCGGGCCGGTGAGGGGCGGCCAAGCAGTCGGGGCAGGGAGAGACGGGCGGGCGGGTGGGAAAGAAGGATCCGCGACCCCCCACCGGCGGGCGGTCGGAGAACAGCCCCAGCCGAAGAAGACCCCACCGCGCCCGGCGGAGCCCCTGCGCATCGGCAACGCCTCCGGCTTCTACGGCGACCGCTTCGACGCCGTCCGCGAGATGCTCACCGGCGGCCCCCTCGACGTCCTCACCGGCGACTATCTGGCCGAACTGACCCTCCTCATCCTCGGCCGCGACCGCCTCAAGGACCCCGCGCGCGGCTACGCCAAGACCTTCCTGCGGCAGATGGAGGAGTGCCTGGGCGAGGCCCACGACCGGGGCGTGCGGATCGTCACCAACGCGGGCGGCCTCAACCCGGCCGGGCTCGCCGGCGCCCTGCGCGCCCTCGCCGGCAGCCTCGGCCTGCCCACGCGCGTGGCGCACGTGACGGGCGACGACCTGGGCGACCGCTTCCCCGGCGCGCTCACCGCCCACGCCTACCTCGGCGGCCACGGCATCACCGCCGCCCTGCGCGCCGGGGCCGACGTCGTCGTCACCGGGCGGGTCACCGACGCGGCCCTGGTCACCGGGCCCGCCGCCGCGCACTTCGGCTGGGCCCCGGACGCGTACGACGCGCTCGCGGGCGCCGTCGTCGCCGGGCACGTCCTGGAGTGCGGCACCCAGGCGACCGGTGGCAACTACGCCTTCTTCGCCGAGCACGACCCCGCCCGCCTGCTCCGCCCCGGCTTCCCGCTCGCCGAGGTCCACGCCGACGGCTCCTGCGTGATCACCAAGCACGACGGCACGGGCGGTCTCGTGGACGTCGGCACGGTCACCGCGCAGCTCCTGTACGAGACGGCGGGCGCGCGGTACGCCGGGCCGGACGTCACCGCCCGCCTCGACACCGTGCGGCTGCGGCAGGACGGGCCCGACCGCGTGCGCGTCGAGGGCGTCCGCGGGGAGCCGCCGCCCCCGGCGCTCAAGGTGGGCCTCACCCGGCTGGGCGGCCACCGCAACGAGGTCGTGTTCGTCCTCACCGGCCTCGACGTCGAGGCCAAGGCCGACCTGGTCCGCGCCCAGGTCGAGGACGCGTTCGGCCGCTCCGGGTCCCGCCCCGCCGAGGTGCGCTGGGAGCTGGCCCGCACCGACCACCGCGACGCGGCCACCGAGGAGACCGCGAGCGCGCTGCTGCGGCTCGTGGCGCGCGACCCGGACTCGGACGCGGTGGGCCGCGCCCTGAGCGGCGCGGCGGTGGAGCTCGCGCTCGGCAGCTACCCGGGCTTCCACGTCACGGCGCCGCCCGGAAAGGCCACACCGTACGGGGTGTTCGAGGCGGCGTACGTCGACGCGGACTCCGTACGACAGGTTGTCGTCCTGCCCGACGGGCGGCGCGTGGACGTGCCCGCGCCGGAGGAGACGCGGGAGCTGACGGAGGCCGAACCGCCGCCGCTGCCCCAGCCGTTGGACCACGGCGGGCCCACCCGGCGCGTCCCGCTGGGGTACGTGGCGGGCGCCCGCAGCGGCGACAAGGGCGGGGACGCCAACGTCGGGGTGTGGGTGCGTACGGACGAGGCCTGGCGGTGGCTGGCGCACCACCTGACCGTGGAGCGGTTCCAGGAGCTGCTCCCCGAGAGCCGCCCGCTGAAGGTCGTCCGGCACGTGCTGCCGCGCCTGCGCGCCCTCAACTTCACCGTCCACGGCCTCCTCGGCGACGGCGTCGCCTCCCGGGCCCGCTTCGACCCGCAGGCCAAGGGGCTCGCCGAATGGCTGCGGTCCCGCTCCACGGACATCCCGGAGGTGCTCCTATGACCGTGCTCGCGTCCGCGCTCGACACCGCGGGCCCCGAGTACGCCGCCCACCGCGCGGCCATGCTCGACAAGCTGGCCGAGCTGGAGGCCGAGCAGGCCAAGGCCCTCGACGGCGGCGGCGAGAAGTACGTGCGCCGGCACCGCGACCGCGGCAAGCTCCTCGCCCGCGAGCGCATCGAGCTGCTGCTCGACCCGGACACGCCGTTCCTGGAGCTGTCGCCGCTGGCCGCCTGGGGCAGCGACTACCCCGTGGGCGCGTCCATGGTGACCGGCATCGGCGTCGTCGAGGGCGTCGAGTGCCTGATCACCGCCAACGACCCCACCGTGCGCGGCGGCGCCAGCAACCCCTGGACGCTGAAGAAGGCCTTCCGCGCGCACGAGATCGGGTACGCCAACCGGCTGCCGTCGATCCACCTCGTGGAGTCCGGCGGCGCCGACCTGCCCTCGCAGAAGGAGATCTTCATCCCGGGCGGGGCGCTGTTCAAGCACCTCACGCAGTCCTCGGCCGCCGGGATACCGACCGTGGCCGTCGTCTTCGGCAACTCCACCGCGGGCGGCGCCTACGTCCCCGGCCTGTGCGACCACGTCATCATGGTCAAGGAGCGCGCGAAGGTGTTCCTCGGCGGGCCGCCCCTGGTGAAGATGGCCACCGGTGAGGAGAGCGACGACGAGTCCCTCGGCGGCGCCGAGATGCACGCCCGCACCTCCGGCCTCGCCGATCACCTCGCCGAGGACGAGCACGACGCGCTGCGCCGGGCCCGCCGCGTCGTCGCCCGCCTCAACTGGCGCAAGGCGTACGCCGATCCACCGCCCGCCGCGCCGCCGAAGTACGACGCCGAGGAACTCCTCGGGATCGTCCCGGGCGATCTGCGCACCCCCTTCGACCCGCGCGAGGTCGTCGCCCGGATCGTCGACGGCTCCGACTTCGACGAGTTCAAGCCGCTGTACGGGGCCTCACTGGTCACCGGCTGGGCCCACCTGCACGGCTATCCCATCGGCATCCTCGCCAACGCCCAAGGCGTGCTGTTCTCCGCCGAGTCGCAGAAGGCCGCCCAGTTCATCCAGCTCGCCAACCAGCGCGACATCCCCCTGCTCTTCCTGCACAACACCACCGGCTACATGGTCGGCAAGGAGTACGAGCAGGGCGGCATCATCAAGCACGGCGCCATGATGATCAACGCCGTGTCCAACTCGCGCGTCCCCCACCTGTCCGTCCTGATGGGCGCCTCCTACGGCGCCGGGCACTACGGCATGTGCGGCCGCGCCTACGACCCCCGCTTCCTCTTCGCCTGGCCCAGCGCCAAGTCCGCCGTCATGGGCCCCCAGCAGCTCGCGGGCGTCCTGTCGATCGTCGCCCGCCAGTCGGCCGCCGCGAAGGGCAAGCCGTACGACGACGAGGCCGACGCCGCGCTGCGCGCCATGGTGGAGCAGCAGATCGAGGCGGAGTCGCTGCCGATGTTCCTGTCGGGGCGGCTGTACGACGACGGGGTCATCGACCCGCGCGACACCCGCACCGTCCTCGGCATCTGCCTGTCCGCCCTGCACACCGCCCCCTACGAAGGCGCCCGCGGCGGCTTCGGCGTCTTCCGGATGTGAGGGGCGCGTCCCCGTGAGAGGTGAGAGGCGAGTCCCATGATTTCCAAGCTGCTCGTGGCCAACCGCGGCGAGATCGCCTGCCGCGTCTTCCGCACCAGCCGCCGCCTCGGCATCGCCACCGTCGCCGTGTACTCCGACGCCGACGCGGACGCCCTGCACGTCCGCGAGGCCGACGAGGCGGTACGGCTGCCCGGCGCGGCCCCGGCCGACACCTATCTGCGCGGCGACCTCGTCGTGGCCGCCGCGCGCGCGACCGGCGCCGACGCCGTCCACCCCGGCTACGGCTTCTTCTCCGAGAGCGCCGCCTTCGCGCGGGCCGTCGAGGACGCGGGCCTGGTGTGGATCGGGCCGCCCCCGGACGCGATCGCGGCGATGGCGTCCAAGACCCGCGCCAAGGCGCTGATGGGCCTCGCCCCGCTCGCCCCCGAGGACGTCACCGAGGCGGACCTGCCGGTCCTGGTGAAGGCGGCGGCCGGCGGCGGCGGGCGCGGCATGCGCGTCGTACGGGAACTGGGCACCCTGCCGCGCGAGTTGGCGGCCGCGCGGGCCGAGGCCGCGAGCGCCTTCGGGGACGGCGAGGTGTTCGTCGAGCCCTACGTGGAGGGCGGGCGCCACGTCGAGGTGCAGCTCCTCGCCGACGCGCACGGCACCGTGTGGCCGCTCGGCACCCGCGACTGCTCGCTCCAGCGCCGCCACCAGAAGGTCGTCGAGGAGGCCCCGGCGCCGGGCCTCGCCGAGGGCCTGGTGGAGCGGCTGTACGACCTCGCGACCGGCGTGGCCCGCACCGTCGGCTACCGGGGCGCGGGCACCGTCGAGTTCCTCGTCGCCGCCGACGGCACCCCGCACTTCCTGGAGATGAACACCCGCCTCCAGGTCGAGCACCCCGTGACCGAGGAGGTCTGCGGCGTCGACCTGGTGGCGCTCCAGCTCCGCGTCGCCGAAGGCCACGCCCTGGAGGGCCCGCGCCCGCCCCGGCCCACCGGGCACGCCGTGGAGGCCCGCCTGTACGCCGAGGACCCGGCGGCCGGCTGGGCCCCGCAGACCGGGACGCTGCACCGCCTGGCCGTGCCGGACGGCGTGCGCCTGGACACCGGGTACACGGACGGCGACACGGTCGGCGTGCACTACGACGCGATGCTCGCGAAGGTCGTCGCGTACGCCCCCACGCGCGCGGAGGCGATCCGCAAGCTGGCGGGCGCCCTGGAGCGGGCCACGGTGCACGGCCCGGTCACCAACCGCGCCCTGCTCGTCCGCTCCCTGCGCCACCCGGAGTTCACCGCCGGGCGCATGGACACCTCCTTCTACGACCGGCACCTCGCCGAGCTGACGGCCGCCGACACCACCCCCTGGACGCGGTACGCCCCGCTGGCCGCCGCCCTCGCCGACGCCTGCGGCCGCTCCCGCTTCGGCGGCTGGCGCAACCTGCGCTCGCAGCCGCAGGTCAAGCGCTACCGGGGCGCGGCCGACGGCGTCGAGCACGAGGTGCGGTACGCGGCCACCCGCGACGGCTTCCAGGTGGAGGGCGTCCGCGTGCTCGACGCCGCGCCCGACCGCGTGACGCTCGACGTGGACGGGGTGCGCCGCGTGTTCCCCGTCCGCCGCTACGCCGGCACCGACCACGTCCACGTCGGCCACCTGGCCCTCGTCCCCCTGCCCCTGCTCCCCGAGCCGACCGCCCGCCAGGAGCCCGGGTCCCTGCTCGCGCCTATGCCGGGCACCGTCCTGCGGGTCGCGGACGGGCTCGCGGAGGGCGCACCGGTCACCGCCGGGCAGCCGCTGATCTGGCTGGAGGCCATGAAGATGGAGCACCGCGTCACCGCCCCCGCCACCGGCACCCTCACCGCGCTGCACGCGCAACCGGGCCGCCAGGTCGAGGTGGGCACGCTGCTCGCCGTCGTACAGGAATCCCCCTCCACGGCCGACGCACCGGCCGCGCCCGAAGCCCCGTCCGCATCCCCAGCCCCATCCGCCTCGCGGGAGGAAGTCTCAGCATGACCAGTGTGAGCACCGTCCTGGAGACCGAGGAACACACCGCGCTGCGCGCCGCCGTCGCCGCGCTCGGCCGCCGCTACGGCCGCGACTACCTGACCCGCGTCGTCCGCGAGGGCACCCACCCCGACGCCCTGTGGGCGGACGCGGCGAAACTCGGCTACCTGGGCGTGAACCTGCCGGAGGAGTACGGCGGCGGGGGCGGCGGCATCGCGGAGCTCTCCCTGGTCCTGGAGGAGCTGGGCGCTGCGGGCTGCCCGCTGCTGATGATGGTGGTGTCCCCGGCGATCTGCGGCACGGTGATCGCCCGCTTCGGCACCGAGGAGCAGAAGCGGCGGTGGCTGCCGGGGCTCGCCGACGGCAGCCGCACCATGGCCTTCGGCATCACCGAGCCCGACGCGGGCTCCAACTCCCACCGCATCACCACCACGGCCCGCCGGGACCCGGCCACCGGCGACTGGCTCCTGACCGGCCGCAAGGTGTTCATCTCCGGCGTCGACATCGCCGACGCCACCCTGATCGTCGGCCGTACGGAGGACGCGCGCACGGGCAGGCTGAAACCGTGCCTGTTCATCGTGGACCGGGACGCGCCCGGGTTCACCCGGCGCCCCATCGAGATGGAACTCAAGGCGGCCGAGAAGCAGTTCGAGCTGGTCCTCGACGACGTGCGGCTGCCCGCGGACGCGCTCGTCGGCGACGAGGACGCGGGCCTGCTCCAGCTCTTCGCGGGCCTGAACCCGGAACGCATCATGACGGCCGCGTTCTCCCTCGGCATGGGCCGGTACGCCCTCGCGCGGGCCGTGGAGTACGCCAAGGAGCGCGCGGTGTGGAAGACCCCCATCGGTGCGCACCAGGCCATCGCGCACCCCCTCGCGCAGTGCCACGTCGACCTGGAGCTCGCGGGCCTGATGACCCGCAAGGCGGCCCGCCTGTACGACGCCGGGGACGACGTGGCGGCGGGCGAGGCCGCGAACATGGCCAAGCTGGCCGCGGCCGACGCCTGCGTGCGGGCCGTCGACCAGGCGGTGCACACCCTCGGCGGCAACGGCCTGACGGCGGAGTACGGCCTGGCCTCGCTGATCGTGGCCTCCCGGGTGGCGCGGATCGCCCCGGTGAGCCGCGAGATGATCCTCAACTACGTCTCGCACCAGACGCTGGGCCTGCCGAAGTCGTACTGAGAGAGGTGGGGACCATGGCGGTGGTGACCGCGTCGGAACCCGAGCGGGGCGTGGTGACGCTGACGCTCGACTCGCCCGCGAACCGCAACGCTCTGTCGGCCGCCCTGGTGGGCGAGCTGGCGGCGGCGCTGGCCCGCGCGGGCCGGGACGACGGCGTACGGGCCGTGGTCCTGACCCACACCGGGACGACGTTCTGCGCGGGCGCGGACCTGCGGCAGCCGCCCGACCCGGCGGCGTTCGTGGCGCTCCTCCGGCAGGTCGTGGAGGTGCCCAAACCGGTCGTGGCCCGGGTGCGCGGCCACGTACGGGCCGGTGGGCTCGGCCTCCTGGCCGCCTGCGACATCGCGGTCGCGGGCGCCCCGGACGCCACCTTCGCCCTGACCGAGGTGCGCATCGGCGTGGTCCCCGCGGTGATCTCGATGCCGCTCCTCGCGCGCCTCGACGCCCGCGCGGCGAGCCGCTACCACCTCACCGGGGAGCGCTTCGGCGCTGCGGAGGCGGCGCGGATCGGCCTCGTCACGGCGTACGGTGACGACGTCGACGCGGTGCTCGCGCCCGTCCTGGACGGGCTGCGCAAGGCCGCACCCTCGGCGCTCGCGGACACGAAGAAGCTCCTCACGGCTAAGGTGCTCACCGCATTCGACGAGGAGACGGACGCCGTCGTCGCCCTGTCCGCGCGCCGCTTCCGCTCGGCGGAGGCGCGCGAGGGCATGACGGCGTTCCTGGAACGACGGGAGCCCCCATGGGTGCTGTGACCGAGGCCGACCGCGCGCCCAAGCAGGACCGCAGCCGGGCCACGCGGCAGCGGCTGTTGGAGGCGGCGGTGGCGTGCCTGGCCGAGCGCGGCTGGTCCGGCTCGACGGTCACCGTCGTCGCCGAGCGGGCCGGGGTGTCGCGGGGCGCGGCCCAGCACCACTTCCCGACCCGCGAGGACCTGTTCACGGCGGCCGTGGAGTACGTGGCCGAACGGCGCTCGGCGGCGCTGCGGGGGCTCTTCCCCGAGGGCACCCGCGCCACCGACCGCGCCGCGGTCGTCGCCGCCCTCGTCGACCTCTACACCGGGTCGTTGTTCCGGGCGGCCCTGCACCTGTGGGTGGCGGCGTCCCACGAGCCCCAGCTCGGGCCGCGCGTCGCCGAGCTGGAGGCGCGCGTGGGCCGCGAGACGCACCGCATCGCGGTGGAGCTCCTGGCCGTGGACGAGTCCCGCCCCGGCACCCGCGAGACCGTCCAGGGCCTCCTCGACATGGCCCGAGGCCTGGGCCTCGCCAACCTCCTCACGGACGACGCCGCCCGCAGGACCCGCGTGGTCCGCCAATGGGCCCACGTCCTCACCGAGGCCCTGGGCTAGCACCCCCGCCCCCGCGTCCCGCCGCCGCCACCTGCGGGCGATCCACCGCTCCGCGGCGGATGTCCCCCCACCCACCCGCCCTTCCCTCGGCCTGGCGGCCTCGTCCTCAATCGCCGGACGGGCTGGATTGGTCCCGCGTCCCGCCGCCGTCATCTGCGGGTGTGATCGGCCTGGCGGCCTCGTCCTCAATCGCCGGACGGGCTGGAATTGTCCGCCGGGCGCCGTCGTCGGCTGACGGGCACCCGAGGACGGCGGGTCGAGGGCACTTTCAGCCCGTCCGGCGTTTGAGGACGAGGCGCGGAGCGCCGATGGCGGGGGAGAGGGGCGGAGCCCCAGAAGAGCGGCGGGGGGCCGGGGGCGGCAGCCTCCGGTTCGGGGAGGGGTGGGCCTGGGGCGCCCCGCGTGGGCTCAGCCCGAGATGCCCCCGTACCCGGAGATCTCCCGCGGGCCGCGGGCCGCAGGCCCGACATACCGCGCAGACGGCCGCACCAAGCGCCCCGTCCGCTTCTGCTCAAGAATGTGCGCCGACCACCCCGCCGTCCGCGCACACGTGAACATGGACGTGAACATGTGCGCCGGCACCTCGGCGAAGTCGAGCACGATCGCCGCCCAGAACTCCACGTTCGTGGCCAGCACCCGATCCGGCCGCCGCGCGTGCAACTCGTCCAGCGCGGCCTTCTCCAGCGCCTCCGCCACCTCGAAGCGAGGAGCGCCCAGCTCCCGCGCGGTCCGCCGCAGCACGCGGGCGCGCGGGTCCTCGGCCCGGTACACCCGGTGCCCGAAGCCCATGAGCCGCTCGCCCCGGTCCAGCGCCTGCTTCACGTACGCGACGGCGTCCCCGGTCCGCTCGATCTCCTCGATCATGCCGAGCACCCGGGAGGGTGCGCCCCCGTGCAGCGGCCCGGACATGGCCCCGACGGCCCCCGACAGCGCCGCCGCGACGTCCGCCCCGGTGGAGGCGATGACCCGGGCGGTGAACGTGGACGCGTTCATGCCGTGCTCCGCGGCGGACGTCCAGTACGCGTCGACAGCCTGCACATGGCGCGGGTCCGGCTCGCCGCGCCAGCGGCGCATGAACCGCTCGACGACCGTCTCCGCCTTGTCGATCTCCCGCTGCGGCACCATCGGCAGCCCCTGCCCGCGCGCGGACTGGGCGACGTACGACAGGGCCATCACGGCCGCCCGCGCGAGGTCGTCGCGGGCCTGGGCCTCGTCGATGTCCAGCAGCGGGCGCAGGCCCCACACGGGGGCGAGCATGGCGAGCGCGGACTGCACGTCGACGCGGATGTCACCGGAGTGCACGGGGATGGGGAAGGGCTCGGCGGGCGGCAGGCCCGGGTCGAAGGCGCCGTCGACGAGCAGCCCCCACACGTTGCCGAAGGAGACGCTGCCGACCAGGTCCTCGATGTCGACGCCCCGGTAGCGCAGGGCACCGCCTTCCTTGTCCGGTTCGGCGATCTCCGTCTCGAACGCGACGACTCCTTCAAGTCCGGGTACGAAGTCGGACATCAGGCGGCTCCTCATGATGTGTACGAGATCTGTACGACAGGTCTGTGCGGCAGATGCGTGCGACCGGTGGTCCGGTACTGCTCTGGGGTAACCCGGTGATGCCCCGCGCGGTCGGAGGTCACCCAACCGATACGGTTTCGGCACGATATCCCTTGGTGCCAGTCGAGGCGATGGACTGCGGCACTCAGTGCCACACATCACCTCTTGGTGGGGCCGCGCGCCCGCCGACTGCCGCTGTGCGCCCCGGTATTCGCCCGTCGTACGCCCGTCGTACGCCGGGCGTCAGCCGCTCGTTGCCCCCGCTGTCGGCCGCTCGTCGTCCCGGCGCCGGGGAGGGGATCCTCCCGGCCTCCGGCTGTCGTGCCCCGGCATTCGTATACGGCAAGATGACCGCGTGACCGAGTCCCGCGCCACCGCAACCGAGTCCGCCGCAGCCGTTGACCTGGCCGCCATGCGCGCGCAGTACCTCGTCGACGGGATGACCGAGACCGATGTCGCCGCCGACCCGTTCGAGCAGTTCGGACGCTGGTTCCAGCAGGCGGCGGCGCAGGCGGCGGACCCGGCCGGGGTGCTGGCCGAGCCGAATGCGATGGTCGTGTCCACGGCGGACGGGCAGGGGCGGCCCAGCTCCCGCACGGTGCTCCTGAAGGGCTTCGACCGGCACGGCTTCGTGTTCTTCACCAACTACGAGTCCCGCAAGGCGCGGGAGATCGCCGCCAACCCACACGTGTCACTGCTGTTCCCCTGGCATCCGATCGCGCGGCAGGTGATCGTGACCGGCACGGCGGAGCGGACCGGCCGCGACGAGACCGTCCGCTACTTCCGCAGCCGCCCGCACGGCTCGCAGCTCGGGGCGTGGGCCAGCGCGCAGTCCTCGGTGATCGCCTCGCGGGAGGAACTGGACGCGGCGTACGCGGAGTTGGCCGCGCGGTACCCGGAGGGGGAGCAGGTGCCCGCGCCGCCGCACTGGGGCGGCTTCCGGGTGGCGCCCGAGACGGTGGAGTTCTGGCAGGGCCGGTCCAACCGCCTCCACGACCGCCTGCGCTACACCCGCGAGGGCGCCTCCTGGACCCTGCACCGCCTGAGCCCCTGACCGCCGGGCACCGCGGAGCGCCGGGCGGGGCACGCGGGGCGGCGCGCGGTGGCTAGGGATCGGTGAGGACCGCGTCGAGGAAGGGCTCGATGGCCTCGCGCCAGCCCTCCGGCTGGTCGTAGTGCACGAGGTGGCCCGCGTCGGGCACCTCCGCGTACGCCCCGCGGGGCAGCACGCGCACCATCTCCTGGGCCTCCGCCCGCCCCAGCTCCCCGTCGATCCCCCGGACCACCAGCGCGGGGCACCGGACCTGGACCAGCTCCTCCCAGTGCGCGTCGTACACCCACGTCTCGCGGGACTTCAGCATCTGCGCGGGGTCGAAGACGGGCCGCCACCCGTCGGGGCCCTCGGTCATGACCTCGGCGAAATACGCCCCCCGGGAGGGGTTCGGCCGCTCCACCCAGGGGTCGTCCTCGCCGAACCACTTGCGCACGTCCGCGAGCGTCGCGAACGGCACCGGCCAGGACTTGAACCAGGACTCCCAGTCCCGCTGCGAGGCCGCGCCGAGCGCGGAGGCCCGCATGTCGCAGATGACCACGCCCCGGACGAGGTCGGGGCGGCGCGCGGCGAGCTGCCAGGCGGTGAGGGCGCCCATGGAGTGGCCGATGAGGACGGCGGGGGCGAGGCCGAGCTGCTCCAGGGCGGCCTCGGCGTCCTCGACGTACGCCTCGCGGGTGTAGGGGCCCTCGGGCGGCTTCTCGCTCTGGCCGTGGCCGCGCTGGTCGAGGGCGACCGCGCGGTGCCGCTCGGCAAGCCAGCGGGCGGCCGGCGCCCAGTGCGAGGCGCGGCCCATCAGCCCGTGCAGCAGCAGCACGCCGCCCGACGGCGACTCGGCCTCTCTGGCCTTGGGAGGGTCGGCGTACTCCCACGCCGCGAGGCTCACGCCGCCCGCGCCGGTCACGTCGATGCGCCGCACCATGGTCCCAGGCACCCCCCTTGGTCCGCTCGGGTACTCAGCTCACACCCGGCACGCTATCGAACCTCCATTCGAAAGCGGCCGTCTTGCCGCCAACACCCCTCGTTCGGGTGACCATGCTCAAGGATTGACCGCCGTCGCCGAGGGGAGATCTTCCTCGGGAGGCGGGCCGCTCGGGGAGACCGGTCCGAGGGGGACGACCCTGAGAGCTCGGGGCTCCGGGTCGGTACGGGGGAGGACAGGCCCCGGCGCCGCACGGCGCCGGGGCCCTCTGTTCCAGGGTCCCGCTCCGGCGGGACGACGTACGCGCCGGGAGCGCCCGGTGCCGCGCCCCGCGTATCCCTGCTCACCGCCCGGGCACATCGTTCCGTCCCCTCTCCGGCCGGGCCCTCCGGCCGCGCGGCCAGACCCGGTGGCGACCCGGCCACGTCCCGGCACGGACACGGTCAGGAGCCGTCAGGTCATATGCCTCTCGCGACAGCGTCGCACGCAAATCGTCGCGGCGCTGCGATTCCGCACACTGAATCTTGCCCCCCGGCGGATCTCGGACACGCCCCTCGGGGCCCGCCCCGGGCGCCTCCCGGCCGTCCTTCGCGAGCCGTGCGTGGGGGCGTGCGGGGGCCGGGCCGTGCGGTGTCGGTGGCCGGGCCGTGTCGGTGGCCGGGCTGTTCCGCGTCGGTGGGCTGTGCTGGGTGGGTGGCCGGATGGCGTGGTACGGCGCGCGCCGGGGGTGCTGGGGTGTGCCGGGGCGTGCGGCGGTGGGGGTGGCGGTCCACGTCGCGGCGTGGCCGGGGTCGGGGTGCGGCGGGAGCGGGCCGGGGCCGGGCTCGTACGGGAGCGGGGCCGGGGGCCGGGGCTGCGCCGTGGTGTGGGTGTGGGTGTGGGCGCGGATGTGGGCGCGCTTGGGTGCGGGGTGTCCGGGGCGCGGCAGGTCCGTGCCGCGCCGGACGTCGACCCGCTGCGGCAGGGGCGGGCCCGTGCCGGGGTGGGCGTCGGGCCCGTGCCGCGGTGGGCGCCGGGCCCGTGCTCAGGCGGGCCGCGGCGCCGTGCGGTGGGAACTCAGCGCTTGGCGACGAACACGTGCGAGGCGACGTCCGCTGCCAGCTCGGCGGCCTCGCCGCTGCTGCCGACGAGCACGCCGCCCGCCGACTCCGTCACGCTCACCACGGAACCGGGCTGCACGCCGGCGCGCCGCAGCGTGTACATGAGCTGCGCGTCCGTCTGGATGGGCTCGCCGATGCGGCGCACCACCACGGTCTTGCCGTCCGTGCCCGGGTCCAGGTCGATGAGGGAGACCATGCCCTCGTCCAGGAACGGGTCGGCGCCGTCCTTCTCGCCGAGCTCCTCGAGGCCCGGGATCGGGTTGCCGTACGGGGACTCGGTGGGGTGGCGCAGGAGCTCCAGGACGCGGCGCTCCACGGCCTCGCTCATCACGTGCTCCCAGCGGCAGGCCTCCGCGTGCACCTGCTCCCACTCCAGGCCGATCACGTCGACCAGCAGGCACTCGGCGAGACGGTGCTTGCGCATCACGCGCGTGGCCAGGCGGCGGCCCTCCTCGGTCAGCTCCAGGTGCCGGTCGCTGGCGACGGCGACCAGGCCGTCGCGCTCCATCCGCGCCACCGTCTGGCTCACCGTCGGGCCGCTCTGGTCGAGCCGCTCGGCGATCCTGGCGCGCATGGGGACGACACCCTCCTCCTCCAGCTCGAGGATGGTGCGCAAATACATCTCAGTGGTGTCAATCAGCCCCGACATGGGTGCCCCTCAGAATTCGCTCGTGCGCTGGCCCTGCTCCCAATTCTGACGCATACCACTGACAACCGGGTCGCGCCGCCGGAAGCGGCCTCCGTGGGCCGTATTGACAGGGTGCTGGTTCAGACCGCACGGTGATCCGCGACACGACGGGACCGCGGCGGGACCGGACGGGACCGGGGCCGGACAAAGGGGTGCTTCGCGGATGACCAACGGCTTGGTGGACGGCGGGGGCGCGGCCGGGACCGGACGGGCCGAGGGGGCCGGGGGCGCCGGGATCGCCGGGCGGTACCTGGACGCCGCGATCGGTCTCCTGACGCGGGTACGCGACGAGGAGTCCGGGGCGATCGCCGCCGCCGGGGAGCTGATGGCCGAGACCGTCGCCGCCGAGGGGCGGCTCTTCGCCTTCGGCGCCGGCCACTCCTCGCTCGCCGCGCAGGACGTCGTCTACCGCGCGGGCGGTCTCGCCCTGATGAACCTGCTCTCCGTACCGGGCGTCGTCGGCGTGGACGTCATGCCCGCGACGCTCGGCTCCGCCCTGGAGCGGGTCGACGGCCTCGCGGCGGCCGTCCTGGACTCCAGCCCGGTCCGGCCCGGCGACGTCCTCGTGATCGTCTCCCTCTCCGGGCGGAACGCGCTGCCCGTGGAGATGGCCCTGAACGCCCGCGCGCTCGGTCTGAAGGTCATCGGCGTGACCTCCGTGGCGTACGCGGCCGAGACGAAGTCGCGGCACGTGTCCGGCACCTTCCTCAAGGACCACTGCGACGTCGTGCTCGACTCGAAGATCGCCGTCGGCGACGCGGAGCTCACCCTCGACTCCGTCGAGGCGCCCTTCGGACCTGCCTCCACGGTGGTCGTCAGCGCGCTGATGCAGGCCACGATGGCCGCGGCGGCGGCCGGGCTCGCCGCGCGGGGGATCCAGCCGCCGCTGCTGCGGTCCGGGAACGTGGACGGGGGGCACGACTGGAACGGGCGGGTGTTCCGGGAGTACGGGGGGCGGATCTTCTACCGCCACCAGCCCTAGGCTCGGGGCGCCGCTGCTGGGCCCCTGCCCTGCCCCGGCTGCGTTGGCCCGGCCCCGACGGGAGGCCTTCCCGCCGCTACCGCGGCGGTGTTTCCCGCCCGCCCGCCCGTGCCACCTCGGCTTTGGCGGGCTGGCCCCGGCGCGGAGCGCTGCGGCTGGTTTGCTGGCTTCCCGCCGCCCACCCGTGCCACCTCGGCTTTGCCAGTCTGGGCCTGGCGTGGGGCGCTGCGGCTGGTTTGCTGGTTTTCCGCCGCTAGCGCGGCGGTGTTTCCCGCCCGCCCGCCCGTGCCACCTCGGCTTTGGCGGCCTGGCCCCGGCGCGGAGCGCTGCGGCTGGGATGTTGCCTCCGCGCCCCTTCGTGTGACCTTGGCTTCGTTGTCTCCGGTCCTGGTGCGGGGCGGTGCGGCCGGGATGCTGACTCCACGTCCGGCTGTGTGACCTTGGCTGTGTCGGCGCCTTGGCGCGGGGCGTTGCGGGTGGTTTTGGCTTTCCGGCTGCCCACCTGTGCCACTTCGGCTTTGCCGTTCCGGCTCCGGCGCGGAGCGCCGTGGCTGTGGCTGAGGCGCCGACCTCTCGCCCGTGCCGCCTCGGCTTCGCTGGTCCGGTTTCCGGCGCGCGGCGCTATGGCTGGATCGACGGTGCTTCGCCCGCCCATGGCCCATTCCGCCTTGGCTTCAAGGGATCGGCCCCGCCCTGGTGGCGCGGTGGTCTTCTCCTGCCCGGTGCTAGGGATTCCGCTTGGTGTGTGGGCGGCGGGCAGGGCCTCGGGTTGATCGCCTCTTGTACCCGCGTTCCGCTCCGCGTAGTTGGCCTTTCGCGGAGCCTCCGTTGACTGCCGAGTCCTGCCTCGGTCGGCCTGCTCGGGCTCGATGCGGCGGGCTCGTGCTCATGTCCCTGTCCCTGTCCCCGTGTCAGGTGGGGGCGGGTGGGTGGGAGCGGGGCCGCGGGTGCGTGGTGCCCGGCAGGTGGGTGCGGCGTGCCCCGGCGCGGGTGGTGGGTCCGCGCGCCCCGGCGTGGCCGATGGGCAGACGCCTCCCGCGCCCCGGGCGCCCCGGCCCCCGCGTGGAGCCCGCAGCCCGGCAAGGCGGGTGGGTGGGACGGAGGCTCAAGGGCGTGGCGTCGTCAGGTCCAGGGAGGCTGCGATCCGCGCGGCCACGCTCTCCGCGTACACCGCGTCCGCCCGGTCGAACGCCGAGCGCGCCGCCCCCCGCAGGAACGTCACCACGCCCAGCGTCCGCCCCCTGGAGCGCAGCACCGCGCACAGGGCGTGCACGGAGGACTCCGGCCACTGGCGCGCCACCGCCCAGTCCCGCGCCCGCTCGGGGGACGCGAGGCCCGCGCCGGCGCGGACGGACCCGGCGCGCTCCACGCACTGCGGCGCCGGATGCCCCTCCGGGTAGCGCACCGGCAGCCCCGCTTTGTCCCCGGACAGGCTCGGACCCGGCGCTCCCGCGGGCGACGCCGCCACCCGCACCAGCCGTACCGCCGGCTCGTCGGCGGCCAGCAGGTCGACCAGGGCGTGGTCGGCGAACCCGGCGAGCGCGAAGTCGAGCTGGACGGTGACGGCCTCCATCGGGTCCTCGCACTCGGCGGCGGCCCGCGCCGACCGGTGGAGCTGCTGCGAGCGGAACCGGAGCTGCGCCGCCTCCTGCTCGCTCTGCCTGGCCTCCGTGACGTCCATGAAGAGCCAGCCGACGCCGAGCGGCACCGGCTCCTCCGCGAGCGGCGAACCCAGCCGCAGGAAGCCGCTGCGCCAGCACCGCCGCTCCGCCTGCCCGTCCTCACCCCGTACCGACACCCACATCTCGGCGGGCGCGGGCGGCGCCCCCTCGGCGAGCACGTGCGTGAGGGCGCTCTCCAGCTCCTCCACGCCCTGCACCAGCACCTCCCCGAGCGGCCGCCCGAGCAGGGCCGAGCGACCGGCCCCGAGCAGCCGCGCGGCGTGCTCGTTCACCACGGCGGGCCTCAAGTCGGCGTCCACGAGCACCACGCCCCAGGAGGCGTCCTCGAACAGCGCCTCGCTCAACGCGATGGACCGCTCAAGGTCGATCTGGGCGTGCACCTCGGAGAAGGCGCAGTACACCCCGGAGGGCTTGCCGTCGCCGCCGCGCACGGCCGCGGACTGCGTACGGACGAGGACGCGGCCGCCGTCCTTGGTGACGAGCGCGAACTCGTGCACCTGCCGCCCGGGGGCGTGCATGGCGGCCAGCAGGCGCTCCTCGACCTCCTCCGCGTCGGCGGGCCGCACGGCCCACCCGGCGAAGCCGCGCCGACCCACGGCCTCCGCGGCCGACCAGCCGAGGATGCGCTCGGCCTCGCGGTTCCAGTGCGTCACGACCCCGTCGGCGTCGAAGGCGCACAGCGCGGCGTCCATCCCGTCCAGGAGCGCCGCCAGCAGTTCGGCGCCGTCGGGCCCGGGCTCTTCGGGACCCAGTTCACCGGTCGTACCGCTCTGTCGGGAAGCACTCACCCGGAACCCCCTGCAGGCCGTGTCCTCTTCCTCATGAGCTGCTTGTACTGCATGAGCTGCGCGTACCGCACCTCAGATCATTCAACTCGAACGTGACGCGCGCCACAGCGAGTTCCCGGAAGTCGCGGCAAATCGTTGTGCGCCCCGGCACACGGAAAAACAGTTGAACGCCCCGAGCGGGCTTCCTAGGGTGAGTGTCACTTCGGAGAGGAGGTGGTTCGGCAGATGTATGGAAACCGGACGGAAGAGGTGGCTGCGGGCTAGCGGCCCGCCACCACATTCAGTGCGGTGCCGGACCAGCGCGTGAGACAGGCGCGCAGCCGGCCGGAATTCACAGCAGTCACCCGACCCGCGAGCCGCCGGTACGTCCGGCCGGCTCCCCCGGCCCAGCCGGGGGACCAGGCTCGCGGGTTGCTGCGTTTCCCGGGCGTGCCGGGCGTTTCCCCGGGGTGGCGTCCGCGTGCCCCACGCTCGTCGCCACCTGTGCCACTGTCCACGTCAGTGCCTGTGCCCGTGCCCGTGTGCCCGCGTCTGTGCCCGTGTCCGCGTCTGTGCCCGTGCCCGTGCCCGTGTCCGCATCTGTGCCCGTGCCCGTGCCTACGGGTACGGCTTTACGTTGGCCGCCGGGCGGTCGGCTGCCCGCGTCCGCGCGGCTAGCGGCGGCGGGCCTCCCGGCCGCAGGAGTACGCCAGCGGGGAGATGATCTCCTCCGCGTCGGGGAGCCAGCGGTTGGCGGCCGTGGGGCGGCAGGCCCACTGCACGGCCCCGGAGGCGCCGAAACGCGTGGGCGGCGCGGCCACGTACGCCCCCTCACCGAGGGTGACGAGGTCGAGGGTGGCGGGCGGCCAGCCGAGCTTGCGGACGAGGTCGGGGACCTTCGCCGCGGCGCCGGGCAGGACGAAGAACTGCATGCGCCGGTCGGGCGTGCAGGTGACCGGGCCGAGCGTCAGCTCCATCCGCTCCATGCGCGCGAGGGCGAGGAAGCCGGCGGTCTCGGGGACGTCGATCGCGTCGAACGTACGGCCCGTGGGCAGCAGGATGGAGGCGTTCGGCTGCTTCGCCCACAGCCGCCGGGCGACGGTCGCGCTGCCGGTGGCCTGCGTGGGCCAGTCGTCGCGCACCGGGTGCGCGCCGGGCGCGGGGCACGCGGCGTTCTCGCACGAGCAGCGCCAGGTGCCGTCGACGGACTCCAGCCAGGCGCCGGGGAAGACGTCCCAGTGCCGTTCCTCCGCGTACCGTACGGCCGAATCCTGCAGGGCCTCGCCGCGCTGCTTCGGGATCTGCGCGGCTGACGTGACTCCGATGGTCTCTTCCACGCATGGCACAACTCCGCCCGCCAGGTCCGGTTACGGCCCGTCATGTGCGCGGGGGAGGAGCATCGTTCCCGCCACGGGGCGCATGGGTGCACGACCGGGGGCGCGCACGGGCAAAGGGGTCCCGGCGCGGGTAACCACGTCAGGGGCAGTCGGAGTTCATCCCAGTTCACCCGGCTCGCTGACATGTGCGTGCTGTGCCATGTTGCGATGTGTTGCGATGCGTTGTGGCAATGACTGGTGCGTTTGTGGGTGTTTGTGGTGCATCTTCCGGTTGTTTCCCGGGCATTGATCATCTGGGCGGCACCGGCGAACCAGCCCGGACCGTTCCTCGTTCGTCGCCTGACTCGAAATCCGACCCGAAGTACCAGATGGTCCACGGTGCACACAGGGGGTACGCCATGGCCGCAAGGCCACTCGTCGCGCGGCAGCCCAACGAACGGCTGCAAGCACTCATTCAGGAAGCCGGCTGCTCGAACGCCGGTCTGGCCCGCCGCGTCAACATGTGCGGGGCGGAGCACGGTCTCGATCTCCGATACGACAAGACGTCGGTGGCTCGCTGGCTGCGCGGCCAGCAGCCGCGCGGCCGCGCCCCCGGCATCATCGCCGAGGCGCTCGGCCGCAAGCTGGGGCGCACGGTCACGATCGACGAGATCGGCATGGCGAACGGCAAGAACCTCGCCTCCGGCGTGGGCCTTCAGTTCTCCCCCACCGTTCTCGGCGCGATCGAGCAGGTCTGCGAGCTGTGGCGCAGCGACGTGGGCCGCAGGGACTTCCTGTCCGGCTCGTCCGTCGCGGCCTCCGCGCTCGTCGAGCCGAGCCGCGACTGGCTGATCTCCTCGCCGGACCCGCAGGTCGGCCGGACGGCCGGGCCGCGCGTCGGCCTGTCGGACGTCGCGGCGGTCAAGGCGATGACGGAGGCCCTGACGCAACTGGACCACCAGTACGGCAGCGGACACGTGCGACCGGTCGTCGTGCACTACCTCAACTCCGTGGTCTCCGGGCTGCTCGCGGGCTCGTACCGGGAGGCCGTGGGGCGCGAACTGTTCGCTGCCGTCTCGCGGTTGACGGAGCTCGCCGGGTACATGGCGGTGGACACCGGCCAGCCCGGCCTCGCCCAGCGGTACTACATCCAGGCGCTGCGCCTGGCACAGGCGGCGGGCGACCGCGGCTACGGCGGCTACGTCCTCGCGGCGTCCATGAGCCACCTCGCCGCCCAGCTCGGCAACCCCCGCGAGATCGCGCAGCTCGCGCGGGCGGCGCAGGAGGGGGCGCGCGGGCGGGTCACCCCGCGCGTGGAGTCCATGTTCTACGCCGCCGAGGCGCGCGGGCACGCGCTGCTCGGGGACGCCCGGTCGACGCAGGCCGTGACGGGCCGCGCGGTCGAGGCGATGGAGCGGGCCGTCGGCGAGGAGCGGTCGGGCGACGACCCGGCCTGGATCCGCCACTTCGACCAGGCCTACCTGGCCGACGAACTGGCCCACTGCCACCGCGACCTGGGCCAGGCCGACGCGGCGGCGCGGCGCGCGGAGGAGGCCCTGGCCGGGCACCCGGAGACCCGGGCGCGGCGGCGCGCGATCGGCCTGGTGCTGCTCGCCACGGCGCAGGTGCAGCGGCGCGAGGTGGAGCAGGCCTGCCACACCGGCCTGAAGGCCGTGGAGCTGCTCGGCACGCTGCGGTCCAACCGCGGCGCGGAGTACCTGGACGACTTCCAGCAGCGCCTGGAACCGTACCGGGAGGAGCCGGTGGTACGGGAGTTCGGCGCGCGCGTCGAGCTGCAGGCCGCCTGAGGGGAGCGGGAGGCGCACGCGTCGGGTGCCCCCTGAGGGACCCCTGTAACAGCGTCTCCCGCACAACTTCCGTTACTTCTGTGGCGTCTGTGACATGGGCGTCATGTGTGGGCTCTGAGCTGCGTGGCCGACGGCCACGGGGACCCGGTAGCGTGACCCGACGTTCCGAAGGTTCCCCCATTAGTAGGAGTCCCGGTGACGCAGCAGAGCGGTCAGGGCGCCGCGTCCTCCGACCCGCGGCAGCCCGCGGAGCGGCACGCCCACGAGGGCATCGTGCTGCCCGCGGACGGCGGCGAGCCCCTGATGCCCGGCGGCCACCAGGCGGCCCCGCCGGTCGGCAGCCCCTGGGGCGAGCCCTGGGGCCCGGCGGCCCCGCAGTCGCAGGACCCGGGCGGGAGCTGGGGCGGCGCGCACCACCCGGCGCAGGACACCGGCGCGGGC
>NZ_BNBT01000154.1 GCF_014656095.1 Streptomyces longispororuber
CCGGCGCGAGGTTTGGCCCGGCTCCGGCGCGGGGGTGCGGCCGGGCTCCGGCGTGAGGTTCAGCGCGGCTCCGGCGCGGAGTGCGGCCGCGCTCCGGCTCGGGCCGGTGGGGCTCCGGCGCGGTCCGGTGGGGCTCCGGCGCGGGCTGCGGCCGGGCTCCGGCGTGAGTCGGTGGGGCTCCGGCGCGGGGTCCGGAACCGGCTCCGGCGCGGGCGATGTGCGGGCCGGAGGCCGTGCCGGTCCGTCAGCCGGGGCGCCGCGCCGGTCCGTCGCACGGGGTGGGGGCGCGTGCGCCCGCTTGACGCGCCGCGTGCGCCATACGCCCAGGTGAATCGTCGGATGATCGATCGCATGTCCGAATCGCCCGAATTGTTACTCACCAAATCGTGATCATTTCCTAAAGGCCGAGACAGGAGGTGCCGAAGAGGTCTGTGACCTTGAAACGCACGGTTCGCCCCGGCTTCATCCCCGAGCCGGCCCCGTCCCGCCACCCCCAGGAGGCCTGGTGTCCGTTCTCCTCGAGCAGCCCGCAAGCCTGGTCGCCTACCGCCCGAACAAGCCGACCGCCATGGTCGTCGTGGCCGACCCCCGCGTCCGCTCCACCGTGACCCGCCACCTGTGGGCCCTCGGGGTACGGGACGTCATCGAGGCCTCGTCCATCGCGGAGGCTCGTCCCCGCATCGGCAACCCCCGCGACATCTGCGTCGCGGACGTCCACCTTCCCGACGGCTCCGGCCTCACCCTCCTGTCCGAGACCCGCGCCGCGGGCTGGCCCAACGGGCTCGCCCTCTCCGCCGCCGACGACATCGGCGCCGTGCGCAACGCCCTCGCGGGCGGCGTGAAGGGGTACGTGGTCACCGGCACCCGCACCAACCTCGGCCTGCCCACCCGGCCCGGCGCCGCGCCCATCGGCTCGGCCGCCGCCCGTATGCACCGCCGCCCCCCGGGCGCCCCGAGCCACCCGGGCGGCTACCGCGAGCTGTCGGGCCGCGAGGTGGAGGTCCTGCGGCTCGTCGCCGAGGGCCAGTCGAACAAGGCGATCGGCGTCTCGATGGGCCTGTCGGCGCTGACCGTCAAGAGCCACCTCGCCCGCATCGCCCGCAAGCTCGGGACCGGCGACCGGGCCGGGATGGTAGCGGTGGCCCTGCGCACGGGCATCATCCACTGACTGATTTACACCCCCTGGCCGCCCGTCGACGTAACGTTCCGTCGACGGGCGCCGTCCGTTCACAGATACCCTTGACAGGTGACCGACGCCCAAGAGACCGCAGCAGACAGTTCACTGCGAACCACCGGAGGCGCTCCTCCGGACGAAGGCGTCGCTGGCGTCTCCGTCGACGGGACACCCACCCCCCTGCTCGAACCACGTGACGGCATCCCGCCCGTCGTCGCCGACCCCGCCTCGCTCGCGCAGGTCGTCGCGGCATTTGCCGCCGGTACGGGACCGGTGGCCGTGGACGCCGAGCGCGCCTCCGGCTACCGCTACGGCCAGCGCGCCTACCTCGTCCAGTTGCGCCGCGAAGGCGCGGGGACCGCGCTGATCGACCCCGTCGCCTGCCCCGACCTGTCGGCCCTCGGCGAGGCCCTGGACGGCACCGAGTGGGTGCTGCACGCCGCCACGCAGGACCTGCCGTGCCTGCGGGAAATAGGCATGATTCCGTCGACCGTCTTCGACACGGAGCTGGCCGGACGCCTCGCCGGATTCCCGCGCGTCGGGCTCGGCGCGATGGTCGAGAGCGTCCTCGGCTACGTCCTGGAGAAGGGGCACTCCGCCGTCGACTGGTCGACCCGGCCGCTGCCCGAGCCGTGGCTGCGGTACGCCGCCCTGGACGTGGAGCTCCTCGTCGACCTGCGGGACGCACTGGAGAAGGAGCTCGACCGGCAGGGCAAGCTCGACTGGGCCCGCCAGGAGTTCGACGCCATCGCGAGCGCCCCGCCCGCGCCGCCCCGCAAGGACCCCTGGCGGCGCACCTCCGGCATGCACAAGGTGCGCCGGCGCCGTCAGATGGCGGTCGTACGGGAGCTGTGGACCGCCCGGGACCGGATCGCGCAGCGCCGTGACGTCTCGCCCGGCAAGGTGCTCAGCGACGCCGCGATCGTCGAGGCGGCGCTCGCGCTGCCCGCCAACGTCCACGCCCTGAGCGCGCTGCCCGGGTTCGGGCACCGCATGGGGCGCCGCCAGCTCGAGCAGTGGCAGGCCGCGGTGGAGCGGGCGAAGGCGCTGCCCGAGGCGGAGCTGCCGCAGCCCGGCCAGGCGCTGACCCCGGGGCCGCCGCCCCGGTCCTGGGCGGACCGGGACCCGGCCGCGGCGGCGCGGCTCTCGGCCGCGCGGGCCGCCGTCTCGGAGCTGGCGGAGCGGTTGAACATGCCGCAGGAGAATCTGATCACTCCGGATACGGTGCGGCGGGTGTGCTGGGAGCCTCCGGCTCAGGTGAGCGTGGAGTCGGTCGCGGACGCGCTGGCCGCACACGGCGCCCGCCCCTGGCAAATCGCCCAGGTAACCCCGGCCCTCACCACCGCCCTGACCTGACCGGGCCTCCCCACACCTGGGACCAGGGTGTTCCCCCCGGCCGGGGCTTTCCCCTGCCGGGGCTTTCCCACGGCTGGGACGGGGCCTTCCGACGGCCGGGGCCTTCCCTGCCGGGGCTTGCCCGTGCGGGGCCTTCCCGTGCGGGGGGCCTCCGGGGCTGGCGGGGTCGGGGCGCTCCCTCGGTGGGCCTTCCCGCCCGCCCACCCGGGACGCCCCGGCTTTGCGGGCCGGGCCCCGACGCGGAGCGCCGCACGTGGCGCCCCACCGTGTCCACCGCTACCGCGGCGGATCTTTCCCGCCCGCCCACCCGAAACTCCACGGCTTCGCAGGCCGGGCTCCGACGCGGAGCGCCGCACGTGGCGCCCCACGGTTCGCGCCGCTACCGCGGCGGTTCCTCTCCCACCCACCCACCCGAACCACCCCAGCCTTGCAAGCTCGGCCCGGAGCGAAGCACCGGAGCATGCCCATGCCCTACGGCTCCCACCGGGCGGGGAGGGCGGAAGGCGGGTCCACTCCGCACCGGCGCAACACGGCCACACCCCTGCCCCCGCGCCCCGCTAGGCACGGCGGGTGAACCCCGCACCGGGGCGGGGGCCGGTGGTAGGCCGCCCCGCACAGGCGTGGCGGCCCACCCTGCCCGGCTCCGGGCAACCGCCCCGCACACCGGGACAGCCCGACCCACACCCAGGCGAGGGCAGGAGGTGGGCCCGCCTCGCACCGGCGCAACGCGGCCACTCCCCCGCCCCGGTCATGGGCCAACACCCCGCTGGCGCAACCGATTCGCACAGCACCGCCCAGACTGTGCGGAAGGCGGACACACCGCGGACTCACGCGACGCGTTGCACCCCCAGCCCGCCCGGCTCCGGGCAACCGCCCCGCAGACCGGGACGGCCGGACCCCGCACCCAGGCGGGGGCGGGTGGTGGGGCCACCCCGCACAGGCGCGACGCAGTCACACCCCTGCCCCCGTCGTGGGCCAACGCCCCGCTAGGCGCAACCGGGGGGGCACAGCACCGCCCAGGCCGGAGAAAAGCGGGCCCACCCTGCACTGTGGGGCGCGGCCACACCCCTGCCCCCGCGTCCCGCTCGACACAATGGGTGGGCACAGCGCCCAGGCGGGGGCGGGTAGCGGGCCCACCCCGCACCGGCGCGACGCAGCCACACCCCCGCCCGGCTCGGGCAACCGCCTGGCAGACCGGAACAGCCGGGCCCACACCCAGGCGGGGGCGGGTGGTGGGGCCACCCCGCACAGGCGTGGCGCGGCCACACCCTGCCCGGCTCCGGGCAGCCGCTCCGCACACCGGGACAGCCCTACCCACACCCAGGCAAAGGCGGGAGGCGGGCCGCTCCGGGGGCTTGCGCGGTGCGTTGGCCCTGCTGCTCCGCTCCAGCCAATTGCCTCACACAAGCCGCAACAGGCAGGGCCCGCAGCCCAGCGGGGCGATCACCCCGCAGACCGTGACAGCCAGATCCGGCACCCCGGCGGGGGCGGGCGGGGGGCCCGCCCCGCGCTTGCACGGCGCGTTGCACCTTCACCCCCTCGCTGTGGGCCAAACGCCTCGCACCGCGCACCCGGGAGCGGGAGCTGGGCCCGTCCCCCACCCCTGTGGGCAATCGTCCTGCGGGGCGACAGGGGTCTCCCCTGCTCGAGCGAAGCCGAGAAGCTTGGGGATGGTGGGCACAGCCCCAGTTGCCCCCGGCCGTCCGTTAGGCGAAGCCTTACGTGCAGCCGCGCCGCGAACGGGGGGGAAGCGGGCCCGGCAGGGCAGGAATCGAAGGCCGGGGGGGAACGGGGGACGGTCAAGGCCGGGAGACCGTTGGGCCGGGAGGCCGGGGAAGAGGCCGGGAGGCCGAGGAAGGGGCCGGGAAGGGCCGGGGAGGGTGGGGTATGTGATGCGGGCCTCTTCGGGGCTGCTCTTGGCCTACTAGTTACCGGTAAGTAGCATGGGCCGAGGAAGCGCGCCGCAGGCGCACCGCACCCTGGAGGAGAGCCATCGTGCCTCGTACCGTCAGGGACGTCGTCTTCGTCGACGGCGTCCGCACCCCGTTCGGCAAGGCGGGCCCGAAGGGCATCTACCACGAGACCCGCGCCGACGACATGATCGTGAAGTCGATCCGGGAACTCCTTCGCCGCAACCCGGGCCTGGACCCCGCCAAGATCGACGAGGTCGCCGTCGCCGCCACCACGCAGATCGGCGACCAGGGGCTCACCCTGGGCCGTACGGCCGGGATCCTCGCGGGCCTCCCCCAGTCCGTGCCGGGCTACTCCATCGACCGGATGTGCGCGGGCGCGCTCACCGCCGTGACGACGACCGCGGGGTCGATCGCGTTCGGCGCGTACGACGCCGTGATCGCCGGTGGCGTCGAGCACATGGGCCGCCACCCGATGGGCGAGGGCGTCGACCCGAACCCCCGGTTCGTGAGCGAGAAGCTGGTCGACGAGTCCGCCCTGTTCATGGGCATGACCGCGGAGAACCTGCACGACCGCTACCCCTCCATCACCAAGCTGCGCGCCGACGAGTACGCGGTGCGCTCGCAGGAGAAGGCCGCCAAGGCGTACGCCGACGGCAAGATCCAGGCGGACCTGGTGCCGATCTCGGTGCGCCGGACGAACCCCGAGGGCGGGGAGACCGGCTGGGGCCTCGCCACGCAGGACGAGCCGATGCGTCCGGGCACCACGCTGGAGAACCTCGCGAACCTGAAGACGCCGTTCCGTACGCACGGCCGCGTCACCGCGGGCAACGCCGCCGGTCTCAACGACGGCGCGACCGCCTCGATCATCGCCTCCGAGGACTTCGCCCGCGAGAACGGCCTGCCGGTGAAGATGCGGCTGGTGTCGTACGCCTTCGCGGGCGTCGAGCCGGAGGTCATGGGCTACGGCCCGATCCCGGCCACGGAGAAGGCGCTCGCCAAGGCCGGGCTCGGCATCGGCGACATCGGCCTCTTCGAGATCAACGAGGCCTTCGCCGTCCAGGTGCTCGCCTTCCTGGAGCACTACGGCATCGCCGACGACGACGCGCGCGTCAACCAGTATGGCGGCGCCATCGCCTTCGGCCACCCGCTCGCCTCCTCCGGCGTCCGCCTGATGACGCAGCTCGCGCGGCAGTTCGAGGACCAGCCCGAGGTGCGGTACGGCCTCACCACCATGTGCGTCGGCTTCGGCATGGGCGCCACGGTCATCTGGGAGAACCCGCACCACAAGGACGCCGGAGGCGACAAGTGAGCACCACCACCGAACTGCTGAAGGGTGCGGCCGAGCTGTTCCCGGACGAGGTCGTCACGCAGGCGCACGTACGCCACCTCGACCTGCCGGGCGGCGCCGGGCGCTTCGCGCTCGTCACGCTCGACAACGGCTTCGACCACACCAAGCCGACCACCTTCGGCCCGCAGTCGCTCGCGAACCTGAACGCCGCGATCGACCAGGTCGAGAAGGAGGCCGCGGAGGGCTCGATCGTCGGCGTCGGCATCACCGGCAAGCCGTTCATCTTCGCCGTCGGCGCCGACCTCAAGGGCGTCGAGCTGCTCAAGCGGCACGAGGACGCGCTGGCCATCGGCAAGGGCGGGCACGACGTCTTCAAGCGGCTCTCGGGCCTCGCCGTGCCGACGTTCGCGTACTACAACGGCGCCGCCATGGGCGGTGGCGTCGAGGTCGGTCTGCACTGCACGTACCGGACCGTCTCCAAGGCGCTGCCCGCGTTCTCGCTGCCCGAGGTCTTCCTCGGCCTGGTGCCTGGCTGGGGCGGCTGCACGCTGCTGCCGAACCTGATCGGCGCCGACCGTGCGGTTTCGGTCATCATCGAGAACTCGCTGAACCAGAACAAGCAGCTCAAGGGCCAGCAGGTCTACGAGCTCGGCATCGCCGACGCGCTCTTCGAGGGCGCGGACTTCCTGGAGCAGTCCCTAGTGTGGACCGCCTCCGTCCTCAACGGCGAGACCGAGGTCGTACGCGCCGACGTCGACCGCGGCGAGGCCTGGGACGCGGCGGTCGCGCGCGGCCGCGCCGTCGCGGACTCCAAGGTGCACGGTGCCGCCCCGGCCGCCTACCGCGCCCTGGACATCATCGCGGCCGCGAAGGACGGCGACGCCCAGAAGGGCTTCGACGCCGAGGACACGGCCCTGGCCGACCTCATCATGGGCGGCGAACTGCGCTCCGGCATCTACGCGTTCAACCTCGTGCAGAAGCGCGCCAAGCGCCCGGCCGGCGCCCCGGACAAGAACCTGGCCCGCCCGGTCACCAAGGTCGGCGTCGTCGGCGCCGGCCTGATGGCCTCGCAGCTCGCCCTGCTCTTCCTGCGCCGCCTGGAGGTGCCGGTCGTCCTGACCGACATCGACCAGGAGCGGATCGACAAGGGCGTCGGCTACGTCCACGCCGAGATCGACAAGCTGCTCGGCAAGGGCCGCGTCAACCAGGACAAGGCCAACCGCCTCAAGGCCCTGGTCACCGGCGTCCTGGACAAGGCCGAGGGCTTCTCCGACGCGGACTTCGTCATCGAGGCCGTGTTCGAGGAGATCGGCGTCAAGCAGCAGGTGTTCGCGGAGGTGGAGGCCGTGGCCCCCGCGCACGCGATCCTCGCGACCAACACCTCCTCCCTCTCCGTGACGGAGATGGCGTCGAAGCTGAAGCACCCCGAGCGGGTCGTCGGCTTCCACTTCTTCAACCCGGTCGCGATCCTCCCCCTCCTGGAGATCGTGCGCGGCGAGCAGACCGACGACGCCGCGCTGGCCACGGCCTTCGGTGTCGCCAAGAAGCTGAAGAAGACCGCGGTGCTCGTGAAGGACGCCCCGGCGTTCGTCGTGAACCGCATCCTCACCCGCTTCATGGGCGAGATCCAGAACGTCATCGACGAGGGCACGCCGGTCGACGTGGCCGAGAAGGCCGTCGAGCCGCTGGGCCTGCCGATGTCGCCGCTGGTGCTGCTCGAACTCGTCGGCCCGGCCATCGGCCTGCACGTCTCGGAGACCCTCCACCGGGCCTTCCCGGACCGCTTCACGGTCTCCCCGAACCTGAAGGCCGTCGTCGAGGCGGGCAAGCGCGGCTTCTACGTCTACGACAGCGGCAAGCCGGAGCTGGACCCGGAGGTCGCGGCGCTGCTCAAGCAGGGCGACTCCGTCCTCACCGAGGAGCAGGTCCGCGCCCGCGTCCTGGACGCCGTCGCGCAGGAGATCGGCCTCATGCTGGACGAGGGCGTCGTCGCCGAGGCGCAGGACATCGACCTGTGCCTGATCACCGGCGCCGGCTGGCCCTTCCACCTGGGCGGCATCACGCCGTACCTGGACCGCGAGGGCGTCAGCGAGCGCGTCAACGGCAAGCGGTTCCTGGAGCAGGGCGTCGCCAGCGTCCCCGCGTGAGCGCGAGCTGCTGAACCGAGGGGCACGGCCCGCCCGATGGCGGACCGGGCCCCTTGCCGTACATCGCCGTACGCGGCATACGTCTGTACGGCCATACGTACGCGGGTCAGCCGCTCGTGGCGGCCTGCTGCCACGCCTGGAGCGCGAGGCCCGGCTCGTCCTTGCGGTGGGTCAGGCGCAGGTCGTCGGTGCCGGGCACGAACGACGCGGCGACCACGCGGCCCGCGGCGTCCTCGCCGAGCGCGATCCGCGCGTCCACGGGCAGCGCGGGGCCCGACTCCGTCCACCAGGCGCCCGCCGACTCCAGCTCGGTCGGGTAGGCGGCGAAGGCGATGCGGCCGCTCTCGGCGCGCTGCGCGAGCAACGTGCAGTCGTGGCCGTCGAGTTCGCAGCGCACGGCCGTGACGGGCCCGGGCCCGGCGGCGGGCAGCACCCGTACCGGCTCCTCCTCGCCCCGCCAGGCGCGTACGTCCCCCTGCTCGTCCGTGAAGAACAGCGTGGTGTGCTCGGCGGAGGTGGCGAGGGCGCGCAGGGTGCCGGGGCGGGCGCGGGCCGGGAGCGGCTCGTCGAGGACCGGAACCGTGCCCGGGCCCTCCTGGCGCCAGCGCAGGAGCGCGTCCGGCGTGGCCGCGTACGCCACGACGCGCCCCGACGCGGCGGTGGTGACGGCGAGCGGGCCCTTGACGTCCTTGCCCTTGAGGTCCCGCCAGGGGCCCCAGCCGCCCTTCTCCTTCTGTCCGCGCATGCTGACGCCGCCGCCCCTGTTGGGTACGAAGACGTGGGCGCGGCCCTCGGCGTCGACGGTGACGGCGGGCACGCCCGTGCGGTCGCCCTTCTTGTTCGGGTGGCCGAGCGGGCTCCAGTCGAGGGCGGCGAGGTGCGGCTGGAAGTGCGTGGCGTGCACCAGGCCCGACTCGCCGGGGACGGTGGGGCGCCACGAGACGAGGTGGACGTAGGTGTCGGCGCCCTGGCCGACGGCGAGCAGCGGGTGCACGCGCTGGTCCCCGCCGACGACGCGGGGGGCGGTCCAGGGGCCGCCGGGGAAGCGTTCGGTGCGGCACTCCACGGTGTCGCCCCGCGGGCCGAAGGCGTAGGCGCAGAGCCTGCCGTCGCGTCCGCGTATGAGCCAGTCGCCGTTCACGGCCGAGGAGGTGGGGGCTGGAGGCATGCGGCGTTTCCGGGGCGTGGGGTGGGTTGCGGTGCCACCCACTTTAGTCGGCGGCGGGCGGGGCGCCCCACCCGGGCGTGCGACCCTTGCCGCATGGAGAGAGTGACCCTCGTGGTGGATGCCGCGAATGTGGTGGGTTCCGTGCCGGACGGGTGGTGGCGGGACCGGAAGGGGGCGGCGGAGCGGTTGCGGGACCGGCTGGTGCCGGTCGCCTCCGGCGGGCTTCCCGGGGTGCCGGGGCCCTTGGACGTGGTGCTGGTGGTGGAGGGGCAGGCGCGGGGGGTGGCCCCGGTGCCCGGGGTCCGGGTCGAGGCGGCGCCCGCGAGCGGCGACGACCGCATCGTGGAACTCGTCGCCGGGACACCCGCCCCCTGCGTGGTCGTCACGGCCGACCGCGGCCTGCGCGCCCGCGTCACCCCCCTGGGAGCCACCTGCCTGGGCCCCCGCGCGGTACACCCACCCCGATAACCCACCCCGCCCGCCCCCCGGTCCCTGCCTGGCGCATGCCACAGAACACCGGAGCTGAGTCGCCCCGACCCGGGCAGGGCACCGGCCCGGCCCGGACACCGGAGCTGCCGCACCCCGGCCCACACGGCACGCCCGGTCCCACCCCCCACCCCTGCCCCGGCTTCAACCCGCGCGGCGCAAACCAAAACCACAAGGCGGGAAACTGCTGCGCCCCGGCCTGAACAGCCGCCCGGGCACTGTGCCCACCCGGCGGCACGAACCCCCCAGCGGAAGGCACGCGAGGGCGGGTCCCGGTCCGCGCTACACGCGCGGCCCCACCACCCGCTCCCGCCCGGGACCGGACCCGCGCGGCGCAGCTCCCAGGCATCCAAGCTACTGCGCCGGGGCTGAACGGTTGCTCGGTTACTCAGCACCGTGGCGTTGTGCCCCCTTTACCCAAGCTCCCAGCTCCGCTCGATCAGGAGCCCCGGCAGCAAGGACGATGCACGCGCCCCGGCCCCCACCACACGCCCGGCCCCACCACCCGCCCCCGGCCCGGCGCTGTGCAGGCGCTGTGCCCGGCACCCAGGCACTGTGCCTGGTTGCGCCCAGCGGCACGAATACCCGCAGCGAAGAACGGCGCGGGCACGCGAGCCCCTGGCCCACACCGCACACGCAGTCCCACCACCCGCCCCCACCCCGGCCCGAACAGTTGCTCAGCACATAGGCACTGCGCCCACCCTTCCCCAAGCTCCCGCCGTGCCGGGCGGGCGACGCCGGGAGGCATGGGTGGGCGAGAGAACCCGTCACGACAGCGGCGGGCATTTTGAGGCACCACGGGCGGCGCTCCGCGTCCGGGCTCGGCAGGCAACACCGCGGGCGTTTCGGGCGGGTGGGTGAGAGCGCGGTAGCGGTGAGCCTGTGGGGCGCCACGGGCGGCGCTTCGCGGCGGGGCCGGGCGGGCACAGCCCGGTGGCACGGGTGGGTGGGTGAGCGGGAGAACCCGTCGCGGCAACGGCGGGTGGCGTGGGACACCACGCGCCGGGGCCCGGCAGGCAATGCCGGACGTTACGGGCGGGTTGGGGAAACCCACCACGGCACCATGGGGCGCCACAGGCGGGTCCGGCGGGCGACGCCAGGGGGCGGGAGAGCCCGCCGCGGCAGCGGCAGGCCTGTGAAGCACCACGGGAGGGCCGGGCGGACACAGCCCGGTGGCACGGACGGATGGGTGGGGAAGCCGCCGCAGTGGCGGCAGGGCGGCCTGGGGCACCACGCGCGGCGCATCGCGCCCGGGCTCAGCAAGCAACACCAGGTAGCGGGTGCGAAAACCCGCAGCGGTAGCGGCAAACAGCATGGGGCACCACGGGCGGCACTTCCCGGCGGGCACAGCCCGTTGGCACGGGCAGGTGAGAGAACCCCGCCGCAGCGGCGGGAGCCTGGGGCACCACGCACGGCGCTCCGCGTCCAGGCTCAGCAGGCAACACCAGGTAGCACGGGCGGAAGGGTGCGAAAACCCCCTGCGGTAGCGGTGGACAGCATGGGGCACCACGGGCGGCGGTTCGCGGCGAGGCCCCGGGGGGCACAGCCCGTTGGCACGGGCGGGTGGGGAGACCCCGCCTCAGCGGCGGGGTGGCGTCGGGCGCCAGGCGCGGCGCTCCGCGTCGAGGCCGCGGGCGCAGGCGGAGTGCCACGGGTGGGCGGGCGGAACGCCGCCGCGGTAGCGGCGGGGGGGCGTGGGGCACCAGGGACAGCGCTCCGCGTCGGGGCCGGGCGGGCGCAGCCGGGGAGCCACGGGTGGGCGGGCGGGAAAGCCGCCGCGGTAGCGGCGGAGGGGCGTGGGGCGTCACGGGCGGCGCTTCGCGTCGGGGCCGGGCAGGCGCAGCCCGGTGGCACGGGTGGGCGGGTGGGCCGGGAGGGCCCGCCCGCCCCGCCGGTCACAGGCGCTTCGCGCTGCGCAACCCCACCGCGTAATACCCGTTCCCGTCCAACCGCGACGTCCCCCCCTTGTCCCCGATGGTCGGCCCGTCCTCCTCCTCGCGGCTGGAGATGAAGATCTTGTGCCCCTCGGCGTCGTGGCCGAGGAAGATCCCCACGTGGTCCAGGCGCTCCTTCGTACGGGCGTCCAGCTTGAAGAAGACCAGGTCCCCGGGCTGGACCACGTCGATGGTCTTGGGCCGGTCGGCCGGGCCGAGGCCCACCCCGTCGAGCTTGATGACCTCCGTGCCGGCCTTCCCGCGCGCCATGCCGTTGGCCGTGCGCGGCAGCCCGTCACCGGAGCTGTCGGTCGCCATCAGCGGGTACCGGGCGCGGTAGCCGAAGACGGTGCGGATGAAGCCGGAGCAGTCGATGGCCCGGGCGCGCTTGGCCTCGGGCTGGATCGTGGTGCCGTCGCGGAAGGTGTAGGGGATGCCGAGGTAGTCGTAGAAGTCGGACTGCTCCTCGCGCAGGTCGTTGCCCTCGCTGCCGTTGGGGTTCAGCGGGCCGAAGCTGGCGTCCCCGCGGTAGGCGATGCCCTCGTCGTCCTTCTTGATGGGCGCGCCCTCCACGTACTGGAAGGCGATGGCGAAGATGTCGTCCTCCTCGCTGCCCGCGTACTGCTTGTACCAGTCCTTGAACCACTTCTCCTTCTCCGCGCCCTTGCGCCAGGTCTCCGGCATCAGCCGGACCCAGTCGTCGGTGACGACGCGGGACTTGGTGTTGGCGGGTTCGGCGAAGGTGCGGCTCGGGCCGGAGAGCGTCGCGGTGCGGGCGCCGTCGGTGAAGGTGGCGAGGACCTTGCCGCCCTCGGTGCGCAGCACGGAGCGGTCGGGGTTGCGCAGCCGCTCCCAGGTCTGCTTGCCGCCCTGTGGCGACGCGCCGTTCTCCAGACGGCCGGGGCTGTCGGTGACGGCCTGCACCTCGGGCGACTTGTCCTGTTCGTCCTTGCGCAGCTCGACGGTCAGGTAGGCGCTGCCGGCCAGCAGGGCGAGCACGGTGGCGGCGTGGATGGCGGGGCGCTTCTTCTTGGGCGGCATGTGTGGCTCCGGTGGGTCGGGCCGGTCAGGCGGACGGCATGAAGCCGAGAAGGATCCCGGCGGTGAGGACGACGTAGGCCATGAGGGTCACCGAGCCCGTGGCGAGCAGGGTGGGGCCCTTGGGCTGGCGCACGAGCTGGTAGGCGATCAGGCCGGGCACGATGAAGCCGAGGGTCTGGTTGCTGTACATCAGCGGGAACTCGATCGAGAGCACGATCATCACGGTGGCCTGGAGCACCACGCCGGTGAGCACCACCGCGGCGAACAGGCGCTTGCCGTAGAGGATCACGAAGCGCTGCATGAGGAGCGTGCAGACGTACGTCAGGACGGTGACGCCGACGACCATGGCGGCGCGCTGGAGGTCCTCGACGAGGGTCAGCGCGAGCCAGCCCGGGGTGATCATGCCGCCGGGCGACAGGTTGGTCGTCAGGTAGCAGACCAAGGAGAAGAGCAGCCCGAGCGCGATGCCGACCGCGGCGATCTCGGGGGTGAGGACGGAGGGGATCAACGGGGCTCTCCTGGGCTGTGCCACTGCTGGTTGTCGTCGGCGGCGGGCTGGGCGGGCGGGACACGCGGCTCGAACAGGCCGCGGGAGTGGTGCTGTCGGGACTCCGCAGGGGCGCCCGGCGCGGGGTGCTCCTGGGGCGGGTACGCCTCGTAGCCGGGCGCGCCCTGGTGCTCGTACGCCCCGGGCTGGTCGTACGCGCCGTGCTGCTGGTCGTACGAGCCGCCGGGCTGGTCGTACGCGCCACCGTGCTGGTCGTACGAGCCCTGCTGGTGCGCGCCCTGCGGGTCGTACGAGCCCTGCTGGTGCGCGCCGTTCCGGCCGTACGAGCCCTGCTGGCCGTAGGCCCCCTGCTGCTCGTACGAGCCGTGCTGGTCGTACGACGCGTAGGAGCCCTGCGACGCCGCGTACGGGTCCTGGCCGTGCTGGTGGTGCTGGTTGTGCTGGTGGTGCTGACCGTGCCCGCCCTGCTGGTCCGCGTAGCCCTGGGCAGCGTACTGGTCGTGGCTCCCCTGCGTCCCGTACGACGGGTACGCGCCGTACGACTGGTCGGCGGCGCGCTGCGCCGGGACCGGGGTGAGCTGGGGCGCGGGCGCGTAGCGGTTCTCGTACGCCTCCGAGTAGTGCTGGTACGGGTCCAGGTGCGGCTCGTACAGCGGCGTGGACTGGGTCTGCTCGGGCGCGCTCTCGCCGGCCCCGGCCGCCGGGGCGGGCGCGGGCTCCTCGCTCTCGTCGGCGGGGAGTTCGGCGAGGTGCTCCAGGAGCAGCTCGCCCTGGCCGTGGATGTTGCCGATGGCGACGAGCGAGGAGTTCTCGCCGAGCTGGCCGAGCAACTGGCCCATGAACTCCTCGGGGTCGCGCCGGTCGCCGCCGAGGTCGACGGCGCGGGAGCGCCACTCGGTGGGGATGGCGTCGATGGCGCTCTTGGCGGGGTGGCCGATGACGAAGACCTTGTCCGGCTGGAGGTCGGGGATGATCTCGCCCATCTGGCCGTTGCGCTCGACGCGGTCGGGGCGGCAGTTGATGACGACGTTCAGCGGCCGGTGGATGGCGCCGAGGTCGAGGAGCTGGTTGATGTTCATCAGCGTCGACTCGGGGTCGTTGGCCGCGAAGACGTTGGCGAAGCGGAGCTTCTTGCCGTCCTCGGTGACGTACCGCTCGACGGAGAGGACACCGGGGTCCGGCGGGGCGTCGTACATGCCCTGGAGGGCGACGTCGCGGCCGACGCCGAGGAGTTCGGCGACCTTCAGGGCGATGGCCACGTTCTCCTTGAACGTGAACCAACTGAAGCCGCGCAGCTCCTCGTCGGTGACGGTCTCCGGGTCGGCGTAGATCAGCTCGCAGTTCCGGGCGTCCGCCTCCTGCTTGAGGATGTCGAAGCGGTCCTTCTCGGCGGTGACGCAGATGCCGTTCTCCGGCATGGAGCGGGACAGGGAGCGGGCGACGTCGTCGAGGGTGGGGCCCATCTCGGCGAGGTGGTCCTCACGGACGTTGCAGAGCACGCCGATGGTGGAGCGGATCAGCTTGGACTGGTTGATCTCCTGGAGCGCGGGCATGACCGCCATGCACTCGATGACCAGCGCGTCCGGGTTGTACGCCGCAGCGCGGCGCACGATGCCGATCTGCTCCACGACGTTGGCGATGCCGAACTTGCGGTAGACCGGCTCCTCGGTGGCGTCCGGGTGGATGAACCGGGCGGCCGTGCCGGTGGTCTTGGCGACGGTGACCAGGTCGCCGCCGCGCAGCGCGCCCGCGCACAGGCGGGTGATGGAGCTCTTGCCGCGGATGCCGTTGACCAGCACCCGCGACGGTATGTGCTCCAGGTTCGTGAAGTGCCGCCGCTGCTCGATCACGCCGGCGACCAGCAGCACGGCGCAGCACACCACGAGGACGGTGTAGAGGAAGTACACGGCGGTTCAGTTCCTTCCGGCGAGACCGGCCGGGGCGCCGTCCCGCTTGCGCTGCGAGCCCAGTTGCTGCCTGATGAGCTCCAGGCTGCGGGTGACGGCACCGACCTCGTCGTGGTGGACCGGGTAGAGGACGGTGCGGCGGTCGCCGTCGGCGAGCTTCTCGGCCTGGTCGGCGAGGAGCCGCAGCGGGCGGACGACGATGATGTGCAGCCAGCCCAGGCACGCGGCGGCGGCGGTGGCCCCGAGCATGCCCGCGAGGACCGTGCGGTTCTGCAGGGTGTACTCGGGGATGGCGAGCCCGGACGCCGACTGCCAGGTCACCACGGTCCAGCCGACCGGCGCGGCGGCGCCGCTGCCGGCGAACGGCGAGGCGGCGGCGATCTCGATGTCGTCGCCGTCGCGGTACAGCACGCCGCTGGGCCGCGGGTTGGCGCCGACCTTCTGGCGGGCGCTCTCGACGAGGCCGTCGAGGCGGCCGCTGGGCAGGCCCTGGAACTCGCGGTAGCCGGTGTTGCCTCCGATGATCTTGCGGTCCTTGTCGACGACGCGGACCGCGCCGAGGCCCGGGCGCTTGAGCAGCGAGTTCAGGAAGTCGATGCGGAACTCGCCGACCACGGCGGCGCCGTCGCGGCCCTGCACCTCGGCGGTGCCGATGATCACCGGCTCCTTGCCGCCGTCGTCCTCGACGCGGATCGGTTCCCGGATGGAGGGCTTCTCCCCGGCGGCGCGCGGGTCCGAGCCCGCCTTGGAGAGGACCCGGCCGCTCTTGTCGAGGACGTACAGCGCCCGGTACCGGCTGTGCTGGTGCAGGGTGCTGTCCAGGACCTTGCCCATCTGCGCCGGCTCGGTGCCGGTGCCGATGAGGGAGGCGACGGAGGTGAGGTCGGCGTGGCCCTCGTTGAGGGCGCGGCGGACCCGGTCGGAGATGGTGTCGGTGCGCTCGCGCTGGTCGTTGACGAGCTGCTGCGGCACCTGGACGTCGCCCCCGGGGCGGTTGAGGAGCAGCAGCAGCGGCGCCGACCACAGCAGCAGGAGCACGCCGGAGACCGCGACGAGGGTACGGGCGCCGAAGTTCCGGCGGCCGCCCTTGCCGCCCTTGGGGGCCCTGCCGGGCTCGGCCGGCTCGCCGAGGAGCTGGCGGCGCAGCCGCTCCAGGGCCCGGCCGATGCGGGCCGCCTCGCCGTACTTGGGCACGGTCACCGGGCGGCCGAGGTCGCCGCGGGTGAGCCGGCGGCTCTCCAGGAACAGGCGGATCAGCGGGCGCTGCACGGTCCGCAGCAGCAGGAAGATGGTCGCACCGCCGATGAGGAGCAGGGCCCCGGCGGCGATCAGGCCGAAGGCGGAGCCCTCGACGCGCTTCTCGTCCTCGGTGACGGGCACCATCGCGACGACGCTGAGGCCGAGGCCGGTGGCGACGGTGGCCTCGCCCGCCTCGGGCGGCGCGAGCGAGGCGTAGCCGCCGACGGCCCGCTCGCCGAGGAAGCGCTCGCCGATGAGGTGGCCGCTGACGCCCTTGTAGCCGCCGGAGCCGGGCTCCTTGGCGCGCAGCGGGTGCTGGCGGGACTTCTTGGCGGCGATCTGCGCGAAGGCCTTGATCTGCTTGTTGGCCTGCGCGACCTCGCTGCGCTCGGTGGGCCCGTTGACCTGCTCGGGCTCGGGGATGCCGTCGGTGCTCAGGATGTGGCCGTCGTGGCCGACGACGGCGATGGAGCGGAACTCGCCGAGGCTGATGCCGGGGAAGCGCAGGCTGCTGGAGGCGACGAGCAGTTGCTGCGGCTGCCCCTTCCAGGCGAGCACGGCGAAGGCGAGCAGCCGGGTCTCGCCGTTCTCCAGGCGGACCATGCGCGGCTGGAGGCCGTCCTCGTCCTTGAGCTTGGAGCGGTCGATGGCGGCCAGCGGCACGTTCTCGCCGCGCGCGGCGAGCAGCTTGCCGGAGCGGATCTCGACGACGGCGGTGCCCATCCACTTCTGGTACACGCTGCTGATCTTGTCGAGCACGGCGTCGGGCGCCACCGGGTCACCGCCGTTGAACAGGCCGGCGGTGCGCGTCAGGTCGGTGACGGATTCGTCGATGGAGGCGCGCAGGGCGATGGCGCCGTCCTCGGCGAAGTGTTGCTGGGACTGCTTGACGGCTTTCGGTACGGCGTCCTGGCCGACACGACCGAGCGTGAGGGCGGTGACGCCCGCCAGGGCGAGGAGCAGGACCGACAGCACGGCGATCGGGGGGCGGATGCCTCCGATGAGTGACATGTCGGTCCTTCGGCGGACCTTGTGCCGCCGCTTCGTGGACGAAGCGGCCAAGGGGGTGCTCCTCTCCTGGAGTGACACGGTGTGGTGACACGGCGTACGGATATCGCCCCGTGGCGTGAAAGAGCACACAGCGCGATCGGAATGTCATGACCCATGGCGGGCCCGGATGGATGTACGAGAACGACGAGATGTGAGCTACATCAAAGATCCACTCACAGCGCGGCGCCAGGGGGCTTCACGCTGTTCATCCGCGGTTCTCCGGAACGTTTCAGTCCGGCAGTTTCTGGAGCGGGGCGAGCCCGTCCTGTCCTGCCCCGCGGTTGAGCAGCGTGCCCTCGGTGCGCTCGAAGGCGACCTTGTAGCGCGAACGCCGCTCCCCGCCGACGTCCTTGCCGTCGCGCAGCGTGGCCGCGACGTCGAGGAGGCGGTAGTCCTGCACGGCGCCCTTGGGCACCTTCCCGGCCTCGTCGGGGTCCGGCGGGATCTCCACGAACGTCGGTACGTACTTGGCGTCGACGTCCCAGCCGCCGTCGCGCTTGGTGAACTCGAACCAGCCGATGACGCCTTCCTCGGTCAGACCGCTGGGCCGCTCGTGGCGGGCGATCTGGTTGCCGAGCCCGTAGGCGATCCAGGTGTCGCCGATCTTCTCCATCGGCTGCACGACGTGGGCGTGGTGACCGATCACCAGGTTGATGCCGGTCTCCTTGGCGATCCTGCGGGCCAGCTCGACCTGGGGGGCACCGGCGTTGGGCTGGTACTCCTTGCCCCAGTGGATGCTCAGGATCACGACCTCGGCGCCCGCGGCGCGGGCCTGCTTCTCGGCCGCGGCGATGGCGTCGAAGTCGGTCAGGTTGGCGATCCACGGCTTGCCCTTGGGGACCTCGTGGCCGTTCCAGTTGAGGGCGTAGGAGAGCTGCGCGACCTTCACGCCCTTGACGTTGGTGATCAGCGGCTTCTTGGAGTCGGCGGCGCTGCGGTACGAGCCGGTGTGCTCAAGGCCCGTCCGGTCCAGCCGGTCCAGGGTCCGGTTGACGCCCTCGACGCCGTGGTCGAGCGTGTGGTTCGAGGCCGTGGAGCACTGGTCGTAGCCGATGTCCTTGATCGTGGTGGTGATCTGCGGCGGCACCACGAAGTCCGGGAAGCCCTGGAAGGGGCCCTGCGGCGTCCCGAGGACCGGCTCCAGGTGGCAGATGCCGAGGTCGGCCTTGCTGATGACGGGCTTGATCCCGGCCATCATCGGGCCGAAGTCGAGGCCGTGCTCGCCCTTGCCGGTCCGCTTGGCGTCCTTGCGGGCCTGCTCGGTGAGCTGGGGGTGGATGAGGATGTCGCCCGCGGCGGCGACGGTGAAGGTGGGATCGCCGGAGGCCTCGTCGGAGTCGCCCCCGAAGGGGCCGCACGCGGTGCCCGCGAGGAGGACGAGCGAGGCTGCGCAGACCGGTATGAGCCTGCGGGAGGGACGTGTCATCACGAGGATATCTTTATACAACCATGACTCCCCCTCCAATTCGGTCGATAACGAGTGCAAATCAATACCGGGTTCGTGGCAACCGTCCGGCGCGTCGGGCCCGGCCCGTCCGCCGGACCCGGCGGACCCGTCGGACCCTCGGCGGGCTCGCCCTCGCACTCGCCGGCGTCCTGGGCCTCACGCAGTGCGGCTCGCCGGACGCGGACCGGGAGCGCCCCGCCGCGTCGGCCGAGCACCCGCCGCGCGAGCGGCCCACCCGCGCGCCCTCGCCGTCGGTGCCGGACAGCCGCCCCACCGACGCCGACGGCAGCGACGAGGAGGACCTGCTGCGGCTGGTCGCCGACTACACGTCCGACTTCGCCGAGGGCCGCGGCTACCGGCGCCCCTCGTACCGTGAGCGCCGCACGGTCGCCGACGGCGTCGCGCTGCTCGTCGACCGCGAGCGCCGGCGCGCCGAGCGCCGCCTGAACGACGTGGACTTCGAGGTGCGGACGATCACCGACGCCGCCACCGGCAGGCGCTACGCGGAGGTCGCCGACCGCACCGACCACGCCGCGGCGCCGCGCGGCTGGGGGCGTGTGTACGTGGACCTCGACTCCCGGGTGCGCTGGACCGCGCAGGTGCCGCACCCGGTCGCCGACCGGGACACCGAGCAGCTCGGGGCCCAGCTCATGCGCCGCGCGCCCGGCGGCGTCCTGATCATCGCGGGCGCACATCGCAAATCCGGCTCCGGGGACGAGGCGGACGTGGCGCACCGCCGGAACAGCGTGTTCCACGCCATCTGCGACGAGTTGGCGGCACGCGGCCTGCCCGGCATCCAGATCCATGGCATGGCGGACGACTCGGCCCCCGACCACGACGTCGTCGCCTCCACCGGCAAGGGCCGCGAGGCCCTCACCGAGGGCCGCGACCTCGCGGACGCGCTGCGCCGCCGCGGCTACGAGGTCTGCCGTGCCTGGGCCCGCTCCTGCCCCCTTGAAGGCCGCAAGAACGTTCAGGGTCGCAACGCCACCGCCCAGGACACCGAGTTCCTGCACGTGGAGTTCGCCCCGAAGATGCGGGAGCAGCGCAAGCACCGGCGGGCCGCGGTGGCCGCCCTGGCGGAGGTCACCCGCGACTGGCGGCGCTCGCGTTCGTAGCGGGTCCCGAGGGCGCCCACGGTCGGCCCGGTTCCCAGGAGCGCTCGTACACCACCGCCCCGCCGACCCGCCCCACCGGCTCGTACCCGCCGCGCAGCACCCGCTGGAAGCCCGGCACCCGCTTCGGCCCGTACGGCTTGCCGCGGGAGTCGTCGACGACGAGGGCGGGCGGGCGCCGCGCCAGCTCCGCCCGGAAGACGTCCCAGGCGCCCGCCACCGCGTACTTCTCGCCGACCCGGGGACCGCTGCGGCCGCCGCTGTAGTTGGTCAGGAGCCCGGCCGTCAGATAGCGGCTCGCGGGGGTGCGGTCGGCGAGCCAGTACGTCTCGGGGTGCATGCCCCACAGCAGGACGCGGTCGCCGGGCTCCGTGCGCGCCCGCACCTCCCGGGCGAGCCGCTCGGCGTGGTCCAGCTCGGGGCGCGGGGTGAGCAGCCCCCAGGCCACGAAGAGGGAGCAGGCGCAGGCGGAGGCGAGGACCGCCCGGGCCGTGCGCTCGCCGGGCAGGACCTGCAGCGCCGCCGTGCCGAGCAGGGCGAGCGGCGGGGTGAGTTGCAGGAAGTAGTGGCCGAAGAAGTGGAGGCCGAGCGCGACGGCGGCCGCCGAGGCGCTGAGCCACAGCCACAGGTCCGCGGCCCCGGTCCGCGCCACGCGCAGCGCCCGCACCACCGGCGGCAGCAGGCCCGCGCAGGCCACGGCCAGGAGCAGCGTGTTGGCCGTACCGCGCAGCAGGACGTGGAGTTCGGAACCGGTGAAGGAGGCGTACGCGCCCGAGCCCGTGACCGTCCAGAAGACGAAGCCGGCGGGCGTGGTCGCGAGGGCCGCCGCGAGCACGAGCGCGCCCTCGCCGGCGGCGAGCGGCAGCGGCTCGCGCCGCCGCCCGGA
>NZ_BNBT01000155.1 GCF_014656095.1 Streptomyces longispororuber
GTCCTCAAACGCCGGACGGGCTGGATTCTTCGCCCAGCCGAATATTTCAGCCCGTCCGGCGTTTGAGGACGAGCGCGCCGGCGCGATGAAGGGGCGGGCGGGTGGGAAAAGAGAGACGCACGAGAGGCCCCCGGCGGTGGTGCCGGGGGCCTCACGTGAAGGCACAGCAGAGGGCCTGCGGCCAGTTACCGCTTCTTGGCGGCGCCCTTGGGCGTGATCAGCCGGCTCCCGTTCCAGTCCTTGCCCGCGTTGATGCTCTTGGTCTGCGAGAGGCCCGCGGTGGTGGCCGCCTCGCCGATGTCGCTCGGCTCGACGTAGCCGTCGCGGCCGGTCTTCGGTGTCAGGAGCAGGATCGAGCCACCCTCCTCCATGTACGCGATGGCATCCACCAGCGCATCAGTCAGGTCCCCGTCGTCCTCGCGGAACCAGAGCACCACGGCATCAGCCACGTCGTCGTATTCCTCGTCGACGAGCTCCGTGCCGGTAGCCTGCTCGATGGCCTCGCGGAGCTCCTGGTCGACGTCCTCGTCGTAGCCGATCTCCTGGACCACCATGTCGGGCTGGAAACCCAGCCTTACGGCAAGGTTCGTCTCCGCGTGGTCCGCGGTCGCGCTCACGGATTGCCTCCTGATCATGTCTTTGGGAATGCCTTCAGCCACGCGCGTGCGCGGGGCATTGGCCGTAGTCCACACGGGCGGGACGGATCGCGCAAGTACCCGGCCGTCGAGACCGCCGAAACGGTGACGTTCCCGGCCGTGCCAGCGCAACTCCCGCCACATCCGCCGGGCCGGACGGCCGGCGTCACCGCCACGGGCTGGGCGTATCGTTGCGATTTGACCGAGCCTACCCCAGGGTCACCTGCCGCGGTCGCGGTTACCCCCCGGTAGAGATGACGTATGCACCACCGGGGTACACGATGGTGAACGTCGTACGTACCGGTACAGCACACCTACAGCGCAGAGCAGAGCCAGAGCAGAGTCAAGGCAGAGCACGAATCCGATCGCGTGCACCGCGCGACAACACAGCGAAGGAACAGCGTGGCTTCCGGATCCGATCGCAACCCGATCATCATTGGCGGTCTTCCCAGCCAGGTCCCGGACTTCGATCCCGAAGAGACCCAGGAATGGCTGGACTCCCTCGACGCCGCCGTCGACGAGCGCGGCCGTGAGCGAGCCCGCTATCTGATGCTGCGGCTGATCGAACGCGCCCGTGAGAAGCGCGTCGCCGTGCCCGAGATGCGGAGCACGGACTACGTCAACACCATCGCGACCAAGGACGAGCCGTTCTTCCCGGGCAACGAGGAGATCGAGCGGAAGATCCTGAACGCGACCCGCTGGAACGCCGCGGTGATGGTCTCCCGCGCCCAGCGGCCCGGGATCGGCGTCGGCGGTCACATCGCCACCTTCGCCTCCTCCGCCTCCCTGTACGACGTGGGCTTCAACCACTTCTTCCGCGGCAAGGACGAGGGCGACGGCGGCGACCAGATCTTCTTCCAGGGGCACGCCTCCCCGGGCATCTACGCCCGCGCCTTCCTCCTCGACCGCCTCTCCGAGCAGCAGCTCGACGCCTTCCGGCAGGAGAAGTCGAAGGAGCCGTACGGCCTGTCCTCGTACCCGCACCCGCGGCTGATGCCGGACTTCTGGGAGTTCCCGACCGTGTCGATGGGCCTCGGGCCGCTCGGCGCGATCTTCCAGGCGCGGATGAACCGCTACATGGAGGCGCGCGGCATCGCCGACACCTCGAAGTCGCACGTGTGGGCGTTCCTCGGCGACGGCGAGATGGACGAGCCGGAGTCCCTCGGGCAGCTCTCGATCGCCGCCCGCGAGGGGCTCGACAACCTGACGTTCGTCGTGAACTGCAACCTCCAGCGCCTCGACGGGCCGGTGCGCGGCAACGGGAAGATCATCCAGGAGCTGGAGTCCGTCTTCCGCGGTGCGGGCTGGAACGTCATCAAGCTGGTGTGGGACCGCAGTTGGGACCCGCTGCTCGCGCAGGACCGCGACGGCGTGCTGGTCAACAAGATGAACACGACGCCCGACGGACAGTTCCAGACGTACGCCACGGAGACCGGCGCGTACATCCGCGACCACTTCTTCGGCGACGACCACCGGCTGCGCGCCATGGTCGAGAACATGACCGACGACCAGATCCTGCACCTGGGGCGCGGCGGCCACGACCACCGGAAGATCTTCGCGGCGTTCTCCGCGGCCAAGGCGCACAAGGGCCAGCCGACGGTCATCCTCGCCAAGACGATCAAGGGCTGGACGCTCGGCCCGAACTTCGAGGGCCGCAACGCCACGCACCAGATGAAGAAGCTGACGGTCGACGACCTCAAGCACTTCCGCGACCGGCTGCACCTGCCGATCTCCGACAAGGAACTGGAGGAGGGCCCGCCGCCGTACTACCACCCGGGCCGGGACTCCGAGGAGATCCAGTACATGCACGACCGGCGCAAGGGCCTCGGCGGCTACGTGCCGACGCGGGTCGTGCGCGCCAAGCCGCTGGCGCTGCCGGACGACAAGGCGTACGCGTCGGTCAGGAAGGGCTCGGGCCAGCAGTCCATCGCCACCACCATGGCGTTCGTGCGGCTCCTGAAGGACCTGATGCGGGACAAGGAGATCGGCAAGCGGTTCGTGCTGATCGCGCCGGACGAGTACCGCACGTTCGGCATGGACTCCTTCTTCCCGAGCGCCAAGATCTACAACCCGCTCGGCCAGCAGTACGAGGCCGTGGACCGCGAGCTGCTCCTCGCGTACAAGGAGTCGCCGACCGGGCAGATGCTGCACGACGGCATCTCGGAGGCGGGCTGCACGGCGTCGCTGATCGCGGCGGGCTCCGCCTACGCCACGCACGGCGAGCCGCTGATCCCGGTGTACGTCTTCTACTCGATGTTCGGCTTCCAGCGCACCGGTGACCAGTTCTGGCAGATGGCCGACCAGCTCGCGCGCGGTTTCGTCCTGGGCGCGACCGCCGGGCGCACCACCCTGACCGGTGAGGGGCTCCAGCACGCGGACGGCCACTCGCAGCTCCTGGCCTCGACCAACCCGGCGTGCGTGGCGTACGACCCCGCCTTCGGCTTCGAGATCGCCCACATCGTCAAGGACGGCCTGCGCCGGATGTACGGCGAGACGGCCGACGGGAAGCCGGGCGAGGACGTCTTCTACTACCTGACCGTCTACAACGAGCCGATCCAGCACCTGCCCGAGCCCGACGGCGTGGACGTCGAGGGCATCCTGAAGGGCATCCACCGCCTGCGCGCGGGCGACCAGGGCGCCATCCCGGCCCAGATCCTCGCCTCGGGCGTCGCGGTGCCGTGGGCCCTTGAGGCCCAGCGCATCCTCGCCGGGGAGTGGAACGTGAAGGCGGACGTCTGGTCGGCGACCTCCTGGAACGAGCTGCGGCGCGAGGCCGTCGAGGTGGAGCGGCACAACCTGCTGCACCCCGAGGAGGACCAGCGCGTGCCGTACGTGACGCGCAAGCTCTCCGGGGCCGAGGGCCCGTTCGTGGCGGTGTCCGACTGGATGCGCAGCGTCCCGGACCAGATCTCCCGCTGGGTCCCGGGCACGTACCAGTCGCTCGGCGCGGACGGCTTCGGCTTCGCGGACACCCGGGGCGCGGCCCGCCGCCACTTCCACATCGACGCGGAGTCGATCGTGGTCGCGGTCCTCACCGAGCTGGCCCGCGAGGGCAAGGTGGACCGCTCCGTGCTGAAGCAGGCCGTCGACCACTACCGGCTCCTGGACGTCACGGCGGCCGACCCCGGCGCCGCGGGCGGCGACGCGTAAGCAGGACGGCCGCGCGGTCACACCTCACCGCGCGCGAACACCTCATCCGTGCGACGGGCGGCGGGCCTCGGGTCCGCCGCCCGTCGCGCTGTTTCCTACGATGCGCTCATGGAGGACGAGGCCGAACAGCAGCCCGAGCGGGATCCGTCGGCGCAGGCGCGCTGGGAGAGCCGGACACAGCGCCCGCTGCTCGCCCTGGCCGTGGCCTTCGCCCTGGCCTACGCGGTGCCCATAGTCAGGCCCGGGGCGAGCGCGTCCGTGACGCGGGCCTGTACCGCGGTGGAGTGGTGCGTGTGGGGCGCCTTCGCCGCCGACTACGTGGTGCGGCTCTGCCTCAGCGAGCGGCGCGCGCGCTTCGTGCGGGCGCACTGGCTCGACCTGTGCGCCGTGGTCCTGCCGATGATCCAGCCGCTGCGGCTGCTGCGCCTGGTCGCGACCCTGATGCTGGTGGGGCGGCGGGCGCGGATGGCGTCGCAGATACGGCTGACGACGTACGTCGTGGGCACGGTGGTGGGGCTGCTCATGTTCGGCTCCCTGGCGGTGCTCTCCGTGGAGCGGGAGTCGCCGGACGGCAACATCAAGACGCTGGGCGACGCCGTGTGGTGGTCCTTCACCACGATGACGACCGTGGGGTACGGCGACCACGCGCCGACGACCGGGCTCGGCCGGGTGCTCGCCGTGGGCCTGATGCTGTCGGGCATCGCGCTGCTCGGTGTGGTCACGGCGAACATCGCGGCGTGGTTCATCGCGCGGTTCGAGAAGGACGACGCGGAGGAGCGGCGGCAGACCGCGGCGATCGAGGCCCTCACCATGGAGGTGATGGCCCTGCGGGCGCAGGTCGCCGCGCTGTCCGGCGGCGCGGGCGGCTCCGGCGCGGCCGGGGACGGCGGTCCCCCCGCCCCGGTCGCGCCCCGGCCGCGCGAGCCCTGAGCCCGGGCGTCACCGCTGCGGGCGCCCGGTCGGGGCGGCGGGGCCCGTCTCAGCGCTCCCAGATCTTGACGGCCCGTACGCGGTACGGGCTCCGCGGCGCCCACGTGCCGCTGCCCGGGTAGGTGTGGAACTCGGCCGTCTCGGCGCACTCCCGTGACTGGTAGACGGTGACGGGCCGGCCGGTGCGGTTGGCGAGGGCCTGCGCGCTGTCCCCCTCCGGCAGCGCGACGCAGCTCTCGATGTCGACCCCGGCCAGCTCGTACACGTGCCGCGGGCCCTTGAAGTCCGCCTTCTGCCAGAGGCAGAGCTCTCCGGGGCCGCACGCGCCGAGCCGGCCCGGGGGCGCGGCACCGGCCCGTGCCGTCGTCGTGGCGGCGCCCGCGTGGCCGGACGTGAGGACCGCCACCGTGAGCGCGGCCGCGGTGAGCGCCGCAAGGGCGGCGGCGGGCATGGTCGTACGCATGACATCAACCCCCGTGTCGTAACGATCAGTTGACGCCACTCTCGGCCGCGGGGGCGGGGCCGGGAAGGGGTTCCGGCGCGGCTCACCCGGATAGGCGAAAACCCCCTGAGCGGACCCTGAGGGCACTTTCCGGTACCTCTCGGGGGCTTCCCTGATGCGGGGCCGTCCGCGACGCCTCGCCCGCCTTCCGGCGGCGCGCGGCGCGCGGCGCGCGGCCCTCGCCGAGGTGAGGCCCGGTCGCGCCCTTCCCCGGCGCCTCGACCAACGGCCCGCTCGCCGTCGCCCGTTGGCCACCCGTCGGGGACACCGTACGGGGCACCGTGCGTAGCGGCTCACGACCCCGGCGTGACCGTTCCGTGCTCCGCTCCCCCACACGCCCCACACGCTCCACCCGTACGAGCGCGCGACGCAGCGTGACGAATCGACCCCATTCACGCCCGCTTTGCCGTAAATACCCAGCGTAAAACGTGATCTGCCTCACCCCGTGCACGGCAGGCTTCCCGATTCTCCTAGGGTGTCCCGCAGTGACTTCCTTCGACTCCTCCCCTCAACTCGGCATCTGGCGTGCGCTGCTCGCGCTCACCGTGGTGTTCGTCATGCTGGCGACCACCGGGTGGACCGCCGTACGCCAGAACAAAGGCGCCGCCTCTCCGCTCGAAGCCACGCTCGCCGCCTGGGAGCGTGGCCGGATCGGCGGCCGTGACCTGCCCGACCCCGGCGCTCCCGCCGACCGGCTCGCGCGGTTCTTCGCCTCGCTCACCGCCCACCAGCGCGACCGCCTCGCCGCCCGCTACCCGCTCGCGGTCGGCAACATGAACGGCGCGCCCGTGACGCTGCGCTACCGCGCGAACCGCCTCGCCCTCCAGCAGGCCCGCCGGGTCGAGCGGGAGCGCATGCACGACGACCGCCTCTCGCCCGTCGGCAAGCAGGAGGCCGAGCGCCGCATGAAGCGCTTCGGCGTCATGATGCGCCCGGAGCGCCAGGTGCTCGCCTTCGACCCCATGGGCTCGGGGCGGATGGCGGAGGTCTTCGGCGACCTCGACCGGGCGCGCCGCGTGTCCGTCGTCGTCCCCGGCGTCGACACCGACGTCCTCACCTTCGAGCGGACCCAGCGCACGTACGCGGCGCCCGTCGGCATGGCGCGGGCCCTGTACCGCGCGGAGCGCGCGGCCGCCCCCCGCACCCGGACCGCCGTGATCGCCTGGGCCGACTACACCGCGCCCGTCGGGCTCGGTGTGGACGCCGCCACGTCCATGCGCGCCGACAACGGCGCCGTCCGCCTGGACGCGCTGGTGAGCGCCCTGCCGGGGCGCGCGCGGGTGGCGCTGTACTGCCACAGTTACGGCTCGGTGGTCTGCGGGGTCGCCGCCCGGCGGCTGCCCGGGCGGGTCACGGACATCGCGGTCGCGGGCAGCCCCGGGATGCGCGCCGACAACGTGAGGGGCCTCGGCACCCGCGCGCGGGTGTGGGCCGCTCGGGACAGCGACGACTGGATCGAGGATGTGCCGCACATGGAGGTGGGCGGGCTCGGCCACGGCGCCGACCCGGTCTCGGGCGGCTTCGGCGCCCGCGTGGTGTCGGCCGACCGCGCCCGGGGCCACACCGGCTATTTCGAGCCGGGCACGGACAGTCTCAGCAACTTCGCCCAGATCGGCGTCGGTGCGTACGACGCCGTGCGGTGTGCCGACGGAAACGGGGCCTGCCGCGACGGAATTCCCGGTACGACGGCGGCCTGACGCGCGTAGAAATCGGCGAAACAGCGGCCCGCCGCAGGAGAGACGGAGGAGCGCGTGCCGCATACGATGAGCCGCATGGGTGATGTACTGGCCGGATTTCACGCCGCCTGGGAGTTCGAGTCCGACTCCGTGCTCATCCGCTTCGAACGGGGGATCCGTACGCCGAAGCTGTTCCAGGCTCTCGGCGAGCGCCGCATCCCCCATGAGGCGATCGCGGGGGTCACGCTCACCCCGGGCAAGCGCGGGACGACGGTGCTGCACATGGTTCCGCGACCGGGTGCCGATCCACTGATGGAGGCCGCGGCGGGACAGCTCAAGGACGGGTCCGACCCGTACCGCCTCGTGCTGCCCGCGGAGCGGGAGACGCTCGCGGAGTACTACGCGGACGAGCTGCGGGCCCTGCTGCCCGCCGAGGCCCCGGGGGACGCGGAGCGCTACCTGGTGGCCGCGCCGGAGGCGCCGCTGCAGTTCAAGGCGTACGACGGGAAGGCGTCCTTCGACGGCAAGGCGGTGGCCTTCCGCTGGTTCTGGACCGGGGCGTCGTCGGCCAAGTGGAAGGCCGGGGACCAGAGCTTCCTCGTCACCGACCTGAGCGGGGTCGAGTGGCGCTCGCCGGAGGTGTTCGAGGGACACCTGCGGCTGCTGCGCCGCGAGGCGCCGGTGCCCCAGCCCGCGCAGGCCGACCAGGACCCGGCGGCCGTCGTCTTCGGCCTGGGCTACGGCCCCGTACACGAGTCACTGCCGTTCGCCGCTTCGGTGCTCGCGGCCGTCCGGGCGTCCGGCCCCGCCCCCGCCCCGGTGGCCGCGGCGGCCCCGGCCGTCCGGCGCGACCCGGCCGACATCGCCGAGCGCATCCGGCACCTGGGCGAGCTGCACCAGGCGGGGCTGCTCACGGACGACGAGTTCACGGCGAAGAAGGCCGAGCTGCTCGCGGAGCTGTGAGCGCGCTCGCCACGGGGGCTCGTACGCCTACGACCCGGACGCCACGTCCGCCCCGTAGGCCGCCTCCCGGCGGGCCACGGCGTACGAGCCGATCTTGTGGTCGAGCACGGCGAGGGTGTCCTGGAGCTCCGCGACGCGGGCCCGGACGTCGCGGCGGGTCTCCTCCAGGAGCCGCTGCCGCTCCGCGAAGGTGGCGTCGCCCTCCCGCACCAGCTCCGCGTAGCGCACCATGTCCGCCACCGGCATGCCGGTGGTGCGCAGCTTGCCGAGGAACGTGAGCCACCGCAGGTCGCGGTCGCGGTAGCGGCGTTGACCGGCCCCGGAGCGGTCGACGTGCGGCATCAGACCGATCCGCTCGTACCAGCGCAGGGTGTGCGCGCTCAGACCGGTCGCCTCGGCGACCTCGCTGATCGTGTAGTGGCGCTCGGCGGCCGCCGGGCCGGGGCTCGTCTCCATGACCGTCATGGCCCCCACGCTAGGGCCTTCGAGTGCGCTCGAAGCAAGGGGTTATCCGTGGCCGCGGGCCCGCCCCCGGCCGTGGGCGCCGCCGCGGGGCGCTTACGCTCGTACGCATGCAGAGCCTGGAGCTGATCGACAACTGGCCCGTCCCGACGGCTGCCGCCGCCGTCGTCCGCGCGGACGGCACCGTGGCCGGGACGCGCGGGCCCACCGCGCACCGCTTCGCCCTCGCCTCGGTCACCAAGCCCCTCGCGGCGTACGCGGCGCTCGTCGCGTACGAGGAGGGCGCCGTGGAGCTGGACGAGCCGGCCGGGCCCGAGGGGTCGACCGTGCGGCACCTGCTCGCGCACACCAGCGGGCTCGCCTTCGACGAGCACCAGGTGGTGGCGGCGCCGGGGACGCGGCGGCTGTACTCCAACGCCGGGTTCGAGGTGCTCGGGGACCACATCGCCAAGGCGACGGACATCCCCTTCGCGGAGTACCTGCGCCAGGCCGTCCTGGAGCCGCTCGGGATGACGTCCACGGAGCTCGCGGGCGGGGCCTCGCCCGCGAAGGACGGCGTGTCCACCGTGGACGACCTCGTGCGGTTCGCGGCCGAGGTGCAGGCGCCGCGGCTGCTGGACCCGCGGACCGTGGCGGCGGCGATGACGGTGACGTACCCGGGGCTCAAGGGGGTGCTGCCGGGGTACGGGCACCAGAACCCCAACGACTGGGGGCTCGGGTTCGAGATCCGGGACGGGAAGTCGCCCCACTGGACGGGGAGTTCCTCCTCGCCCCGGACCTTCGGCCACTTCGGGCAGGCGGGGACGTTCCTGTGGGTCGACCCGGACGCGGGGGCCGCGTGCGTGGCGCTCACCGACCGGCCCTTCGGACCGTGGGCCGTCGAGGTGTGGCCGCGGTTCACGGACGCGGTGCTGGCCGAGCTGTGAGTCCGCGGGCGCGGGCCGGGCGGCCCTCCGCGGGGGTGGCGGCGCGGGCTAGCGCATCTCCCAGAGGAGGAGCTCCGTCCGGCTGTAGGCCAGGGCCTCCAGGTCCTGTTCGGCCGTGATCCGCGCCGAGTCGCCCGGGGACAACTCCTCGTCGGCCAGGGCGATGTCGCCCCGTACGACGTGGAGGTACACCGACGGCGCCGACGGGAGCGGCGTCCGCTCACCGGGGGCGAGGCGGCGTACGTGGAGGAGGGCGCCGGCGGCGGGGACCGCGTACGGGGTGGCGTCGGAGATCCCGCGGACGACCTCGTAGCGCGGGGTGCCGCCGGGCTCCCGGGGGGCCAGCCACATCTGCAGGAAGGTCAGCGGGGCGGGGCCCGCGTTGCGCTCCACGTGGCGGACGCCGGAGCCCGCACTGAGGTGCTGGACGTCACCGGGGCGGACCACCGACTCGTGGCCTGCGGAGTCACGGTGGGTCAGCTCGCCCTCGACCACCCACGTGACGATCTCGGTGTGGCTGTGCGGGTGTTCGGCGAAGCCCGCGCCGGCGGCGAGGCGCTCCTCGTTGCAGGCGAGCACCGCCCCGAAGCGGAGGTTCTCGGGTTCGTAATAGGGGCCGAACGACAACGCGTGGTAGGAGTCGATCCCCGCCCCCGGGTCGCCGCCGGGGTACCGCTCGCCGGAGCGCCGTACATCAATCACGCTCCCCACCGTAGACCCGGCCCCGCACGCCCCCGTCCCAATAAGGCAGTCTTGTCCCCGTGCCCGAACCCTCAGCGAACGAATTCCCCCAGGACGCGGATGCCGCAGGCGGCCCCTCGGCCCGCCGGGGCCGCGCCCACGCGCACGCCGCGACCCTGCGGCGGCTGGAGAAGTCGTCCGGCAGCCTCGCGGCGCAGGCCATCGCGCGCATGGACGAGACGCTGTCCTGGTACCGGGCGATGCCGCCGGAGAACCGCTCGTGGATCGGCCTGGTCGCGCAGGCCGGTATCGCCGCGTTCACGGAGTGGTTCCGGCGCCCCGACGCCCCGCAGGCGATCTCGACGGACGTCTTCGGGACCGCGCCGCGCGAACTGACCCGCGCGATCACGCTGCGGCAGACCGTGGAGATGGTGCGGACCACGATCGAGGTGATGGAGTCCGCCATCGACGAGGTGGCGGCGCCCGGCGACGAGAGCGTGCTGCGCGAGGCGCTGCTCGTCTACGCGCGCGAGATCGCCTTCGCCACCGCTCAGGTGTACGCACAGGCCGCCGAGGCACGCGGTGCCTGGGACGCCCGCCTGGAGTCCCTGGTGGTGAACGCCGTGCTGTCCGGCGAGGCCGACGAGGGGGCCGTCTCCCGCGCCGCCGCGCTGGGCTGGAACTCCCCCGAGCACGTGTGCGTGGTCCTCGGCACCGCCCCCGACGGCGACAGCGAGCTGACCGTGGAGGCCATCCGCAGGGCCGCCCGGCACGCGAAGCTCCAGGTCCTGACCGGGGTGCTCGGCGCCCGCCTGGTCGTCATCGCGGGCGGCAACGACAACCCGCTGGCCGTGGCGAAGGCCCTGATCGGGCCGTACGCGGCCGGGCCCGTGGTGGCCGGTCCCATCGTGCCCGACCTGCTCGCCGCGACCCGCTCGGCGCAGGCCGCGGCCGCCGGCCTGAAGGCCTGTGCCGCCTGGCAGGACGCGCCGCGCCCGGTGCTCGCGGACGATCTGCTGCCGGAGCGGGCCATGGCGGGCGATCCCGCCGCGCGCGAGCAACTGGTGGAGGAGATCTACAGACCGCTGGAGGAAGCGGGCTCCGCGCTCCTGGAGACCCTCAGCGTCTATCTGGAGCAGGCGAGTAGCCTCGAAGGTGCCGCGCGGATGCTCTTTGTGCATCCCAATACCGTGCGCTACCGGCTCCGACGTGTGACCGACGTCACCGGATGGTCCCCTTCGGATGTGCGCTCCGCCTTCACACTGCGGATCGCGCTGATCCTGGGACGCCTGGCCGACGGCGATCACCAGCCGTAGGTGTTTGTTGGACCCCTACAATTCCCATAGCTGTTCTTCGTCCCTGTCCCCACGGGCGTTTCGTCCTGTCCACAAGAGAGAGTGTGAGAGTGCTCGTACTCGTCGCTCCCGGCCAAGGCGCCCAGACGCCCGGCTTCCTGACCCCCTGGCTCGACCTCCCCGGCGCCGCCGACCGGCTCGCCGCCTGGTCCGACGCCATCGGTCTCGACCTCGTCCACTACGGCACGCAGGCGGACGCGGACGCGATCCGCGACACCGCCGTGGCGCAGCCGCTGCTGGTGGCCGCCGGCCTGCTCTCGGCCTCGGCACTCGGTGACATCACGCCGGGCGCCGTCGCGGGGCACAGCGTGGGCGAGATCACGGCCGCGGCGTACGCGGGCGTGCTGACGGAGGACGCCGCGCTCGGCTTCGTCCGGACGCGCGGCCTGGCGATGGCCGAGGCCGCCGCGGTCACGGAGACCGGCATGGCCGCGCTGCTCGGCGGCGACCCCGAGGTCACCGTCCCGCACCTGGAGAAGCTCGGCCTGACCCCGGCGAACGTGAACGGCGCGGGCCAGATCGTGGCCGCCGGCACCGCCGAGCAGCTCGCCGCCCTCGCCGAGGACAAGCCGGAGGGCGTGCGCAAGGTCGTGCCGCTGAAGGTCGCCGGCGCGTTCCACACCCACCACATGGCGCCCGCGGTCGCCGCGCTCGAGGAGGCCGCCCAGGGCCTCGCCGTGGCCGACCCGCGCCTGACGTACGTCTCGAACCGGGACGGCGAGACCGTCGCGAGCGGCACCGAGATCGTCTCGCGCCTGGTCGGCCAGGTCGCCAACCCGGTCCGCTGGGACCTGTGCATGGACAGGTTCCAGGAGCTCGGGGTCACCGCGCTGATCGAGGTGTGCCCGGGCGGCACGCTCACCGGTCTCGCCAAGCGCGCCCTCAAGGGCGTGCCGACCCTGGCCGTGAAGACGCCGGACGATCTCGACGCCGCCCGCCGGCTCATCGCCGAGACCGCCGCCTCCGCCGCCGACGCGGCGGGTGCCTGAGAAGGAGCCGAGCATGGCGAAGATCAAGCCCAGTCAGGGCTCCCCGTACGCGCGCATCATGGGGGTCGGCGGCTACCGCCCGACCCGCGTGGTGCCCAACGAGGTGATCCTGGAGAAGATCGACTCCTCTGACGAATGGATTCGCTCCCGCTCCGGCATCGCCACGCGCCACTGGGCCTCCCCCGAGGAGACCGTGGCGGCGATGTCCGTGGAGGCCGCGGGCAAGGCCATCGCGAACGCGGGCATCCGGCCCGAGCAGATCGGCGCGGTGATCGTCTCCACGGTGTCGCACTTCAAGCAGACCCCGGCCATCGCCACGGAGATCGCGGACAAGCTCGGCACGGGCAGGCCCGCCGCGTTCGACATCTCCGCGGGCTGCGCGGGCTTCGGCTACGGCCTGACCCTGGCCAAGGGCATGATCGTGGATGGCTCGGCGGAGTACGCGCTGGTCATCGGCGTGGAGCGGCTGAGCGACCTGACCGACCTCGAGGACCGCAAGACGGCCTTCCTGTTCGGTGACGGCGCGGGCGCGGTCGTCGTCGGCCCCGCCAAGGAGCCCGGCATCGGCCCGTCGGTCTGGGGCTCGGAGGGCGACAAGGCCGAGACCATCAAGCAGACCGTGGGCTGGGACGAGTACCGCATCGGTGACGTCTCCAAGCTCCCGGTCGGCGCCGACGGCGAGGTCAAGTTCCCCGCCATCACGCAGGAGGGCCAGGCGGTGTTCCGCTGGGCCGTGTTCGAGATGGCGAAGGTCGCCCAGCAGGCGCTGGACGCGGCCGGGATCAGCGCGGACGACCTGGACGTCTTCATCCCGCACCAGGCCAACATGCGGATCATCGACTCGATGGTGAAGACCCTGAAACTGCCGGAGCACGTCACGGTCGCCCGCGACGTGGAGACCACCGGCAACACCTCGGCCGCCTCGATCCCGCTCGCGATGGAGCGGCTCCTGGCGACCGGTGAGGCGAAGAGTGGCGACACCGCCCTCGTCATCGGCTTCGGGGCGGGTCTCGTGTACGCCGCCACGGTCGTTACCCTCCCCTAGGCACTCCGTGCGGATCTTCGGGTCCGTGCCGGATGCCGCCACACCCTCTGGATACATACGAAGGAGCGCCACAATGGCCGCCACTCAGGAAGAGATCGTCGCCGGTCTCGCCGAAATCGTGAACGAGATCGCCGGGATCCCCGTTGAGGACGTCCAGCTCGACAAGTCCTTCACCGACGACCTGGACGTCGACTCGCTGTCCATGGTCGAGGTCGTCGTCGCCGCCGAAGAGCGCTTCGACGTGAAGATCCCGGACGACGACGTCAAGAACCTCAAGACGGTCGGCGACGCCACCAAGTACATCCTCGAGCACCAGGCCGCCTGAGTCTGACGGCCAGCAGCGCTGGCCGGCCGCCACCCGGCGGTGGCGCCGCCGCATCCGCACCTGAACCAACCGTGGAGAGAGAAATCCAGTGAACTCGACCAATCGCACCGTGGTCGTCACCGGTATCGGCGCAACCACACCGCTGGGTGGCGACGCAGCTTCGACCTGGGAGGGCCTGCTCGCCGGGCGCTCCGGGGTCGGTGTCCTGGAGCAGGACTGGGCGGCCGAGCTGCCGGTCCGCATCGCGGGTCAGATCGCCGTCGAGCCGACCGAGGTCATCCCGCGCCCCCAGGCCCGCAAGCTCGACCGCTCGGCGCAGTTCGCGCTGATCGCGGCCGAGGAGGCCTGGAAGGACGCGGGCTTCGCCGCCAAGGCCGGCGAGGACGCGTCCGTGGACCCGGACCGCCTCGGCGCGGTCATCGCCTCCGGCATCGGCGGCGTGACGACCCTGCTCGACCAGTACGACATCATGCGGGAGAAGGGCGTACGCCGCGTCTCCCCGCACACGGTGCCGATGCTGATGCCGAACTCGCCCGCGGCGAACGTCGGCATCGCGCTCGGCGCCCGCGCCGGTGTGCACACCCCGGTCTCGGCCTGTGCCTCGGGTGCGGAGGCCATCGGCTACGCGATCGAGATGATCCGCACCGGCCGCGCCGACGTCGTCGTCGCGGGCGGCACGGAGGCGGCGGTCCACCCGCTGCCGATCGCCGCCTTCGGCAACATGATGGCGATGTCGAAGAACAACGACGACCCGCAGGGCGCCTCCCGCCCCTGGGACGTCGACCGCAACGGCTTCGTGCTCGGCGAGGGCGCCGGCGTGGTCGTGCTCGAGTCCGAGGAGCACGCCAAGGCCCGCGGCGCGCGGATCTACGTGGAGGCGGTGGGCCAGGGCATCTCGGCCGACGCGCACCACATCACGCAGCCCGAGCCGTCCGGCAACGGCATCGCGCACGCGCTGCAGAACCTGCTGGACAACACCGGTCTGAAGCCCGCCGAGATCGCGCACATCAACGCGCACGCCACCTCGACGCCGCAGGGCGACATCGGGGAGATCAAGGCGCTGCGCAAGGCGTTCGGCGACGACGTCGACCACATGGCGATCGCCTCGACGAAGTCGATGACCGGCCACCTCCTCGGTGGCGCGGGCGGCGTGGAGACCGTCGCGACGGTCCTCGCGCTGCACCACCGCACGGCTCCGCCGACGATCAACATCGAGAACCTCGACCCCGAGGTCGACGCGGACATCATCCGCGGCGAGGCCCGCCCGCTGCCCGAGGGCACGATCGCGGCCCTGAACGACTCGTTCGGCTTCGGCGGCCACAACGTGGTGCTGGCCTTCCGCACGGTCTGACCGCGCACCGGTCCCGTACGCACACCGTACGTACGCGAAGGGCCCCCGGCTTCACCGGCCGGGGGCCCTTCGCGCGTGTACGGGCCCCGCGGCCCGGGATCAGACGACCTGGTGCAGCCAGCGCACCGGCGCGCCCTCGCCGGCGTAGCGGAACGGCTCCAGCTCGTCGTCCCAGGGCTTGCCGAGGAGCTTGGCGACCTCGGCCTCCAGGTCGCTCTCGCCGCCCTTGGCGCGGGCGAGCGCGGCGCGCAGCCGGTCCTCCGGGATCAGGATGTCGCCGTGGATGCCGGTGACGGCGTGGAAGATGCCGAGGTCCGGGGTGGCGCTGTAGCGCTCGCCCTCGGCCGCGGCGGACGGCTCCGCGGTGACCTCGAAGCGCAGCAACTGCCAGCCGCGCAGCGCGGAGGCCAGCTTGGAGGCGGTACCGGCCGAGCCGCGCCAGGAGAACTCGGATCTCCAGGTGCCGGGCGCCGCGGGCTGCCTGATCCAGTCGAGGCTGACGCGGGCGCCGAGCACTCCCGCGACCGCCCACTCGACGTGCGGGCACAGCGCGCGCGGTGCGGAGTGCACGTACAGAACTCCACGTGTCGTCACCGGGACCTCCAGTGTGGGACGAGGCGCGCCGTTCCCGGCGGCCTCGGGCCCGTGCCGAGCGGTATTCCTGGTATTTCCCGAAGCGGGAAAATCCGAGGAAAGACGAAAAACGGTACAGATGTGACGTGATGTAATTTAGCGGAACCGGGAAAAGCAGGTGCCACTGGTTGGCGAGGCTACCGTGCGGCGGGGCATGGATTGTGACGTACCGTCGGTCCCCAGGCCGGGAAACGCGGAGGTTTCACTCGCCGGGAGGCCTGTGGCCCCCCGGCCGGGTGTCCGGCGGCCGCCGCCGGGACATCTCACCATGTGGCGGCACGCAACCTGAAGGGCCCGGAGCACGTCACGTTGGACGACGAGGGGACAGAGGGGACGAGTATGCGGAATTCACGGCACCGCGCGCGGGCCGTCGTCGCCGTCGCGGCGGCGGCCCTCACCGGTCTCGCGACGCTCACCGCGTGTGACGCGTCCGGCGGCGACGAGGCGGCGCCGAACGGCCCCACCGCGCAGGACAGGGCGCACCGCAAGGCGGAGCCCGTGTGGGACACCAGCCCGCGCTCCGTCGCCGCCGTCGGCGACTCCATCACCCGCGGCTTCGACACCTGCTCGGTGCTCTCCGACTGCCCGGAGGCGTCCTGGGCGACCGGCAGCGACAGCGAGGTGCGCAGCCTCGCGCAGCGCCTGCTCGGCAAGCGGCGGGCCGCCACGCACAGTTGGAACCACGCCAAGACCGGTGCCCGCATGGCCGACCTGCCCGGGCAGATGGAGCGGGCCGCCGCGCACCGGCCCGACCTGGTCACCGTCATGGTCGGCGCGAACGACGCCTGCCGCTCCTCCGTCGACGAGATGACGCCCGTGGCGGAGTTCCGCGCGGACTTCGAGGACGCGCTGGGGACGCTGCGCGACGAGCGGCCCCGGGCGCAGGTGTACGTGCTGAGCGTGCCGGACCTCAAGCGGCTGTGGTCCGAGGGCCGCACCAACCAGCTCGGCAAGCAGGTGTGGAAGCTCGGCATCTGCAAGTCGATGCTCGCGGACGCGGACGCGATGGACGCGGCGGCGGTGGCGCGGCGCGCGGCGGTGCGGGAGCGGGTCGTCGCGTACAACGCGGTCCTCAAGGAGGTCTGCGCCAAGGACCTGCGGTGCCGCTACGACGGGGACGCGGTCTTCGACTTCCGCTTCGGTACGGATCTGTTGAGCCACTGGGACTGGTTCCACCCCAGCAAGGAGGGCCAGGCCCGCCTTGCCGAGATGGCCTACGAGGGCGTCACGTCCCGTCGGCCTTGAGGCGGGGGCCGCCCTCAGCCCGGCTCCAGCCCGGCGGCGGCCCGCACCGCCGCGACCACCTCGACCTCGATGAGCGCCTCCGGCCGGAACAGCCGCGACACCTCCACCGTCGTGCTGGTCGGCGGCGTACCGGTGAGGCGGGCGCGGCGCACGGCCGCGTACCCCGGCAGGTCGTCCAGGTCGGTCATGAAGGTGCGGATGTTGATGATGTTGTCGAGCGTGCCCCCGTACGCGGCGAGGAGGGCGGCGAGGGTGTCGAAGATCCCGTGGCTCTGAGCGGTGATGTCCTCGCCGTCGGCGATCTGCCCGGAGACGTGGAGCAGGGCGCCGCCGTCGGCGAGCCGGACGTGCGCTACCTGGGAGTACGGACCGAGGGGTGCCGGGGCACCGGCCGGGTCGGCGAGGGTGACGTCCATGGCGGTCGCGGGCTCCTGTCGGGGGTCGGGCAGCAGGCGGTGGGGGTCGGGCTCGGTCATCAGGGCGTCAGACCTCAGCCGTCAGCCGTGATGCGGTCGCGGATGTGGGTCACCGCGGCCGAGATGTCCTCGGGCGCGGTCGCCGGGTCGGACGCGGCGGTCTCGTAGTGGGCGAGGACGGCCTCCATGGCGGGGAGGCGGGCGGTGCGCGTGGCCAGGGACACGTCCTTGACGGCCAGGGCGGTGGCGAAGTGCACGTCCTGCGCGAAGGCGCGGGCGACGGCCCCGGCGAGCGGTCCGCGGGCGAGGGCGGCGCGGGCGGTGTCCGCGTCGAGGCCGAGCGCGTCGGCGAGGGCCATCGCCTCCGCGACCAGGGCCACGCCGCCCAGCACCGCGGTGTTGACGACGAGTTTGAGGGCGGCGCCTGAGCCGAGGGGGCCGGTGCGGGTCACGGGCCCGAAGCGGGCCAGGACGTGTGCGACGCCGTCGGCGTCGCCGCCCGCGAGGACGCCGAGCTCCCCCGCCGCGGCCTTGTCCGTGCTGCCCATGACGGGCGCGTCGACGAGCGTGACGCGGCTCCCCGTCCGCTCCCCCAGCTCGCGTACGACGTCGGGCCCGACGGTCGACATCTCCACCCAGTGGGCGCCGTCCCGCAGCGCGGGCAGGATCGCGTCGGCGACGGACCGGACCGCGTCGGGCCCCGCGAGCATCGTGATCACGACGTCGGCGTCGCGGACGGCGTCGGCGGGTGTCGCGGCGCGGCGCGCGCCCGCCGCGACGAGCGGCTCGGCCTTGGCGGCCGTACGGTTCCAGACCATCAACGGGTGCCGGGCGGCGAGGAGTTGACGGGCCATGGGGGTGCCCATGTGGCCGAGGCCGAGGAAGGCGATGCGTTCGGGGTGCTGCGTGCGCGGTTCCATGCGGACGACGCTAGGCGCGGGGATGTGATGCGACAAGCGAATGTCTAGCATGGCGGGCATGCCGATATCGCATGGGCCTGGGCCGACGGGTGCGTACGGACCGTGGAGTGCGCCCCGTGACGGCGGGCAGGGCATCGGGGAGGGTGGCGGGCCGGAGGGCGAGGGCGTCGATCTGTCGACCTTCTGGCTGCGGGCCTTCCTGGAGGTGGCCCGGGCGGGGTCGTTCACGGTGGCGGCGCGGCGGCTGGCCCTGACGCAGTCCGCGGTGTCGCGCCGGATCGCGTCCCTGGAGGCGGTGCTCGGCGGTGCCCCGCTCTTCGACCGGCTGCCGCGCGGCGTGCGGCTCACCGCGCACGGCCGGACCCTGCTGCCGCACGCGGAGGCGGTCACGGGCCGCCTCGCGCGGCTGCGGCGGGAGCTGGCGGACCTGGACGGGGCCGCGGGCGGGCACCTGCGGTTCGGCGCGTTCGCGACGGCGGACGCGGCGCTGGTGCCGCGTGCCCTCGCGGCGTTCCGGGCGCGGCACCCCGGGGTGACGCTGACGCGCGAGGAGGGCCTCAGCGGGCCGCTCCTGGCGCGCCTCGGCGAGGGGGAGCTGGACCTGGCGGTGGTGTCGACGACGGGCGGCCCGCTCGACGGTGCCGCGTACGACCTGCACCACCTGCTCGACGAGACGCTGTACGTGGCGGTGCCCGCGGCCCACCCGCTGGCGGGCGAGCCCTCCGTACGGCTCGCGCGCCTGGCCGACGAGGACTGGATCTCCGGCAGCGCGGACCCGGCGGGCACGCTGCTCGACGCCGTCGTCCGGGCGGGTTTCCGGCCGCGGGTGGCCCATGTGGTCCGCGAGTGGACGGCCAAGCAGGGCTATGTGGCCGCCGGGCTCGGCGTCACCCTGGTCCCGGCGCTCGCGGCCCAGGGCGTACGGGCGGACATCGCGCTCGTACCGGTACGGGAGGAGGGCGCGCCCGCGCGGGCGGTGTACGCGGCGACGGCGCGGGGGCGGTCGCCGGTGCCCGGCGTGGCGCCGTTCGTGGCCGCCCTGCGGGAGTCGGGGCGGCTGCTCTCCGCGTGAGCCGGCGGCCGCGACCCCGGGGCGGGCCCCGCGGCGCGGCGGGCGCCGCCGGACGGGGCGCCGGGGCGGGCCGCGCGGCGGCGGTGGTAGGCCACCGTGACCGCGAGGAGCAGCGGCCCCCACAGCAGCAGCGGGGCGTAGCAGAGCACCAGGAGCGCGTCCTGGGCGGGCGAGCCCATGCCGCCCGGGCCGGTGCCCGAGTCGAGGTCCCCGCCCACGTTGCGGAAGGCGAAGCCCCAGATCAGGTCGAGCGCCACCGAGCCGAGCGCGGCCGGGACGACGGCGGCGAGCGGGCGCACCCGGCGGCCGCCGAGGAGCGGGATCCAGCGGGGCACGACCTCACCCCACCGGCGGACCAGGCCGAGCGTCAGCAGCGCCAGGCCCTCGGAGACGGCGCTGAGCGCGAGGATGTACACGGACTCGCCGAACCCGGGGCCGTAGTCGGACACGGGCAGGCGCAGGACGAGGGCGACGCGCCACAGGCTCGACGGCAGGACGACCCAGGGCACGGCGTGCGCGGCGAGCGCGGCCCAGCGGGGCACGGTGGGCAGGGCGTTGACTCTCAGCATGGGACTCATGCTGGTGCGGGGCGTGCGCCGGGGCGTCGGCCGTGCGGGCCGTCCGCCTCCGCCGCGCGGGGGAGGCGGCCTCCGCCGCGCGGTGGAGGCGACATCCGTGGCAGGACGGCTCTTTTGGGACCGGGGGCGTAGCGCCCGGAGCCCGTGGCTGGCCATACTTCCGCCACCTCACCAGCAACGGAAGGACTCACGTGGCTTCGTCTCACATAGTCGGGCGGCGGCTCGGGGCGTTCGGGGCCGCGCTGCTCGCCGGGGCGCTCGCGGCGGTCGCGGCGGCCGCCGCCCCCGGCTCGCCGGACCCGTCC
>NZ_BNBT01000156.1 GCF_014656095.1 Streptomyces longispororuber
CGGGGTGGGTGCCCTCGGGCCCGGCGCCAGACCCGGCCCTCGGGCCCAGGCCTCAGGTGCCGGGCCTCCGGCGCAGGCCTCAGGCCTCAGGCCTCAGGCCGCGGGGCCCCGGCCCAGGCGGCGCGTCCGCCGCCGGACCAGAGCGGCTCCGGAGAGGCCGAGCGCCAGGGCGGCCCCGGCGGCGGCCACCGAGGAGACCACGGTGACCGCTCCGTCGGTGGACCCGGCGGCGGTTCCGGCCGCGGTCGCGGGACCGCTCTGGGAACCGGCGGCCTCCGGGGCGGCGCCGAAGCCGCCCGCCTTGCCGGACTTCGCGTACGCCGAGCCGGGGAGCTTGTCGCCGTACTCCTTGTGCACCCGCCGCTGGTAGGCGGCGACCGTGGTGCCGTCGGTGCCGACGGCCCGTACGGCGTCCCGGTCGAGCGGCAGGATCCGCGTCCCCTTCTGCACGTACCAGGCGTTGATCTGCGGCTCGTGGAAGACGGTGCCCCCGGGGAGCTTGTCGGCGCCCACGCGCGCGTAGCGGGTCTCGTCGTCCCCGGTGGCGATGTTCACGACCTGCCAGGAGCCGGACTGCTTGACGGTCCACAGCGACGCCTTCTGGCCGTCGGAGGAGACCGCCGTGCTGGCGAGGAACTGCATGCGGGCGATCGGCACGCCCTTCTTGCCCGCGACGAAGTCGGGCGACACGTAGTAGACGGGTACGGCCCGCTCCCCGGTGACGCGCGGGGCGGCCTTCGCCTTGGTGACGGCGCCGTCGCGGGCGAAGAACCGGGAGAGGGTGGCGAGGGTCTTCGGGGCCTCGGCCGCGTCGTGGGCGGCGCCCCGGGTGGCCTCGGACGGCGCGGCGGGCGCGGGGGGCGCGGCCGAGCCCTCGTCGGCACCGGCCTGCGGCGCCGCGAACCCGAGCAGCAGCGCGGCGGCCGTACCGGCGAACACGGCCTTCAGGAGACGGCCGCCGTGGCCGGCAGCGCCGTGGCGGTTGTCGTCGCTTGTGGGGCCGGGGCGGTTGTCGCCGTAGCGGTTGGCGTCGGCACAGGGGGTGCCGCTTTTGTCTTCGCGACGGCCCGTGGTGAAACGATCCGCCGCGGAGGCGTGGAGCTGGTGACGGTACATCCCTCTCACGCCCCTATCCGGTACAGCGAGTGCGTCCAGGAGAAGGTGTCATTGTCCACGTACCAGGCGTGGGAGGCCCAGTTGTAGCGGTTGTTGGAGGGCCACGGGTCGCCCCAGTACACGAAGCTGTTGGCCGTGTCGTAGCCGTAGACCGTGTGCATGTGACCGCCGCCCTGGGACCACAGGATGCGTGTCTCCACGGGGCGGTTGGCGTTGATCTCGGTCTGCACGGTGTCGTAGCGCAGCCAGCCGGTGACGTACGAGCCGGGCCTGACGCCCATCCACCTCAGGGCGGTCTGCACGTTGCCCAGTGTGGCCTGGTTGTTGGGGCACTCGGTGTTCTGGGAGCGGTTGAAGGCGGCGTTGCAGAACTGGTTCTGGGAGTAGTTCTTGCCCAGGTAGGTGGCGATGGTGTTGCCCGCGGCGGCCCAGCACCAGTTGCTCTTCTGCTGTGCCTGCATGGTGATGTCCAGGCGCTTGGCGGCGAGCGCCGAGGCGCCGGACGCGGGCACCCGCACGGCCGGTACGGCGGCCGGGGACGACGTGGGAGACGACGCCGAGGACGTCGTGGGGGCGGGCGGCGGTGCCGCGGGGCCTTGCGGGGCCGCCACGGCCGTTGCCGTGGGGACGGCGAACAGGGCCGTCGCGGCGAGGGCGAGGGCGGCAAGCCGTCTCCGCCGAGGGGGGTGGGTGGTTCTGTGAGGCATCGCGGTCCTCCCGAGCACAGTGGGGGTTCGAGGTGGAGGAGCGCGTCCGGACGCTGCGATTGAGCATCAAGGCTTGTTGACCCCTGGTCAACACGCTTCAATGCGAGGTTGATGAAACCGTGAACAACCCCCCACCCCTGTGAACACGGGCCGCGCGCCCACCTGGTCGCCCGCTCCGATCAGCGCGTACGTACCCGCGACCCGTGTGAACGTTCACAGAAAGGACCCGCGGTGCGGCACGCGACCTCCCCCACGCACTCCCCCGCCTCCCCCCGCGCCGGCCTCGTCCCGGCGGAGCTGGCCTCCGCCCTGCGCTCCGGCCCCTTCCACGTCGCCCTGCGCGCGGCCATCGCCGCGCGGCGGCTGCCCCTGCAACGGGTGCGCCACCACCTCGCGCGCCACGGCGTCAGCGTCGGGGTGACCAGCCTCAGCTACTGGCAGCAGGGCGCGCGCCGCCCGCAGCGCGCCGAGTCCCTGCGGGCCGTCCGCGCCCTGGAGGAGATACTCGACCTGCCCGACGAGTCGTTGATACGGCTGCTCGCCCAGGACGAGGAGCGGCCCGGCGGCGACCGCCCCACGGCCCGCTCGTACCGCTCCTTGGTGGAGGCCGCCGACATCCTCCAGGGCCTGCTGGCCGACCTGGGGTCCCCGCTGGACGGCGGGCTGCACACCGTCGGCCACCACGAGCGGGTGCGCATCGGCGCGGACCGCGAACTGCTCGGCCGCGACTCGGAGCACATCGTGCGCGCGCACCGGGACGGCATCGACCGCTACGTCGCCATCCACCACGGCGATCCGGGCTGCGTGCCCGAGCGCACCCGGGTCCTCGCGCTGGAGAACTGCCGCACCGGGCGCGTGCGCTGGCACCACGACACCGGCGTCCTGGTGGCCGAGCTGCTCTTCGACACGCGGCTGCGCACCGGGGACACGCACATGTTCCGGTACGGCTTCGAGGACGGCACGGCGGGGGTGAGCACCGAGTACGTCCGCGGCTTCAGCTTCGCGGGCGGGCAGTACGCGCTCCAGGTCAGCTTCGCCGCGGACGCCCTGCCCGTGCGCTGCCACCGGTTCACCCAGCAGTCGGCGGCCGCCCCGCGCGCGGGCCGCGACGAGCTGACGCTCAGCGGCAGCCACCGGTCGGTCCACCTGGTGGAGCCGCAGGTACGGGCCGGGATCGTCGGGATCGAGTGGGACTGGGACTGAACGCGGACCCGGATGCCGGGCGCGGGGTGCCGGGTGCCGGACGCGGGGGCGCCGGACGCCGGGAGCTGGGTGCCCGGCGCGGGACACCGGGTGCCGGGGAAGGGGCGAAGAGGCGTCCCGCTCGGGCTCCGGTGCCGGCGGTCAGGCCCCTGGGCCCGCCACGATCTTGCCGTCCTCGACCTTCACGGGCAGCTCCTTCAGCGGCGCGACCGCGGGCCGCTGGAGGACCTCGCCGTTCCTCGCGTCGAACTGGCTGCCGTGGCACTGGCAGATCAGCTTGCTGCCCTGGAGCTTCTCGATGGGGCACCTGGCGTGCGTGCAGATGCTGCTGAAGGCCTTGTACTCGTCCTCGGCGACGCGGCTGACGACCACGTTCTGGTCGGTGTAGAGCTTGGAGCCCCCCACCGGCACCTCGTCCGACGCGCCCAGGTCCACCGGCTTCGTCGGCGCCGAACGGTTGCCGTTGCCGTCGCCGGGCGAGCAGGCCGCCAGGCCGAGACCGGCGACCGGGGCGATCGCGGCGGCGCGCAGCACGGCGCGACGGGCGTGGGGGGTGCCGGACATGATGGCTCCACAGGTCAGCGGGTTGGGCAACGGTCGAACCCTATCGTTGTGGACCTTTGCGACCACGTGGGGCACCGGGTTGATCGCTTGCAGCGCAGGGCCGACCGCGCGGAGCACGAGTCTGACCGCCCGAGGCGCCGAGCTGCCCGCGTGGGGCGTGGCCGCGCCCGGGTGCCGCCCGGTCCGGGCCGCGTCGCCCGGCCAGGCCCTAGCCTGCCGTGCAGGCCCTAGCCTGGGCGGAAGCGGAGCGCGGGAAAGGAACCGTCAGTGATAGTCGTCGCAGGTGAGGCCCTCATCGACCTCGTTCCGCAGGAGGCGTCGCCGCGGCCACCGCGCGGTGGCGCGACCGGGTCCCCGGCCGGTGCGGGGCTCGCCCCGCTCGCGCCCCGGCTCGGCGGCGGGCCCTACAACACCGCGGTGGCGCTCGGCCGGCTCGGCACCCCCACCGCCTTCTGCTCGCGGATCTCGTCCGACGCGTTCGGCGAGGCCCTGCTCGCGGGGCTGCGCACGGCGGGCGTCGACGTGTCGTACGTGCAGCGCGGCGCCGAGCCGACGACGCTCGCCGTGGCCTCGATCGGCGCGGACGGCTCGGCCGGGTACTCGTTCTACGTCGAGGGCACGGCCGACCGGCTCTTCTCCGCGCCCGAGCGGCTCCCCGAGGGCACCCGCGCCGTGTCCTTCGGCACGTGCTCGCTGGTGCTCGAACCGGGCGCGAGCGCGTACGAGGCGCTGCTGCGGGACGCGGCGGCGGCCGGCGTGTGCACGGTCCTCGACCCCAACATCCGGGCCGGGCTCATCCCCGACGCGGATGCCTACCGCGCCCGGTTCAAGAGCTGGCTGCCGTCGGTGACCCTCCTGAAGGTCTCCGAGGAGGACGCGCGCTGGCTGGGCGGCACGCCCGAGGAGTGGCTGGCGTCCGGGCCCGCCGCGGTCGTGGTGACGCGCGGCGGCGAGGGCCTGTCGGTCGTCACGCGCGCGTGCGGGGAGGTCGGCGTGCCCGGTGTCCCCGTGGACGTCGTGGACACCATCGGCGCGGGCGACACGGTCAACGCCGCGCTGCTGCACGGCCTGGCCGCCCGGGACGCCCTCTCGGCGGACGCCGTGGCCGGGCTCGCCGCCGAGGAGTGGAGGTCCGTCCTGGGGTTCGCGGCACGCGCGGCGGCCGTGACGTGCTCCCGGGCCGGGGCGGAGCCGCCGTACGCCACCGAGGTGGACACGTGAGGCGCCCGGCGCGGGGCGGGCAGGTGCGGTCGGTGGCGCGTAGGCGTCGTCGCGCGCCGGAAGGGGCGCGGGCGCGGTCTCAGCAGCCGACCGCGCGCAGGCCCCCGGGCTGACGGCCGTTCAGCCGGTCGAGCGCGGCCACCGTGGCCTCGTCGGCCGGCAGGTGGACCAGGAGGCGCTGGCCGTCGATGTCGGGCAGGGCCAGCGTCTCGTACGACAGACGCAGGGCGCCCACCTCGGGGTGGGTGAGGCGCTCGACGCCGCTGCGGCGCGGTAGCCCGGGGACGGCCGTGACACGGTCGGCGAAGGGTGCTCCGGCGAGCACCGTCAACTCGTCGACGAGCTGTTGCGCGTGCGGGTCGATCAGCGTCACCTCGCTTCTGAGCTGCGCTATCTGCTCGTCGGCGACGCGCTCCCAGTCGGGGAAGGCGGTGCGGGCCCGGTCGTCGGTGAAGACGAACCGCAGCAGGTTCGGACGCTCGCCGTCCAGCAGCCCGAGCGGGCGCGCCACGCGCTCGTACCCCGTCGTGTACGCGATGACGTCGCTGAGCCGGTTGAGCAGCACGGCCGGGGTGGGCTCCAGGCGGTCGACCACCGCCTGCACGGTGGGACGCACGGCTTGGGCCGGGGGCGGGGCCGCCGAGCAGCAGGGGATGTCGGCGCCGCTGCTCAGCTTCTCCAGGCGGCGCAGGTGGAGGCGCTCCTCGATGGTCATGCGCAGGGCGTCGGCGAGCGCGCCGAGGACCTGGGGCGAGGGGTTGCGGTCGCGGCCCTGTTCGAGGCGGGTGAGGTACTCGACGCTGATGCCGGCGAGCGTGGCGACCTCGGAGCGCCGCAGGCCGGGTGTGCGGCGTCGTGGCCCGCTGGGCAGGCCGACCTCGATGGGGGTGACGGCTTCACGGCGTGCGCGCAGGAACGCGCCCAACTCGTTGTCGCTCACCGGTCCACCGCTCCCCGTTCTGCTTGTGTGCTTGCTGTGCTTGCCTGCTCGGCGTGCCTGCCCTGGCTGCTCTGCCTGCTGTCCTGTGCCTGTCTGCTCAGCCTGCTGTGCCTACCTGCTCGGCCTTGCTGTGCCTGACTGCTGTGCTGTGCCTGCTGCGCTCTGCTCTGTCTGCTGTGCCTGCCTGCTGTGCTGTCCTGTGCTCTGCCCGCTCTGCCTGCTGCGCTGTGCCTGCTTTGCCTGCCTGCTCGGCCTTGCTGTGCCTACTGCGCTCTGCTCTGTCTGCTGTGCTCTGCCCGCTGCGCGGTTGGCGCCCGCCGGTCCGCGTGGCCAAGTCTGCTGCTCCCGGCCCGCCACCCCGGTCTGCCGCTCCCGGTCTGCCGCTCCTGACCCCTCGCTCACCGGCCCGCCGCGCTGGCGGCCCGGTGGTCACCGGCCCGACACCGGCCGCCGCTCACCGTTCGAACGTAGCAGGGGCGCCCTGCGGTCGCGGCCCCTCATCGTGGCCCTGTCACTACCAGTCTCCGCCCGGCCTTCCTCCGCCCTGCGGGTCGTCCCAGAGTGGTCGGCATGACCTTCGAAACCACTGACACCGCCCCCGCCGTCACTCCTCTTCCGCTGTCCGCGGGCCGCTGGACCCTCGATCCGTTCCACTCCGCGGTGAACTTCACCATTCGCCACCTCGGCATCTCCAAGGTGCGGGGGCGCTTCACCGAGTTCGAGGCGGAGCTCGTGGTGGGCGAGACGCCGGAGACCAGCTCCGTGACGTCCACGATCAAGCTGGCGTCGATCGACACCGGCAACGCGGACCGCGACGCGCACGTCCGCGCCTCCGATCTGCTCGACGTGGAGCGCCGCCCGACGATGTCCTTCCGTTCGACGCGTCTCGCGGGCGCGGGCGAGGACTGGACCATGGAGGGCGAACTCACCATCGGGGAGGTGACGCGCCCGGTGACGCTGGCCGTGGAGTTCGGCGGGCTCGGCGAGTTCGGCGACACGCGGCACGCCGGGTTCGAGGCCACGGGCGAGATCCGGCGCAGCGAGTTCGGCCTGTCCTTCGCTCCCGGCATGCTCGGCGAGGTGGTGAAGATCCAGCTCGACATGCAGTTCCTGGAGCCGGGGAAGGGCGACGCGTAGGCGGTACTCCGGCGCCGCGCGGGTCGTGTGCTCCCCCGGTGCCGGGGTTTCTTCAGCCCTCGTTCTCGGAACCGTCCTTCTCGAAGGCGCCGTTCTTCTCGAAGGCGTCGTTCTTCTCGAAGCCGTCGTTCTCGAAGGCGCCGTGCCGTCCCGCTCCCGCGGTGAACCGGGCGGCGCCTTCGGCCGCTTCGGAGAGCGCGTGCAGACCGTGGCTCAGCTCCTCGGCCAGCGCCCGCTGTTCGGGCAGCCCGTGCTGAGCGCGGGCGGAGAGCCGGTCGTGCCGCAGACACGTCTGCGGGAACGCGGCGATACGGGCAGCCAGTTCCTCCGCGGCCGTACGGGCGGTGCCGTGCGGTACGACGCGGTTGACCAAACCCATGGCGAGGGCCTCGGCGGCGTCCACGGGGCGGCCGGTGAGGATCAGGTCCATGGCCCGCCCCTCGCCGACGATCCGAGGCAGGCGTACGGTTCCGCCGTCGATGAGCGGCACGCCCCAGCGGCGGCAGAACACGCCGAGCACGGCGTCGTCCTCGGCGACGCGCAGGTCGCACCAGAGGGCCAGTTCGAGGCCGCCCGCCACGGCGTGCCCGGAGACGGCGGCGATGACGGGCTTGGACAGCTCCAGGCGTGTGGGGCCCATCGGCCCGTCGTTCACCCCGTTCACCTCGGCTACGGCGTTGCCGTCCGGGGTACCCACGGCCTTGAGGTCGGCGCCCGCGCAGAAGGTGCCGCCCTCACCCCAGAGGACGGCGACCGACGCGTCCGGGTCGGCGTCGAAGGCGCGGAAGGCGTCCGCGAGGGCCCGGGCGGTGGGACCGTCGACGGCGTTGCGCACCTCGGGGCGGGAGAGGACGACGGTGGTGACGGGGCCTTGGCGCTCGCTGCGTACGGGCATGACGTCCAGCGGACCACGGTCGGAAACCCGTCCACAAGAGCCGTACGCGCCGTCGCCGGCAGGCCCACTGGAACCCCGCCACCGCCCACTCCGGTGCCCACCACCGGCCATCGCTCACCCGGCCCGCCCCGCCCCCGGCCCTGCCGCGGCAGGCGAGCCGACGGCCTTCGGCATGCCGGAGCCGCAGCGCCACCACCAACGGTTACAGCACAGCCCCCAGTGCCCGGGGTCACCCGGGCACCGGGGGCCGCGGCCGCCTGGCCCTGCGAGGGCGGGGAGCCCCGTCAGGCCTTGCGGCTCCGGGTCGCCTTCTTGGCGGGAGCCTTCTTCGCGGTGGTCTTCTTCGCCGCCGCGGCCTTCTGCGGGGCGGCCTTCTTGGCGGCGGACGCCGACGCTGCCTTCTTGGGGGCGGCCGCCGTCTTCTTCACGGTCGCCGCCCTGGCCGTCGCCGTCCTCTTCGCGGGGGCGGAGGTGGCCGCCACCGCCTTCTTCTTCGTGGCCCGCGCCGGAGGCGCCCCCGCGTCGCTGATCCGGTCGGCGGCGAGGATGTCCCGCAGGAACTTGCCCGTGTGGCTCGCGGGGACTCCGGCGACCTGCTCGGGGGTGCCCTCGGCGACGACGATGCCGCCGCCGCTGCCGCCCTCGGGACCCATGTCGACGATCCAGTCGGCCGTCTTGATCACGTCGAGGTTGTGCTCGATGACGATGACCGAGTTGCCCTTGTCGACCAGGCCGGAGAGAACCTTGATCAACTTGCTGATGTCCTCGAAGTGCAGACCGGTGGTCGGCTCGTCCAGGACGTAGACCGTGCGGCCCGTGGAGCGCTTCTGGAGCTCGCTCGCCAGCTTGACGCGCTGCGCCTCGCCGCCGGAGAGCGTGGGCGCGGGCTGGCCGAGCCGGACGTAGCCGAGGCCGACCTCGGTGAGCGTCTTCAGGTGGCGGGCGATGCCGGGGACCGCCTCGAAGAAGCCGAGCGCCTCCTCGATGGGCATGTCGAGGACCTCGGCGATCGACTTGCCCTTGTAGTGCACGTCCAGCGTCTCGCGGTTGTACCGCGCCCCGTGGCATACCTCACAGGGGACGTAGACGTCCGGGAGGAAGTTCATCTCGATCTTGATGGTGCCGTCGCCGGAGCAGTTCTCGCAGCGGCCGCCCTTGACGTTGAACGAGAAGCGTCCCGGGAGGTACCCGCGGACCTTGGCCTCCGTGGTCTCCGCGAACAGCTTGCGGATGTGGTCGAAGACACCGGTGTACGTCGCCGGGTTCGACCGCGGGGTGCGGCCGATGGGCGACTGGTCGACGTGGACGACCTTGTCGACGAGGTCGTCGCCCTCCACGCGCGTGTGGCGGCCGGGCACGGTCCGTGCGCCGTTCAGCTCCCGGGCCAGGTGCGTGTACAGGATGTCGTTGACGAGGGTCGACTTGCCGGAGCCGGAGACGCCCGTGACGGCGGTGAGCACGCCGAGCGGGAAGGAGACGTCGATGTCCCGCAGGTTGTTCTCACGGGCGCCGTGCACCGTCAGGCGGCGGGCCGGGTCGGTGGGGCGGCGGACGTCGGGGACGGCGATCGCCTTCTTGCCCGACAGGTACTGCCCGGTCATCGACTTGTCGTTGGCCAGCAGCTCCTTCAGCGAGCCGCTGTGCACGACCTTGCCGCCGTGCTCGCCCGCGCCGGGGCCGATGTCGACGACCCAGTCGGCGACCTTGATGGTGTCCTCGTCGTGCTCGACGACGATGAGGGTGTTGCCCATGTCACGGAGGCGGACCAGCGTCTCGATGAGGCGGTGGTTGTCCCGCTGGTGCAGTCCGATGGAGGGTTCGTCCAGGACGTAGAGCACGCCGACCAGGCCGGAGCCGATCTGGGTGGCGAGCCGGATGCGCTGCGCCTCGCCGCCGGAGAGGGTGCCCGCTGCGCGGTTCAGCGAGAGGTAGTCGAGGCCGACGTCGACGAGGAAGCGCAGCCGCTCGTTGACCTCCTTGAGGACACGCTCGGCGATCTTCTTGTCGCGGGCGGTCAGCTTGAGCTGGGCGAGGAAGTCCGCGCAGTCGCTGATGGACATCGCCGAGACCTCGGCGATGGACTTCCCCATGACCGTGACGGCGAGGACGATCGGCTTCAGGCGCGTGCCCTCACAGGTGGGGCAGGGCACCTCGCGCATATAGCCCTCGAAGCGCTCGCGGCTGGAGTCGCTCTCCGCCTCGGAGTGGCGCCGCTTGACGAAGGGGACAGCGCCCTCGAAGGCGGTGGTGTAGACCCGCTCGCGGCCGTACCGGTTGCGGTAGCGGACCTCGATCTGGGTCTTGTGGCCGTACAGCAGGGCCTTCTTGGCGCGCTGCGGCAGGCCCGCCCAGGGCATGTCCATGGAGAAGCCGAGGGCGTCGGCGAGCGCGCTCACCAGGCGGTTGAAGTAGTCCTTGGTGTGGCCGTGCGACCAGGGGTGGATGGCGCCCTCTGCGAGCGACTTCTCCTCGTCCGGCACGAGCAGCTCGGGGTCGACCTCCATGCGGGTGCCGATGCCCGTGCACTCCGGGCAGGCGCCGAAGGGCGAGTTGAACGAGAAGGAGCGGGGCTCCAGCTCCTCGAAGGACAGGTCGTCGTACGGGCAGTAGAGGTGCTCCGAGTACATGCGCTCGCGCTCGGGGTCGTCCTCGGGGAGGTCGACGAAGTCGAGGACGACCATGCCGCCGGAGAGGCCGAGGGCGGTCTCCACGGAGTCGGTCAGGCGGCGCTTGGCGCTCTCCTTCACCGTGAGGCGGTCGACGACCACCTCGATGGTGTGCTTCTCCTGCTTCTTCAGCTTGGGGGGCTCGGAGAGCTGGATCGTCTGGCCGTCGACCCGGGCGCGGCTGTAGCCCTTCGTCTGGAGGTCGGCGAAGAGGTCGACGAACTCGCCCTTGCGCTCGCGCACGAGCGGCGACAGGACCTGGAAGCGGCTGCCCTCGGGCAGCTCCAGGACCTTGTCGACGATCGCCTGCGGCGACTGGCGGGTGATCGGGCGGCCGCACTCGGGGCAGTGCGGCTTGCCGACCCGCGCGAACAGCAGGCGCAGGTAGTCGTACACCTCGGTGATGGTGCCGACCGTCGAGCGCGGGTTGCGCGAGGTGGACTTCTGGTCGATGGACACCGCGGGCGACAGGCCCTCGATGAAGTCGACGTCCGGCTTGTCCATCTGGCCGAGGAACTGGCGGGCGTACGACGAGAGGGACTCGACGTACCGCCGCTGGCCCTCGGCGAAGATCGTGTCGAAGGCGAGCGAGGACTTTCCGGACCCGGACAGACCGGTGAAGACGATGAGGGAGTCACGCGGGAGGTCGAGCGAGACGTTCTTGAGGTTGTGCTCGCGCGCGCCACGGACGATGAGACGGTCGGCCACGCCGGTCCGCACCTTTCTTGAGAGAAGTGACAGGGGCGGGGCCCCCGTCTCTTCAAGACTAGGGCGACCCACTGACAACGCCGGGCCGGAATCCTCTGGTGGGGGTGAAACCCGGACCATCAAGAGTGCCCGATGCCACCGTCGAGCGTATAGCACGGACATTCGATTTGAGGGGGTGGTCGATCGCCTTCACCCGAACGGGTGGCGGGGCTATCGTCAGGTCCATGATTGATCATGTGCGCGACCTGGCGTCTGTACGTGACGCGACCGAACGGCTGCTCAGCGCAGCCTCCGCATGGGACAACGCCGCGGCCGCCGAGCCGTCACGGCTGCCCGGCTGGAGCCGCGGCCACGTCCTCACCCATCTCGCGCGGAACGCCGACGCGCTCGTGAACGTCCTCGCGGGCCGTCCCATGTACGCGAGCGCCGAGGCCCGCGACGGCGACATCGAGCGCGGCGCCCCCAGACCGCTGGCCGAGCAGATCGAGGACGTCCGGCTCTCGGCGGCCCGCTTCCAGGACGAGGCCGCCCGCCCCGCGGACTGGTCCCGCACGGTGGAGCTGCGCAACGGCGTCACCGACTCCGCGTCCCGGGTGCCCTTCCGCCGCTGGGTCGAGGTGGAGCTGCACCACGTGGACCTCGGGGTCGGCTACGAGCTGGAGGACCTGCCCGAGGAGTTCGTGGAGCGCGAGATCGCCTTCCTCACGGACCGCTTCGCCGGCAACCCCGACGTCCCGGCGACCCGTGTGACCGACTCCACGCGCGCGTGGAGCACCGGCCGCGCCCCGCGGCATGGCGAGGAGCCCGAGGTCACCGTCACCGGCCCGGCGCCCGCCCTGCTCGGCTGGCTCGCCGGCCGCCGCGACGGCTCCGCGCTGACCGCCGACGGCGGCCCGCTGCCCGCCCTGCCCCCGCTCTAGAACGGATTAGGCTGATTTCCATGACGTACAGCGGAGCGGTGACGGTCGGCGGACCCGCGGACGTGCACGAGCTGCCGGACCTGATGATCTCGAAGGTCGCGGTCGGGCCGATGGACAACAACGCCTATCTCCTGCGCTGCCGGGCCACCGACGAGCAGCTTCTCATCGACGCGGCGAACGAGCCCGGGACGCTGCTCACCCTGATCGGCGACGACGGCATCTCGGCCGTCGTCACCACGCACCAGCACGGGGACCACTGGCAGGCCCTGGCGGACGTCGTCGCGGCCACCGGCGCGCGCACGTACGCGGGCCGGGAGGACGCCGACGGCATCCCGGTGCCCACGGACGTCCTCGTCGACGACGGCGACACGATCACTTTCGGCCGGATCTCGCTCACCGCCCGCCATCTCGTGGGCCACACGCCGGGCTCGATCGCCCTCGTGTACGACGACCCGCACGGCCACCCGCACGTCTTCACCGGCGACTGCCTCTTCCCCGGGGGCGTGGGGAACACCTGGAAGGACCCGGAGAAGTTCGCGCGCCTCATCGAGGACGTGGAGACGAAGATCTTCGGCACGCTGCCCGACGAGACGTGGGTCTACCCGGGCCACGGCAACGACACGACCCTCGGCGCCGAGCGCCCCCACCTGCCGGAGTGGCGCGAGCGCGGCTGGTGACGCGCCCGCGCGCGGGACGGCCCTCCCCCGAGCCGGGCCCGTCCCGCGCGCGTGACCGCCGAGGACAGCACGCGGCCCCCTGGGAGCGGCAGTACGTGCCTCCCTGTGAGGGGCAGCACGCGGCCCTGTGGGAGCGGCGCTGCTGTCGGCCCTCTAGGAGCGGGCCGCCAGCAGCGCCGCCACCCGCTCCACCCCGAACACGTAGCCCTGTACGCCGCAGCCCGCGATGACGCCGTCGGCGCGCTGCGAGACGTACGAGTGGTGCCGGAAGGCCTCCCGCTGGTGGATGTTGGAGATGTGCACCTCCACCACCGGCAGGCCGTCGCAGGTGTTGAGCGCGTCCAGGAGGGCGACGGACGTGTGCGAGTAGGCGGCCGGGTTGATGACGATGCCCGCGTGGTGCTCGCGCGCCTCGTGGATCCAGTCCACCAGCTCGCCCTCGTGGTTGGACTGCCGCAGGTCGACCGTCCCGCCGTGCGCCGCGGCCGCCTCGGCGCACAGGGCCTCGACGTCGGCGAGGGTGTCGGTGCCGTAGATCTCCGGCTGGCGCTTGCCCAGGAGGTTCAGGTTGGGCCCGTTCAGGATCATGACGGGGGCGGTGGCGAGGGTGTGGGGCACTGGGACCTCCTGCGTCGGGCTGCTGCTCACAGACGGTTTATCACGCTGTGCGCGGGGCACGGCCGGACGTACGCTGCCGGGCATGACGCCCTCCACGGAACCGCCCCGGTACCCGCCGAAGCCCGTACCGGGAGACCGCGTCGCGGTCGTCTCGCCGTCCGCCGGGCTGCCGGAGCTCTTCCCGCTCCCCTACGACCTCGGCCTGGCACGCCTGCGCCAGCGGTACCACCTGGAGCCGGTGGAGTACCCGACCACCCGGAAGATGGGTGCCTCGCCGCAGGAGCGTGCCGACGACCTGCACGCCGCGTTCGCCGATCCGACGGTGAAGGCTGTCATCGCGACCATCGGCGGTGACGACCAGATCACCGTCCTGCCGCACCTCGACCGGGAGTTGATCCGCGCCCACCCGAAGCCGTTCTTCGGCTTCAGCGACAACACCGTCCTGCACGCCTTCCTGTGGCAGACCGGCATCGTCAGCTTCCACGGCGCGTCGGTGATGTGCGAGCTGGGGCGGCCTGGCGCCATGGCCCGGCAGACCGCCGACTCGCTGCGCGCCGCGCTGTTCGTACCGGGGCCCTACGCGGTGGTCCCGGCCGACCGCTTCCGCGTCGTCGACGTCCCCTGGGACGACCCCGCCTCGTTCACGGGCGAGCCGGAGACCGAGCCGGGCCACGGCTGGACCTGGCACCTGCCGGACGGCGCGCAGCAGGTCGTGGAGGGCCGTTCCTGGGGCGGCAGCCTGGAGGTGCTGTCCTGCCTCCTGATGGCCGACCGCGAGATCGCCCGCGACCCCGCGGTGTACGACGGGCACGTGCTGTTCCTGGAGACCTGCGAGGAACTCCCCTCCGCCACCGAGGTGTTCCGGGTCCTGCGGAACATGGGCGAGCGCGGGCTGCTGGCCCGCTTCGGCGCGCTCCTGATGGGGCGCCCCAAGACCTGGAGCTTCGACCGGCCCAACACCCCGCAGCAGCGCGACCGTTACGCCCTGGAGCAGCGCGAGGCGGTCCTGCGGGCGCTCGCGGCGTACGCCCCGCGGACCCTCGCCGTCTTCGACGTGGACCTGGGGCACACCGATCCCCAGTACGTGATCCCGTACGGAGGGGTCATACGCGTCGACGGCCAGGAGCGGCGGGTCACCGTCACCTACTGAGCGCGTCACCGTCACGCGCACTGACCGCGTCACCGTCACCTGCTGTGCGCCTCATCGCCGTTCGCCGCGCACAGCAGACGGCGTCGGGCGGGGGGCGTGCGCGTGTGCCCCAGGGCTACCCGGGGCACACGCACACCGCACTGATGCGCGGTCGAACCTCCGCGCGCCCCCGTAACCGCCCGTCACGGCGGGTAGTTGTCGCATCGTGCACACCAGTGACTCCACCAAGAGCCGGCCCCCGGGGCCCTCGCTGCCGCGTCTCGCCGCCGCCTCGCTCGCCGGGACGGCCATCGAGTTCTACGACTTCTTCGTCTACGGCACCGCGGCGGCGCTGGTGCTCGGGCCGCTGTTCTTCCCGACGTTCTCGCCGCTCGCGGGCACGCTCGCCGCCTTCGGGACCTTCGGTGTGGGTTTCGTGGCGCGCCCCCTGGGCTCGGTCGTCTTCGGGCACGTGGGCGACCGGTACGGGCGGCGGCCCGTCATGGTGGTCTCGCTGCTCATGACCGGGCTCGCCACCGTCGCCGTCGGCTGTGTGCCGACGTACGAGTCGATCGGTGCCGCCGCGCCCCTGCTGCTGCTCGTGCTGCGCTTCGTGCAGGGCGTCGGGCTCGGCGGCGAGTGGGGCGGCGCGGTCCTGCTGACCGCCGAGCACGCGCCCGCCGAGCGGCGCGCGCTGTGGGCGAGCTTCCCGCAGATCGGCCCCGCGATCGGTTTCGTGTGCGCCAATGGCATCACGCTGCTGCTCTCGGTGACGCTCACGGAGGCGCAGTTCGCCGCCTGGGGGTGGCGGATCCCGTTCTGGGTGGCGGGGCTGCTCGCGGCGGCCGGTCTTGCCCTGCGCGCGTCGCTCGCGGAGAGCCCGGACTTCCTGGCGGTGCGCGAGCCCGCGCGCGTGCCGCTCGCCGAGCTGCTGCGCGGTCACTGGCGGCTCGTCCTGCTCACGGCGGGCGGCCTGGCCGTCGGGTACGCGGTGTTCTACACCGTCACCACGTGGTCGCTCGCGTACGGCGTCGAGCGGCTCGGGGTGAGCCGCACGGTGATGCTGACGTGCATCATGGCGGCCGTCGTCGCCAAGGGCGCCCTGACGCCCGTGGCGGCCCACCTGGGGGACCGCTTCGGCCGGCGTCCGCTGTGCCTGGCGGGGTGCGCGGCGCTCGCGCTGTGGATGTTCCCGATGGTCGGGCTGCTGGCCACGGGCGAGCCGCTGCTGATGTTCGGCGGCTTCCTGGTGGCGCTGCTCGGGTTCGTGACGATGTTCGGGGTGGTCGCCGCCTATCTGCCGGAGCTGTACGAGCCGCGTGTGCGCTGCACGGGGGCGGCGGTGGGCTACAACCTGGCGGGGGTGCTCGGCGGCGCGCTCACGCCCCTCGTGGCGACGGCGGCGGCCCGCGGCGAGGGCCCGCCGTGGGGCGTGGCGGCCTATCTGACGGCCGTGGCGGTGTTCAGCCTCGGCTGCTTCGCGCTGCTGCCGGAGACGCGGCCCGCGCGCCCGGTGGTGGCGGTCACGGGCTGACCGTCACCACCGGGTCGGGCGCGGGGCCCGCCGCCTGTGGGGAGCCCGGGGGCCGTCTCACGGGTTGACGGCCAGCTCCAGGTACGCCGCGAACAGGACCAGGTGGACGCCGCCCTGGAGGAGCGTGGCCCGGCCCGGCACGACCGTGAGGGTGCTGACGCCGACCGTGAGCAGGAGCAGCACCATGTGGGTCGAGCTGAGCCCGAGGACGAGCGGCCCGGAGAGCCACACGGAGGCGACGGCGACGGCCGGGATGGTCAGGCCGATGCTGGCCATGGCGGAGCCCAGGGCGAGGTTCAGGCTGGTCTGCACCCGGTCGCGGCGGGCGGCGCGTACGGCGGCGATGGTCTCCGGGAGCAGCACGAGCAGCGCGATGATCACGCCGACGACGGCGTGCGGCATGCCCGCGGACTCGACGCCCGACTCGATGGTGGGCGACACGCCCTTGGCGAGGCCGACGACGCCGACCAGGGCGAGCGCGAGCAGGCCGAGACTGATCAGGGCGGTGCGCTTGGAGGGGCCTTCCGCGTGGTCGTCGGTGTCGAGGACCTTGCCCTCGGGGGTGACCGGCAGGAAGTAGTCGCGGTGGCGGACGGTCTGCGTCGCCACGAAGAGGCCGTACAGGACGAGGGAGGCCAGGGCCGCGAAGGTGAGCTGCGAGGTCGAGAACTCGGGGCCGGGCTTGGAGGTCGTGAAGGTCGGCAGGACCAGGCTGAGCGTGGCCAGCGTGGCGACGGTCGCGAGGGCCGCGCCGGTGCCCTCGGGGTTGAAGACCGCGACGCGGTGGCGCAGGGCCGTGGTCAGCAGGCACAGGCCGACGATGCCGTTGCAGGTGATCATGACGGCGGCGAAGACGGTGTCGCGCGCCAGTGTGGAGCTCTTGTCGCCGCCGTCGGCCATCAGGGTGACGATCAGGGCCACCTCGATGATGGTGACCGCGACGGCGAGGACGAGGGAGCCGAAGGGTTCGCCGACGCGGTGCGCGATCACCTCCGCGTGGTGGACCGCGGCGAGGACGGCTCCGGCGAGGACCACCGTCACCAGGGCGACGACCGCGCCGGGCAGTTCCCTGCCCCAGGTGAGGGCGAGCAGGACGACTCCGAGAACGGGCACGGCGGCCGTCCACCGCGAGGTGAGGGACCGGAGCCTGGGGATCATGTCTTCGATGCTGCCCCGCGCGCGGGAGGGCCGCGAGTCCATACGTTCCTCTCTATGCGGGAGCGGTGCACAGTCGGGGACTGTGCACCGCTCCGGGTGGTCATTCGTGGGGGCCGCTCCCCCTGGGGTCGAACGCTGTCTCCTGGACCTCGGAGGGCTGGTTGCTGATTGCTGGTCGCCGTCCGTCGCCCAGGGGGTCGGGCGCTGTCACGCCTCCGTGGACATTGCGGCCTCCCGGTGGTACCGGTTACGCCTCCACGCTGTCCTTCGGGGCCTCGTCCTTGCCGGCCGCCTCGGCCGCCTCGCGCTCCTCCTGCTTCTTGGAGGCCATGAGGCTCGTGATCGTCGTGATGATCAGGACGCCGCAGATGACGCCGAGCGAGACCGGGATGGAGATCTCCGGGACGTGGACGCCGGACTCGTGCAGCGCGTGCAGCACGAGCTTCACCCCGATGAAGCCGAGGATCACGGACAGGCCGTAGCTGAGGTGGACCAGCTTCTTGAGGAGGCCGCCGATGAGGAAGTAGAGCTGCCGCAGACCCATCAGGGCGAAGGCGTTGGCCGTGAAGACGATGTACGGGTCCTGGGTGAGGCCGAAGATCGCGGGGATGGAGTCCATCGCGAACAGCACGTCGGTGGTGCCGATGGCGAGCATGACGACCATGAGGGGCGTCATGATCCGCTTGCCGTTCTTCTGGATGAACAGCTTCGTGCCCTCGTACCGGTCCGAGACGCCGAACTTGCGCTCGATGGACTTCAGCAGGCGGTTCTCCTCCCAGTCCTCTTCCTCCTCGTCAGCGCGCGCCTCCTGGATGAGCTTCCAGGCGGTGTAGATCAGGAACGCGCCGAACAGGTAGAAGACCCAGGAGAAGCTGGCGATGATCGCGGCGCCGGCCGCGATGAAGATCGCGCGCAGGACGAGTGCGATCAGCACACCGAACAGCAGCACGCGCTGCTGGAGGTGCGAGGGCACCGAGAACTTCGCCATGATCAGGAGGAAGACGAAGAGGTTGTCGACGCTCAGCGACTTCTCGGTGACGAAGCCCGCGAAGAACTCGCCCGAGGCCTGAGTCTCGCCCGCGATCAGCAGGCCGAGGCCGAAGAGCACGGCGAGCACGATCCAGACGATCGTCCAGGTGCCGGCTTCCTTGATCGATACGTCGTGGGGCTTGCGCCCGATGAAGAAGTCGACCGCGATCAGGGCACACAGACCGAGAACGGTCAGCACCCACAAGGTCATCGAAACGTCCACTGCGCCTCCGGCTTCGTACGGCTACTGATCAGCGTCGTCGCTGCCGGAGGTCTCTTCCACCCGGGCACCGGACGGTGCTGCACGGGCCGACGCCCCGGGACCGATGGCGATCCGTATTGACGGGAACGTCGCGTACGGGAGTACTCCCCTCCGCTGACACCAGGGTACGCGAAAGACCAAGGTTAGGTAAAGGGAACGGCAAACTAGCTTCAAAAAGCCAGGTCAGAGCGGGGTGAGGTCACTTAGTCGACTTGACGGAAGCGCTGCGCGGGCCTGCCGCCAGGGGCGTGCGTCGGCGGGATGGTGGGGTTGCGGGACGTGCGCGGCCCGCGCTCAGCGGCTGCCCGTGCGCCGGGCCCTGCCCACGCCCGTCAGGACGTGGTGCAGGACCTCGCTGCCGGGCGGGGGCAGCGGCGGCTCGTACGTCCACGCGTGGCCGACCCAGGGGTCGGCGAGGTGGTCGTCGGGCACGGGGGTCAGGCGCAGGAGCGCGCGCCACAGCGGGTCGAGCAGCGGGCCGTACTCCCGGGCGTCCTCCCGGTCGGCGACCATCATCAGGTGGACGCCGACGGCCGGGCCCTCGTCGGCCAGGTAGCGCAACTGGGTCACGGCGCGGTCGTCGAAGCCGTGCGGGAAGTCGTGCACCACGAGGAGGTGCTCGCCGGTGTCCAGGTCCGGCGGCAGGGACGAGGCGACGCCGCCGCGCACCGCCATCTGCACCAGGTCCACGCGCTGGGTGAGCTTGGTGAGCAGGGCCGAGACGCCGGCGGCGCCGGAGGCGGGCGGCTCGTCGAGCGCCCCGGTCTCCAGCAGCGGGGCGAACGCGGCGGCGCCGGTGCCCACCGGGTCGATGGCGTGCACGGTGAACTCGCCGGGCGGGTACGCGGCGAGCAGGCGCGCGGCGTGCGCGACGGCGCTGTCCAGGGCGAGGCGGGGCAGCGCCTCGGAGTCGGTGAGCGCGTCCAGGCCGGAGCGGCCGCTGTCGATCCACAGGCCGCGTTCCAGCGGCAGCCGGACCAGCATGGGGATGCGCAGGTCGGGGCGCTCGGGCAGGTGGAGCGCCCCGAGGCGCACGGCCATGGGGATCTCCATGGGCGCGCGGTACGCGTGCCAGACGGGGTTCGACCAGTCCGCGAAGGCCGGGGGCAGCGCGGGCTCGACGACGTCGGCCTCGGCGGCGAGCTGGGCCAGGTCGCGGTCGAGGGCGGCCTTGGCCTGGTCGGTGAGGGCGGTGTGCTTGGCGCGGGCGGCCTCGCGCGCCGTGTCGCCCGCGCCGCCGATGCGGTTGCGCGGGTCGGAGAGGGCCTTGTCGAGCTCCTGCTCCATGCGGGAGTCGGCGAAGTCGACGGCGCTGCGGTAGGCCGCCGTGGTGCGGGCGAGGTCCTCGAACATGCCCCACACCTGGTTGTAGAGGCGCTCCTCCATGGACCAGCCGGTGGCGTCCCCGGCGACGGGCCGGGCGGGCGGCCCCGGCGTGGCCCCGGGCGCGGCGGGCGCGGGCGGCGGGGGCGCGGCGGTCTGCCGGCGCGGGTGGGTGTAGTCGACGGGGCCGGTGTCGCCGGGCGGGGACGGCGGGGTGGCGTCGCCGGCCTGCCGGGGGGCCGGGGTGCCCTGCGGGGCCGGGGCGACGGGCTGCTGCGGGCCGGGCGTGACGGCCTGCGGGCCGGGGGTGCCCTCCGGCGCGGGCGGGTGCTGTCCC
>NZ_BNBT01000157.1 GCF_014656095.1 Streptomyces longispororuber
GCCCAGGCAGGCCCGCGAGCCCCGGCAGGGCCCCGTGCCCGGCGAGGGGCGTGGCCTCGGCAGGACCGTGTGCCGGGGCCCGTCGGGGGCCCTCGCGCGCGCCGGTCCGGGCGCGCCCCACCCGGTCGCGGGCACGCGCCGTGCTTCACCCCCGCCGCGGCGAGGTACCCGTACCGGCATGGAGCCCATCGATCACACCACAGCACCCGTACTGGAAGCCCTCGACGCCTACCACGCCCGCGGCCGGCTCGCCTACACGCCGCCCGGGCACAAGCAGGCCCGCGGGGCCGACCCGCAGGCGCGCCGCGTCCTCGGGGACGCGGTGTTCCGCTCCGACGTGCTCGCCGTCAACGGGCTTGACGACCGGCGCGCGACCGGCCAGGTCCTGCGCCGGGCCGAGCGCCTCATGGCCGACGCCGTCCACGCCGACCACACCTTCTTCACCACCTGCGGCAGCTCCCTGTCGGTCAAGGCGGCCATGCTGACCGTGGCCCACCCCGGCGACCGCCTCCTCGTCGGCAGGGACGCCCACAAGTCCGTGGTCGCGGGGCTGATCCTGTGCGGCATCGACCCGGTGTGGGTGGAGCCGCAGTGGGACGCGAAGCGGTCGCTCGCGCACCCGCCGTCCCCGGCCGCGTACGCGGAGGCCTTCGAGCGCCACCCCGACGCGCGCGGCGCGCTCGTCACCAGCCCCACCCCGTACGGGAGCTGCGCGGACCTGAAGGCGCTCGCCGACGTGTGCCACGCGCGCGGGGTGCCGCTGGTGGTCGACGAGGCGTGGGGCGCGCACCTGCCCTTCCACGAGGACCTGCCGTCGTGGGCGATGGACGCGGGCGCCGACCTCTGCGTGACCAGCATCCACAAGATGGGCAGCGGCCTGGAGCAGGGCTCGGTCTTCCACCTCCAGGGCGACCGCATCGACGCCGCCGAGCTCTCCTCCCGCTCCGACCTCCTCGGCACCACCAGCCCCTCCGTCCTCATCTACGCGGGGCTCGACGCCTGGCGCCGCCAGATGGTGCTGCGCGGCCACGAGCTGATGTCCGGCGCGCTGCGGCTCGCCGCCGAGGCGCGGGAGGAGATCGAGCGCATCCCGGGCCTGCACGTCAACGACCGCGCCGACTTCACCGGCGACGGCCTCGCCGCCGACCTCGACCCGCTGCCCACCGTCATCGACCTCTCCGACCTCGGGACGACCGGCTACCGCGCCGCAGACTGGCTGCGCGAGCACCACGGGCTCGACATGCACCTCAGCGACCACCGCCGGATCGGCGCGCAGCTCACCCACGCCGACTCGCGCGAGACCGTCGAGCCGCTCCTGGAGGGCCTGCGGGACCTGGTCGCGCACCGGGCCGACCTGGCCGACCCGCCGCGCGTGGCCGTGCCCTCCCCGGCCGAGCTGCGGATGGAGCAGGTGTGCCTGCCGCGGGACGCGTACTTCGGCGAGGTCGAGTCGGTGCCGCTGGCCCGGGCGGCGGGGCGGGTGGCCGCCGAGATGGTCACGCCGTACCCGCCGGGCATCCCCGCGGCGCTGCCCGGCGAGCGCCTGACCGAGCCGGTCCTGGAGTACCTGCGCACCGGCTACGAGGCGGGCATGTACATCCCGGACACCGCCGACCCCGAGCTGCGGACGGTCCGCGTGCTCAAGGAGTGACGCCCCTTTGTGGTGGGCGTGCCCCCGCCCTCCCCTGCCCGGCGCGTGCGTCGGATGGATACGCGGCGTCCCCGTGGGCGACCATGTCCGGGGGCGTCCGGGCGGGCGCCCGGACGACAGGCGGGTGCGAAGTGCTGGTCGCGGCGCGACGCGGTGGGAGAGAGGGCGGACGGCCGATGCCGCGGCGGACCGAGGAGCACACGCGCACGGACGGGCGAAGACGCCCGCTGCCCCGGGTGCGGGCCGTGCTCCGCCAGGAGTGGCGGAACGTGTGGCTCGCCGCCTGGCGGGAGCTGCGCGCCCGGGGCGCCGGGGGCATCGGCCTCGCGCTGTTCGGCACCGTCGCCATGGTCGTCCTGCACGGCCTGGAGCAGATCCCCGACGCCGACCGCGTCGTCCGCCTGCTCGGCGAGGTCCGCGCCGACCAGCCGCTGTGGCAGTCCCTGCTGCGCACGCCCCTGTCGGTGTTCATCCCCACCCGCGACCAGCCCCCGTGGGGCGGCATCCCCCGCCTCGTCCTGGCCTTCGGCCTCGGCCAGCTCCTCCTCGGGTGGCGCCGTACGCTCCTGGTGGCGTACGCGGCCACGCTCGCGGGCACGCTCGGGGCCCGGGTCATGGTGGCCATCGGGCCCGGCCACTGGGCCGGGGTCCCGGCGTCGTACGCCCACTCCGTGGACACGGGGGCCTCGGCGGCCGTGGTGGGGCTGTTCACGTACCTGGCGGTGCGGTTGCGGGCGCCCGTGCTGTGCCTGGCGCTGGTGGTGCCCACGGTGGTGGGGTCCTTCCTGAAGCCGAACCTCGCGGGGCGCGAGCATCTGGTGGCTGTGGCCTTGGCGGGGGCTTTTGCCTGGCGGGGCGCCTTGCGCAGGGGCTGACACCGCCGCTCCGCGGCGGATTTCTCCCACCCGCCCACCCGTAGCTCCCCGGCTGCGCCCGCCCGGCCCCGGCGCGGAGCGCTTTCCCGCCGTCGTCGCCCCCGGTCAGCGGGCCGCAGCCGGGCGGCGCAGCACCGTGGCTGCCACCGCAAGGGCCGCCGCCAGCAGGCCCGTGCCGGTCGCGAAGGCCAGGTGGTAGCCCGAGGTGAGGGCCTCGGGGCGGGGGGTGCCGGTCGCGGTCAGGGACTCGGTGCGGGAGGCGGCCAGGGTCGACAGGACCGCGACCCCGAGGGCCATACCGATCTGCTGCGTGGTGTTGAACAGCCCCGACGCGAGCCCCGCGTCGTCCTCCCGCGCCCCGGACATCGCCAGCGACGTCAGCGCGGGCAGCGCCAGACCGAACCCCGCCGCGAGCAGCATGACCGGCAGCAGGTCGACCCAGTAGTTCGCCCGCACCGGCACCCGCGTCAGCAGCCCCAGCACCCCGAGCAGCAGCACCAGCCCCGCCAGCAGCACGGCGCGCTCACCGAAGCGCGCGTTGAGCCGGGCCGAGACGCCGAGGGACACCGCGCCGATCACCGCCGCCGCGGGCAGCATGGCGAGCCCGGTCGCGGCAGCCCCGTACCCGAGCACGTTCTGCAGGTAGAGGGCGACGAGCACCTGGAAGGAGAACAGCGCGGCCACCATCAGGAGTTGGACGACGTTCGCCCCGGTCACCGCCCGCGAGCGGAACATCCGCAGCGGGAGCAGCGGCGTCCGCGCCGTCGCCTGCCGGGCCACGAAGGCGCCGAGCAGCGCCACCGCCAGCGCGCCGAAGCCGAGCGTGTGCCCCGACGTCCAGCCGTACTGCTCGACCTTCACCACGCTGTAGATGCCGGTCATCAGCCCCGCCGTCACCAGCACCGCCCCGGCGACGTCGGCCCCGGCACCCAGCCCGAGCCCCCGGTCGGCGGGCAGCGCGGGCAGCGCGAGGAACAGCACGGCCAGGCCGATGGGCAGGTTGATGAAGAAGATCCAGTGCCAGTTCAGGGCGTCGGTGAGGACCCCGCCGAGCACCTGCCCCAGCGAGGCACCGGCGGCCCCGGTGAAGCTGAACACCGCGATGGCCCGCGCCCGTTCACGCGGCTCGGTGAAGAGGGTGACGAGGATGCCCAGGCTGACCGCCGAGCTCATGGCTCCGCCGACGCCCTGGAGGAAGCGGGCGGCGATGAGCGTCGCGGGCCCGGTGGCCGCGCCCGCGAGGACCGAGGCGAGCGTGAACACCCCGATGCCCGCGAGGAACATCCGCTTCCGTCCGACGAGGTCCCCGAGCCGCCCGGCGAGCAGCAGCAGGCTGCCGAAGGCGATGAGGTAGGCGTTCACCACCCAACTCAGGCCCGCCGGCGTGAAGTCGAGGTCTCGCTGCATGGCGGGCATGGCGACGGTCACGATGCTGCCGTCCAGGATGATCATCAGCATCCCGGTGGCGATGACTCCGAGGGAGAGGCGCCGGGAGCGGGCTCCCCGGGCCTCCGGTACCCCGGCGGTCCGTCGGACTTCCGCGGCCTCGGGCGGGTCCTCCGCCACAGGGTGGGCGGGGGCGGACGGTGCGGTGGCGGTCATGGGTTTCTCCTGTCCGGGGGGGGAGGGGCTGGCCGTACGAACACGGCTCGATCGACGCGCGGAACGGATATGTGGAACCGATGCGCGGAACCGGCGTGCGGAACGGATGCGCGGATCCGACCTGAGGAACCGGCACGCGGCACCGGCACGCGGCACCGGCGCGCGGCACCGGCACGCGGCACCGGCACGTGGAACCGGCACGCGGCACCGGCACGTGGAACCGATGCGATGGACCGTAGCAGATAGTTTCGTTGCAGACTATCTATCTCGGGCGCACCGGCGCCGTCTCGGCTACGCTGGCCGCATGACCGCCATGGCACCCGCCCGCACCGAACCGGACCTGTCCTTCCTGCTCGACCACACCAGCCATGTCCTGCGTACGCAGATGGCGGCGGCGCTCGCCGAGATCGGCCTGACGGCGCGCATGCACTGCGTCCTCGTGCACGCCCTGGAGGAGGAGCGCACCCAGGCGCAGCTCGCCGAGATCGGCGACATGGACAAGACGACGATGGTGGTGACCGTGGACGCGCTGGAGGCGGCCGGGCTCGCCGAGCGCCGTCCGTCGCGCGTGGACCGCAGGGCCCGCGTCATCGCCGTCACCGACGAGGGCGCGAAGGTCGCGGCCCGCAGCCAGGAGATCGTCGACCGGGTGCACGAGCAGGCCCTCGGCTCGCTCTCCAAGACGGACCGCGCCGCCCTGCTGCGGGCCCTGAACCGGCTGGTCGAGGGCCATCTGGCCACCCCCGCCGAGAGCCCGCGCCCGGCCCGCCGGGCCCGCCAGCGGGCCTGAACCCGGGCTTCGCGGCGCGTCCGCGCGGTCCCGTACGGTGTGAGTCCGGGGCGCCTCGGCCGGCGCCCCGCGACCGCGACGCCCAACGAGGGGACCACTCATGGCGCTGTTCGGAAACGCCCACACCGTCGACCCGGCCTCGGCGCAGCAGGAGTACGCGCGGCTCATGGGCCACGGCGAGCAGGTGTACGCCGCGTACCGGCTGATACGCGACACGATCCTGCTCACCGACCGGCGCATGATCTTCGTCGACAAGCAGGGGATGACGGGCAAGAAGGTCGAGTACCACTCGGTGCCGTACCGGAGCATCACGCACTTCTCGGTGGAGACCGCGGGCCACTTCGACCTCGACGCCGAGCTCAAGATCTGGATATCCAGCAACCCGGTGCCGATCGAGAAGACCTTCACCAAGGGCGTCGACATCTACGAGGTGCAGGCGATCCTGACGCAGTTCGTCGCGCGGTAGCCGCGCCAGGGCCGCCCCGCGCGCGGTGAGGGGATCCACCGGGGTACGTTCGTAGGGCATCAAAAGCTGAGAAAAGCCGCGAAGCCGCAGCTCAGACAGTTACGCCGTCACGAGGAAACCCCATGATCTTCATCACCGTGAAATTCACCGTCCGCCCCGAGCGCAGCGCCGACTGGCTCGACCTCGTGGACGACTTCACGCGTGCCACCCGCGAGGAGCCCGGCAACATCTTCTTCGAGTGGTCGCGCAGCGTCGACAACCCCCACCAGTTCGTCCTGGTGGAGGCGTTCCGCGACGGCGGGGCGGGGCGTGAGCACGTGGAGTCCGCGCACTTCAAGGCCGCGATGGAGACCATGTCGTACGCCATCGCGAGCACGCCCGAGATCGTCAGCACGGAGATCCCGGGCATGGACGGCTGGGGCGAGATGGGCGAGGTCTCGCCGCGCGAGGCCTGACCGACCCGCCGCCGCGCGCGGAGGAGCCCCGGGCCGTGGGTGGCCCGGGGCTCTTTCCTGTCCTGTGCGCGGGGGTCAGCCCTGGGGGAGCCGGTCCAGGAAGCCGTGCACCCTGCGGATGCGCCCGTCCTCCGCGAGCTCGATCACGTCGAACCCGGCGGCGGGCGCCGAGCCGTCCGCGGTGGACACCAGCTCCCAGGTGAACCGGGCGATCCCGTGGTGGCCGTCGACCTCGCCGGTGTGGCGGAACTCGAACCCGGGGAACTGCTCGTGCGCGCCCGCGATCACCGCGGCGATGGCCTCCTGGCCCGCGACGTCCGCCAGGGGGTCGGTATACGTCCCGTCCTGCGTCCAGGCCGCCTCGACGGCCTTGCGGATGTCCTCGGCACCCGTGGCGTTCCAGGCCTCGAAGTAACGGGCCACGGCGGTCTCGTGCTGGGGCTGTGCGGGCATGGGATACGCCTTCCGTCGGGTGGGACTCGCGTCGGTCCGGCCGGAGCCCGGGAGGAGTGCGCCACCCGGGCTTCGGTGACGTCAGAGTGCCCGGGCGGGGGCGAGCGTGGCGATTACCCGCGAGGTAATGCGCGCCCCCCAGCGTGCGACGCCCTTCCCCTTGGGGTGCCCCATGGCGGCCTGCAGTGCCGTACGGCCCGCCGAGCCATCGGCGTCAGGGACGGGCCGCTCGCGTCCGCGGCCGACCGGTCCCCGTCTGTCTACCTCTCGACTGGAGCGAACGTTCTATCCACCACATGGTGCTTCCGCGGCCCCATGCAGCTCCCACACGGATGCGGGGTGGTGGCGGGCGCGAGCGGTGTTGAGTTGGGCCAGGTGCTGGAGTGCTTCGCCGGGGAGGCCCAGGGCTTCGGCGAGTCTGCGGATGGTTGTGTGGGTGGTTCCTCGGGCGATGGCTGCCTGCTCGAAGTTCCGGATCTGAGCCGGTAGGTCTCGCGGAACGGAAGGGCCCACCGCCTGTTGTCGGCCCAGGCGTTGCGCCTTGGCTCGTTCATAGTCGATCTCCGAGGTGCCGCAGATCGTGCGGCAGCGCTCCTCCGCCTCGTCGAGGGTGGTCGTGTCGGCGAGGGCTCGGGCGAGTCGATTGGCGGTGAACGCCGCTCGCAGGTCTACATGGTGGACGGTGGGGCCTTCGTCGGTGAGGGGGACGGGGAGTCCGGCGTCGCGGACCTCGCAGAGGCCCCGGGCGCCCAGGGCTGTGGCGGCGAGGAGTGCTGTGGCTTCGGAGGGATGCCAGTCGAGGACCGTGGCGATGGACCGTACGTCGTCGGGGGTGAAGGTCGCGATCAAAGGGCCGAGGCGGGGGCGGAGGGTGTCCGCGGGGAGTTCACCGTCCAGTCCTGGGCCTGCGACCAGGAGGCGGATGATGGGGGCTGCCTTTGCTCGGGTGCAGGCGGCGAGGGTGAGGGCGTCGGCCAGCGGGCTGCGGAGGGTGGGTTCGTCGCCGTGGGCCAGGATGTCGCCGCCGACATCCAGGAGGTCGATGGTTTGCGGGGTGAAGTGGGTCGTCAGTTCGTCGAGTTGTCGGGTGATGCCCGTCGCCCCGGCATAAGGATCGATGAGCGCGAAGACGTGCGGGAGTTCGGCGGCGAGGCGTGGGAGGGTTGCCTTGTGGGGTGGCTCCAGGGTCACTTCGCCAGGGACGGCCCAGACGTGTGGCGTGAGTTGGCGGAGCGCGGTGAAGTCCGCCGGGGCGCGGGGCCCCGGGACCGGGTCGACGATCAGGCGGTCCCAGGAGTAGGTGAGGATCAGGGCCGGTTCGTCGTCGGCCGCGTACAGGGCGGCGTGGAGCATCGCTGCCGCCACCGCGTCACCGCCGCCTCCGGCTGCCACGATGAGTCGCTTCACGGGAGCAGCGTAGGGGGTCGCACGCTTACGCGCCTGGTGCAAAGCTGCCGTACACGCGCCACCCTGTGAGCCCCCTTCGGGACAGGAGTTGATTGCCACCTCCTGCGTCCGGACGGGAGTACCGTTCCCAGTGTCCGGTTCAGAATGGGGGGCAGTATGTCCGGCCCAACCGACCGCTCGGCAGGCAGCATTGGGGCGCGCATTTCCGAAGTACGGGCTTTGCGCGCGCTCTCGCTTCGGGAGCTCGGGGCGCGTGCTCATGTCTCGGCGTCCATGCTGTCCAGGATCGAGAGTGGTGATCGGTACGCCAGCCCCGCCGTTGTCGCCGCCGTGGCTCGGGCGTTGGGCGTGAGCGTGTCGGTCCTTCATGGGCAGCCGTACATCCACATGCTCCGGTCGGACCAGTTGGACCGGCTCGTCACTCCGATCAGTTCCTCGCTCGACGACTGGGACACCCCTCCCGGTGCTGACGATCCTCAGCCGAGGTCGCTTGCGACCTTGGAGGCCGAGATGGGGCGGCTTCGGGAGCGCCGGGCCAGGGCGGAGTACATCGAGATCGCCGAGAGGCTTCCGGCCCTGATCTCGGAGATCAATCACCGGGTTCTGCTGCACGATCAGCCCGGTCATGACCGGGAGCGCGCGTGCTGGTTGCAGGCGGAGATCGGGCGCACGGTGTACGTCGTGAGCCGTCAGATCGGCTACCTGGACCTGGCCCGGCTCGCGCTGTCCCGCATGGCGGCGGCTGCCCCACGCTCCGGCGACCCGCAGCAGGTGGCCATCGAGCGGTGGGACCGGGCGCAGTTGCTGGCGGATGCCGCTCGGCACGACCGGGGCGTGGCACTGGTGCGGCAGGCGCTGCGGGACCTGGACGACGACGGTGCGCAAGCCACACGTGCGGTGCGTGGTGCCCTCCACTTGAAGGCTGCGATTCTCGCGGGGCGTATGGGCGACTCCGATGCGGCTGATGGCTGGCTCACGGCGGCGTATGAGATCGCTCGGAAGACGGGCGAGACGCGGGACTACGGCCTCGTGTTCGGGCCCGTGAACTGCGCGATCCACGGCATGGCCGCCGCCAGTGACCGGGACAAGCACGCCAAGGCGCTGGAGAAGGCCCGAGCCGTGCACCTGCCCGACGACTACCCAGCGGCACGCGCCGGGCACTACTGGGTGGACCGGGCCCGCGCCGAGGCGTGGACAGCGCGCCCTGACGATGCGCTGTCGTCGCTGGTGAAGGCCAAGGAGGTCGCTCCGCAGCAGACCCGGTACCACCCGGGCGTGCACGAGACGGTGGCGGCGCTGCTGCGCGCCAGGGCCAAGGCGCCCGACCCGCTGGTGAAGTACGCGCAGTGGTGCGGCGTGTAGCGCACGCGTCGCCGACCGGACAAGTGCGCCGCTGTTGACAGTTGGGCAACACCGGGGCCCTTGCACGGCGGAATGCTGTGGGGCGTACGAGACCCCCGCGACCGCTGTCACGGCCCGGGGGCGTGGCCATCAGCCCTGAAGGTTGACGACGTGCCCCAAATGATCGCGAGACTGTTCGCTCCGCTTCGCGTTCCCCTCCCGGCCAGGAGCCACGTCGGTGTGACGTGGCGCTGGGCCCGCGTTCCATGGCGCCCCGGTCTCCGGGCGGTGGGGCCTGTGAGTACACGCGCTGTCCTGCGGTTCGAGACCTGGACGCTCGAACCTGACCGTGAACCCGACGCGGAGCCGGTCACCTATGCCATGCAGTGCGTCGTGGACGGAGAGGTCTCGCCGGTGAGCGAGGACTTCGCCGAGCCGCAGACGTGGGTGATGGAGCACTGCGGGCAGCATCCGTCCCACCACACCTACCGAGAGCTCGTCGCACGGCCGTGGCGCACGTGGCGCAAGCCGTGAGGTGCCGCCGTATCCGCTCCTCCTCTGCGCGCAAGCATGCGTACCGGTGCCGGGAGGGACGATGAGGCGCACCAACGGCACCTGGGACGACCGTGGAGTGCCCGACCCGCTCGGCGGCATGGTCTTGTGCCCCGTTCCGGAGTCGGTGAGGTGTGCTCGTCGCTGGTTCCGGCGGTTCTTCGATGGCCACCGCCTCAACTGCTCCGCCGACGACTGCGTGCTCATGCTCTCGGAACTGGTCACCAACGCCGTCCTCCACGGGCAGGCGGACGGACCCTGGCGCGTGAGGGTCCGCTGGTACCGCGTGGGTGACGCGTTGCGCGTCGAGGTGCGCAATCCCGGCTGTCCCGCCCTCGTGCGTCTGCGTACGCCCGCAGCGACCGAGGCCCATGGGCGTGGGCTGGTGCTCGTCGACGGGTTGGCCGACGCGTGGTGGGCCGGGGCGGGTGAGTGTGGTGGGACGCTCGTCGCGTTCGTCATGCGGCGGGCCTTCGAGCCGGTGGGGAGGGGCGCGTCCCGGGGTGGCTCAGGCGGGGTGCGGGAGCACCCTTGACGCGGGCGCAGGGGTCCACGGTGAGGTCGTCGGGAAAGGGCGGGTGGGTGGGGTGGCTTCGGTTCAGCAGTGGGCTGCGGCAGTGGACCGGGGGCTCGTGGGGCCCGGGGCCGACCCGGCTGAGCGGGGGCTCGTGTACGGGACCGCTGCCGCCGGGACCGGGCTCGCCGTGGCGGCGGTCGCCCCGGCCGCGCCGCCCCTCTGGGCGGTGGCCCTCGTCGGCCTGGTCGCCTTCGACCTGTTCGGCGGCGCCGCGGCCAACGCCACGGCCGCGGCCAAGCGGGCCTTCCACGCCCCGGGCCGGACGGCGCGCCACCACCTCGGCTTCGTCGCCGCCCACGGGCAGCCGTTCCTGCTCGCCCTGGCGGTTCCGGGCCTCGGCTGGGTGGCGGCCGCCGTCCTCTACGCCCTGGCGCTCGCGGGCGCCGTCGCCGTCACCGCCGCGCCCGGCGCGGTCAGGCGGCCCGTCGCCTTCTCCGCGACGGCCCTCGCCCTCGGCGTGACCACCGTCACGGTCGATGTGCCCGGCGAACTGGCCTGGCTCGCCCCGGTGCTGTTCGTCAAGCTGCTGCTCGGCCACCTCCTGCCCGAGGAGTCGCGTGGGTGACTTCCACCGCGCCCGCGGGTGTGCTTGCCTGGGGGGCCGATTCCGTTCGCCGAGCCGGGAGTTGCCCGATGCGGAAGCAGTTGGTCGGTGGGGTGCTCGCGGGGGTGCTGCTGCTCGGGGCCTGCGGGGACCCGGGGTCGGACGACGGCTCGGACGCGGCACGCCCGCCCGCCCCCTCCTCGGACACCTCCGCCGGCCCCGACTCGCAGACCAACCGGCAGCACGCCGAGCGGGAGCCGGACGGCGAGAAGGGCCCCGGGGGCCGCACACGCGCACGTGAGGACGGCGGCGACCGGCGGCCCGGCGGGGACGCGCCCGGCCGGGGCGGGCGCGCGGCCTCCCCGCGGGTGCTCTACCTCGGCGACTCCCTCGCCATGGAGAACCAGGACGTCCTCGGCGACCTCCTGCGCGACCAGCTCGCCGCCCGCTACACCAGCGCCCCCTACTCGGGCACCACCCTCTGCGACTACCTCGAAAACACCGGCGAGGACTCCCTCGTACCGGACAAGGACAAGGCGGCGACCCTCGTACGGAAGACGCGGCCGGACTTCGTGGTGCTGCAGTTCTGGGGCAACGCCTGGGGCTACACGCCCTGCATGAAGGGCGTCACGCACGACCAGGCGCCGGCGACGTACTACGCGCGGTACGCGGCCGACGCGCGCAGGCTGACCGCGCAGATCGAGGACGCCGCCCGGGACGTGGGCGCTCCGCGGCCCACCGTGGTGTGGGTGTCGCAGGGGCCGGACGCCATCACGCCGGACCGGGTGCGGCGCGTCAACGACATCTACCGCCGCCAGGTCGCCGGCACCCGCGACCTGGTGTCCGACGCGGGCCGCGCCGTGAGCCCGGCCGGGGACCGCTACCGGTGGGAACGGGTGCTGCCCTGCACCGCGTACGAGCGCGCGCACCCCGCGTACTGCACGGAGTCCGGCGGCCGGACCGCGCTGCACCGGGACGACGACTTCCTGCACTTCTGCCTGGCTCCGACGACACCGAAGTCACGGCCGTGCCCGGTGCGTTCGCCGGGGATACGGCGGATCGGGCAGGCGGTCACGGACACCGTGGCCCGCGCCACCGCCCGCTGACCCGCCCGCTGCTCGCCCCCGGACGCCCGCCGCCGGGGCTCAGCGCCGCCACGCGCTGTACGACATCACGTCCCCGGCCCGTACGGCGAGTTGCGGCCGGTCCTCGGTGAACATCACCTCCAGGCCCAGCACGGCCCCCGTCGCCGGGTCGAGGATCAGCATGTGGCGCAGGGCCTCGTCGCGGGACTCGTGGACGTACGCCTGCCCGGTCCGGCCGAGGCGGTCGGTGATCGCGCCCGCGGGCCGCAGGCCCTCGGTGCGGGCGAGGACACCGGCGAGCGCGGCGTTCTCGCGGGCGCCGAGTGTCCAGTTGTCGAGCAGCGGCGGCAGGGAGTCCAGGAGCTGGTCGGGGGTGAGGGCGCCGACGCGGTCGGTGACGCCGCCGTCGTGGAGGTCCGTCAGGTAGGCGCGCAGCGCGGCGACGGTGCCCGGCGGGCGCGCCCACGGCGGGGCGTCGGCCGGGCCCCCGGGGAGGATGCGCACGCTCACCACGTCGCCGTCGGTCTCCACGCGCTCGGTGCGGCTGCCGTCGGGCCGCCAGCGCACCTCGCGCTCCTCGGGCAGCGTCACGGGCCGCTCCGCGTCCGGGCCGGAGTCCATGGCGAGGCTCCAGGTACGGACGCGCGTGCCCCTGCGCAGCTCCGGCCCGCCCGCGCGCGCGGCGGCCCGCGCCCGGTCGGCGACCACGGCGAGCGGCACCGAGGCGGCCGCGCGCGGGCTGGGCGCGTTCGGCGCCGCCGTGGCGGACGTGGCGCCCAGGTCGGGCAGGACCAGCGCGAGCACGGCCGCGAGCGCGACCACGGCGGCCTCCGCCCACAGCACGACGCGGCGGCGGGCCCGGCGGTGCCTGCTGTGGTGCAGGAGCCGGTCCAGGTCGTGTGCGGCGCGGGCGGTCAGGGGCCGCTCGCGCCAGGGGCCCTCGGTGGCGGACACGGGGTCGGCCGCGCGCAGCAGCTCCAGCTCCTCGGCCAGGTCGTCGGCCAGGTCGTCAGTCATGGGTGCCGCCTCCCGCTCGTACGTTCATCCGCATCGTGTCGATCTCCGCGCGCAGCCGCCGCCGGGCCCGGTGCAGCCGCATGGCCGCCGCGCCCCGGCCGCACCCCAGGGCGACCGCCAGGTCGTCGATGCCCAGCTCCTCCCAGGTCGTCAGGCGCAGCACCTCCTGGTCGGCCGGGGAGAGCCGGGCGAGGGCCTCGTGCACCCAGGCGCCGGGGCGGTCGGCGTCGGGGCCGGTCACCACCTGGCCGTGCCGGACCGCCTCGTGGTGCCCGACGCGGTGCAGCAGGCGGCGGTAGCGGCCGAGGCCGCGCACGGTGTTGGCCAGGTGGTTGCGGGCGACGCCGTAGAGCCAGGGCAGCGGGTTCTCGGGCAGTTCGGCGCGGCGCCGCCAGGCCGTGGAGAACACCTCCGCCACGACCTCCTCGACCTCGTGCGCCTCCCCCGTGGCGAGTCTGCGCGCCACGAAGCGGCTCACCGCCCAGTAGTGCTCGCGGTAGGCGGCCGCGAAGGCTTCGTCCGTGCTCATGAACCGTAGGTGTCCGGCATGGGCCCGATCTTCACAGGCACGCGGTGTGATCTTCCGGGCGGGGCCGAGCGGTGAACCGCGCCGGGGGCCCGGACACGTACGGGGCATGACGTCCCCGAATCCCCTGCCGGCCGGGCCCGTACCGGCACGGCGTCCCCAGGCCGTGGAGCCCTCGCGGCCGGAGCGGTCCCGCCGGTGGGTCGCCTGGCTGACGAGTACGGACCACAAGACGATCGGCACGCTGTACCTGGTGACCGCGTTCGCGTTCTTCTGCATCGGCGGTGTGCTCGCGCTGTTCATGCGCGCGGAGCTGGCCCGGCCCGGCACGCAGATCATGTCGAACGAGCAGTTCAACCAGGCGTTCACGATGCACGGCACGATCATGCTGCTGATGTTCGCCACGCCGCTGTTCGCGGGCTTCGCGAACTGGATCATGCCGCTCCAGATCGGCGCCCCCGACGTCGCCTTCCCCCGGCTGAACATGCTGGCCTACTGGCTGTACCTGTTCGGCTCGCTGATCGCCGTGGGCGGCTTCCTCACGCCGGGCGGGGCGGCGGACTTCGGCTGGACCGCGTACGCCCCGATCACCGACGCGGCCCGCGCGACGAACATCGGCGCCGATCTGTGGATCATGGGCCTGGCCCTCTCCGGCTTCGGCACGATCCTCGGCGCGGTCAACTTCATCACGACCATCGTGTGCCTGCGCGCGCCCGGCATGACGATGTTCCGCATGCCGATCTTCTCCTGGAACGTGCTCCTGACCGGCGTCCTGGTGCTGCTGGCGTTCCCGGTCCTGGCGGCGGCGCTGTTCGCCCTGGAGGCGGACCGGAAGTTCGGCGCGCACATCTTCGACGTGGCGAACGGGGGCGCGCTGCTGTGGCAGCACCTGTTCTGGTTCTTCGGCCACCCCGAGGTCTACATCATCGCCCTGCCGTTCTTCGGCATCATCTCCGAGGTCATCCCGGTGTTCTCGCGCAAGCCGATGTTCGGATACATGGGCCTGGTCGGCGCGACCATCGCCATCGCGGGTCTCTCCGTAACGGTGTGGGCGCACCACATGTACGCGACGGGCGGCGTCCTGCTGCCGTTCTTCTCCTTCATGACGTTCCTCATCGCGGTGCCGACGGGGGTCAAGTTCTTCAACTGGATCGGCACGATGTGGCGGGGCTCGCTGAGTTTCGAGACGCCGATGCTCTGGGCGGTCGGCTTCCTCGTCACCTTCGTGTTCGGCGGTCTGACCGGGGTGCTCCTGGCGTCCCCGCCGATGGACTTCGCGGTGACGGACTCGTATTTCGTGGTGGCCCACTTCCACTACGTCATCTTCGGCACGGTCGTCTTCGCGATGTTCTCCGGATTCCACTTCTGGTGGCCGAAGTTCACCGGCAAGATGCTCGACGAACGGCTCGGGAAAATCACCTTCTGGACGCTGTTCGTGGGCTTCCACGGCACGTTCCTGGTCCAGCACTGGCTGGGCGCGGCGGGAATGCAGCGGCGCGTCCCGGACTATCTGGCCGCGGAGGGCTTCACCGGCCTGAACACCCTTTCCACCGTCTTCTCGTTCCTGCTCGGCATGTCCCTGCTGCCGTTCTTCTACAACATGTGGAAGACGGCGAAGTACGGCGAGCAGGTCGAGGCCGACGACCCCTGGGGCTACGGCCGGTCCCTGGAGTGGGCCACCTCCTGCCCGCCGCCGCGCCACAACTTCGCCTCGCTGCCGCGGATACGCTCCGAGTCCCCGGCGTTCGACCTGCACCACCCGGAGGTGACCGCGGGCGCCGCAGGCCCGGAGCGGGCGGCGGACCCGGCCGGGCTCCCGGCTCCGGCTCCGGCTTCGACTCCGGCTCCGGCTCCGGCTTCGGGGGAGGCCGCGCGGTGACCGCCAGGGACGACCGGTCCCGCCCGGCGGACGGGACGGACCTGCTCATCCAGGAGATCGAGGGGCACCTGCTCGTCGAGTCGGCCCGCGCGGAGAGCCGGGCGGCCGCCACCCGCTTCGGCGACCGCCTCGACTGGCTGACCCGTGCCCAGCGCGAGGAGGTCGAGCGCGTCTACGCCGACGACCACCTGGCCCTGACCCGCACCACCTGGCGGCACACCGCGCGCCGCTGCCAGGAGCTGCGCGCGGAGTACGAGGCCCGGTACCGCGAGCTGCGCCGCCGCACCCTGGCCGGGGGCCTGCTGGCCGTGGCGTGCGCGCTGGGCTCGGCCCTGGCCCTGGCCGCGGTGGTGGCGGGGGTGTGAGGGGCCGGGGGCGGCGGTGGGCCGGGGGTCACAGGGCCGGGGGTCACGGGGCCGGGGGTCACGGGGCCGGGGGCCCGGCCTCGATCCGGCGCAGGACGGGAGCGAGGCGGTCCAGGCCGGGCCCCGTCTGGAGCCGGCGTTCGTCCCACCACGTGGCCCCCGCGTCCCGCAGAGGCGCGACGATGTCGCGGGCCGCGTCGGGGTCGGCGGGCGTGGCGCCCCCGACGACGAGGTCGAAGGGACCTTCGCCCTCGCGGTGTTCGCGTACGTACGCCAGCAGCTCGCGGACCTCGGCCGCGTCGGGCACGGCCCCGTGCCGCGCCGACTCGAAGAGCGGGACCGCGCCGTCCCAGCGGGCGGCCCGGCGCATCGGGGGCCGGTTCGGCCAGAAGCCGCCGATCCACACGGGCGGGCGCGGCCGCTGCACGGTGGCGGGCAGCAGGGTGACGTCGTGGACCTCGTGGTGGCGGCCCCGGTGGGTGACGGGCCGGCCCGACCAGTAGCGGGCCAGGAGGTCCAGGCCCTCGTCCAGGAGCTCGGCGAGCACCCGCGGCTCGGTGGGCTCGCCGAAGCTCCCGTACTCGTCCGCGACGGGGCCGCCGAGACCGGCCGCGAAGACGACCCGGCCGCCGGACAGGGAGTCCAGCGTCGCGACCTGCCGGGCGAGCTGGTGCGGACGGCGGCGCGGCACCGGGGTGACGAGCGTGCCGAGGCGGATGCGGGACGTGGCGAGCGCGGCGGCCGTCAGGAGCATCCAGGGGTCCCCGAAGTGCTTGCCCCGCTGCGCGGCCTTGTCGTGGACGACGTGGTCCCAGACGAACAGGCCGTCCCAGCCGGCCTCTTCGGCCGCCGCGGCGACGCGCGCGACCGTCCTCGGATCGGCGAAGTCGCCGAAGTTCGGGATGTTGATCGAGTAGCGCATGCGGTGCAGCCTGACGCCGCTCCCGGGACGATGGCAAGGCGCCGGACGGGACGGCCGCGGTGGTCGTCGGCCGGGCCGCCGGACCCGCGCCCTCTCCCCCACCGGGCGTCGTAGGTGGGAGAGTTGGGCGCATGGCGACCGAGGACACCCCCGCGGAGAGCGTCACGGACCTCGCCGTCCGGTACCTCCGGGCCGTGGGCGCCGGGGCCACCGGCGACGAGCTTGCGGCGTTCTTCACCCCCGACGTGGTCCAGCGCGAGCTGCCCAATCCGCTCTCCCCGCGGGGCGCCGTCCGCGACCTCACCGGCATCCTGGACGCCGCCGAGGCCGGCCGCGCCACGCTGCGCCGCCAGACGTACGACATCCGCGACGCGGTCGCCGCGGGCGAGAAGGTGGCCCTGGAGGTGGAGTGGACCGGAGAGCTGGCCGTTCCCCTGGGCGGGCTGCCCGCCGGGCACGTCCTGCGCGCGCACCTCGCCGTGTTCCTCGACTTCCGCGACGGCAGGATCCGCGCCCAGCGGAACTACGACTGCTACGAGCCGCCGGGGTGAGCGGGCCTCACCCGCCGGAGTGAGCGGGTCTCACCCCGGGGTGAGCGGGCCTCACAGCGGCAGGCCGTAGTCCTCGCACCGCGGCCTGAAGTCCGGCTCGTCCGCGCCCAGGGCGTTGACGACGTTCTGCGTGGTCGGGCCGTCCGTGAACAGGCCCACGTGCCCCACCGGGTCCTTCGGGCACTGCTCCTGCACCACGATGTTGCGGACGTGGTCGCCCTTCAGGAAGCCCTGGCTGTAGGGGGTGGAGACGGTGTCGTTCCGCGTGGCGATCACGGTGTAGCGCACGCCCGGCACGGTGTCGCCGTCCGCGAACAGGGCCTTCTGGAAGTCGGAGCCCTCTTCCTGGTCCTTGAGCCCCTGGAGGTTCAGATGGTCGAAGGCGCCGTTGACCAGGCCGAGGACGCCCAGCGCGCGGCCCAGGCGCACCAGGCCGCTCAGGGTGGTGCCGTGGTTGGTGGGGGCGAGCGCCACGAGGCGGTCGACCTTCTCCGCACCGCCGAGGCGCTTGATGTAGTGGTTCGGCATCATGCCGCCCTGCGAGTGCCCGAGGACGTTCACCTTCTTCGCGCCCGTCCGCGCGAGCACCTTGTCCACGAACGCGCTCATCGTCCGGGCGGAACCGGCGACACCGGTCAGTCCGCCGACCCGGCCGCCGGAGTTCAGCGGGCTGCCCATGCCGTAGTTGAAGGCGAAGACGCAGTGGCCCTCGTTGGCGAGGGTGGGGCCCATCCGGACCCAGTTCGCGCCGAGGTTGACGCCGGTGCCGTGGACGAGGACCACCGGGTTCGGGTGGGCCGCGGTGGGCTCGCAGTCCCAGTCGTTCACACCGGCCACGGCGTTCGGGCTCGCGAAGAAGTGGGCGACCCCGTCGGCGACGCCGCCGACGGGGTACCGCGGCCGCTCGGCGGCCCGGGCGGGAGCCGTCACGGCGGTGAGCGCGGTGGCGGTGAGGGCGAGGGGCACGACGGCGGCGGCCGCGCGGCGCAGCCGGCGGCGGGGGCGGTGCGGGCACCTCGGGAGGCTAGGGAGGCTCGGGAGGCTCGGGGCGAGTGCTCTGTTCACGGTTCCGGTCCCTTCGGGCGAGCCCTCGCGCGGGCCGAGGGCGGTAGGGGAGGGCATGGGCATGACACATGGAGCACCGGAGATCTGAAACGGAAGCGCTTCAGATTTGGTTACTCGAAAGTAGGAGCGGGGCGGCGGCGACGCAAGGGCCGTGCGCGGGACAATTCCCGTACGGCGGCGAGCAGTTGGCGGGCCGCCACGGGAGAGGGGTGGGGCCGGTGGGACCCGACGAGGTACCGGAGCCGGTGCCGGAGGAGCCGCGGCGGCCCGCGCGGGCGTACGGGGGCAAGCCCGCCGAGCAGCGCCGGGCCGAGCGGCGGCGGCGGTTCCTGGAGGCGGGCGTCGAGCTCTTCGGCGCCGGGCCCGGGGCCTACCGGACCGCCTCCGTCGCCGCCCTGTGCGCCCGCGCCGGGCTGTCGACGCGCCAGTTCTACGAGGAGTTCCGCAACCTGGAGGACGTGCTCGCCGCCCTGCACCGGCAGGTGCAGCAGGCGGCGCAGACCGCCGTCGTGGAGGCCCTCGCCGAGGTCGCCGGGGGCACCGTGCGCGAGCGCGTCGAGACCGCCTTCCGCGCGTACGCCCGCGTCCTGACCGCCCACCCGCACCTCGTACGGATCGCCTTCGTGGAGGTCACCGGCGTCACCCCCGAGCTGGAGAGGCGGCGCCTGGAGGCCCGCAGGGGCTGGGTCGACCTCCTCGTCGCCGCGCTGGACGAGGCCGCCGAGCGCGGCGAGATCGGCGCCCGCGACTACCGCCTCGCCGCGCTCGGCTTCGTCGGCGCGGTCAACGGCCTGCTGTACGACTGGACCGCCGGGTACGTCGACGCGAGCCTCGACACGATCGTCGACGAGCTGATGCTGCTGTTCATGGGGCTGCTCCGGCCGCCCCCGCCGCCCGGGCCCGGGGCACCGGGCTAGCGGCGGCCCTCCGCTCGGGTGCCGGTGCCCGGCGCGGGCGCGGGGACGGGGACGGCGGGCTGGACGATCAGGCACGTCACGTCGTCCGCGAGCGGGGCGGCACCCGTGTGCCGGTCGAGCAGGTCCGCGAGCGCGCGCACGGCCTCGTACGCGGTCGGCGCGGCCAGGGCCGCGTGCGCCTCGGCGGTGTCGAGGCGGAACGGCGCCCGCCCGGCGTCGCGCGCCTCGGTAAGCCCGTCCGTGTACAGCAGCAGGCGCTCCCCCGGCGCCAGGTGGACGCGGTGCGGCCGGGGCGCGGGGTGCAGCCCGAGCGGCGGCGACGGCTCGGGCGGTTCGAGCACCCGCAGGCGGCGGCCCGCGCGCACGGGCGGCGGATGGCCGCAGTTGACGATCAGGGCCTCGCCGGGGCGGAAGTCCACGAGCAGCAGCGTGACGAAGTCCTCCGGCCCCAGCTCGGGCCGGAGCCGCTCGTCGAGGGTGGCGGCCAGGCGCACCGGGTCGGGCTCGGCCGCGGCGGTGTGGCGGAAGGCGGCCAGGACGGCGGCGGCCACGCGCAGCGCCGCCGGGCCGTGGCCCCGTACGTCGGCGAGCAGGAGCCGGGGCCCGTCGGGGGTGAGGACCACGTCGTGGACGTCGCCGCCGAGCCGGGCCCGCGGGTCGGCCGCACGGGTGTGCACGGCGAGGCCGATGTGGCCCACGCGCTCGGGCAGCGGGCGGGCCAGCGCGTCCTGGAGCAGCTCGGCCAATCGGCTCACGTCGGCGAGTGCACGCCGGTCGCGTACGCGGGTGTGCGCCGTCGCCACCGCCCAGGCCGCGACTCCGGCGACGTTCAGGAGCAGCACGGCCTCCGGCGCGGACCCGGGCGGCCCCGCGGCCACCGCCACGGCGAGCGCCGCGACCCCCAGGGCCGCCGTCGCCCGCGCCGACAGCCACTGGGCGGCCGCCAGCCGGGCGAGCGCCACGAGCCCGGGGAGCGGCGCGCCCACGCCGAGCGGGAGCAGGGCGGCGGCAGCGCC
>NZ_BNBT01000158.1 GCF_014656095.1 Streptomyces longispororuber
GCCCGCACCGGCCCGGCGCAAGGCCGTCTGGCGGCGGCTGCGGCAGTGGTGGCGCGGCTACTGACCGGCCTGGCGCGGCGGGCCGGGCTCCGCCCGCTCGCCGCCGCCGGCCCAGGCCGCGTACGACTCCCACGCATCCAGGGTCCGCCTGCTGACGAAGCGGTGCGCGGCGCCGGTGACCGGGTCCTCGAACTCCAGGGCGCGGGCGAGGAGTTGCAGCGGGCGCCGGAAGTCGTCCGGCGCCACCGGCCCGCGCACCACCGGGTAGAGCGGATCGCCGAGCAGCGGCAGGCCGAGGGCGTTCATGTGGACGCGCAGTTGATGGGTGCGGCCGGTGCGCGGCAGCAGCCGGTAGCGCCCGAGGCGGCCGTCGTGCGCGAGGAGTTCGACCCGGCTCTCGCTGTTGGGCGCGGCGCCCGGCACCTCGTAGGCGGCGAGGACGCCCCGGTCCTTGACGAGGTGGCTGCGCACGGTGCGCGGCAGCGGCACGTCCGGGTCGTACGCGGCCACCGCCTCGTACTCCTTGCGCACCAGGCGGTCGCGGAACAGCGTCTGGTACGCGCGGCGCTCCTCGGGCCGCACCGTGAACAGGAGCAGCCCGGCGGTGAGCCGGTCCAGGCGGTGCGCGGCGCTCAGCGCTGGGATGCCGAGGTGGGCGCGCAGCCGGGCGAGGGCGGTCTCGGCGACGTGGCCGCCGCGCGGCATCGTCGCGAGGAAGTGCGGCTTGTCGGCGACGACGATGTGCTCGTCGCGGTACACCACGTCGAGGCCGCCGGGCACCCGGGGCTCGGCGGGCAGGTCCCGGTGGAACCACACGTACAGCCCGGCCGCGTACGGGGTGGCCGGTGACAGCGGCGCACCGTCCGCGCCGACGAACCGCCCCTCGCGCAGCATCCGGTCGACGACACCGGGCCCGGCCGCGAGCCGCGCCACGAGGTGGTCCCGCACGGTGGCCCACGCGTCGCCCTCCGGGAGGCGGATCCGCACCGGGTCGACGCCCTCGCGCTGGGGGAGCGGGGCGGGCGGCACGCGGGTTCGTCGTCTCACGGCGGACCAGCGTACGGGCCCGGCGCTCCGAGGACGAGGTCCGCTCCTGGATGGAGACCTGGCGCGAGGAGTACGCCGACGAGACCGGCGCCCAGTGGGCGGTCACCTCCAGCCGCGGGCGCGTGTATCCCGCAGGGCGGTTTCCCCTCGTCGTTGTCCGCGCGTGCGTCGTGGCTGCTCGCGCAGTTCCCCGCGCCCCCAAGAAGGCTCCTCGCGTCGCGCCCTCGAGCAGGCACCTGCGGTCAGGGGCGTGGAGGTGCATGTCGTGCCAGCCGTCCTCGTGGAGGGCTGCGTTGCGGGATGCACAGGGCCGCGGCCAGGGGTGCCTGTCTGGGGGCGCGGGGAACTGCGCGACCAGCCACAGCCAACCCGCAGACAGCGGCGGCGCGCAGCGAGGAGAAGGGGCAGCGGGGGGCGAAGCCCCCGCGCCGCCCAAGCCCCGCTCAGGCCGAGCGCAGCTCCTGCTCGGCCTCCACCTCCGCGTTCCACTCCCGCTTCGACGCCTGCCACCCGTCCTCGTTGTGCCCGAGCCGCCAGTACCCGGACACGGACAACCGCTCCCGCGGCACCTGGTGCTCGACGCGCAGGATGCGGCGGATCTCCTTCACGAACCCCGCCTCCCCGTGCACGAACGCCTGCGGCGTGCCCGCCGGGAAGTCCAGGGCGCGGACGGCTTCCACCAGGGCCTGCCCCACCGGGCGCCCCTGGCGGTGCAGCCAGACCACCTCCGCGTCGGTGGAGATCTTCTGCTCCTCCTCGGGGCCCGAGACCTCCACGAAGGCCCGCACCTCCGCGCCCTCCGGCAGCGCTTCGAGCGCCGCGGCAATGGCGGGCAGCGCGCTCTCGTCACCGGCGATGAGGTGCCAGTCGGCGGCCGGGTCCGGCGCGTACGCCCCGCCGGGCCCGAGCAGGCGTACCGTCTCGCCCGGCTGCGCCCGCAGCGCCCACGGCCCGGCCAGGCCCTCGTCGCCGTGGACCACGAAGTCCAGGGCCAGCTCCCGGGCCTCGGGGTCCCACCAGCGCACCGTGTACGTCCGGGTGACGGGCCACTGCTCGCGCGGCAGCTCCTCGCGGACGCGCTGGAGGTCGAAGGGCTCCGGGTAGGTCACGCCCGCCGGGGCGAACAGGACCTTCACGTAATGGTCGGTGCAGTCCCCGGCCGTGAACTCGGAGAGGCCGTCGCCGCCGAGCACCACGCGCTGCATGTGGGGGGTGAGGCGTTCGGTGCGGACGACCTGGGCGACGTGGGGCTTCGGAGTCTTGCGTGCGGGCCGCTCTGCCATGGCTGATCCCCTGATCCACTATTTGTTAGGTTTACCTAACTTAACACCCGCCCTGGCCGCCCACCCCGCTCAGCCCTGGAGCGTGGACAGCAGCCGGCCGAGCGGACCCCCGAGGCCCCAGCGCCGGGCGAGCTCGTCCAGGGCGGCCGGGTCGCGCGGCTCGCGCGGCAGCGCGACCTCCACGTCCGGCAGCGGTACGTCGTCCGCGACCCGGACCACCTTCGGCGCGACGGCCAGGTAGGGGCGCGCCTCGTCGAGCCGCTTGCGCTGCGAGGGCGTCAGCCTGGCCGCGGGGTCGTCGACCGCCGCCATGATCCCGGCCAGGTCGCCGAAGGCGTCGAGGAGCTTGGCCGCGGTCTTCTCGCCGATGCCGGGGACGCCCGGCAGGCCGTCGCTGGGGTCGCCGCGCAGCAGGGCGAGGTCCGCGTAGCCGGGGCCGTCGACGCCGTACTTCTCGCGCAGCAGGGCCTCGTCGGTGACCTGGAGGCTGCCGACGCCCTTCAGCGGGTACAGGACGCGGACGCCGCGCGCGTCGTCCACGAGCTGGAACAGGTCGCGGTCGCCCGTGATGATGTCGACCGGGCCCGCCGCGCGGGCCGTGTACGTGCCGATCACGTCGTCCGCCTCGTACGCGGGGACGCCCACGCGGGCGATGCCGAGCGCGTCCAGGACGTCCTCGATCACCGGGACCTGCGGGGAGAGCGTGTCCGGGGTCTCCTCCACGTCCGGGCCCGCGGGCACCTCCTCGGCGACGCGGTGGGCCTTGTACGAGGGGATCAGGTCCACGCGCCACTGCGGCCGCCAGTCCGCGTCCATGCAGGCGACCAGGTCGTCCGGTCGGTGGTCCTGGACGAGGCGGGTGATGAACTCCAGGAGGCCGCGGACCGCGTTGACCGGGGTGCCGTCGGGGGCCTTCACGGATTCCGGGACCCCGAAGTAGGCCCGGAAGTACAGGGACGCCGTGTCGAGCAGCATGAGCCGCCGGGTGTGCTGAGTCACCCTCGCATCATGCCGCAAGGCGGCCGGGCCCCCGCCTGAGCCTCTTCGGTGCTGTTGTGACGTGGGACACTTCATGGTTTCGAAGGGGCGGATGAGGGCAGTGGCGACGCGGAGCAGTACCGGTCGAGTTTTCAACATCTTGATGGGTGAGCGGGCGGACCCCGCACGGCTCCACGGCCTGCCGTGGGGGAGCGGCGGGCCGTCTCCGTTCGACCCGAGAGGTGTATGTGTCCAGGCTGCAAGCCGAACACCTGTACAAAGTGTTCGGCAGACGACCCGACGACGTGGTGCGCAGGCTCCGCGACGGAGCCGACCGTGAAGAACTGCGCGCCGAGGGGACGACCGCCGCGGTCATCGACGCGACCTTCACCGTCGAGCCGGGCCAGATCTTCGTCGTCATGGGTCTCTCCGGATCCGGCAAGTCCACGTTGCTGCGCATGCTCAACGGGCTCTCGGAACCGACGGCCGGGCAGGTGCTCTTCGACGGTCAGGACCTGACCTCGCTGAGCGCCCGCGAGCTGCGCCAGGTGCGCGCCCGCAAGATCAGCATGGTGTTCCAGCACTTCGCGCTGTTCCCGCACCGCAGCGTGCTGGAGAACGCCGCGTACGGCCTGGAGGTGCAGGGCCTGCCGCGCGCGGAGCGCGAGAAGCGGGCCACCGAGGCGCTCGAACTCGCCGGCCTCAAGGGCTGGGAGAAGTCCTGGCCCGACGAGCTGTCCGGCGGCATGCAGCAGCGCGTGGGCCTGGCCCGCGCCCTGGCCACGGACGCCGACCTGCTGCTCATGGACGAGTCGTTCAGCGCGCTCGACCCGCTGATCCGCCGCGACATGCAGGACCAGCTCCTCGAACTCCAGCAGACGCTGAAGAAGACCATCGTCTTCATCACCCACGACCTCAACGAGGCCATGCGGCTCGGCGACCGGATCGCCGTCATGCGCGACGGCCGGATCGTCCAGACCGGCACCGCCGAGGACATCCTCACCACCCCGGCCAACGACTACGTCGCCGCGTTCACGCAGGACGTCGACCGCGCCCGCGTGCTGACCGCGGGCGCCGTCATGGCGGGCCCGGAGACCGTGTACGGGACGACGACGCCGGAGGGCACGAAGCTGCGCAGCGCCGCCGACGTGCTCGCCGCGGCCCCCGCCACCGTCTCCGCCGACACCCCGGTGATCGAGCTGTTCACGCCGTGCTCCACCAGCGGCGTCGCCGTGGCCGTGACCGGCGCGGACGGCTCCCTGGTCGGCGTCGTGTCCCGGGCGCGGCTGCTGGCCGCGCTCGGCGAGCCGGGCACGCGGCCCGCGGCCCCCGCGGACGCCGTCGTCCCGGCACAGCCGAAGGACACGGCCGTACGCGTACCGAGGACCGGGGACGAGGGCGGCAGGAGCGCGGGCAAGGTGAGCAGCGGTGCCTAGGATTCATCTCGGCGACCGGGTCAACGACGCGGTCGACTGGCTCACCGAACACCTCGCCTGGCTGTTCGACTTCATCGAGTCCGTGCTCAGCGGCATGAACGACACCCTCACGGACGTGCTCCAGGCCCCCGAGCCGCTGCTGCTCGCGGGCATCTTCGCCGTGATCGCGTGCTGGCTGCGCGGCCTGTCCGCCGGTGTGCTCTCCTTCGTCGGCTTCGCGTTCATCGACTCGCTGGAGCTGTGGGACAACGCGATGGTGACGCTGTCCCTGGTGCTGGTGGCGACGGTCATCGCGCTGGTGATCTCCGTGCCGCTCGGCATCTGGGCGGCCCGCTCCCGCAGGGTCGGGGCGCTGCTGCGGCCCGTGCTCGACCTGATGCAGACGCTGCCCGCGATGATCTACCTCATCCCGGCCATCCTGTTCTTCGGCATGGGCGGCCCCGCGGGCATCGTCGCGACGCTGATCTTCGCCCTCGCGCCCGGCGTGCGGATGACGGAGCTCGGCATCCGCCAGGTCGACAAGGAACTGGTCGAGGCGGCCGACGCGTTCGGCACGACACCGCGCAACGTGCTGTTCCGGGTGCAGCTCCCGCTCGCCCTGCCGACCATCATGGCCGGCGTCAACCAGGTCATCATGCTGGGCCTGTCGATGGCCGCCATCGCGGGCATGGTCGGCACCGGCGGCCTCGGCGCCGACGTGAACGAGTCCATCGGCCAGCTCGACGTCGGCCTCGGCGCCGAGTCCGGTGTCTCCATCGTGATCCTCGCGATCTACCTGGACCGCATGACCGCCGCCCTGGGCACGCAGGTGTCGCCGCTCGGCCGCCGCGCCGCCGCCAGGGCGCGCGCCGCGCAGGGCCTGAAGCTGTGGAGCTACCGGCCCCGCCCGGCGTTCGCGGTGATCGGCGTGGTCGTCCTCGCGCTCGTCGCGGGCGGCATGGGCGTCTTCGGCGGCTCGGACGACAAGGCGACCGCCGCCTCCGACGGCGAGAACGTCGGCCACGGCAAGGAGCTGAACATCGGCTACATCCCCTGGGACGAGGGCGTGGCCTCCACCTTCCTGTGGAAGGAGATCCTGGAGCGGCGCGGCTTCGAGGTGAAGGCCCAGCAGCTCGACGCGGGGCCCCTCTACACCTCGCTCGCCCAGGGCGGCATCGACTTCCAGACCGACGCCTGGCTGCCGACGACGCACGCCTCGTACTGGAAGAAGTACGGCGACAAGCTCGACGACCTCGGGGCCTGGTACGGGCCGACCTCCCTGGAGCTGAGCGTGCCCTCGTACATGAAGGGCGTCGACTCCCTGGAGGACCTCAAGGCGAGGAAGGGCACCTTCAAGGGCAAGATCATCGGCATCGAGTCCAGCGCCGGAATGATGAAGCTCCTCAAGGACAAGGTGCTCAAGGCCTACGGCCTGGAGAAGGACTTCGAGGTCGTCGACGGCTCCACGCCCGCGATGCTCGCCGAGCTGAAGCGCGCGTACGCCAAGAAGCAGCCCGTCGTGGTGACGCTCTGGTCGCCGCACTGGGCCTACAGCGACTTCGACCTGAAGAAGCTGAAGGACCCGAAGGGCGCCTGGGGCAAGGGCGACGGCGTGCACACCGTCGCGCGCGACGGCTTCGCGAAGGAGCACCCCGAGGTCGGCGCCTGGCTCAAGGACTTCAGGATGAGCGAGAAGCAGCTCACGAGCCTCGAAGCCGAGATCAACAAGGCGGGCAAGGGCAACCAGCAGCAGGCCGTGCGCGCCTGGCTGGAGAAGAACCCCGGCCTGGTCGAGAAGTGGGCCCCGGTGGCCGGCGGCGGCGCGGGCGCGGCCCCCGCGGAGGCGAAGCGGACGCTGAACGTGGCCTGGTTCCCCTGGGACGAGGACGTCGCCGTCACCTACCTGTGGAAGAACGTCCTGGAGCGGCGCGGCTACAAGATGAAGCTGTCGCAGTCCGACGTGGGCCCGGTCTACACCGGCCTCGCGCGGGGCGACATCGACGTGAACTTCGACGCCTGGCTGCCCAGTACGCAGAAGAACTACTGGGACAAGCACAAGGAGAACCTCGTCGACCTGGGCACCTGGTACAGCCCCACGTCCCTGGAGGTCGCCGTGCCGTCCTACGTCAAGGGCGTGAAGTCCCTGGCGGACCTCAAGGGCAAGGGCGGCACCTTCAAGGGCAAGATCGTCGGCATCGAGCCGGGCACCGGGGTCATGCAGAAGCTCAAGGACGAGGTGCTGCCCCGCTACGGACTCGAGGGCGAGTACAGGATCGCCAGCGGCTCGACGCCCGCGATGCTCGCCGAGCTCAAGCGCGCGTACGCCAAGAAGGAGCCGGTCGCGGTCCTGCTGTGGTCGCCCCACTGGGCCTACAGCGAGTACGGCCTGACCAAGCTCAAGGACCCCGAGGGCGCCTTCGGCAAGGGCGACACGATCCGCACCATCACCAGCAAGAAGTTCCCCGAGCAGTACCCGCGGCTCACGAAGTGGTTCAAGGACTTCAGGATGAGCGAGGCCGAGCTCGCGGGCCTGGAGAACGAGATCAAGAAGCGCGGCAAGGGCCATGAGGAGGAGGCCGTCGCCGCGTGGCTGAAGGAGCACCCAGAGGTTCCGGGTCGCATGGCCCCGCAGTAGCCGGGGACCGGCTCCACCGCGGGTTTATCGATCCTTCGGCGACGGGCCGGATACTTGCCCCACGGGCAGGTGTCCGGCCCGTTCGGCGTTCGGGCCGGGAGCGCGGACCGGGCGCCCGCGACCGGCACGCACAGCCCGCGCGCGGCCGCAACCGGCGCGCAGAGCGGCCAACTGGGTAAAACCGTTTGGCGAACATGCGTAGGGTGCAGGAAACCCATCAGGGTGAAGGCACCGGCCAGGACGGTCCGGCGGCACGCGTCGGCCGAGGCGCGCGGAAGAAGGAGGGAGCCGAGGCGATGGACGAGCACAAGGAGAACCTCCGGGTGGGCTCGGCCGTGCGGCGGCGCCGCCGCCAGCTCGAGCTCACCCTCGCGGTCGTCTCCCGGCGCAGCGGCCTCTCGGTGCCGTTCCTGAGCCAGGTGGAGAACGAGCGCGCCCGGCCCAGCATGCGCTCCCTGGAGCGGGTCGCCGACGCGCTCGGCACCACCGCCGTCGAGCTGCTCGCGGCCGCCGACCCGACCGGCACCGTCGACCTGGTGCGCGCCGCCGACGAGGTGAGCCTGGCGGGCGGCAGCTCCGAGACGCACGTACGGGACCTGGTCCGCGGCCACCACCAGCTCCACGTCTTCGAGTACGTGGGCGACCACGACGAGGGCCGCGAGTTCCAGCACCGCAACGACGAGCTGATGTACGTCATCGGCGGCGCCGTCGAGGTGGAGGCCGAGGGCCGCGCCTACCGCCTCGGGCGCGGCGACAGCCTCTACCTGACCGGGGGCGTACGGCACCGCTGGCGGGCCACGGCCGCCGATGCGCGGGTGCTCGTCGTGGCCGTGGGCGACCACATCGAGGCCACGGACGCCGGACGGCACTGACCGATGCCTACCGCACGGGTGGTCTCCCTGGTGCCCTCGCTCACGGAGGCGGTCGCCGAGACCGTGCCGGGCGCCCTGGTCGGGGCCACGGACTGGTGCAGCCATCCGGTGGGCCTGGACGTCCTCGGCGTCACCCGGATCGGTGGCACGAAGAACCCCTCCGTGTCCGCCATCGAGGCGCTCGTCCCCGACCTGGTGATCGCCAACGAGGAGGAGAACCGCCCCGCCGACGTGGCCGCCCTGCGCGCGGCAGGCCTGGAGGTCCTCGTCACCGAGGTGCGCGGACTCGACCAGGCGTTCCGCGAGCTGTCCCGGGTCCTCACCGCGTGCGGCGGGCCCGGCCGGCCCCGCTGGCTGGAGCGGGCCGAGGAGGTCTGGCGGGACCTGCCGCCCCCGGGCCGCCGGCGGCGGGCGGCCGTGCCCGTCTGGCGCAAGCCCTGGATGGTGCTCGGCCGGGACACGTTCGCGGGCGACCTGCTCCGCCGCCTCGGCGTCGACAACGCCTACGCGACGCACGCCGAGCGCTACCCGCGCGTCCCCCTGGAGGAGCTGCGCGCCGCCGACCTGGACCTGGTGGTGCTGCCGGACGAGCCGTACCGCTTCACCGCCGAGGACGGCCCCGAGGCGTTCCCCGGCCTGCCCGCCGCACTGGTCAGCGGCCGCCACCTCACGTGGTACGGACCCTCGCTGGCGGAGGCGCCGCGGGTGCTGGGCGCGGCGCTGCGGGCGGGCCGCCGCTGAGCCTCAGCGCGGTGCGGCGGGCACGCGGCGGCCGGGGTGCGGCGGGCAGCCGGTGGTCGCGCCTCAGCGCGGCGCCGCGAGCAGGCGGCCGTCGAGGAGGCCGCGGGCGGTGTGGGTCAGGGCCACCGCCCAGGCGGTCACCAGGAGCGCGAAGAGGCCCGTGGCCAGCCAGGCGTAGGCGGTGAGGCCGGTGTGCCTGCCCAGGGCCGCGGCGCCCGTGGCGCAGGTGCCGACGGGGAAGGTGAACGCCCACCACGTCATCGCGAAGCCCATGCCCGCGCGCCGGGCACGGGCCACCAGCGCGGCCGCCAGCGCCAGCCACAGCAGGGCGAAGCCGAGCACCGGCACGCCGTACACCACGGCGAACACCGCGAAGCCCCGGTCGAAGGGCGCGGGCAGCAGGCCGTCGGCCGCGTCGGCGAACGCGTTCACGGCGGTCGTGGACTGCCCGAGCGGGCCCAGGACCAGGAACACCGTCGGGGTGAGCGCCAGTGGCAGCGGCGGGCCCGTCACCAGCCGGGCGAAGACCAGCGGCAGCAGCACCAGGGTGGCCAGCAGGCTGACGCCGAACAGCGCCACGCACCCGTAGAGCAGCGTCTGCCGGGCCTGCCCGGGCGGCAGGTGCGGCACGAGCAGCGGCCCGACGGCGGCGGCGACCATGGGCGCCACGACGGGAAGGAGCCACACCGGGGACGCCTGGTCGGCCGTGACCTCGTGCCGGACCACCATCAGGTACGGGATCGCGACCGCCGCGGCGAGACCGGTCGCCGTACCGGCGGCGAACAGCACGGCGTCGAGTGCGACCGCCGCGCCGAGGCCGATCCAGTCCCGGCCCACCAGCACGGTGGCGGCGCCGACCGCGAGCAGGGCCATGGACAGACAGCCGTGGAAGGGCGCCACCGCCGGGTCCAGGAGGTGCGCCCGCGCCTGGTCACGGTGGTGGAGCCAGTGCGCGGCCCGGGCCGCGAGCAGCGCGGCCAGCATCAGCAGCGACAGCGCCCACACGGCGGCGCAGGCCGTGCGCAGGCCCGGGACGGCGCCCGGCAGCGCGACGCCCGCGTTGGCGACGATCGCCGTGCCCATGACGGACGCGTACCAGTTCGGGCCGAGGTGGCGGACGGCGGCGCGGGGGCTCGTGCGCGGGCGGGGGCGGCTGTGCGCTGCGGTGACCATGGCCCCACGGTGCGCCCGCCGGGTCCGGCGCGGTAGGGATCATGTGCCTATGGGGACATAACCTGGTCTTATGACCTCGGAGACGCCCGGCCCGCCAGGGGGACCGCTCGCGCACCGGGTGCCGGACCTGGCCGCCCTGGAGCTGCTGCTCGCCGTCGCGCGCCTGGGCAGCCTCGGCCGGGCGGCGCGTGAGCTCGGCATCAGCCAGCCCGCCGCGAGCGGGCGCGTGCGGTCCATGGAACGGCAGCTCGGCGTGGCCCTCGTGGACCGCTCGCCGCGCGGCTCGCGGCTGACCGAGGCGGGCGCCCTCGTCACCGACTGGGCGCGCCGGATCGTGGAGGCCGCCGAGGCCTTCGACGTGGGAGCGCAGGCGCTGCGCGACCGGCGCGACTCGCGGCTGCGGGTCGCGGCGAGCATGACCATCGCCGAGTACCTGCTGCCGGGCTGGCTGATCGCGCTGCGCGCGCGGCGCCCCGGTACGGCCGTGGCGCTGCTCGCGGGCAACTCCGCGCAGGTCGCCGAGCGGCTGCTCGGTGGGGAGGCGGACCTCGGGTTCGTGGAGGGGCTGCGGGTGCCCGCGGGCCTGGACGCCGCGGTGGTCGGGCACGACCGGCTGGTCGTGGTGACCGCGCCCGGGCACGCCTGGGCGCGGCGGCGCACCCCCGTTTCCGCCGCGGAGCTCGCCGGGACGCCGCTGATCCTGCGCGAGGAGGGCTCCGGTACGCGGCAGGTCCTGGACGCGGCCCTCGGCGGGCTCGCGGCGCCGCTCATGGAGCTGTCGTCCACCACGGCCGTGAAGTCCGCCGCGGTGAGCTGCGCGGGGCCCGCGGTGCTCAGTGAGCTGGCGGTGGGCGAGGAGGTTCTGGCGGGGCGCCTTGTGCGGGTGCCGGTGGCGGGGGTGCGGCTGCGCCGTGAGCTGCGGGCCGTGTGGCCCACGGGGCCTGTGCCGGCGGGGCCGGCGCGGGAGTTGCTGGGGCTGACGCGGGGGGCCTAGCGGCCGGCTCTGCGTGGGGGCTCGCTCGGCCTGCGGCCTGCGTTGTCCTCCCTTCCTCCGTTGTCTTTTGCCTGCGGGTGTGTGGGGTTGCTCGCGCAGTTCCCCGCGCCCCTTGAGGGGGCTTGTCTTTGGGGTCGGGTTCACGTGTTGGGCGCGTTGGTGGGCTTGTTCGGTGTCGTCGTTGTCTGCGGGGCGTCCGGGGTTGTTCGCGCAGTTCCCCGCGCCCCTTGAGGGGGCTTGTCCTCGGGGTCGGGTTCACGTGTTGGGCGCGTTGGTGGGCTTGTTCGGTGTCGTCGTTGTCTGCGGGGCGTCCGGGGTTGTTCGTGCAGTTCCCCGCGCCCCTTCGGGGCGCTTGGTTGCCGCCTGTACCAGTGCCTGCATCAGGCGGGTGTCCGTGCTCATTTCCGGGTGCCATTGGACGCCCAGGGTCCAGGCGGGGGCGGGGAGTTCGACGGCCTCGATGGTGCCGTCGGGGGCGTGCGCGGACGCGAGCAGGCCGCGGCCCAGGACGTCCACCGCCTGGTGGTGGTACGTGGGGACGTCCGTCGACGCGTCGGGGACGACGGACGCGTACAGCGTGCCGGGCACCGGCTTGACCGTGTGCGTGCCGAAGACGCCGGGCGCCACGGCGTGGCCGTCCAGGTGCTGGACGAGGGTGCCGCCCAGGGCGACGTTCAGGAGCTGCATCCCGCGGCAGATGCCGAGCAGGGGCGTGCCCGTGGTCAGGGCCGCCTCGATCAGGGCGAGTTCCCAGGCGTCCCGCTCCGGGGCGGGCGGGCCCGTGCGGGCGTCGCGCGGGGCGCCGTAGCGGGACGGCTCGACGTCGGGGCCGCCCGCGACGACGACGCCGTCGAGGCGGGCGACGACGTCGGCCGCGTACGCGGGGTCGTCCGGCGGCACCATCGCCGCCAGGCCACCCGCCGCCTGCACCAGGCGCGGGTACCCGGCGGGCAGCAGTGCGGCCGGCAGCGTCCAGACGCCCCAGCGCGCCTCGGCCTCCAGGTAGGTGCTCACGCCGATCAGCGGTCGGCGGGCGGTGCCGTTCACGTGCGGACTCCCTTTGCTCTTCGTGTTACTCGCGTTCCAGCTCGGCCTCCGCCGCGGCCAGCGCGGCGAACTCCTCCTCGGGCGCCCGTGCCACCAGATGCTTGCGGCTGTACAGGCCGAAGTACGCGATCGCCACCCCGTACACGCCGAGCGCGATGACCGCCGCCGTGACGTCCACCAGGAACGTCGCCACGAGGGCCGCGCACGCCAGGGCCAGCGCCACCGACGACGTCAGGACGCCGCCGGGCGTGCGGTAGGGCCGGGGCAGGGCGGGCTCGCGGCGCCGCAGCACGATGTGGGACAGCGACATCAGGGCGTAGGAGATGGTCGCGCCGAACACCGCGACGTTCAGCATGCGCGCGCCGTCGCCGGTCGCGGCGGCCAGCGAGAAGCCGATCGCCCCCGGCACCAGCAGGCCCAGGTAGGGCGCCTTGCGGCGGCTGGTCAGGGACAGGAAGCGGGGCAGGTAGCCCGCCCGGGACAGGGCGAAGAGCTGGCGCGAACCGGCGTAGATGAGGGAGAAGAAGGAGGCCACCAGGCCGGCCAGGCCCGCGTAGTTGATGACGCGGCTCAAGGTCGTCCGCTCGCCGTCCGGCTGGAGGGCGTCCACCAGCGGGTTGCCCGTCGACTGGAGGGCGGCCGAGCCGCGCGCGCCCGTCGAGGCGAGGAAGGTGAGCAGCGCGAGCGCGACGAGGATGACCATCGACCAGCGGATCGCCCGCGGCAGGGTGCGCGCCGGGTCCTTCGTCTCCTCGGCGGCCAGCGGTACGCCCTCCACGCCCAGGAAGAACCACATGCCGAACGGGAACGCCGCCCAGATGCCGAGGATGCCCAGCGGCAGCCACGAACTGGCGCCGAAGGCGTCGTGGTCGACGGGGATGTCGTTCAGCTTGGAGGCGTCGAAGTCGAGGAACGCGCCCACCGCGAACACCAGCAGCGCCGCCACCGCGATGCCCGTGACGACGAAGCTGAACCGCAGGGCCTCGCCGACGCCCCACAGGTGGATGCCGGTGAAGAGGACGAAGCAGGCCAGGTAGACCGGCCAGCCCGACTCCAGGCCGAAGAGCCCGAGCGACTCCACGTAGTCGCCGATGAAGATGGAGATCGCGGCGGGTGCGAGGACGTACTCGATGAGGATCGCCGTGCCGGTCAGGAAGCCGCCCCAGGGGCCGAGGGCGCGGCGGGCGAAGCCGTAGCCCCCTCCGGCCGTCGGCAGCACGGACGACAGCTCGGCGAGCGAGAACACCATGCAGGTGTACATCACGCCCATCAGGACCATCGCGACGGCCAGGCCGCCGAAGCCGCCCTCCTTGAGGCCGGAGTTCCAGCCCGAGTAGTCGCCGGAGACGACGTAGGCGACGCCGAGGCCGGTGAGCAGCACCCACCCGGCGTTCCCGCGGCGCAGCGCGCGCCGCTCCAGATAGTCGTCCCCTTCGGCGGCGCGTGGCGTGGTGGACTCCTGCGGCATGAGGGAGCTCCCCTGGGGCGGCGACAATGGATTGGTGCCATACCTTTGCGGGGAGGGCGGGTAGAAAGCAAGACCCGTGCGTAACGTGCCGGTTAACCGTCCCGACGCACAAGGGGCGAGCCGGACGGGCCCGGCCCCGGGGCCCGCCCCTCAGGTGAGGAACCCCCGCAGCAGCGCCGCCGTCCCCGCGCAGTGCTCGCGCGAGATCTCCCGCGCCGCGTCCGCGTCGCCGTCGAGCACGGCCTCCACCAGGGCCGTGTGCTGGCGCTGGGAGTGCTCCAGGTTGCGCACCAGGAGCGGGATGCAGTCGAGCAGGTCGTTCACCGTCGCGCGGACCGCCGCGTACTGCGCGGTGAGCGTCGGCGAGCCGGACAGCTCGGCGAGCGTGAGGTGCAGGAAGGTGTCCCGCCGCCGGTAGTCGGCGAGCGGCGCGTCGTGGGTGTCCGCGAGGGCGGCGCGCAGCCGCCCGGCCCGCTCGCCCGCCAGGCCCTCGGCGGCGCACAGCCCGGCGGCGCCGACCTCCAGGACCTCGCGGAAGCGCAGCGCGTCCTCCACGTCGACGCCCCTGATGCGCCGGCGCAGCTCGTCCTCGCCGGGCGCCTCGGGGCGCGGGCGCACGAACGTGCCGCCGTAGCGCCCCCGCCGCGACTCCACGAGCCCCTGGTCCTGGAGGACCTTCAGGACCTCCCGCAGCGTGACCCTGCTGATGCCGAGCCGGTCGGCCAGCTCCCGCTCCGACGGCAGCCGTTCGCCGCCGGGCACCAGGCCGAGCCGGACGACCTGGAGGATCTGCTCCAGGGCCTCCTCGAAGCCGTTCCCGGCCCGCACCGGCCGCAGCACCGTCGCGAGGCCGCCGTCGGCATCCGCGTGCGACATGTCGCGGCACCCCCTTCCCAAGCAATGGTTCTCGGCAATACCTTATGGCCACTCGGCTGACCCAAGGAGGCTTTTCCCGTGGCAGACCGCACACCCCCGCTCGCCGTCGAGGAGCTGCGTGCCCTCGTGGCGGGCGGAGAGATCGACACTGTCGTCCTGGCCTTCCCCGACATGCAAGGGCGGCTCCAGGGCAAGCGGTTCGCCGCCCCGTTCTTCCTGGACGAGGTCCTGGAGCACGGCACGGAGGGCTGCAACTACCTCCTGGCCGTCGACACGGAGATGAACACGGTCGACGGGTACGCGATGTCCTCCTGGGAGCGCGGCTACGGCGACTTCGCCATGCGCCCCGACCTGACCACCCTGCGCCGGATCCCCTGGCACGAGGGCACGGCCCTGCTCGTCGCCGACCTCGCCTGGAACGACGGCTCGCCCGTGGTCGCGGCCCCCCGGCAGATACTGCGCCGCCAGCTCGACCGCCTCGCCGAGCTGGGCTGCACCGCGCACGTCGGCACCGAGCTGGAGTTCATCGTCTTCAAGGACACCTACGAACAGGCCTGGGACGCCGGCTACCGCGGCCTGACCCCGGCCAACCAGTACAACATCGACTACTCCGTCCTCGGCACCGGCCGCGTCGAGCCGCTGCTGCGCCGCATCCGCAACGAGATGGCGGGCGCGGGCCTGACCGTGGAGTCCGCCAAGGGCGAGTGCAACCCCGGCCAGCACGAGATCGTGTTCCGCTACGACGAGGCCCTCGTCACCTGCGACCAGCACGCGCTCTACAAGACCGGCGCCAAGGAGATCGCCGCCCAGGAAGGCGTGTCGCTCACCTTCATGGCGAAGTACAACGAGCGCGAGGGCAACTCCTGCCACATCCACCTCTCGCTCCAGGACGCCGACGGCAACAACGCCATGGCCGGTGCCCCGGACGACCCCGGGGGCATGTCGCCCCTCATGCGCCACTTCCTCGCCGGACAGCTCGCCGCGCTGCGCGACTTCAGCCTGCTGTACGCGCCCCAGATCAACTCCTACAAGCGCTTCCGGCCCGGCTCCTTCGCCCCCACCGCGGTCGCCTGGGGCCACGACAACCGCACCTGCGCCCTGCGCGTCGTCGGCCACGGCCGCTCGCTGCGCTTCGAGAACCGCCTCCCCGGCGGCGACGTCAACCCGTACCTGGCGGTCGCCGGCCTGGTCGCGGCGGGCCTGTACGGCGTCGAGCAGGAGCTGGAACTGCCCGAGGCGTGCGCCGGCAACGCCTACACCGCCGACTACGCGCACGTCCCGACGACCCTGCGCGAGGCCGCCGAGCTGTGGGAGAACAGCCCCGTCGCCAAGGCCGCGTTCGGCGACGAGGTCGTCGCGCACTACCGCAACATGGCGCGGGTCGAGCTGGACGCCTTCGACTCCGCGGTGACCGACTGGGAGCTGCGCCGCTCCTTCGAACGACTGTGAGGCCCCGACGTGCTTGAGGTACTGAACCCCGCGACCGAGGACGTCGTCGCGACCGTCCCCGCCGCCACCGCCGAGGACGTCGACGCGGCCGTCGCCCGGGCCGTGCGGGCACAGGCCGGGTGGGCGGCCGCCGCCCCCGCCGACCGCGCCCGTCTGCTGCGCCGCTTCGCCGCCGTCATCGACGGCCACGTCGAGGAGCTCGCCCGCCTGGAGGTCCGCGAGGCCGGGCACGTCATCGGCAACGCCCGCTGGGAGGCGGGCAACGCCCGCGACCTGTTCGACTACGCGGCGGGCGGCGTCGAGCGCCTCACCGGCCGCCAGATCCCGGTCCCCGGCGGCCTCGACCTGACGATCCTCGAACCCCTCGGCGTGGTCGGTGTCATCGCGCCCTGGAACTTCCCGATGCCCATCGCCGCCTGGGGCACCGCCCCGGCCCTCGCGGCGGGCAACGCGGTCCTCCTCAAGCCCGCCGAGACCACCCCGCTGACCGCCCTGCGCCTGGCCGAGCTTGCCCTGGAGGCGGGCCTGCCCGAGGGCCTGTTCCAGGTCCTGCCGGGCGAGGGGGCCGTGGCCGGGAACGCGCTGGTCGAGCACCCCGGCGTCGCCAAGATCGTGTTCACCGGCTCCACCCGCGTCGGCAAGCAGATCATGGCCAGGTGCGCCGACCGCGTGAAGCGCGTGACCCTCGAACTCGGCGGCAAGAGCCCGAACATCGTCTTCGCCGACGCCGACGTGGAGGCCGCCGCCCTCGCCGCCCCCGGCTCGTTCCTCGACAACTCCGGCCAGGACTGCTGCGCCCGCACCCGCATCCTCGTCCAGCGCCCGGTGTACGACCGCTTCCTCGAGGTCCTGGCACCGGCCGTGGCGTCGTACGTCGTCGGCGACCCGGCCGACGAGAAGACCCAGATGGGCCCGCTGATCTCCCGGGCCCAGCTCGACCGGGTGCGCTCCTACGTGCCCGCGGGCGCGGGCATCCGCGGCAGCGCGCCCGAGGGGCCCGGCTTCTGGTTCCCGCCGACCGTCCTCACCGACGCCGACCCCGCCTCGCCGGTCGCCGTCGAGGAGGTCTTCGGCCCGGTCGCCGTCGTCCTGCCCTTCGAGGACGAGGCCGAGGCGGTCCGCCTCGCCAACGCCACCGAGTACGGCCTGTCCGGCTCCGTCTGGACCCGCGACGTGGGCCGCGCGCTGCGCGTCTCCCAGGCCGTCAAGGCGGGCAACCTGTCCGTCAACTCGCACTCCAGCGTGCGCTACTGGACCCCCTTCGGCGGCTACGGCCAGTCCGGCCTCGGGCGCGAGCTCGGCCCGGACGCCCTCGCCGCCTTCACCGAGACCAAGAACGTCTTCATCAGCACGGAAGGGCCCGCTCAGTGACCGAAGAGACCGTGACCTCCCCCGGGGGTTCCCCCCAGACCCCCGTCTGCCGCCGCCTCGTCGGCCGCACCGCCGTCGTCACCGGCGCGGGCAGCGGCATCGGCCTCGCCACCGCCCGCCGCCTCGCCTCCGAGGGGGCGCACGTGGTGTGCGGCGACATCGACGAGAGCGCGGGCAAGAAGGCCGCCGAGGACGTCGGCGGGACGTTCGTGAAGGTCGACGTCACCGACGCCGAACAGGTCGAGGCCCTGTTCAAGGCCGCGTACGACACCTACGGCAGCGTGGACGTCGCCTTCAACAACGCGGGCATCTCGCCGCCCGACGACGACTCCATCCTCGACACCGGCCTGGAGGCCTGGAAGCGCGTCCAGGAGGTCAACCTCACCTCCGTCTACCTGTGCTGCAAGGCCGCCATCCCCTACATGCGCCGCCAGGGCAAGGGCTCCATCATCAACACCGCCTCGTTCGTGGCCCGCATGGGCGCCGCGACCTCGCAGATCTCGTACACCGCGTCCAAGGGCGGCGTGCTCGCCATGTCCCGCGAGCTGGGCGTGCAGTTCGCGCGCGAGGGCATCCGCGTGAACGCGCTGTGCCCGGGGCCGGTCAACACCCCGCTGCTCCGGGAGCTGTTCGCCAAGGACCCCGAGCGGGCCGCCCGGCGCCTCGTGCACATCCCCGTGGGCCGCTTCGCGGAGGCCGAGGAGATCGCGGCGGCGGTCGCGTTCCTCGCCAGCGACGACGCCGCGTTCGTGAACGCGACCGACTTCCTGGTCGACGGCGGCATCTCCGGGGCGTACGTCACGCCCCTGTAGGGCACCGCACCCCGCTCCCCGGCACGGCCGGGCGTCCCCGGGCGCCCGGCCGTGCCGCGTGGCCGTCGCACGCCGGTCGTGCCGGCCGAACGGGACGCGGTGGACAGGGCTTCTGCGACCCCCCAAAACTGCTGTAGCGTCCACGCACATGCGTAACAGAAACGTTTGTGCGACGCTGGCCGCGGCCGCCGCCCTGGTGGCCGGGCCCGTCGCGCTCCCCGCAGCCGCCGCCACGGCCGCGCCCGCGCCGCACTCCGGCGCCCACTGCCCCCAGCTCTCGAAGAAGCTCACCTGGTACGGCGACAACCGCGCCCGCCTCCAGAAAGTCATCGACGCGCGGGGCACGTGCTCCGACCCGCGCCTCGGGCACGGCGGGCACCAGCGCCCGGTCGCCGCCTTCGACTGGGACAACACCGTCGTCAAGAACGACGTCACCGACGCCACCATCAGTTGGGCCCTGCGGCACGACAAGATCCTGCGCCCGCAGAGCTGGAAGTCCTCCAGCAAGTGGATGACGGACGCCGGCCACCGCGCCCTCACCCGCGCCTGCGGCACCGCGGTGCCCGTCGGCAAGCCGCTGCCGACCTCCACCGACACCGACTGCGCCGACGAGATCCTCCAGATCCGCGAGGACGGCACCACGATGAGCGGCGCCGCCGCCTTCGCCGGCACCTGGAACCACCGCCGCACCGTCCCGCAGTACGCCTGGGTGCCGCAGCTCTTCGCCGGACACACCGTCGAGGAAGTGGAGTCGTACGCGAAGAAGGCCCGCGAGGAGGCCCTCGCGGCGCCGGTCGGCACCACCCGCACCATCGGCAGCCACACCGTGCCCGGCTACGCCCGCTACTACGAGCAGCAGCGCGACCTGATCCGGACCCTGAAGAAGGCCGGGTTCGACGTCTACATCGTCTCCGCGGGCTCCGAGCCCGTCGCCGAGGTGTGGTCGCGCGGCGTCGGCATCGACCGCAAGCACACCATTGCGATCCGCTCCGTCCTGGACCACAAGGGTCGCATCACCACCCGGAACCAGGGCTGCGGCGGCGTCGGCGTGAACAAGGGCGACGTCATCCCGTACATCGACGGTAAGCGCTGCTTCGTCAACCAGGAGATCTTCAAGGTCAAGGGCGAGAAGGCCTGGGACAAGCAGCGCTGGGGCAAGCGCATCGCGGTCGGCGGCGGCGACGCCGACACCGACGTGACGTTCGTCGGCGACGCCACCGGCGCGCACCTGGTCCTGAACCGCAACAAGAGCGAGTTCATGTGCCGGGCGTACGACAACGCCGACGGCCGGTGGGTCGTGAACCCCATGTTCATCGAGCCGCTGCCGCGCAAGGCGGGCACGTACCCCTGCTCGACGGCCGCGTACAACGCGCCCGACGGCCGCAAGACCCCCGTGCTGCGCCAGGACGGCACCGTCGTCCCCGACCAGCGGGACAGCGTGTACTAGGCGGGACAGCGCCCGTCGGCCGGGGATGCGCGTGCGCGGTCCGCGTGTACGGCCGGTGTGACCCGGCTGGTTGTACCGGCCGCCGCGCCACGTCCTAAAGTGCCGGGATGAGCATGTCGCCTCCTCCCGGCTGGTACCCGGACCCGTCCCAGCCCGCCGTCGAGCGCTGGTGGGACGGGTCCGCGTGGACCGCGCACGGGCGCGCCCCGGCACCCCAGGGGGCGGCGGCGCAGCCGGGGTTCGGGCCCGCGCCGGTGCCGCCCGGGGCGGGCGTCGTGCCGGACCGGCCCGGCCTCGCCGCCACGGCGGTC
>NZ_BNBT01000159.1 GCF_014656095.1 Streptomyces longispororuber
TCTGCCACCTCGTGCTCGAGGAGCACCGCCGCCGGGCCCCGGCCGTGCCGCGCTCCGGCCCCCGGGCCGGGGCGCGGGGCGTGCCGGTCGCGGTGGTCGGGCTCGGCGGGCGGTTCGCGGGGGCGCCGGACGCCGCCGCGTTCTGGCGCGTCGTCCGCTCGGGCCGCACGCGACTGGGGCCGGTGCCGGAGTCCGTGCTCGACCGGGAGCTGTACCACTCCCCCGGCGCGCTCAGCCTCACCCACGCGTACACCGACCAGGGCGGGCACGTGCCCGTGCCCACGGAGCCGCCGGAGGACCTGGCGGTGCTGGCGCCGCGGTACGCGGCGATGGACGGCGCGCAGCGGCTCGCCCTGGCCGTCGCGGCGGAGCTGTTCGCCGGGCTGCCCCGGCGGGCGCCGCTCGCCGGGCGCGGCGTGGTCGCGGTCGGCACGACGCTGGGGCTGACGCGGGAGCGGCGCGCCCACGCCGAGCTGGTGCTGAGCGGCCTGGAGGACACCGTGGCGGCGCTGCCGGCGCTCGCCGGCCTGTCGTCGCTGCGCCGCAAGCAACTGGTCGAGCGGCTGCGCGAGCGCACCGCGCGCGCCACGGCCGAGCCGTCGCCCGCGCTGCTCGACGGCTGTCTCGCCAGTGGGGTGGCCGCGCTGCTCGCCAACGAGTACGGGCTGTGCGCGGTGCCGCTGGCGGTGGAGGCGGCCTGCGCGTCGTCGCTGGCGGCGCTGGACGTGGCGGTGGCCGCGCTGCGTGCGGGCACCGCCGACTTCGCCCTCGCCGGCGGCGTCGAACTGGCCTGCACCACGCGGGACATGGTGCTCTGCTCGGCGCTCGGGCTGCTCTCGCACAGCAGGAACGCGCCGTTCGACGCGGCCGCCGACGGGTTCACGCCGGGCGACGGCTGCGGTCTGTTCCTCCTCAAGCGGTACGACGACGCCCGCCGCGACGGCGACACGGTGCACGGGGTGATCCGCGCGGTGGGCGCGTCGAACGACGCCAAGTCGCTCATCGCGCCGGACGTCGCGGGCCAGGTGCGCGCCATGCAACGGGCCTTCGCGCAGGTCGACTTCGAGCCCTGCACCGTGGACTACCTGGAGGCGCACGGCACCGGCACCAAGGTCGGCGACCGGGTCGAGATCGCCGCCGCGGCCCGCCTCTACGCGGGCGGGCCGCGCGCGGGGGCGCTGCGCATCGGCTCGGCGAAGTCGTTCTTCGGGCACACCTTCGCGGCGGCGGGCAGCGCGGGCCTGCTGCGCACCCTGCTCGCGCTGCGCGCGGGCACCCTGCCGCCCAACGCGCTGCTGCGCACGCTGAACCCGGCGCTCGGCCTCGCCGCCATCCCGGCCGAGATCGCCACCCGGCCCGAGCCGTGGCCGCGGCCGCCGGGCAGGCCGCGGCGCGCCGCCGTCAGCTCCTTCGGCACCGGCGGCATCAACTACCACGTCCTCGTCGAGGAGGACCGTGACCGGCACGGGCACACGACCGGGGCGATCCAGGAGAAGGGGCACGGACCGCGATGAACTTCGCCTTCGACGACGAGACCGAGGACATGCGCGAGGCCGTCGAGCGGTTCGCGCGCCGCGAGCTGGGCGACGCGCCGCCGCGGGACGGGGCGCCGGACCGGGAGGAGTTCCGCCGCCGCTGGCAGCTCGCGGGCAAGCAGGGCCTGGTCGGCAGCGTCGTACCGGAGCGCTACGGCGGCAGCGGCCTGGACGCGGTGACGGCGGCCGCGGTCATGGAGGCGTTCGGGTACGGCTGCCCGGACACCGGCTTCGCGTTCTCCGTGGCGGCGCACCTGTTCGCCGCGCTCGTGCCGGTGGTGGAGTTCGGCACCGAGGAGCAGAAGCGGCGCTGGCTGCCCGCGCTGTGCTCGGGCGAGCGGATCGCGGCGCACGCCATCACCGAGCCCGAGGCCGGTTCGGACACCCTCGGCCTGCGGACGCGCGCGGTGCGCGACGGCGACCACTACGTTCTGGAGGGGGCGAAGGCGTTCACGACGAACGCCCCGGTCGCCGACGTGTTCGTGGTGCAGGCCGCGACGGCGCCGGGCGGCGGCTTCTTCGGTCTGACGGCGTTCGTCGTGGAGGCCGGCACGCCGGGCCTCACGGTCGGACCCCCGTACGACAAGGTGGGGCTGCGCGGGTCGCCGACGGCCGATGTGCGCCTTGAGGGGTGCGTGGTGCCCGCGACCGCCGTGCTGGGCGCGGAGGGGGCGGGCGCCAGTGTCTTCGCGGCCTCCATGCGGTGGGAGCGGACCTGTCTGTTCGCGGCCTACCTCGGCGCGATGCGGCGGGTCCTGGAGTCCACGGTCGCGTACGCGGGCCGACGCGAGCAGTTCGGGGTGCCGATCGGCGACTTCCAGGCGGTGAGCCACCGCGTCGTCGACATGACGCTGGCCGTGGAGTCGGCGCGCCTGGTGCTGTACAAGGCGGCGTGGGAACTCGCGCGGGGCGGCGAGGACCAGGTGGCCCCGGCCCTCGCGAAGCTCGCGGTGAGCGAGGCGGCCGTCCGGGTCGGGCTCGACGCGGTGCAACTGCACGGCGCGCTCGGCGTGTTGAGCGGTGAGGCGGAGACGCTGCTACGGGACGCGCTGCCCGCGCGGATCTTCTCCGGCACCAACGAGATCCAGCGGAACAACGTCGCGCGTGCGCTGGGCCTCGGCGGCAGCCGCCGGGGGGCAGGACGCCGGTGAGCCGTGGCGGTGACAGGTGCGACGCACGGCGACAGGTGGCTTCGAGGGGGGCGAGGGTGGGTCCGACGACAGGTGGGTTCGAGGGGTGGGTCCTATGACGTTCATCGTTCACCGCATCCGGCTGCACGACGGGGTGGAGCCGGAGCGCTTCGAGTCCTGGGTCCGGGAGGTGGACTACGCGACCTGTCCGGAACTTCCCTCCGTGCTCGCGTTCGCCGTGCAGCGGCTCGCGCCCGCCGGAGGCGGCGGGCCCGCCGAGTACTACGAGGTCGTGGAGGTGACGGGGCGGGCCGACTTCGAGCGGGACACGCGCTCGGCACCGTTCCGCCGCCTCGTCGCCGATTTCGAGAAGATGGCCTCGGTGGTGGCCGAGTGGTCCGGTGAGCGAGTGGGGCCGGGATACCGGTCGCGCGGCGCCGCCGGTCCGGAAACGCGGGCGGGCACCGCTCGCGGATGAATTCGGCGCGGCCGGGCGGCCGGCCGCGCCCCATTCCCCTTACGGCCGCGCCCCATTCTCCTTACGGCCGCGCGCGATTCCCCTGACGGCCGCGCCCGATTGGCCTTCCGGCCGCGCCCCATTCCGCTGCCCGGCGTATTCACCGCCCGGCCTTTCGGCGCACCCCGGCTCTTTTTCGGGGATTCAGCCTTCCTGGCCGCGGAATTCGGCGGTCCGCCCGATGGTCGCCATCAAACCGCTTTCATAAGCAATGGCCACCGCTTGGGCGCGGGTGCCGACGCCCAGTTTCCGCAGCACGTGGTGGACATGGGATCTGACGGTCGCCATGGACACCGAGAGTTTCTCGGCGACCTCGGCGTTGGACTTGCCCTGGGCGAGCAGCAGGACGACCTCGAGCTCGCGCGGGGTGAGCCCGGCGGCCAGGCGCGCCGAGCGGGGCGAGGCGTCCGGCCGCGGCAGGTACTGGAGGCTGCGGCGGGCGGCGGCCGGCATCACCATGGTGGCGCCCGCGCTCACCGTTCTCAGCACGTGGATCAGGTCGTCGGCCGAGGAGTCCGGGGCCAGGACCGCCCGGACGCCGACGCACAGGGCCTCGACGGAGCGGTCCGCGGACTCGGCCTTGGCGATCAGCACGATCTTCGTCAGGGCGGCGAGCTCGGCGAGCTCGCGCTTGTCCTCGAAGCCGAGCGCGGGGGCCACCACGATCATGACGTGGGGCGCGTGCTCGGCGACGGCCGCGGCGGACTCGCGGCCCGTGGTGAAGCCCATGACCTCGATGTCGGGCTGCTGGTCCAGCAGCGCGCGCATCGCGGCGGACATGATCGACTCGTCACAGCACACCAGGACGCGGATCTTCATGGTCGCCGCCTCACCGCATCTCGTCCGGGCGGGGACCGCCGTGCCCGTCGGCGGCCTGCGCGGTGCCATTCGTCACGGCATCACGCCCGGACGGGCCGACCGCGCCGGCCCGGTGCCGACTTCCGGCAGGTGTTCCTTGCAGCAGTTCCCCATCTCGCCGCCCCCTTGTGAATGACACGACCATGTGCCTTCGGGTACCCCTCGTCGCTGCTGCGCGCAATCGCGTCCATCTACTGTTCGATTCTGCACTTGTTCGTGCCCGCACTCTCCCCTCCCCGGTATCGAGACAGGCACGTCTGAGCGGAATATTCCGTCCGCACGGCAACAGTATGTGGGCGCACCCGGCATCCGGGCGAGCCTTATCGGAAGAAGTATGAAAATGGCTCGAAACGTCGCGGCCCGAATCTCAGATCGTTCGCAAGGCCGTTCCCGCGGAACGGCGATGCGAGCGCGGGAACGCCGGGAACTCCGTGGCCGGACGACCGATCCGACTCAGGAAGAACGCGCGTCCCTTAATGCGGAATCGATCCTCCAGAAGGCGCCGCGGCTCCTCGTGCTGGAGAACGGCACTGATGGGGTGCAGAACGAGTCCCTCGCCGGTCGCGTACAGCCAGTAATCGGCCACTCGCGCGCCGGCCCGGACGCCGTCGGCGAGCGTCGGCGGCCGGGTCCCGGTGAGGCTCATGACGGTCAGGGCGGGCGTCGGGCGCACGACGGCGGCGAGCTGCCGCGCCAGCAGCTCGGGGTAGCCGACGTGCCGCAGGGCGCGCATCGTCGCCGGGGCGAGGGCGAGGCGCAGGGCCCGCTCGTGCGGCCAGGACAGCGGTCCGAACAGTTCCCCGAGCGTGAACCCGTCCCCGCGCGCGACCGCGTCGGCCTCGCTGAACCGCAGGTACGCGTGCGTTTCGCGCCAGGCGGGGCCGTGGCTGAAGTCGCGCCCCGCGTGCCGGGCGACGACGTCGGCCAGCGCCGCGCGGTCGGCGTCCGTGGTCAGGTGGCGTACGGCGATGCCGGGGGCGGGCGTGACTTCTGCGGCTTCCCTCGGCGGCGCCACCGGGCCGGACGTGTCGGGCCCGCCCGCCAGGTGCTCGCCCTCCAAGCGCTCCAGGAGCTCCGGCGCCAGCGGCTCCGGGCGGTAGGGCGCGCGGTGCGTGCGCAGCGCCCCGGCGGCGGCGCGCAGGGCCGGCAGCTCCTCGGCGCGGGCCGCGTCCCCGGCGTCGTACCGCAGGCGTGCCACGCACAGCGGGGCCCAGGTCCGGGGCCAGTGCGCCGGGCCCGGTCCCGGCCACCGGTAGGCCGCGCCCGGCCGCTCCAGGAGGCCGCCGGGCGCGAGGCGCAGCCCGTCCACGCCCCAGCCCTGCGCGGCCAGCGCCCGCAGCAGCAGCCGCCAGTACGCGCCGCAGCTCACGAGCATCTCCACGTGCAGGGCGGGCAGCGCCCGCAACCGCCGCCGGTTGTCGAGAGCCAGGACGAGGTAGGCGGGGCGGGCGGGGTGAGCGGGGTCCGAGGGCAGTCCGGCGGGGCCCGCCGAGGGCACCCGGTCGGGCCCGAGGACGGACGGGGGCAGGGCGGACGGGGCCAGGGCGCGTGCGGTGGCCGCGCGCGCCCCGGTGGTCCGTGCCCAGGCGACCGCCCAGGGCTGGCAGTTGTGCGAGGACGGGCTCAGCGCGGCGATCGCGGCGGCCACGTCGAGGGCGGTCGCGAAGTCCGCCTCCGCGGCCACCCCGCGCGCGGCCGTGGTGGACGGCCCGGTCCGGTCAGCGGTCATGGATGTCGCTCCCCTCAACTCCACACCAGGGCAAGGCAGTAGCCGTCGACCTCGCGCGCCCAACTGTCCAGGCGCAGCCCGTCCGCCGCCGGGGCGTGGCGGCGCAGCTCCGGCCCCGCGCGCCAGGAGAAGCGGCCGTCCGGGCGCCAGGCGGTGAGCTCGACCTCACGGGTGTCGACGCGCAGGCCGAAGCCGACGTGCTTGAGCACGGCCTCCTTGCACGCCCAGCGCAGGGACAGCGGCATCACGTCGAGGGCCGGGCACCCCGGGGCCGTGGGCGTCAGCAGGTCGACCAGCGGGCGCGGCACCTGGCGGGTGCGTTCGAGGTCGACGCCGACGGGGCGCGGGCCGCAGGCGGCGACGGCCAGGTCGCCCGAGTGCGTCAGGCCCACCTCGACGGGCGCGTCGACCGTGGGCTTGCCCGCGCGCATGCCGTGCGCCACCGCTCCGACCCGGACGTCGCGGGTGCGGACGCCCCCGCCGCCGTGGCGCCGCAGGTAGGCGGTGACGCCGTGCTTGACGGCGAGCCGCCCGGCCAGCCACTCCGCGCGCCGTTTGGGCACGGGCAGCTCGGCGGCGCGGGCCCGCTCCTCGGCGGTGAGGTGCCGGGCCTGGAGCGCCGCGCGCCCGGCGTCGTCCCGCGCGCGGATCCAGGCGATGGAGACGACGGAGAGCGTCAGCGGGCCCCGGGCGTGCGTGACGCGCAGGGGGCGTGCCGGGTCGAGGGCGACGCTCTCGTCCAGGCCGGGCGCCGGGGTGCGTACGAGCAGGGCCATGGGGTCAGCGGTCCACGGGCGGCGGCAGCAGGAACGGGTAGGTGCGCCGCCTGACCTTGCGGTGCCAGAACCGGTCGGCGGCCCGCAGCCGCTGGATCAGCTCCCACATCCGGGCGTCCTCGCGGTAGTACGCGGCGACCTCGGCGGCGGTGAGCGGCGTGTTCAGGCGGGCGTTGGCCTCGTCCAGGAAGGCGGGCACGAGCGCGCCGAGGCGCTCCTTGTGGAGGTTGCCGAGGAAGTCGAGGAGGACCCCGCGCGGGGCGTAGAACTTGTCGAAGATCGACTTGCTCATGGCCAGCCGCACGGGCGTGCGCAGCAGCCACGGCAGCGAGGTGAAGAACAGGCGCACGTCGAGGCGTTCGCGGCCGCGGGCGTCGCGCAGCAGCGGTGTGGTGACGTCGAGGTAGGTCAGCGTGCCGTCGGTGTCGACCCAGTTGGAGGCCTGCGCGTCCAGGCCCACGGCGGGGTCGACGGCCGCGCACACGAGGTCGAGGAAGCGGCCGAAGAAGGTCTTCGCCCACACCTCGTCCTCGGTGTGCAGCAGCCGGGAGCACAGCCGCGCGGCCGGCAGTTCGCGCTGGACGCAGTACGCGACGACGCTGCCGCCGGGGCCGCGGGTGTGCCAGACCTCGGTGGGCGCGACGGTCAGGCCGCGGTCGGCGAGGCGGTGCAGGTAGGCGTCGAGGCAGGCCCGGTAGCGGTCGAAGCGGGCCGGGTCGGGGAAGGCGGGCAGGCGCTTGCAGGCGTAGGAGCCGGTGGCGGTGCGCAGCCGCAGGACGAGGGTGATCTCGCCGTGGCCGAGCACGTCCAGGGCGCCGTCGTCGGCGGTGCGCAGCGCGTGCCGTACGCGCCGCTCCAGGTCGGCGAGTTCGGCCTGCGGGACCTCGAAGGTCATGGTGTCCGGTCCTCCCTCTCGGGTGGGTGGGCGCGGCCGCCGTACCGCGGCGTCCGCGGGCGTGCCGGTGACGGGTCCGCGGGCCCCGGGACGGGCCTTCCGGTCACGCCCGCGTCACCACCAGGACGGCGTTCTGGCCGCCGAAGCCGAAGGAGTTGCTGACGGCCACCTCCACGGTCCGCTCGCGCGGGGCGCCGGTGACGACGTCGAGGTCGACGTCGGGGTCCTGGTGGTGGAGGTTGGCGGTGGGCGGCACCGTGGCGTGCTGCACGGCGAGGACGGTGAGCGCGGCCTCGATGGCCCCGGCCGCGCCGAGGGTGTGGCCGAGGACGCCCTTGGTGGAGGTGACGGCGGCGCCCGTGCCGAGGAACTTCCGCACCACGGCGGCCTCCACGGCGTCGTTGAGGGGCGTGGCCGTGCCGTGCGCGTTGACGTGGTCGACCTCGTCGGGCACCACGTCCGCCCGGGCCAGGGCCGTGCGCAGCGCCTGCAGCACGCCGGTGCCCCGCGGGTCGGGCGCCGTCAGGTGGTGGGCGTCGGCCGAGGCGCCGTACCCGGCGAGCCGGGCGCGCGCGGTGGCGCCCCACGCGCGGGCGTCGGCCGCGCGCTCCAGGACGAGCATGCCGCTGCCCTCGCCGATGACGAAGCCGTCCCGGTCCCGGTCGAACGGCCGGGACGCGGCCGCCGGTTCGGCGCACCGCCGCGACAGCGCGCCCATCTGCGCGAAGCCCGTCACCATCAGCGGCGTCACGCCGGCCTCGCCGCCGCCCGCGACGACGACGTCGCAACTGCCGTCGCGCAGGAGCTGGAGCGCGGTGCCCAGGGCGGTGGCGCCGGACGCGCAGGCCGTCGCGGTGACGAGGTTCGGCCCGGTGGCCCGCAGGTCCATCGCCAGGTGCCCGGCCACCATGTTCGGTACGAGCATGGGGATGAGCAGCGCCGACACGGCCTTGGGCCCGTCGTCGAGCAGGCGCCGGTGTTGCGCCTCCCAGGTGGTGACGCCGCCGAGGCCACAGCCGACGACGACGCCGACGCGGGCGCCGTCCCAGGTCTCCGGGTCCAGGCCGCTGTCGGCGACGGCCTCGCGCGCGGCGGCGACGGAGAGCTGCGTGAACCGGTCCTGCGTGAGCGCGCTGCGCCGCCCCACGTGCTGCCGGGGCGAGAACCCCGGCACCGTGCAGGAGATGTCGACGGGCAGCCCCGCGAGCGCCGGGTCGGTCGCCGCGGCGGACTCGCCCCGGCACACCCCCGCCCAGGTGGCCGCCGCGCCGATCCCCGCGGCGGTCACGAGCCCCACCCCGGTCACCACCACGGTGTCGCGCTCGGGGGACGCGGCGCCGGTGAGGAGGTCCGGGGTGGGGCGGGTGGTGGCCGTGGTGGCGCCCGGCGTACCGGGGCCGTGGGCGGGCCCGGCCGCAGGGGCGCCGCCGTGCCGCGGCTCGCGCGGCGTCATCGCCGCACCGCGCGGTCGTCGCGGTCGTCGCAACCGTCGCAACCGTCACGGCCGCCGCGACCGTCGCGACCGTCGCGGCCGTCGCGACCGTCGCGGCCGTCGTACCGGGTGACCTGGTCGGCCCGGACGGCCTGATCGGTGTGCGGCGCGGCGGTGTACGACGCGGGTACGTGCGCCGCAGGTGCGTGCGCCGCAGGTGCGTGCGCCGCAGGTGCGTGCGCCGCAGGTGCGTGCGCCGCAGGTGCGTGCGCCGCGGGTAGGTGCCGCGCGGCGGTGTACGCCGCGCGTACCCGCGCCGTGCGTACCCGCGCCGTGGCGGCGTACGTGGCCTCGGCCTCGGTGTGCGTCGCGCTCATCGGATGCGCCCCACCTCTCGGTCGCTCGCTCTCGGTTCGGCCCGGCCCGCGCCACGGTCTGCCCCACGTCGCGGTCCCGGTCGTACGGCGGGACGCCCCGCCCCGCATCCCGGCGGACCCCCGGTCCCGGGTCGCCCCACGCCCGGGGCACCCAGTCACAGGCACGCGCCCCACGCCCCGTACACCCGGGGGAAAGAGGCCCGGCCGGAGGACCCGCCCCGCCGCCCGGTCGGGCGCACGGCACAGCTCGGTCGAAGGCGCCCCACCGCTCGGTCGCTCGGGTCGAGTCTGCGGGCCGTGGCTGACCGGGCACCGCGCCCGTCGCTGACGGCTCGCTGACCGCGCCGGTCCGGCGTGCCGCGAGCCGGGTCCGGCGGGCGCGATCAGCGAGCGGTCAGTGAGCCGTCAGCGCGCGTGACCGCGTCCGGTCAGCCCGCCCGGCGAGACTCGACCAGCAGCAGCCGCCTGCCGTCGGCGTACCGGACGAGACCGAGGAGCACGCGTGAGCACACCCCTGCCGAGCCATCCACCGCCGCCCCGGGCCGCCGTCCTGACCGGGGTCGGCAGTTGCCTGCCGCCCACCGCCGTCACGAACGACGAACTCGCCGAGCGCCTGGACAGTTCGGACGCGTGGATCCGCTCGCGCACCGGCATCCGCCGGCGCTACGTCGCCTCGCCCGGCACCGCCACCTCCGACCTGGCCGTCGGCGCGGGCGCCAAGGCCCTCAAGTCGTCGGGCACCCCGGACGTGGACGCCGTCCTGCTCGCCACCACCACGCCCGACCGCCCCTGCCCGGCCACGGCCCCGGCCGTGGCGGCGCGGCTCGGTCTGACGGGGGCGGCGGCCTACGACGTGTCGGCGGTCTGCACGGGCTTCCTGTACGCGCTCGCCAGCGGTGCCGGGCTCATCGCGGCCGGGGCCGCGGACCGCGTCCTGGTGATCGGCGCGGAGACCTTCTCCACGCTGCTCGACCCGGACGACCGGTCCACGGCCGTCATCTTCGGCGACGGCGCGGGCGCGGTGGTCCTGCGCGCGGGCGACGCCGCCGAGCCGGGCGCGCTCGGCCCGTTCGACCTCGGCAGCGACGGCGGCCGCGAGGAGCTGATCACGGTGGCCGCGGGCGGCTCGCGCCAGCGCCTGTCCGGCGTGCCGCCCGCAACCCGCGACCAGTACTTCGCGATGGAAGGCAAAGAGGTGTTCCGGCACGCGGTGCGGCGCATGTCCGCGTCGGCGCGCTCCGTCCTCGGCCGGGCCGGCTGGCGCGCCGAGGACGTGGACCACCTGGTCGGCCACCAGGCCAACCTGCGCATCACCCACCACGTGGCCGACGCCGTCGGCATCCCCCGGCGGCGCTGCTTCAGCAACATCGCCGAGGTCGGCAACACCGCCGCCGCCTCCATCCCGCTCGCCCTCGACCAGGCGCACGCGGACGGCGTCCTGACGCCGGGCGGGCGCGTGCTGCTTACCGCGTTCGGCGGCGGCCTGACCTGGGGTTCGACGGTACTGACCTGGCCGGGGCCGGACCGCGCCTGACGTCCCGGAGCACGACGGAGAGCAGACGGAGACAGGCCGAGACAGGCGGAGACAGGCGGAGACAGGCCGAGACGGGCGGAGACAAGGGAGAACCGCATGAGCGCGACGTACGACAGGCTGGTCGGCCTGCTGGTCGACCGTTTCGAGGTGGACCGTGCGGAGATCGGTCCCGACACCACGTTCGAGGACCTCGACATGGACTCGCTGTTCCTGGTCGAGCTGCTCCTGGTGATCCAGGCCGAGTTCGGGGCCGACCTGGCGGAGGACGCGGCGTCGCCGGGCGACCCGATCACCGCGGTCGCCGACCTGATCGACCGCCACGGCGCCGCGGCGCCCGCGGCGGCGCCCGTACCGGCGGCACCGGCCGTGTCGGCAACCGGAGAGCGAGCCTAGGACGCCCATGAGCACCCAGCAGTCGATCATCAACTACATCGCCGACGTGTGGCTCGACGGCGACGCCGAGGGCCTCGACGCCCAGCTTCCCATCGCCGAGCTGAACATCATCGACTCGGCCGGGATCTTCGACCTCGTGCACTACCTCCAGAGCGACTTCCGCGTCACCGTGCCGCTCCAGGAGATCTCCCCGGCGAACTTCCGGACCGTCGACGCGATCGCCGCGCTCGTGGAGCGGCTGCGGGCCGCGGACAAGGCCGGCGGGGAGGCCCTGCGATGACCACCAGTGTGCACCGGCAGGTCGTGGACATCGTGGCCTCGCGGACGCTGTACGACGAGTCGTACCTGCTGCCCGAGAGCCACTTCGAGGCCGAGCTCGGCATCGACTCGGTCGTCCTGGAGTCGATCCTCGCGGCGGTGCGGGAGCAGTTCGCGCTGCGGGCCGCCCTGCCGCCCGGGCTCGCGACGATCCGGGAGCTGGTGGAGGCGGTCGAGGAGGCGCTGGCGGGCGCGGTGCCGCCCGCCGCCGCGCCGCCGCCGGAGCGGACCGGCGACCCGCTCACCGAGGCCGTCGTACGGGCCGCGATGCGGCACACCCAGTACACCCGTGAGCAACTCCCGCTGGACGCGGACTTCGAGGGCGAGCTGGGCGTCGACTCGGTGGTGCTCGTGTCGGTCGTCGCGGACTGCGCCCGCGACCTCGGCCTGCCCGACGACCTCGCGGGCACGGTCACGGCGCCGTCGCTGCGCGCCCTGATCACCGCGCTGCGCCCGTACCTGACGGGCGGGGCGGCGCCCCGTACGGCGCCCGGTACGGCGGACGACGGTGCGGACGGCACCGAGGGCCGGGGAGCGGACGGCTGGGACGGCCGGTCCATGAAGGACTTCGTGGAGCGGCGGGACACCGACCTGTTCGCCAAGGCACGCGGCTTCCGGTCGTACCTGCGCGGCCGCGAGGCCGAGCACCTCTACTGGTACGGCATGCCCCTGCACTCGCGGTGTGGCAACCGGGCGCTCATCCTCGACGAACTGACCGGCCGCAAGCGCGAGTTCCTGATGTTCGCGTCCAACAACTACCTGGGGCTCGCCAACCACCCGAAGGTCGTCGACGCGGTCTGCGAGGCCACCCGTACGTTCGGCGCCACCCACACCGGCTCGCGCTTCATCGGCGGCACCAACATGCTGCACAAGGAGCTGGAGCGGCGCCTGGCCGCGTTCAAGGGGCGCCCGGCGTGCATCGTCTTCCCCGGCGGGTACGCCGCCAACCTCGGCACCATCTCGGCCCTGGTCAAGAGCTACGACACGCTGGTCGTCGACAAGCTCAACCACATGAGCATCGTCGACGGCGCCCGGCTCTCCGGCGCCGCGCGCAGGATCTACCGGCACAACGACATGGCCGACCTGGAGCGCGTCCTGCGGCGCTGCGACGACCGTACGGGCCGCCTGATCGTCACCGACGGCGTGTTCAGCATGCACGGGGACATCTGCGACCTGCCCCGGATCGTGGACCTGGCCAAGGAGTACGGCGCCCGCGTCCTGGTCGACGACGCGCACGCCACCGGGGTGCTGGGCGCGCGCGGCACCGGCACCGCCGAGCACTTCGGCCTCAAGGGCGAGGTCGACCTGGAGCTCGGCACCATGAGCAAGGCCCTCGCGGGCATGGGCGGCTTCGTCGTCGGCGAGCCGGAGGTGATCGAGTACCTGCGCTTCTACGCGGGCTCGTACGTGTTCGCCGCGAACATCCCCGCGGGCGTCGCCGCCGGGCTCATCGCCGCGCTCGACGTCGTCGAGGCGGAGCCGGAACGCGTCGCCCGGCTGTGGTCCAACATCCGCTTCCTGCACCGCCAGCTCGTCGACGCGGGCTTCGACCTGGAGCACACCGAGAGCGCCATCCTGCCGCTGGTCGTCGGCGACGAGCGCCGGGCCCTGGAGCTGGGCCGGGCCGTGCGGGCCCGCGGCCTGTTCTGCCAGACGGTGGTGTTCCCCGGGGTGCCGCTCGGCGACGCGCGGCTGCGGGTCAGCGTCACCTGCGAGCACACCCGGGAGGACCTGGAGACCGCGGCGGGCGTCCTCGTCGAGGCCGCCCGCGAGGTCGGCGTCCTGCCGTCGGCGGGGTGAGCGCGATGACGACGATCAAGGCAGGGACCGGGACCGCGCACACCGCCGGCGCGGCGCGGACGGACGGGGCGGACGCCCGCACCGCGCTGTCCGACGTCGCCCTGATCCGCAAGCCGTGGCCGCTGACCGCCGAGCAGCTCGCGCGCCCCGCCCTCGTGGGGCCGCGGCCGCGTACGTACGGCGAGTTCGCGGCGCACGTCGCGGCCGTCGCCTCGGGCCTGCTCGGCCTCGGCGCGGCGGTCGGCGACCGGGTGGCGATCTGGACGGACAAGCGGCCGCGCTACGCGGAGGCGATCCTCGCCGCCCTGCACGCGGGCTGCGCGTACGTCCCGCTCGACGGCGGCCAGCCGGTGGCCCGCGTGGAGACGATCCTCGCGGACGCCGAACCGGTCGCCCTGTTCACCGACCGCCACCGGCTCGCACTGCTGGACCCGCGCCGGCTCCCCGCGTCCGTACGGGTGATCGTGCTGACGGACGAAGACGGTACGGGCGCTACGGACGGTACGGACCCTATGGACGGTGCGGACGGTACGGACGACCAGCGGCGTGACGCCGTGCACGACGGGCAGAACGGGCAGAACGGGCTCGGCGTGGACGGCGGGGTCGGCGGAGCCGGCGGGGTCGGCGCGGCGTCGGGGAGCGGGTCGCCCGGGGTGCCCGTGCGCGACTGGGCGGGCTTCACCTCGGCCGCCGCCGGGCACGTCGTGCTGCTCCCGGCGCTGGAGCGCGACGACCTCGCCGCGATCCTGTACACCTCCGGCTCGACCGGCACGCCCAAGGGGGTGCGGATCAGCTACCGGAACCTGGCGGCCTTCATCCGCTGGGCCCGCGACGAACTGGCCGTCGGCCCCGGCGACGTCTTCGCGGGCCACGCCTCGTTCAACTTCGACCTGTCCACGTTCGACCTGTTCACCGCGTTGTCCGTGGGCGCGGCCCTGTGGATCGTGCCCGACGAGCAGGCCCGCGACGTGGGCGCGCTCGCCGCGGGAATCCGCGAGCACGGCGTCACCGTCTGGTACTCGGTGCCGTCGGTGCTCCACCTGCTCACCGTGTCGGGCGCCCTCACCCCCGGGACCGTACGGAGCTTGCGGTACGTGCTGTTCGCGGGCGAGGTGTTCCCGATGCCGCACCTGCGGGCGCTGGCGGCGCTGCTCCCCGGCGACGTGGGGCTCTACAACCTGTACGGGCCCACGGAGACCAACGTGTGCACCTTCCACCGCGTCACCCGCGCCGACCTGTCCCGGCACGAGCCCGTGCCCATCGGCACGCCGCTGCCGGGCGCCACGGTGTCGCTCGTCGACGACTCCGGGCGCGTCGTGACCGGCCCGGACGCGTGCGGCGAACTCGTCGTCGAGGGCGACTGCGTCACGCCCGGCTACTGGCGCCGCGAGAACGAGCCCGCGTCGGCCGGGCACCGCCTGGGCCGCCACGCCACCGGCGACCTGGTGAGCCGCGAGGGCGCGGCCCTCGTCTACCGGGGCCGCAAGGACCGCATGGTCAAGCTCGCCGGGCACCGGGTGGAGCTGGGCGAGATCGAGGCCGCGGTGGTGCGCCACCCCGGCATCGCGCAGGCCGCCGCCGTCGTCGCCGCGTCCCGCGACGGCGAGCCCGGCGTCGCCGTGTACTACACGCTCAACGGCCGCACCCCGCGCCCCGGCCTCATCGAGCTGAAGCGGCACTGCGCCCGGCACCTGCCGCGCTACATGCTGCCGCGCACCGCCACCTGCCTCGACGAACTGCCGCGCAACGCCAACGGCAAGACCGACTACCACCGCCTGGGCGGTGCCGCGCCCGAGCCCGCCCAGCGCCCGCGGGCCGTGCCCGGCACCTGACCGGCGACCGACGGAGACGTCCATGACCCAAGGCCCGACCGACAACCCCTGGCGGGGCGGCGCGCCGCGCACCGTCGTCGAGCTGCTGCGCCACCACGCCGCGCACCGCCCCGACACGCTCGCGTACCGCTTCCTCGACGCCACCGGCGCCACCGATTCCACCGGCGCCACCGGCGTCGCCGACAGCACAGGCACCACAGGTACCGCAGGCACCACTGGCGTCGCCGACACCACCGGTGTCACCGGCACCCCGGGCGGCCCGGACGCCCCGGCACCGGCCGCCGCGTGGACCTTCGCCGAGCTCGACCTGCGCGCCCGGCGGGTCGCCGCGCTCCTGCGGCACGAGGGCGCCACGGGCGCGCCCGTGCTGCTCCTGCACCCGCCCGGCCTGCACTACGTCGCCGGGTTCCTGGGCTGTCTGTACGCGGGGGCCGTCGCCGTGCCCGCCTATCCCCCGGACACCCGCCGCTTCGGCCGGACCATGCCGCGGCTCGCGGCGATCGCCCGGGACGCGCGGGCCACGCACGCGCTGACCACTGGGCGCCTGGCGCGGTTCGCGGAGGACCGCAGGGACGACCTCGCGGCGCTCGGGCTCGGCGGGCTGCGCTGGCTGGCGACGGGCGGGCCGCACGCGCCGGAGGGGCCGGACGGCCCGGACCCGGGGAACGCGAACGGCCCGGGCGACGCGGACGACTGGCGGGAGCCGGGCCTCACCGGCGACTCGCTGGCCTTCCTCCAGTACACCTCGGGGTCGACGGCCGCGCCCAAGGGCGTCATGGTCAGCCACGGCAACCTGCTGCACAACCTGGCCGCCATCCACCGCAGGCTGGAGCACGACGAGGGCTCGGCGATGGTGTCGTGGCTGCCGCCGTACCACGACATGGGCCTGATCGGCGGCATCCTGTCGCCACTGTACGGCGGGTTCCCCGCGCACCTGATGGCGCCGCTGTCCTTCGTGCGGCAGCCCCTGCTGTGGCTGCGGACCCTGTCCGACACGCGGGCGTCCACCAGCGTCGCTCCCAACTTCGGCTTCGAGGCGTGCGTCCGCAGGATCAGCGACGAGGAGCGCGACCGGCTCGACCTGAGCCACTGGCGGCTGGCCCTGAACGGCGCGGAACCGGTGCGCGCCGACACCCTGGACCGGTTCGTGGAGCGGTTCGCCCCGTGCGGGTTCCGGCGCCGCGCGCTGCTGCCCTGCTACGGGCTCGCCGAGGCGACCCTGATGGTGACCGGCGTCCGAGCCCAGGAGCCGCCCGCCGACGGCGCGTTCGACGCCGCGGCGCTCGGCGCGGGCCGCGCCGTACCGGCCGCCGACGGCCGGGCCACCCGGGTCGTGGGCTGCGGCCCCGCCGTCGACGGCCTGGACGTGGCGGTCGTGGACGCCGCGACCCGGCGGCGGATCACGGACGAGGGCGCGGTCGGCGAGATATGGATCGCGGGCGGCAGCGTCGCGCAGGGCTACTGGCGGCGCCCCGACGCGACGCGGGAGACGTTCCGCGCGCGCCTCGCGGGCGAGGGCGGGGCACCGTACCTGCGCACCGGCGACCTGGGGTTCCTGCGGGCCGGGCAGCTCCACGTCGTCGGCCGTACCAAGGACGTCGTGGTCGTCCAGGGCCGCAACCACTACCCGCACGACATCGAGCTCACCGTGGAGCGGGCCGACCCGGCGGTCCGGCCGGGCTGCGGGGCCGCGTTCGCCGTCGAGGTCGACGGCGCCGAGCAGCTCGTGGTCGCGTACGAGATCGACGGCAGGGGCGCCGCCGGGACGCCGGAGCTGCTGGCCCGGCTGCGTACCGCGATCGCCGAGGAGCACGAGGTCGCGCCGCACGCGGTGGTGGTGCTCAAGCGGTCCACGGTGCACCGGACCACCAGCGGCAAGATCCAGCGGCAGGCGTGCCGCGCGGACTTCCTCGGGCTCGGCCTGAAGGTGGTCGCGGCGAGCGTGGCACGCGACGCGCCCGAGCCCACGGCGGGCCCGCCCGCCGCGCTCCTCGTGCGGCCGGTGGGCGACGTCGTCGCGGAGGTGCTGCGCGCGCACGCCGGGGACGTGGCCGGGGCCGGCGCCTCCGGGGAAGCAGGGGGCGCGGGGAGCGCCGGGCACACCGACCCCCTGGGGAGCACCTTCGCCGAGCTGGGCGTCACCTACGGGCAACTCCTGGCAGTGGTTGCGGAGTTGGAGCGGCGCTCCAGCACCCCGCTGCCCGTCGGCGAGCTGCTGGCGCGGCCCCGGGTGGCGACCCTCGTCGAGCTGCTCGCGGACCGGGCGCCCGCGGGCGAGGCGTGGGCGCCCGACGCCGTCGAGGCGTGGCTGACCGCGCGGGTCGCCGCGCGGCTCGGCCTGACCGCCGCGGCCGTCGACCCGACGAAGCCGCTCGCCTCGCTCGGTCTCGACTCCAAGCAGGCCGTGGCGGTCCTCGCGGAGCTCGGCGCGCGCACCGGGCGCGAGATGCCGCCGTCCGTCGTCTTCGACCACCCGACGATCCGCGCGATCGCCGCCCACCTCGCCACCACCCCGGCCGCGGCGCCGGACGGCGGCGGCGCACCCGGCCGCGACGAGCCGGTGGCCGTCATCGGCATCGGCTGCCGCTTCCCGGGCGCGCCCGACCCGGAGAGCTTCGGGCGGCTCCTGCGCGACGGCAGGGACGCGGTCACCGAGGTGCCGCCCGGCCGCTGGGACGCCGCCCGGGTCGCCGCGCCCGCGTACGGCGGGTTCCTGGACGGCGTCGAGGAGTTCGACGCCCGCTTCCACGGCCTGTCGGCGCGCGAGGCGGCCCGCATGGACCCCCAGCAGCGGCTCCTGCTCGACGTCGCCTGGCAGGCGGTCGAGGACGCGGGCCTGGACCCGACGTCGCTCGCGGGCAGCGCCACCGGCGTGTTCGCGGGCATCAGCAGCCACGACTACAGCGAACTCCAGATGGGCCGCCTGGACACCGTCGACGTGTACGGCGCCACCGGCAACGCGCACGCGATCGCCGCCAACCGCCTCTCGTACGCCCTCGATCTGCGCGGCCCGAGCCTGGCTCTGGACACCGCGTGCTCGTCGTCCCTGACGGCGGTCCACCTGGCCTGCGACAGCCTGCGCCGGGGCGAGTGCGCCCAGGCGCTCGCGGGCGGCGTGAACCTGATGCTCACGCCCGGCCTGTCCGTGGCCTTCGCCGACGGCGGCATGCTCTCCGCCGACGGCCGCTGCCGCACCTTCGACGACGCGGCGGGCGGCTACGTCCGCGGCGAGGGCGCGGGCCTGGTGCTGCTCAAGCCGCTGTCGGCCGCGCTCGCGGACGGCGACCGGGTGCACGCGGTCATCAGGGGCACGGCCACCGGCCACGGCGGGCGGAGCAACGGCCTGACCGCGCCCCGGGGCGCCGCGCAGCGCGCCGTCATCGAACAGGCCCTGCGCCGCGCCGAGCTGAGCAGCAAGGAGGTCGACTACGTCGAGGCGCACGGCACCGGCACACCGCTCGGCGACCCCGTCGAGTGGGAGGGCCTCGCCGCGGTCTACGGCATGGGGCGCCCGGACGGGGCCCGCTGCCTGGTCGGCTCGGTGAAGACCAACATCGGGCACCTGGAGGCCGCCGCGGGCGTCGCGGGGCTGATCAAGGCGGCACTCGTCGTCCGCGACCGCGTGGTGCCGCCGACGCTGCACCTCACGACCCCGAACCGGCGCCTCGACTGGCAGGGCGCGGGGCTGCGCGTGCCGACCCGCCCGACGCCGCTCGCCGCCGAGGGGCCGGTGCGGGCGGCGGTCAGCTCCTTCGGGTTCGGCGGCGCCACCGCCCACGTGGTCCTGGAGTCGCCCCCCGCGCCGGAGCCCGCCCCGCAGCCGCCGCCCGCGCGGCCGGTGCACGCCCTGTGCCTGTCCGGGCACACGCCGACGGCCCTGACGACGCTGGCCCGGCACTGGCGGACCCACCTCGCCGCGCACGCCGGCACCCCGGCCGCCGACCTGTGCCGGGCGGCGAACACCGGCCGGGCGCGGCTCGCCCACCGCGCGGTCGTC
>NZ_BNBT01000160.1 GCF_014656095.1 Streptomyces longispororuber
TTTTCGGCGCTCCGCGCCTCGTCCTCAAACGCCGGACGGGCTAGGGGATAGCCCGTCCGGCGTTTGAGGACGAGCGCGCCAGCGCGATTCCGGGGGTCCAGGGGGCGGAGCCCCATGGTTTCGGGAAGGGGCGGGATCGGGGAGCCCCAGCCGGGCTCAGCCCAAGCGCTTCGTCAGGGTGTACTCCGTCACCCCCTCCGGATAGTCGGGGATGGCGCACACGACCTCGTACCCCTGCTTCTCGTAGAACGCGGGCGCCTGAAAGTCCCACGTCTCAAGCCGCGCCCCCCGACACCCCCGCTCCTCCCGGGCCACCCGCTCCGCCTCCGCGAGGACCCGCCCCCCGATCCCGCCCCCGCGCAACTCCGCCGCCACCCACAGGAAGTTCACGTGCAGCCACCCCGCCCACGTGTGCGCGGCGAGCCCCCCGAGCAGTTCCCCGTCGTCCCCCACCACCCACACCCCGAGCGGTTCTTCCTGCTCAGCAGGGGTCCCCCGGATCGCCCGAAGCACCGGTGAGGCCTCGGTGTTGGCCGCCCGCAACCGCGCCCGAAGCAGACGAAGCCGTTCTTTGTCGACTCCCGTCTCAATACGAAACATACGGCTCACCATAAACGCGCCGGACAATCAGTTCTGCAAATCCACTTCCGCTCCGGGCCCCCGTCCGTACTCTGAAGGACAGCGCCGGTGGGGGCCGGCGCCGTTCAGGGGGCGAGACAGTCGGGTACGACGCCCGGCGGTGGGGGTGGCAGTCAGGGCACGGCGGCGGCCGTGCGGCTGCGGTTGCCCTCACCCCGGGCGCCGTACCCGCACCAGGTCCACCGTCCTCCAGCCTGTGGGGGTTTCCGTGGTTCGAATCCGAGTCCTGGTCGTCGACGACCATCGCATCTTCGCCGAGTCGCTCGCGGCCGCGCTCGCCGCCGAGCCCGACGTGGACGTCTCCGCCGCGGGCAGCGGCCCCGCGGCGCTGCGCTGTCTGGACCGCGCGGCGGCCGAGGGCCGCAGATACGACGTCCTGCTCGTCGACGCCGACCTCGGCGGCTCCGCGCCCGCGCTGCAGAGCGCCACGCGCCCCGCGGTGCCCGTCCACGACGGCCAGGCCGACGGACTCGTGGACGGCATCTCGCTGGTCACCGGCGTGCGCACGGCGCAGCCCGCGGTGCGCACGGTCGTCCTCGCCGAGAAGGACGACCCGCGGCGCGCGGCGCTCGCGCTCCAGGCGGGCGCCTCCGGCTGGGTCGCCAAGGACTGCTCGCTCTCCCGGCTGCTCACCGTCATCCGCGGCGTGCTGCGCGACGAGACGCACCTGCCGCCCGCCCTGCTCACCGGCGTCCTGCGGGAGCTGACCGCGGCCCGCAAGCACCGCACGGAGAGCGAGCGGCTCGTGGAGTCCCTGACCCCGCGCGAGCGCGAGGTGCTGCGCTGCATGGTGGCGGGCCTGGGCCGCAAGGCCGTCGCCGAGCGCCTCTTCCTCTCCCCGCACACCGTGCGCACGCACATGCAGAACGTCCTCGGCAAGCTCGGCGTGCACTCCACCCTCGCCGCCGTCGCCCTCGCCCGCAGGGCCGGGGTCGGCCCGGTCGACCTAGCCGGGGACGTTGTCGAACGGGGCGGTCAACTGGCGTAGCAGCGCCGCCAGTTCACCACGCTGGGCGCGGGACAGCTCCCCGAGGATGGCCCGCTCCTGGTCGAGCAGCCCGGCCAGGGCCTGGTCGGCGCGGTCCCGGCCCTCGTCGGTGAGGCGCACGAGCACGCCGCGGCGGTCGCTGGGGTCCGGCAGCCGCTCGACGAGCCCCTTCTTCGCGAGGCGGTCGATGCGGTTCGTCATCGTGCCGGAGGTCACCAGGGTCTGGGTGAGGAGCTGGCCCGGCGAGAGCTGGTAGGGGGCGCCCGCGCGCCGGAGCGACGTCAGGACGTCGAACTCCCACGGCTCCAGCTCGTGCTCGGAGAACGCCAGCCGACGCGCGCGGTCGAGGTGGCGCGCCAGCCTGCTCACGCGGCTCAGCACCTCGAGCGGTTCCACGTCGAGGTCAGGGCGCTCCCGACGCCATGCAGCGACCAGCCGGTCGACCTCGTCCTCCATGACGATCAGTGTAGGGGGTCTGTCGACGTGAAGTCTCTTGACGTCAAGATACAGCCGGGGTGAGGATGACGACGACCGGCCGCCGGGCCGGTACGCGAACGGCGCCCGTACCGGTGCCCGTACCGGTCCTCGGTACGCCGCACCGCCCGCGGCCCGGAAGGGACTGAGTGCCGGTACGCCCTCGCCACCGGCCCCGCACGCCCCGTACGCCCCGCACGTCGCAGAGGAGCAGCACCCCATGCCGTCCACGCCCTCCACGTCCTCCACGCCGTCCACCCCGCCCACCGCCGCACCGACGTGGGACCCGCAGCAGTACCTGCGCCACGCGAGCCACCGCAACCGGGCCCTGACGGACCTGCTGGCCCACGTCACGGCGCCGGCCGTGACCAGGCGGCCCCTCCGCATCGCCGACCTCGGGTGCGGCCCCGGCAACTCCACCGCCATCGTCGCCGCCCACTGGCCCGCCGCCCACATCACCGGCTACGACAACTCGCCCGAGATGCTGGAGCGCGCCGCGGCCCAGGCGGGCACCACGGAGGACGGTGGCCGTGTCGACTTCGCCCGGGCCGACCTCACGGCCTGGACACCGCCGGAGCAGTACGACCTGATCCTGTCCAACGCCACCTTCCAGTGGGTGCCCGGCCACGCGGACTCCTTCGCCGCCTGGACCGCCGCGCTCGCGCCCGGCGGGGCCTTCGCCTTCCAGGTCCCGGCGAACTTCGACGCCCCCAGCCACGTGCTGATGCGGGACCTGGCGTCGTCCGCCCGCTGGCGCGAGCGCCTCCACGGGTGCCTGCGCCACGCCGACGCGGTGCTCGCCCCGGCCGCCTACCTCGACCTGCTCACCGGCCTCGGCTGCGCGGCCGACGTGTGGGAGACCACGTACCTCCAGGTGCTGCCCGGGCGGGACGCCGTCCTCGACTGGGTCAAGGGCACCGGGCTGCGGCCGGTCCTCACGGCCCTCGCGGACGATCCCGGGGCGAGCGACGCCTTCCTGGAGGAGTACGGGGCGCTGCTGCGGGAGGCGTACCCGGTACGGGAGTACGGGACGGTCTTCCCGTTCCGGCGCCTGTTCGCGGTGGCCCGGAGGGGAGACGCCTCGTGCTGACAGCTCTGGACCACGTGCAACTGGCGGCGCCACCCGGCAGCGAGGCAGCGCTGCGCGCCTTCTACGGGGGTGTCCTCGGCATGACCGAGGTGCCCAAGCCGGCGGGGCTCGCGGGGCGGGGCGGATGCTGGTTCGAGGCGGGGACGGTACGGCTGCACCTCGGCGTCGAGGCGGACTTCCGCGGCCCTCGGGTGGCGTCGGGCCCGCGCTGAACGGTTGCTCGGCACCTAGGCGCTGTGCCCACCCTCCCCCAAGCTCTCGGCTTCGCTCGAGCAGGGGGGACCCCCATCGCCCCGCGGGACGACTGCCCACAGCGGGGGCGGCACCGCCAAGGCCGGGGCGTTACGGGTGGGCGGGTGGGAGAAGAACGGGACGACGGCGGGAAAGCGCTCCGCGCCGGGGCCGGCCTGGCAAGGCCGGGTGGCACGGGTGGGCGGGTGGGAGAGAACACCAAAGACGGCGCGGCAGCGCTCCGCGTCGGGGCCCGGCGGACAAGGCCGGGGCGGCACGGGTGGGCGGGAGGGCAGCAAGGACCCGCCCAAGGCCCACGGCCTAGGCCTTGCGGTGGCCTATCAGCCGCGGCTTCGGCTCAAGCCCGTCAAGACCGTGCCAGGCGAGGTTCACCAGATGCGCGGCCACCTCCGCCTTCTTCGGCTTGCGCACGTCCAGCCACCACTGCCCCGTCAGGGCCACACTCCCCACCAGCGCCTGCGCGTACAGCGGCGCCAGCTTCGGATCGAAGCCCCGCGTCTTGAACTCCTGCCCGAGGATGTCCTCCACCTGCGTGGCGATGTCGGAGATCAGCGACGCGAAGGACCCCGTGGACTGCGGGATGGGGGAGTCGCGCACCAGGATGCGGAAACCGTCCGTGTACTCCTCGATGTAGTCGAGGAGCGCGAAGGCCGCCTGCTCGCACAGCTCCCGCGGATGCCCGGCCGTCAGCGAACCGGTCACCATACCGAGGAGCTGCCGCATCTCGCGGTCCACCACCACCGCGTACAGCCCCTCCTTGCCGCCGAAGTGCTCGTACACCACCGGCTTGGAGACCCCGGCCTTCGCCGCGATCTCCTCCACCGACGTGCCCTCGAACCCCTTGGCGGCGAACAGGGTGCGGCCGATGTCCAGCAACTGCTCACGGCGCTCGGCGCCGGTCATACGGGTCCGGCGGGTCCGCCGGGGCTTGTCGTTGTTCGAATTCCGCGGGGCCTTGTCGGCGCGCGCCGAACCCGTCGGACGTGAGGTGCTGGAGTCGGTGGCCACAGGTTCCATCATGCCGCGTCTGCGGCCTGCCGCTTGCCAGCGGCGTCGAGGGAGTCCAGCGGCTTGCGGCGGGAGTCGATGCGGGACCGCGACGGCCAGCGTACGTCGTACGCCCAGCCGAGCTGTTCGAACCAGCGGATGAGGCGCGCGGAGGAGTCGAGCTGCCCCCGCATCACACCGTGGCGCGCGGACGTCGGGTCGGCGTGGTGCAGGTTGTGCCACGACTCGCCGCACGACAGGACCGCCAGCCACCACACGTTCCCGGAGCGGTCACGGGACTTGAAGGGGCGCTTGCCCACCGCGTGGCAGATCGAGTTGATGGACCACGTCACGTGGTGCAACAGCGCCACTCGAACGAGTGAGCCCCAGAAGAACGCGGTGCACGCGCCCCACCACGACATCGTCACCAGGCCGCCGACCAGCGGCGGGATCAGCAGCGACACCAGCGTCCACAGCACGAACTGGCGCGAGATCATCCGGATCGCCGGGTCCTTGACCAGATCCGGCGCGTACTTCTCCTGCGACGTCTGCTCCTCGTCGAACATCCAGCCGATGTGCGCCCACCACAACCCCTTCATCAGGGCCGGGACCGTGTCGCCGTACCGCCACGGGGAGTGCGGGTCACCCTCCGCGTCGGAGTACCTGTGGTGCTTGCGGTGATCGGCGACCCAGCGCACCAGCGGCCCCTCGACCGCCAGCGAACCCATGACCGCCAGCGCGATCCGCAGCGGCCGCTTCGCCTTGAACGAACCGTGCGTGAAGTACCGGTGGAACCCGATGGTGATGCCGTGGCAGCCCACGTAGTACATGACGACCAGCAGGCCCAGGTCGAGCCAGCTCACCCCCCAGCCCCAGGCCAGCGGCACCGCCGCGACCAGAGCCAGGAACGGGACGGTGATGAACAGGAGCAGCGTGATCTGCTCCAGCGAGCGCTTCTGCTCCCCGCCCAGCGTGGCGGGCGGAAGCGGGGCACCGGCCGGTGCCCCCTTCGATTCTTCGACGACATCGGGGCTTGTGGTCATAAAACGTTCCCCTGGGGGGTCGAGGGTGAGGGCACGGGCCGGACCACGTGCCGGACAGGGACGTACGCCACGGGCGAGTGCCCATGGAGCGGCCCGGGCATGCCTGCCTACGGGACCGTAACCTACGGCAACGTAAGTATGGCAGCGCGCAGCGTCGCGGCAAGAGGCCGCAGGACGGCCGGATCACTTCGACACCTATCCTTGGATCGGTCGGACAGCGCGGTCCGCTCTGTTATCTCCCCCGGTTCACCGGCCGGGACCCCTCCCAGACGTGCCCACCCGTCTCCCGCCCGTGCGCGGCGGGATTCCCCGCAAGGAGCCGCACCTGTGAGCAGTGCCGACGACCAGACCGCCCCGCAGGCCGCCGCCAGCACCGCGACGGCCACGGCCAACAGCGAGCTGCGCGCCGACATCCGCCGCCTCGGCGACCTCCTCGGCGAGACCCTCGTCCGCCAGGAAGGGCCCGAACTCCTCGACCTCGTCGAAAAGGTCCGCCGCCTGACCCGCGAGGACGGCGAAGCCGCCGCCCGCCTCCTCGGTGGCACCGAGCTGGAGACGGCCGCGAAGCTGGTACGGGCCTTCTCCACCTACTTCCACCTCGCCAACGTCACCGAGCAGGTGCACCGCGGCCGCGAGCTGCGCGCCCGCCGCGCCGCCGAGGGCGGCCTCCTCGCCCGCACCGCCGACCGCCTCAAGGACGCCGACCCCGAGCACCTGCGCCAGACCGTCGAGCACCTGAACGTACGCCCCGTCTTCACCGCCCACCCGACCGAGGCCGCCCGCCGCTCCGTCCTGAACAAGCTGCGCCGCGTCGCCGAACTCCTGGAGACCCCGGTCATCGAGTCCGACCGGCGCCGCCACGACATCCGCCTCGCCGAGAACATCGACCTCGTCTGGCAGACCGACGAACTGCGCGTCGTCCGCCCCGAACCCGCCGACGAGGCCCGCAACGCCATCTACTACCTCGACGAACTGCACGCCGGAGCCGTCGGCGACGTCCTGGAGGACCTCACCGCCGAACTGGAGCGCGTCGGCGTCCAGCTCCCCGAAGGCACCCGCCCCCTCACCTTCGGCACCTGGATCGGCGGCGACCGCGACGGCAACCCCAACGTCACCCCCGACGTCACCTGGGACGTCCTCATCCTCCAGCACGAGCACGGCATCAACGACGCGCTCGACATGATCGACGAGCTGCGCGGCTTCCTGTCGAACTCCATCCGCTACTCCGGCGCCACCGACGAACTCCGCGCCTCCCTCCAGGCCGACCTCGAACGCCTCCCCGAGATCAGCCCCCGCTACAAGCGCCTCAACGCCGAGGAGCCCTACCGCCTCAAGGCCACCTGCGTCCGCCAGAAGCTGGAGAACACCAAGCAGCGCCTGGCCAAGGGCACCCCGCACGAGCCCGGCCGCGACTACCTCGGCACCAGCGAGCTCCTGCACGACCTCACACTCATCCAGACCTCGCTGCGCGCCCACAAGGGCGGCCTCTTCGCCGACGGCCGCATGAACCGCACCATCCGCACCCTCGCCGCCTTCGGCCTCCAGCTCGCCACCATGGACGTCCGCGAACACGCCGACGCCCACCACCACACCCTCGGCCAGCTCTTCGACCGCCTCGGCGAGGAGTCCTGGCGCTACGCCGACATGCCCCGCGAGTACCGGCAGAAGCTCCTCGCCAAGGAACTGCGCTCCCGCCGCCCGCTCGCCCCCAGCCCCGCGCCCCTCGACGCCGCCGGCCAGAAGACCCTCGGCGTCTTCGAGACCGTCAAGAAGGCCCTCGACGTCTTCGGCCCCGAAGTCATCGAGTCGTACATCATCTCCATGTGCCAGGGCGCCGACGACGTCTTCGCCGCCGCCGTCCTCGCCCGCGAGGCCGGCCTGATCGACCTCCACGCCGGCTGGGCCAAGATCGGCATCGTGCCGCTCCTGGAGACCACCGACGAGCTGCGCGCCGCCGACGTCATCCTCGACGAGATGCTCGCCGACCCCTCCTACCGCCGCCTCGTCGCCCTGCGCGGCGACGTCCAGGAGGTCATGCTCGGCTACTCCGACTCCTCCAAGTTCGGCGGCATCACCACCAGCCAGTGGGAGATCCACCGCGCCCAGCGCCGGCTGCGCGACGTCGCCCACCGCTACGGCGTCCGCCTGCGCCTCTTCCACGGCCGCGGCGGCACCGTCGGCCGCGGCGGCGGCCCCTCCCACGACGCCATCCTCGCCCAGCCCTGGGGCACCCTGGAGGGCGAGATCAAGGTCACCGAACAGGGCGAGGTCATCTCCGACAAGTACCTCGTCCCCTCCCTGGCCCGGGAGAACCTGGAACTGACCGTCGCCGCCACCCTCCAGGCCTCCGCCCTGCACACCGCACCCCGCCAGTCCGACGAGGCCCTCGCCCGCTGGGACGCCGCCATGGACGTCGTCTCCGACGCCGCCCACGCCGCCTACCGCCGACTGGTCGAGGACCCCGACCTGCCGACGTACTTCCTCGCCTCCACACCCGTCGACCAGCTCGCCGACCTCCACCTGGGCTCACGGCCCTCCCGCAGGCCCGGCTCGGGCGTCTCCCTCGACGGCCTGCGCGCCATCCCCTGGGTGTTCGGCTGGACCCAGTCCCGGCAGATCGTGCCCGGCTGGTTCGGCGTCGGCTCCGGCCTCAAGGCCCTGCGCGAAGCCGGCCTCGACACCGTCCTGGAAGAGATGCACGAGCACTGGCACTTCTTCCGCAACTTCGTCTCCAACGTCGAGATGACCCTCGCCAAGACCGACCTGCGCATCGCCCGGCACTACGTCGAGACCCTCGTCCCCGACGAGCTCCGGCACATCTTCGCCACCATCGAGGCCGAGCACGAGCTCACCGTCCGCGAGATCCTGCGCGTCACCGGCGAGGAGAAGCTCCTGGACGCCCAGCCCGTGCTCCAGCAGACCTTCGCCATCCGCGACGCCTACCTCGACCCGATCTCCTACCTCCAGGTCGCCCTCCTCAAGCGCCAGCGCGACGCGGCCGCCGCCGGCGAGGAACCCGACCCCCTCCTCGCCCGGGCCCTCCTCCTCACCGTCAACGGCGTGGCAGCGGGCCTGCGCAACACGGGCTGAGGCCGGGCCTTCGCGGGGCGCCCCAGACCCGCCCCTTTCCCGAAACCAGGGGGCCGCGCCCCCTGGACCCCCGCCTCATCGCCGCTCCGCGGCTCGTCCTCAAACGCCGGACGGGCTGACAAACCGGCTGACAAACCAAAACCCCGCCCGCTCGCCCCTGAAAGGGGCGGGCGGGCGGGGAACAACCACCGCGAAGCGGTCAAGCACCGGCAGCCGACGACGGCGCCACGGCAGGGGGCAGCCCGTCCGGCGCCTGAGGACGAGCGAGGCGCGCAGCGCCGGGCGAAGCGCCGCTCAGGAGTTGTACGCACCCTGCGCGCGCTCAAGCCCCTCCGTCACCAGACACTCCACCGCATCCGCCGCCCGGTCCACGAAGTAGTCCAGCTCCTTGCGCTCGACCGCCGAGAAGTCCTTCAGGACGAAGTCCGCGACCTGCATCCGCCCCGGCGGACGCCCGATCCCGAACCGCACCCGGTGGTAGTCGGACCCCATCGCCTTCGTCATCGACTTCAGACCGTTGTGCCCGTTGTCGCCACCGCCCAGCTTCAGCCGCAGCGTCCCGTAGTCGATGTCCAGCTCGTCGTGCACGGCCACCACGTGCGCCGTCGGCACCTTGTAGAAGTCGCGCAGCGCCGTCACCGGACCGCCCGACAGATTCATGTACGACATCGGCTTGGCGAGGACGACCCGACGGCTGCCCGGACCCATCGGACCCAGACGCCCCTCAAGAACCTGCGCCTGCGCCTTGGCAGCCCGCTTGAAGGAGCCGCCGATCCGCCCGGCGAGCAGGTCCGCCACCATGAAGCCCACGTTGTGCCGGTTCATGGCGTAGCCGGGGCCGGGGTTGCCCAGACCCACCACCAGCCAGGGAGTGCTCGGGTCCGTCGTCATCTGCATGTCTCCTTCATAGCCCAACCGCCGCCCCGCGCTGAGCGCCGGGCGGCGGTTGACGTACCTACGGTGTGACGGCTCAGGCCTCGGCGGCCTCGTCGCCCGCACCCTCGGCCGGGGCCTCCTCGGCCTGCGCGGCCAGGACCTGCAGCACGACGGTCTCGGCGTCGGTGGCCAGGGAGACACCGGAAGGCAGCGTGATGTCCTTGGCCTGGATGGAGGCACCGGCCTCCAGACCCGCGATGGACACGGTCACGGACTCCGGGATGTGCGTGGCCTCGGCCTCGACCGGCAGCGCGTCCAGGACGTGCTCCAGCAGGTTGCCACCCGGGGCCAGCTCGCCCTCGGTGTGCACCGGGATCTCGACGTTGACCTTCTCGCCGCGCTTCACCAGCAGCAGGTCGACGTGCTCCAGGAAGCCCTTCAGCGGGTCACGCTGCACGGCCTTCGGGATCGCCAGCTCGGTCTTGCCGTCGACCTCCAGCGCCAGCAGCACGTTCGACGTACGCAGGGCGATCATCAGCTCGTGGCCCGGCAGCGTGATGTGCACGGGGTCCGTACCGTGGCCGTACAGCACACCGGGAACCTTGTTCTCACGGCGGATACGGCGGGCGGCACCCTTGCCGAACTCGGAACGGGTCTCGGCGCTGAGCTTGACCTCAGACATGGAGCACTCCTCGTAGATAGGTGAGACGGAAGCGTCACCCGGCCACGACCGGCCTGCTACGAAGAGCGCGTCGATAACGGACCGCCGTACCAAGAAGTACGGCCTCCCTCGCCGAGCAACTTCACCAGTCTACTCGGCGGGGAGGCCGCACCCCAAAACGATCACCCACGAGCCTCGCGGAGACTCAGCCCTTCGGACCCGCCTGCTCCTCGAACAGGCTGGTCACCGAGCCGTCCTGGAAGATCTCCCGCACCGCGTTGGCGATGGTCGGGGCGATCGACAGGACCGTGATCTTGTCCAGCTCCAGCTCGTTCGGCGTCGGCAGCGTGTTCGTGAACACGAACTCGCTCACCTTCGAGTTCTTCAGCCGGTCCGCCGCCGGACCCGACAGCACACCGTGCGTCGCCGTCACGATGACGTCCTCCGCACCGTGCGCGAACAGCGCGTCCGCCGCCGCGCAGATCGTGCCACCCGTGTCGATCATGTCGTCGACCAGGACACAGACCCGGCCCTCGACGTTACCGACCACCTCGTGCACGGTGACCTGGTTCGCCACGTCCTTGTCACGCCGCTTGTGCACGATCGCCAGCGGCGCACCCAGACGGTCGCACCAGCGGTCCGCGACCCGCACCCGGCCCGCGTCCGGCGAGACCACCGTCAGCTTGTCCCGGTCCACCTTCGCACCCACGTAGTCCGCCAGGATCGGCAGCGCGAACAGGTGGTCCACCGGACCGTCGAAGAAGCCCACGATCTGGTCCGTGTGCAGATCCACCGTCACGATCCGGTCCGCACCCGCCGTCTTCATCAGATCGGCGACCAGACGCGCCGAGATCGGCTCCCGGCCACGGTGCTTCTTGTCCTGACGGGCATAACCGTAGAACGGCACGATCACCGTGATGCTCCGCGCGGAAGCCCGCTTCAGCGCGTCGATCATGATGAGCTGCTCCATGACCCACTTGTTGATCGGGGCCGTGTGGCTCTGGATCAGGAAGCAGTCCGCGCCGCGCGCCGACTCCTGATAGCGCACATAGATCTCACCGTTGGCGAAGTCGAACGCCTTGGTCGGTACGACCCCGACCCCCAGCTCGTGGGCGACCTCCTCGGCCAACTCGGGGTGGGCGCGGCCGGAGAAGAACATCAACTTCTTCTCGCCGGTCGTCTTGATCCCGGTCACAGCACTGTCTCCTCAGACGAGTTCTTCCGCTGCTGCACCCGCGATACATCCAAGAGGTCCCGGAACGATCTCGACACCCCAGGACATAGGCCGCGCCACGAGTCAGCCGATTGGTGTGCACCTATCACGGTACGCGGTGTTCGGCGCACCTTTTTCCAGTCAGGGTTCCCGGTCAGCTCTCGCCGACCGCGTCCTCCCCGCCCCGGGACACCGCCTCGGCCGCCTTCGCCGCCGCGCTCCCCGGACGCTTACGGGCCACCCAGCCCTCGATATTCCGCTGCTGACCACGCGCGACAGCCAGCGAACCGGGCGGCACGTCCTTCGTGATCACCGACCCCGCCGCCGTGTAGGCACCGTCGCCGATCGTGACAGGAGCCACAAACATGTTGTCCGACCCCGTCTTGCAGTGCGAACCCACCGTCGTGTGGTGCTTCGCCTCACCGTCGTAGTTCACGAAGACACTCGCCGCGCCGATGTTCGTGTGATCACCGATCGTCGCGTCCCCCACGTACGACAGGTGCGGCACCTTCGTGCCCTCACCGATCGACGCGTTCTTCATCTCCACGTACGTCCCGGCCTTCGACCGGGTCCCCAGCCGGGTGCCCGGCCGCAGATACGCGTACGGACCCACGGACGCCCCCTCACCGATCCGCGCGCCGTCCGCCACCGTGTTGATCACCCGGGCCCCGGACTCCACGACCGTGTCCTGCAGACGCGAGTGGGGGCCCACCTCCGCGCCCTCACCCAGGTGCGTCCCGCCGAGCAACTGCGTCCCCGGATGCACCACGGCGTCCCGCTCGAACGTCACCGTCACGTCCACCCACGTCGACGCCGGATCCACCACCGTCACCCCCGCGAGCATCGCCTCGGTCAGCAGCCGGTCGTTCAACACCCGCCGCGCGTCCGCCAGTTGCACCCGGTTGTTGATCCCCGCGATCTCCCGGTGATCCGCCGCCACGGCCGCACCCACCCGGTGCCCCGCCTCCCGCAGGATGCCGAGCACGTCCGTCAGGTACTCCTCGCCCTGGCTGTTGTCCGTCCGCACCTTGCCCAGCGCGTCGGCCAGGAGCTGCCCGTCGAAGGCGAACACCCCCGAGTTGATCTCCCGGATCGCACGCTGCTCGGCGCTGGCGTCCTTGTGCTCCACGATCTCCGTGACCGCGCCCGTGACCGCGTCCCGCACGATCCGGCCGTACCCGGTCGCGTCAGGTACCTCGGCCGTCAGCACGGTGACGGCGTTGCCGTCGGCGGTGTGGGTCTCGGCGAGGCGCCGCAGCGTGGCACCCGTGAGCAGCGGGGTGTCCCCGCACACCACGACCACGGTGCCCTGCACCGCACCGCCGATCTCCTCCAGGCCGATGCGGACGGCGTGGCCGGTGCCGTTCTGCTCCGCCTGGTAGGCGGTGCGGACCTCGGCGTCGATCTCGGCGAGGTGCGCGCGCACGCGCTCGCTCTCGTGCCCCACCACGGCGACGAGACGCTCCGGCGCGAGCTCGCGCGCGGCGGCGAGCACGTGCCCCACGAGGGAACGGCCGCAGATCTCGTGCAGGACCTTCGGGGTGGCCGACTTCATACGGGTGCCCTCACCCGCTGCGAGGACGACGACGGCTGCCGGGCAGTTGGCGCTCACGGGGATGCCCTTCGGCTTCGAATGCTTGGGGTGTGGACATCCGCAGGATACCGGCCCGTAATGAGGGCGGGTCCGGGGGCTTGTTGCTGGCGGGGCGCCCGGTGCCGGACGGGACCCAAAAGAAAACGGGCCCCGACCTTGCAGGTCAGGACCCGAACCGAAGCCCGCTCCCGGGGGAGGACTCGAACCCCCATGATCAGAACCAAAATCTGACGTCTTGCCCTTAGACGACCCGGGATGGCCGCTATGTCCGATTTCGTAGATCGGCCGCGGTGGCAGCCCCTACTATGCCGTACCAGGAGCCTTCCATGCGACGGTACAGGTCGGCACTCCTGAGCGTGATGACGATGAGGCAACCCCGATAGGCCTCGGACGTGTTCTTCCGGCTCGTCTTGGGGTTGTGCCTCTTGATGGTCGCCTTCTGGAACGTGGACGGCTCCACGCCCACCAACTCGGCCCAGTACGCCTCCGCTCCGGTCACGTCGGCCGATTCGTGGATGCTCACCCGAAAGCGCAGGCGCTCGCGTTCGACTCCGAGTGCGTCGAGCCAGCGCAGGTAGAACGCGATGACGTTCGGGTCGCTGTTGATGAACGCCAGTCTTTCGCGGCGGCTGTACGTCTTGTCCTTGGTTCCTTCCGCCCAGTACAGAACGACGCCGGCCAGGAACACTTCCCGGTCGGTCAAGCCGCCGATCTCCGCCCTCGCGGCCGCCTTGGTGCGCTGCCGCTCCTCGTCGCGCAGGGCCAGCTCGTGTCGCCAGCGCTTCTGCGCGGCCAGCTTCGCCTGCTCCGACGGAGTGCGTCGCTCCGGCTTCGGCAGGTCGCGTACCCACAGGGAGATCGAGCTCTTGGAGCAGCCCAGCTCGACCTGGATCTGGTCGTAGGTCCAGCCCTGGAGGCGCAGCTCCCTGGCTCGCTCGCGTACGTCGTCCTTGGCCTTCGGGCGCCTGGTCCACTCCGGGGCGGGTTCCCCCTTCACCAGGCGCTGGAGCATGTCCTTGCTGCGGACCTGGAGCGTGTCGGCGATCTGCCTCAGGCTGTGGCCCTCGCGGCGCAGGGCCACCGCCCGTTCCCGCAGCCCCTCGAAGTCGTCGTACCTGCTGTGGTTCTCGGTCATGCGGCGAGCCTCGTCCGGAATGCGGACGTCCGGGGCGAAAGTATGGGCGATTCAAACGTTCGAGGGTTACCTGGTGGTTCCGCCGCCTCCCGGGCACCGGCCGGGTAGTGCGGAGCACGATCGCCGGGCCCGAAACTCACCGGAAAACCGGGCGTCGGCGCCCGTAGGCTGGAAGACATGACCACGACGGGGGACAGCGGAAACACGGCCCGGACGGGGCCGTGGTGGTGGGAGCGGCGGCGCAGCGCCGTGCTGGACATCGGGCTCGGTGTCGTCTCGGCGGCCGAGTGCGGTGCGGAGGGTGTGGAGTTCTCGCGGGACGCGGGGCTGCCGTTGGCGGTGGGGGTGGCGTTCGGGCTGCTCGCCGGGGCCACGCTGGTGTTGCGCCGCCGCTGGCCCATCGCGGTGGTGCTGGTGGCGGTGGCGGTGACGCCCGCGCAGATGGGCGTCCTGATGACGATCGTGGGGCTGTACACGCTGGCGGCGTCGGAGCTGCCGCGCCGGATCATCGGCGCGCTGTCGGGGATGTCGCTGGCGGGGACGTTGATCGTGACGCTGGTGCGGGCCAATCAGGACATAGCGAGTGGTGATCTGACGATCGGCGAGGGGTTCATCCCGTTCATCGCGATCAGTACGTCGTTGGGGATCACGGCGCCGCCGGTGCTGCTGGGGTTGTACGTGGGGGCGCGGCGGCGGTTGATGGAGTCGTTGCGGGAGCGGGCGGACAGCCTGGAGCGGGAGTTGCAGTTGCTGGCGGAGCGGGCGGAGGAGCGTGCGGAGTGGGCGCGTAACGAGGAGCGGACGCGGATCGCGCGGGACATGCACGACGTGGTGGCGCACCGGGTGAGTCTGATGGTGGTGCACGCGGCGGCGTTGCAGGCGGTGGCGCGGAAGGATCCGGAGAAGGCGGTGAAGAACGCCGCGCTGGTGGGGGACATGGGGCGGCAGGCGTTGACGGAGTTGCGGGAGATGCTGGGGGTGCTGCGGGCGGGGGAGCCGCCGGCGAGGCCTGCTCCGGCTCCGGCGCCGTTGCCGTTGGCGGCGGTGCGGGAGGCGGCGGCGCAGGCGGCGTCGCGGGCCGGGGGCGGGGTGGGTCCGGAGGCGGGGGAGGGGCCGTGTCTGGCGGAGCTGGACGCGTTGGTGGAGCAGTCGCGGGCGGCGGGCATGGTGGTGGACATGTCCGTGGAGGGGGAGGCGCGGGTGTACGCGGCGGAGGTGGAGGAGACGGCGTACCGGGTGGTGCAGGAGGCGTTGACCAACGTGCACAAGCACGCGGCGGGGGCGAAGGCGTATGTGCGGCTGGCGCACCGGGGCGGGGAGGTGGCGATGCAGGTGGAGAACGGTCCGCCGCCGGAGGTGTCGCCGCAGGACGCGCGGTTGCCCAGTGGGGGCAACGGTCTGGTGGGGATGAAGGAGCGGGTGACGGCTCTGGGGGGTGTGTTCGTGTCGGGGCCGACGGACGCGGGTGGTTTCCGGGTGTCGGCGGTGTTGCCTGCGGGGGTGGGTGGTCAGGGCTGAGGCGCGGGGTGTGGGCCGCCGCAGCGCGTGGGGGTGGTGTCAGGCGCTCGCGGTGAGGCGTACGGGCTGGGTGCCCGCGACGAGGGTGGTGAGGGCCTGGTCGATGTGCTGGCCGAGGTACCAGTCGCCGCTGTGGTCGAGGCTGTAGACGCGGCCTTCGGCGTCGATGGCGAGCAGTGCCTGGGTGTCGGTCTCCTCGCCTATGGGGCTGACCTGGGTGCCGAGGGCGCGGCCGAGGTCGCCGAGGGTGCGGGCCAGGTGGAGGCCGTACATGGGGTCGAGGTGGATGGTGGCGGGGGCGATCTGGCGGCCGGGGCCCTTGGGGGTGATGTGGAGGCCGCCGAATTCGGCCCAGGCCTCGACGGCGGCGGGGAAGACGGCGTGGCGGTGGCCGGCGGGTGAGGTGTGGCGGCGCAGGGCGTCGGCCCAGATCTCGGCCTGTTTGATGTCCCAGCGGCCGGGGCGCCAGCCCGCGGTGCGCAGGGCGGCGTCGACGGGCACGGGGAAGCGGGTGGCGTTGTCGGTGTGCATGGCTCAGACCCTCGTGGTGCGGTGCGGGTACGGGTGCGGCCGGGTGGCGGCGGTGCCGGTGGCCGGGTGGCGGGCGGCCGGGGTCAGTCGGGGGTCGTCGGGTCGACGACGCGGACGCCGAAGTGTGCGGTGAGGGCGGCGCAGGAGCGGCACGGGCGGGCGAAGGAGCCGTGCAGGGGGTCGCCGTCCTCGCGGATGCGGCGGGTGGTGAGCTTGGCGTGCTTGAGGGCCTTGCGGGCCTCGCCGTTGGTCATGGGTTTGCGGCGGGCGCGTTTGGAGCGGCCCGCGTCGGCGGCGGTGAGGTGCCGGGAGATGAGTAGGGCTTCGGCGCAGCGGCCGGTGAAGCGTTCGCGCTGGCCGCTGGTGAGGGTGTCGAGGAAGTCCTGGACGAGGGGGTGGTGGCTGGGTGGTTCGTCGCTGCGCTTGGGGGTGGCGGTGAGGGTGGTGCCGCGGACGGAGAGCGCGGCGGCGACGGTCGGCAGGATGCCGTCGCGGCGCTGGCGCAGGATGGGTGCGTCGGCGGGGACGCTGCTCCAGCCGACGCGGGGGTCGCCGCCCGTGGTGGCGGTCGCGGTGGCGGTGCCTGTCGCGGGGCCTGTCGGGGTGCCTGTCGCGGTGCCTGTCGCGGTGGTCCGTGCGGTGCCGGGGCCGCCGGGTGTGGTCGTGGAGTGAACGGTTCCGGCGCTTTCGGTGGATGTGTCGGTCGTCCGTGACATGCCGGTTTGTGCGGTGTGCATGTGGTGTTTCCCTCCCCGTGCCCGCGGCGTCGGCCGCTGGTGCCGCGCCCCCGCGTTGCGGGAACAGACTGCCAAATGGGGCGCGCGGTGCGGAAGCTGGGGCCGGGCGACACGACCGGGTTTCGTCTCTGGGTGACGGTTCCGTGGCGGGTGGTCACGGAATCGGAGGGCCGATGACCCGTGTCGTGCTTGCGCATAGGCTGTCGCCATCCGTGAACCCCACAGTGCCGCAGGAGGGCAACCGCCATGACGACAGGTCGGCCAGGTCGGCTCGGGCAGCAGGCCGCGCCGCCGAACGCGGCCTACGCCGGGCAGGTCGTGCACTTCCCGGACCCGGTGCGGGCCGCCCGGCACCCCCGGGGGGTGCGGGTGGACGGTGACGGCTATCCGGACTTCTCGCCGTACGCGCGCGCGGCGGCGGAGGTCGCGGAGCCGCCGGAGGGTTTCGGCGTGGACGAGCTGCGCCTGACGGACTACGTCTCGGCGAACGCGGCGCTCGCGGCGTCGGGGCACGAGCTGTGGGACACGGTGGCGCCGGTGGCGACGCCGCACGGCTGGACGTGGCACCACGTACCGCACAGCCGGCGTCTGGAGCTGGTGCCCGTCGAGGTGAAGGCGCTGCTGCGGCACCACGGTGGGATCGCGACGGCTCCGGTCGACCACGGCAAGCGCGGGACGCGGCCGTTGCAGGAGACCCGGCCGGCGCACCTGGCGCTGCCCAAGGGGGCGCTGGCGGTCACCGAGAGCCAGGTGGCGGGCGTGGAGGAGGACTTGGGCTACCGCCTGCCGGGTGCGTACCGGTCGTTCCTGAAGGCGGCGGGCGGGTGCGCGCCGGTGGGCACGGCGCTGGACGCGGAGCTGGGTCTGCTGGTCGACCAGCCGTTCTTCACGGTCCGTGACGAGGCGGCCGTGAACGACCTGGTGTACGTCAACAAGTGTCTGCGCGACCATCTCACCAAGGACTATCTGGGCGTGGGTTTCGTGCAGGGCGGTCTGCTGGCCGTGAAGGTCAGGGGCGACCGGGTGGGCTCGGTGTGGTTCTGCGCGTACGACGACGCGCGCGACGTGGATCCCTCGTGGGCGCCCGCGGAGCGGGTGCAGCGGCTGCTGCTGCCCTGCGGTGACGACTTCGACGCGTTCCTGTCCCGGCTCGCGGGCAGCCCGCCCGAGCTGGAGACCGTGGCGAACCTGATGGTGGACGGCGGCTTCGCGCGCGCCGTCCCGGTGGGGGAGTGAGCTGGCGATGGTGACCTTCGCGCAGGCGCAGGAGCGCGCCGAGGAATGGGTCAACGGCGACGTGCCGCCGCCCGGCCACCGCGAGGTGCGGGTGCGGGAGTTCGAGCTGGGCTTCGTGGTGTGGGCGGAGGACCGCGAGGGCGGCCCCCGTTCGGACGGGGGCGGTCAGCGTCTGGTCATCGCGCGGGACAGCGGTGAGGCGACGTTGTGGCCCGCGCTGCCGGTGGGTGAGGTGATCCGCCGGTACGAGGAGGAGTACGGGGTGGCGCGGGCGGCGGAGCCCGCGGCGCCGGCCGCGCCGGAGCGCATGGACCTGAACCAGACGTCGTTCCTGCTGAGCCCGCCGGAGTGGTTGCAGGAGGCGGCGGACAAGCTGGGGATTCCGGACCGGCGGTCGTCCGCGGGGGCCGCGGAGCCCTCGACGCCCGCTGAACCCGCGGCGCCCGCGGCCCGGATTCCGGCGCAGGCGCAGGGGCCGGGCGACGCGGTGCCGCCGACCGCGGCCCGACCCCTGCCTTCGGCGCAGGCGGAGAGCGCGGCCGGTGGGGCTTCCGGGGGGCCCGGCGGGGCTGCTGCCGGAGCGCCTTCGCCGGGGCTGCCCGCCACCTCGGGCGGGGGCGCGGCGTGGCCCGCCGCCGGTGCGCCGGACGGGGCCCCGGGGGCGGGTGGCGAGGCGGGTGCGCCGTCGTCGTCGGCCGTGTCCCCCTCCGCTTACGGGTCGGCGTCGTCTTCGGCGTCCGTGTCCGAGTCCGCCTCCGCGACGCCGTGGGCGGGTACGGACACCAACACCGGGGCCGATGACGACGACGTGGCCGTGCCGCTGCCCGCGACGGTGTTCTCGCCGCCGGTGAACCTGGACGGCGAGGCGGAGGACCAGCCGCCGCCCAGCGTGTCGCCGGAGGCCAAGACCGCGCTGATGTCGGGCGGCAGCCAACTGCCGAAGACGGCGCTCGCCCCCGCCCTGGACGACCCCCAGGCCGGGGCGACGGGCGCGGCGCTGCTGCCGCCCACGGGGCCCGCCGCGAGCGGGCCGGACCTGCCCCC
>NZ_BNBT01000161.1 GCF_014656095.1 Streptomyces longispororuber
GTCGCCGTCGCCGCGCTGCCGCCCCGGGTCCGGGCGCGGGCCGAGCGGCGCAGGCGCTGGCGGACGTGGGTGCTGGCGGCCCCGCTGTTCCTGGGGCCGCTGTGGGCGGGCGCGGCGGGGGCGTGCGCGCTGGCGGCCGGGCTCGGCGTGGTCGCCGTGGCGGAGTACGCCCGGATGGCCGCCCTGGCGCGCGGGGAACGGGCGGTGCTCTGGCTGGCGGCGCTCGCGCTCCCGGCAGTGGCCTGGCTCGCCCCGGCCATCCTGGACCTGCGGGCGCTCGCGGCCCTCCTGGTCATGTCGGCCCTGCCCGCGCTCCTGACGGGCGACACCGCGCACGGCTTCACCCGGGCGTGCCGGACGCTCTTCGGCGTGCTGTGGATCCCGGCCTCCCTCACCGGCCTGGTCCTGCTGGACGGCACGGCGGTGGCGGTGGGCGTGGCGGTGGCCTTCGGGGACGTGGGCGCGTGGTGCGGCGGCACGGCCCTGGGCCGCCGCGGCGCGCTGGCCCGCCCCCTCTCCCCCCTGTCCCCGCGCAAGACGTGGGCCGGAGTCCTCGGAGCTGGCGCGGCCACGGCCCTGGCCCTGACGGCCGTCGGCGCCTTCACCCCCCTCCTGTGGGCGGCGGTCCTCACCGGCTGCGTCCTGGGCGACCTCCTGGAGTCGATGGTCAAACGTGAGACCGGGGTGAAGGACGCAGGCACCTGGCTCCCCGGCTTCGGCGGCCTGCTGGACCGCGTCGACTCACTGCTCCTGGCCCTCCTGTTGACGATGGCGGTGACACTGTGAACTACCGGCCCACCCGGCATCCCCAGCCCGTCCGGCGTTTGAGGACGAGGCCGAAGGCCAATGACCGAGCACCCAGGGACGGCAATACGAGATTCCAGCCCGTCCGGCGTTTGAGGACGAGGCCGAAGGCCGATGGAGCGGGGTCCAGGGGCGGCAGCCCCTGGTTCGGGAAGGGGCGGGCCCGGGGCGCCCCCGCGAGGACAGCACCATGGGGCGCCCTCGCCCGAGCGGCCCTCTGGCGCACCGCCCTCACCCTCACAGGAGGCCTCACCCACCAAGGCGCCCTGCCAGAGAAAGGCTGTGTCGTCGTGGCCAACCACACCTCCCACGCCGACACCGCGGCCCTGCTCGCCGCCCTGGCCCCCCGCCGCTCCCCCACCATCGCCGCGGCGGCCGACTACTGGTTCGCCTCACCGTGGAGGCGCCGGATCTGCTCCCGCCTGGCCGCGGGCTTCCCCGTACGCCGTACCGGCGGCGGCACCGAGGACCTCCTGGCCAAGGCGGACGCCCTGCGCCGGGGCCACGCGGTGGTGCTGTTCCCGGAGGGCACCCGGGCCCGGGCGGGCGGGCCGGGCGAGGTGGGCGCGTTCCACGCGGGCGCCCTGGTCCTGGCCCGGCACGCGAACGTGCCCGTCGTCCCCGTGGGCATCGCGGGCACCGACCGCCTCCTGCCGAAGCACGGCCGCATCCGCCCGTCCCTCGTACGCGTGCGGATCGGCGATCCGCTGCCGCCGACGGTGACGGCCGAGGAGGCCCGCGCGGCCGTGGCGGAGCTCCACCGCCGCACTGCCGAGGAACCACTCCCCGACTCGCGCGTACGCAAGCGCGTGGCGGCGGCGGCCGGTTCCCGGTGGGGCGTGCCGTCGGCCTTCGCGTGGGCGTGCGCGGAGGCGCTGAGCTGGCCCCTGCTGCCGGAGCTGCTCCTCGCGGCGGTCTGCGTGGCGCTGCCGCGCGCGGCGCTGAAGCTGTCCTGCGCGGCCCTGGCCGGGAGCCTGGCGGGAGGCGTGCTCGCGCTCCACCTGGCCGCGTCCGGCGTCCAGGCGCCGCACCCGCTCACCACCGACCGGATGCGGGCCGAAGTACGCCAGGAGCTGGCGGACGAGGGCGCGGCGGCGGTCCGCCACCAGCCGTGGAACGGCATCCCGTTCAAGGTGTACGCGGCCGAGGCGGGCCGCGCCGGGGTCGGGACCGGCGACTGGCTGGCCGAGTCGGCGGCCTCGCGCGGCTCCCGCACCCTCACCGTGGGCCTGGGCTGCGGCGCCCTCGGCTTCCTCGCGCACCGGTTCCGCCGCCACTACGGTACGTATCTGGCCCTGCTCGGCACGGGTTTCACGGCGGGCCTCGGCGCCGTCGTGGCCAACTGGTGCTGAGCCGCGCCGGGTTCGGCACCGGGGACACGGGCGCACGCCGGAGCGAGAACATTGGTCCGCACCATGGCGCGCCCCGCTCCCCCGCCCCAGAATCGGAGCATGCCTGATACCGAACAGCACAAGCCGGAGACCGGACACCCCGCCGAGCGCTGGACGCCCATCCACGGGCAGCCGTACCGCTCGGTGCCGTACCGCCCCGCGCGGATGCCCGCCGGCGAGTCCCTGGCGCGGGCGGCCGAGCTGGCGGAGCGGATGCGGCAGCGGCGCACCGTGCGGCAGTTCTCACCGGACCCGGTGCCGCCGCAGGTCGTACGGGACGCCATCGCGTGCGCGGCGACGGCGCCGTCGGGCGCGCACCAGCAGCCGTGGACGTTCGTCCTGGTCCAGGACCCCGAGGTGCGGCGGCTGATACGGGAGGCCGCGGAGCACGAGGAGCGGATCTCGTACGACGGGCGGCTCGGCGAGGAGTGGCTGGCGGCGCTGCGCCCGCTCGGCACCGACGAGGTCAAGCCGCACCTGACGGACGCGCCCGCGCTGATCGTGGTGTTCCAGCAGCGGTACTGGCTGGGCGAGGACGGCACCAAGCACAAGCACTACTACGTCGACGAGTCGGTCGGCATCGCCGTCGGCATGCTGCTCTCGGCGCTGCACCTGTCGGGGCTCGCCGCGCTCGTGCACACGCCGAGCCCGATGCGGTTCCTGTCCCAGGTGCTGGGGCGGCCGGAGAACGAGAAGGCGTTCGCGGTGATCCCCGTCGGCTACCCGGCACCGGACTGCGAGGTCCCGGACCTGGTGCGCAAGTCCCTGGATCAGGTGCTCGTGGAGGTCTGAAGCTCCCGGGCCGCCAGGGCCGGGTAGTCGGTGTACCCCTCGGGCCCGTGCGTGTACAGGTGGGCCGCGTCGAGGGCGTTCGGCGGCGCGCCCACGGCGAAGCGGTGCGGCAGGTCGGGCGTGGTGAGGAAGGCCCTGCCGTACGAGACGAGGTCGGCGCGGCCGTCCGCGAGGACGGCCTCGCCCGCCTCCCGGGTGGTCGGGTCGCCGTTCTCGCCGACGTTGGCGATGAGCGTGCCGTGCCAGTGGGGGCGCAGGTCGTCCAGGGCCGGGTAGGCGTCGTTGTCCGTGAGGTGGAGGTAGGCGAGCCCGAGGCCGTCGAGCTCGTCGAGCAGCGCGCGGTAGACCGGGCCCGGGTCGGCCTCGACCATGCCGAACTGGGGGTTGCCGGGCGACAGCCGCAGCCCGAGCCGCCCGGCGCCGAGGGCGTCGGCGACCGCGCGCACGACCTCCACCGCGAACCGGATGCGGTTCTCCACCGACCCGCGGCCGTACGCGTCGTCGCGGAGGTTGGTGTTGTCCGCGAGGAACTGGTGGATCAAGTAGCTGTTGGCGCCGTGCAGTTCGACGCCGTCGAAGCCCGCGGTGAGGGCGTTGAGGGCGGCGGCGACGTAGTCGTCCACGGCGGTGCGGATGTCGTCGAGGGTCATCACGCGCGGGGTGACCGGCTCGGCCTTGCCGCCGTCCCGTATGTGCACCAGCTCGGGCGAGACCACGGCGGACGGGGCGGCGGGGGCGTCGCCGTCGATGCGGGACAGCGGGTGGCCGTGGCGGCCGCCGTGCATGAGCTGGGCGAAGATCCGCCCGCCCGCGGCGTGCACGGCCTCGGTGACGTGCCGCCAGCCCGCGACGTGCGCGGCGGTCTCCAGGCCGGGGATGCGCCAGCCGCTCTGGCCCCGGCTGCTGGGCCAGATGCCCTCGGTGACGATGAGCCCGGCGCTCGCGCGCTGCGCGTAGTAGTCGGCGACGATCGGCAGCGGGGTGCCGTCCTCGTGGGCGCGGAAGCGGGTCATGGGGGCCATGACCATGCGGTTGGGCAGGTGCCCGAAGGGGGCGGAGTACGGGGTGAGGAGCCTGTTCTCGGTCGTGATGTTCTCGGTCGTCATGCGGGAACCGTAGAAGCTGACACAGGTGTCAGTTTCAAGTCCCCTCCCGCCCATCTTCCCCTTCATCGCCGCTGCGCGGCTCGCCCTCAGACGCCGGACGGGCCGGATCCCCCCACCTAACCCCTTAAAAGCCGTTGACTGGTTAGGGGTGCACGTGGTGGACTTGCGGCACGCCAACCACCAAAAGGCTTATGAGGGGTTAGAGGGATGCGCGCTCAGGTCCACCACCGCACCACCACCGTCCGCGGGCACGAGGTCTTCTACCGCGAGGCGGGACCCGCCGACGCGCCCGTACTGCTTCTGCTGCACGGGTTCCCGTCCAGTTCGCACATGTTCCGCGACCTCATCCCGCGCCTCGCGCACCGCTACCGCGTCATCGCGCCCGACCACCTCGGCTTCGGCCGCTCGGCGGCGCCCTCCGCCGACGCGTTCCCGTACACCTTCGCCGAACTGGCCGACGTGACGTACGAGTTCACCGAGCGGCTCGGCCTGAGCCGGTTCGCGCTCTACGTGCACGACTACGGCGCCCCGATCGGGCTGCGCCTCGCGCTCGCGCACCCGGAGCGCGTCACCGCGATCGTCACGCAGAACGGCAACGCGTACGAGGAGGGGTTCGGCAAGGAGGCCTGGGCGCCGGTGTTCGCGTACATCGAGAACCCGAGCGAGGAGACGGCGGGGCCGGTGCACGCGATCCGCTCCCTGGAGGGCGTCACCTGGCAGTACACGCACGGCGTCCCCGAGCGGCTGCGCAGCCTGCTCAGCCCCGACGCCTGGCACCACGACGCGGAGCGGATGGCCCGCCCGGGCCAGGACGCCGTCCAGCTCGGCCTCATCGGGGACTACGGCAGCAACATCGTGCTCTACCCGCGCTTCCAGGAGTACTTCCGCGAGAGCCAGGTGCCCCTGCTCGCGGTCTGGGGCGCCCACGACGAGATCTTCGTCCCGGCCGGGGCCCTGGCCTTCCCCCGCGACCTGCCGGAGGCGGAGGTGCACCTCCTGCCCACGGGCCACTTCGCCCTGGAGACGCACGCCCCGCAGATCGCCGCGCTCATGGACGACTTCCTCGCCCGGGCCCTCTGAACAGCACACCGCCCCCGGCCGGGGTGGGGCCCGGGCCGGGGGCGGAGCTGTGGGGGGCTACAACGTCAGCCCATGTGCGGGTACGTGTAGTCGGTCGGCGGGACCAGGGTCTCCTTGATGGCACGGGTCAGGGTCCAGCGCATCAGGTTCTGGGGAGCACCGGCCTTGTCGTTGGTGCCGGAGGCGCGGCCGCCGCCGAAGGGCTGCTGGCCGACGACGGCGCCGGTCGACTTGTCGTTGATGTAGAAGTTGCCCGCGGCGTAGCGGAGCTTCTCCATCGTGTACGCGGCGGCGGCGCGGTCGTTGGCGATGACCGAACCGGTGAGCGCGTAGGCCGACACCGACTCCATCTGGGTCAGCATCTCGTCGTACTTGTCGTCCTCGTAGACGTACACGGCGAGGAACGGGCCGAAGTACTCGGTCGTGAAGACCTCGTTCTCCGGGTCCGTGCACTCCACGACGGTCGGGCGCACGAAGTAGCCGACCGAGTCGTCGTACGTGCCGCCCGCGACGATCGTGCAGGTCTCGTCCGCCTTGGCGCGGTCGATGGCGGCCTTGTTCTTGGCGAAGGCGCGCTCGTCGATGACGGCGCCGATGAAGTTCGACAGGTCGGTGACGTCACCCATCGTGATGCCGTCGACCTCGGCCGCGAACTCCTCCTTGAAGCCCGAGTTCCAGATGGAGGCCGGGATGTAGGCGCGGGAGGTCGCCGAGCACTTCTGGCCCTGGTACTCGAAGGCACCGCGGGTCAGGGCCGTCTTCAGGATGGCGCGGTCGGCGCTCGGGTGGGCGACGACGAAGTCCTTGCCGCCGGTCTCGCCGACCAGGCGCGGGTACGAGCGGTACTTCTCGATGTTGTTGCCGACGGTCTTCCACAGGTACTGGAAGGTCTTCGTCGAGCCCGTGAAGTGGATGCCCGCGAGGTCCGGGTGCTCCAAGGCGACCTCGGAGACCGCGATGCCGTCGCCGGTGACGAGGTTGATGACACCCTTGGGCAGCCCGGCCTCCTCCAGGAGCCGCATGAGCAGCACGGCGGCGTGCGTCTGCGTCGGGGACGGCTTCCACACGACGACGTTGCCCATCAGCGCGGGCGCGGTCGGCAGGTTGCCGGCGATCGCGGTGAAGTTGAACGGCGTGATCGCGTAGACGAAGCCCTCCAGCGGGCGGTGGTCCAGGCGGTTCCACACGCCGGTGGCGTTCGCCGGCGGCTGCTCGGCGAGCAGGTCGCGGGCGTACTTCACGTTGAAGCGCCAGAAGTCGACCAGCTCGCAGGGCGTGTCGATCTCGGCCTGCTGGGCGGTCTTCGACTGGCCCAGCATCGTGGAGGCGGCCAGCGTCTCGCGCCACGTCGTGGACAGCAGCTCGGCGGCGCGCAGGATGATCGCGGCGCGGTCGTCGAAGGACATCGCGCGCCAGGCCGGGGCCGCGGCGAGCGCGGCGTCGATGGCGTCCTGCGCGTCCTGCTGCGTGGCGGCGCGGCCGGTGCCGATGACGGCCTTGTGGTTGTGCGGCTGGACGACCTCGAAGGGCTCGCCGCCGCCGAGGCGCTTCTCGCCGCCGATGGTCATCGGCAGCTCGATCGGGTTCTCGGACAGCTCCTTGAGCTTGGCCTCGAGCCGGGCGCGCTCCGGCGAGCCCGGGGCGTAGCCGTGTACCGGCTCGTTGACCGGGGCGGGGACCTGGGTCACAGCGTCCATGAGTTCCTTGGCTCCTTCTGTGCGGGGGGCTCTGTGCGGGAGGGGCGGGCGGCTCAGCCCTTGGTGAGGATGGAACGGCCGAAGAACAGCAGGTTCGCCGGCTTCTCCGCGAGACGGCGCATGAAGTAGCCGTACCAGTCGGTGCCGTAGGCGGTGTACACCCGCATCCGGTGGCCCTCGGCGGCCAGCCGGAGGTGCTCCTCGCTGCGGATGCCGTACAGCATCTGGAACTCGTACTCGTCCAGCTTGCGGCCGGCGCGGCGCGCGAGCTCCTGCGTGATGGCGATCAGCCGCGGGTCGTGGGACCCGATCATCGGGTAGCCCTTGCCGTCCATCAGGATCTTCAGGATACGGACGTACGCCTTGTCGATCTCGGCCTTGTCCTGGTAGGCGACGGAGGCGGGCTCCTTGTAGGCGCCCTTCACGACGCGCACCCGGCTGCCGGCGGCGGCCAGGCGGCGGGCGTCGTCCTCGGTCCGGAAGAGGTAGGACTGGATGACGCAGCCCGTCTGCGGGAAGTCCTTCCGCAGCTCCTCGTGGATGGCGAACATCGAGTCGAGGGTGGTGTGGTCCTCGGCGTCCAGGGTGACCGTGGTGCCGATGGCGGCGGCGGCCTCGACGACCGGCCGGACGTTGGCGAGGGCCAGCTCGTGGCCGGTCGGGAATTGTCCAGCGGGCCCGGAGGGCTCTCCGTTGAGGGTGGTGGCGGGCGACGGGAGGGACTGGCCGAACATCGACAGCTTCACGGACATCTCGGCCTTCTCGCCGTGGCCGAGGTCCTTCAGGCGGTCGATGAGCCCCAGGTAGGCGTCGCGCGCGGCGTAGGACTGCTCGACGGTGGTGATGTCCTCACCGACGACGTCCAGGGTGACCTCCAGGCCCTTGCCGATGGCGTCCTCGACGATCGGGACGACCTGGTCGACGGTCTCACCGGCGATGAACCGGTCGACGACCTGCTTGGTGCCCGGCGCCGCCGACACGAAACGGCGCATCTTGTCACTGCGCGACGCGGCAAGGATCACGGGACCCAGCACGGGGCACCTCCACGGGAGTACGAACGAGGGCCGCACCGGCGTCATTTTTGCGACAAAACCGGTACGGCACGGAGAACCACCGTGAAACCTAAGGATCCCTCCGATCCTGAGCTATCGACACCTGTCACGCATCCGTGCGCTGGATCTCAGACAGATGTCTGAGACCGGCCCCCGTCTGCGCGAGAATGGCTTTCCGGGCCCTGGACGGGACCGGCGGGACGGGGCGCGGCGCGAGGAGAGCGGAAGTGGAGCAGGAGTGAAGGGCGACTACCAGGAACTGGTCGACGAGATCTCGGCCCTGCTCGGCGCGCCCGCGACCCTGGAGAACCGCGACTTCGAGCTGATCGCCTTCGGCGCGCACGACGGCGGCGACGGCGACGCGCCGGAGCTCGACCCGGTCCGGACCCGCTCGATCCTCACCCGCCGCTCCACGGCGGCGGTCCGCGCCTGGTTCGAGAGCTACGGCATCACCCGCGCCACGAGCCCCGTCCGCATCCCGGCCACCCCCGCGGCGGGCGTGCACCGCGGCCGCATCTGCCTGCCCGTACGTCACCGGGGGTACGCCCTCGGCTACGTCTGGCTGCTCGACGTGGAGCCCGGCCCCACGGACGCGCAGCTCGCCGCCGCCATGGAGGTCGCCGCGCGCATCGGGGCGCTGCTCGCCGACGAGGCGAAGGCGGGCGCCGACCTGACCCGGGAGTTCCGCGCCGTCCTGACGGCGGAGCGCGGCTGGCAGCGGGACATGGCCGTGGCGGCGCTGCGCACGGAGCTCGGGGCGCGCGGCGAGGGCCTGCACGCGGTGGTGTGCGTGGCGCCCTGGCCGGCGGCGGGGCCCGAGGCGCGGCCCGCGCCGCGCACCGTGCCGGGGGCGACGGCCCTGTGCACGGTGCCCTGGGCCACCGCGGGCGCCGTGGCGCAGTCCCTGGCGGTGCTGGTGCGGCTGCGCTCGGCGGACGCCGTGACGCCCGCGGTCACCACGGCCTCGCGGCTGGTGGAGACGGCGGGCCCGGGCGCGGCCGCCGGGGTCGCCGAGCCCCGCTCGGGCCTGGAGGACCTGGGCGCGGCCTGGGGCGCGGGCGCGGCGGCGGCGCGCGCGGCCCGTGGCGAGCCCCGGCTCGGACCGCTCGCCCGCTGGTCGGACATCGGGCCCTACCGCCTGCTCACGGCGCTGCCCGCGGAGAGCGCCCAGGACGCGGTGGGGCGCGCCCTGCTGGCCCCGGCCCACCGCGAACTCGCCCGCACCGCGGAGGTCTTCCTGGACCGCGCGGGCCAGGCGGGCCGCGCGGCGGCGGAGTTGGGCATCCACCGCCAGACCCTCTACTACCGCCTGTCGCGCGTGGAGCAGCTCACCAAGCTGGACCTGGACGAGGGCGAGGACCGGCTGCTGCTGCACATGGTCCTGAAGGCGTCACGGCTGCGATAGCCGCGCAACAGGTCCGTACCGGCCGGTCACCCGTGGCCGAATGACGTGCCCATGGCCGATACAGTGCTGTGCGCCTCAGTACTTCACTGGGGCACCGTGCGCATCACGCGCACCACGCACCTCACGTATCTCAGCACAACGGAGGCCATCCCCCCATGAAGTCCAGGCTGTTGGGCCCCGCCCTCGCCACCGCGGCCATCGCCGCGACCACGCTCGGCGTCGCCGCCGTCGAGGCCCCGTCGGCCGCCGCCGCCGCGAAGCCGAACTGCCACAGCGCCATCATCAACGTGCCCGCCAAGGAGACGGTGAAGATACGCACGAGCCCCAGGACGAGCGCCACGGCCATCGGCGTGTGGGGCAAGGGCAAGAAGGGCGCCCTGTGCTCCGACGGCAAGTCCTTCAAGGGCGGCTCGTACAAGGCGTGCGGCAAGAAGAGCAACCTGTGGCTGTACGGCGGCCCGAACTCCTCCTCCAAGGAGGGCTACGTCCCCCGCACCTGCATCAAGTGGTAACCCCCGCGTGACCCGTCACTGAAACACCTCCGCCCGCCCCGAAGAGGGGCGGGCGGAGGAATTCAGCCCGTCCGGCGCTTGAGGACGAGGCCGCAAGGCCGATGAGCACAACCGGCCCGGCACTCGACGACGAGACCGCAAGACCGACGGCTTCAAGCCCGTCCGGCGCTTGAGGACGAGGCCGCAGGCCGAGGACCCAGCGCGTCCGGCGCCTGAGGACGAGGCCGCAAGGCCGAGAACGACGCCCAAGGCCAAGCGGCCACTAGCCCGCCAGGTTCACCGACCGCGCCGACGTCGCCCCGATCTCCTCCGCCAGCTCCGCGAGCACACCCGCCGGCACGGTGTCGTCCACCGTGAGGACGGCCAGGGCCTCGCCGCCGACGTCGGCGCGGGCCACCTGCATCCCGGCGATGTTGATCCCGGCCTCGCCGAGGACGCGCCCGACGGTGCCCACGACGCCCGGCCGGTCCGCGTACCGCAGCACGACCATGTGGTCGGCGAGCGCGAGGTCGACGTCGTAGTCCCCGACCGCCACGATCTTCTGGTGGTTCTTGGGCCCGGCGAGCGTGCCGGACACGGCGATCTCCTCGCCGTCGCCGAGCGTGCCCCGCACGGTGACCACGTTGCGGTGGTCCGGCGACTCGGAGGACGTGGTCAGGCGCACCTCGACGCCCCGCTCCTGCGCGAACAGCGGCGCGTTGACGTACGAGACCGTCTCGTCCACCACGTCCTCGAACACACCCTTCAGGGCGGACAGTTCGAGCACCTTCACGTCGTGCTGGGTGATCTCGCCGTACACCTCGACGTCGAGCCGGACCGCGACCTCGCCCGCGAGGGCGGTGAAGATGCGGCCGAGCTTCTCGGCGAGCGGCAGGCCCGGGCGGACGTCCTCGGCGATGACGCCGCCCTGGACGTTCACCGCGTCCGGGACCAGCTCGCCCGCGAGGGCGAGACGGACGGACTTGGCGACCGAGATGCCCGCCTTCTCCTGCGCCTCGTCGGTGGAGGCGCCGAGGTGCGGGGTGCAGACGACCTGGTCGAGCTCGAAGAGCGGCGAGTCGGTGCACGGCTCCTTGGCGTACACGTCGAGGCCCGCGCCCGCGACGCGGCCCTCCTTGAGCGCCGAGTACAGCGCCTCCTCGTCGACGATGCCGCCGCGCGCGGCGTTGACGATGCGCACGGACGGCTTGACCTTGTGCAGCGCCTCGTCGCCGATGAGCCCCACGGTCTCGGGCGTCTTCGGCAGGTGCACGGTGATGAAGTCGGAGACCTCCAGGAGCTCGTCCAGGGAGAGCACCTTGACGCCCATCTGCGCGGCGCGCGCGGGCTGCACGTACGGGTCGTAGGCGACGACCTTCATGCCGAACGCGGACATCCGCTGGGCGACGAGCGCGCCGATGCGGCCGAGGCCGACGACGCCGAGGGTCTTCTCGGCCAGCTCGACACCGGTGTACTTGGAGCGCTTCCACTCGCCGTTCTTCAGCGCGGTGTTGGCCTGCGGGATGTTGCGCGCGGTGCACAGGATCAGGCCGCAGGCGAGCTCGGCGGCCGTGACGATGTTCGAGGTGGGGGCGTTCACCACCATGACGCCGGCCTTGGTGGCGGCGGAGACGTCGACGTTGTCCAGGCCGACGCCGGCGCGGGCGACGACCTTCAGCTTGCGGGCGGCGGCGACGGCCTCGGCGTCGACCTTGGTCGCGGAGCGGACCAGGACGGCGTCGACGTCGGCGATGGCGGGCAGCAGCTCGGCGCGGTCCGCGCCGTTGCAGTGCCGGATCTCGAAGTCCGGGCCCAGGGCGTCGACGGTCGCGGGCGACAGCTCTTCAGCGATGAGTACGACCGGTTTGCCGTTGGCAGCAGTGCTCACGTGAGTCCTCACAAGTCCAATGCGGACGGCCGTCCCGACGGCCGCAGGCGGTGGAGGGTGCTAGCCGCGTGGAAGACGCACGACGCTGTGGGCCTGACGCGAATGTGATGTGCAGTGTAGTAGCGCGACCAGGCCCCTTTTCCCCCGGAGCGGCAGGATCACCCGCACGGGGAAGGCGACCGTACGTTCCAGCCCCCCGGTGTACGCGGAGCGGGGTGCGGGGCGGAGACCCGCTGCGCGAGCCCCGGCCGGGCGTGGGCGGTGGCGGCGCCGGGCACCCCGTGCGCCGCCACCGCCCCGTGCGTCACGCCTCGTCGTCGTTGACCCAGCTCATGAGCTTGCGCAGCTCCTTGCCCGTGGTCTCCAGGAGGTGGTCCTGGTCCTGCTTCTTGTACTCGTTGTACTTCTTGAGGCCGCCGTGGTACTCGTCCATCCACTGCTGGGCGAACGTGCCGTCCTGGATCTCGGCGAGGACCTTCTTCATCTCGGCCTTGGTGGCGTCGGTGATGATGCGCGGGCCGGTGACGTAGTCGCCCCACTCGGCGGTCTCGGAGACCGACCAGCGCATCTTCTCCAGGCCGCCCTCGTACATCAGGTCGACGATGAGCTTCAGCTCGTGCAGGCACTCGAAGTAGGCGATCTCCGGCTGGTAGCCGGCCTCGACGAGGGTCTCGAAGCCCGCCTTCACCAGCGCGGCGGTGCCGCCGCAGAGCACGGCCTGCTCGCCGAACAGGTCGGTCTCGGTCTCCTCGGTGAAGGTCGTCTTGATGACGCCCGCGCGGGTGCCGCCGATGCCCTTGGCGTACGACAGGGCGAGCTCGAAGCCCTTGCCGGTGGCGTCCTGCTCGACGGCCGCGATGCACGGCACGCCGCGGCCCTCCTCGTACTGGCGGCGCACCAGGTGGCCCGGGCCCTTGGGGGCGACCATGCAGACGTCGACGCCGGCCGGGGGCTTGATGAAGCCGAAGCGGACGTTCAGGCCGTGGCCGAAGAACAGCGCGTCGCCATCCTTGAGGTTGTCCTTGATGGACTCCTCGTAGACCTGCGCCTGGATGGGGTCCGGGACCAGGATCATGATGACGTCGGCCTCGGCGGCGGCCTCCGCCGGGGTGACCACGCGCAGGCCCTGCTCCTCGGCCTTGGCCTTCGACTTCGAGCCCTCGTGCAGACCGACCCGGACGTCCACGCCGGAGTCGCGCAGCGAAAGGGCGTGGGCGTGACCCTGGCTGCCGTAACCGATGACCGCGACCTTGCGGCCCTGGATGATGGACAGGTCGGCGTCGGCGTCGTAGAACAGCTCGGCCACTGGGAAACTCCTCTGTGTGCTGGTGTTGCGTCCCACCGTACGGCGGGCACGGTCGAGTAAGGGTGGGGTTCCGGTATGCGGAACGTCAGGCGGTGCGGTCCAGGGAGCGCAGGCTGCGGTCCGTGATGGAGCGGGAGCCGCGGCCGATGGCGATCGTGCCGGACTGCACGAGCTCCTTGATGCCGAAGGGCTCCAGCATCTTGAGCATGGCCTCCAGCTTGTCGCTCGACCCGGTGGCCTCGATGGTCACGGCCTCGGGCGAGACGTCCACGGTCTTGGCGCGGAAGAGCTGGACGATCTCGACGATCTGGGAGCGGGTCTCGTTGTCGGCGCGCACCTTCACGAGGACGAGCTCGCGCTGGACGGCCGCGCCCGGCTCCAGTTCGACGATCTTCAGGACGTTCACCAGCTTGTTGAGCTGCTTCGTGACCTGTTCGAGCGGGAGTTCCTCGACGTTCACGACGATGGTGATGCGTGAGATGTCGGGGTGCTCGGTGACGCCGACGGCGAGCGAGTCGATGTTGAAGCCGCGGCGGGAGAAGAGCGCGGCGATCCTGGCCAGGATGCCGGGGGTGTTCTCGACGAGGACCGAGAGCGTGTGCTTCGACATGGGGGTCATGGCGGTCAAACCTCTTCCTGGTGCTCTCGGTGCTCTCAGTCGTCTTCGCCGTCGCCGAAGTCCGGGCGCACGTCCCGGGCGGCCATGATCTCGTCGTTGGAGGTGCCCGCGGCGACCATGGGCCAGACCTGGGCGTCCTCGTGGACGATGAAGTCGATCACGACGGGGCGGTCGTTGATCGCGTTGGCCTCTTCGATGACCTTGTCGAGGTCGGCGGGGTCCTCGCAGCGGATGGCGTGGCAGCCCATCGCCTCGGACAGCTTGACGAAGTCCGGGACGCGGGTGCCGGCGCTCGGCTGCTTGCCGTCGGCGTCGGGGCCGGAGTGCAGGACGGTGTTGGAGTAGCGCTGGTTGTAGAACAGCGCCTGCCACTGGCGGACCATCCCCAGGGCGCCGTTGTTGATGATGGCGACCTTGACCGGGATGTTGTTCAGGGCGCAGGTGGTCAGCTCCTGATTGGTCATCTGGAAGCAGCCGTCGCCGTCGATGGCCCACACGGTCCGGTCGGGCATACCGGCCTTGGCGCCCATCGCGGCCGGGACCGCGTAGCCCATCGTCCCGGCGCCGCCGGAGTTCAGCCAGGTCGCGGGCCGGTCGTACTGGATGAAGTGCGCGGCCCACATCTGGTGCTGGCCGACGCCCGCCGCGAAGATCGTGCCCTCCGGGGCGAGCGTGCCGATGCGCTCGATGACCTGCTGCGGCGAGAGCTGGCCGTTGTCGGGGTGGTCGTAGCCGAGCGGGTACGTCTCGCGCCAGCGGTTGAGGTCGGCCCACCAGGCCGCGTAGTTCGTCCGGGCGGCCTCGCCGGTGCGGTCCGCGGTGTGCTCGGCCTGGATGGCCTGGACGAGGTCGGCGATGACCTCGCGGGCGTCGCCGACGATGGGCACGTCCGCGGCGCGGTTCTTGCCGATCTCGGCCGGGTCGATGTCGGCGTGCACGACCTTCGCGTACGGTGCGAAGCTGTCCAGCTTGCCGGTGACCCGGTCGTCGAAGCGGGCGCCGAGGGCGACGATCAGGTCGGCCTTCTGCAGCGCGGTGACGGCGGTGACGCTGCCGTGCATGCCCGGCATGCCCACGTGCAGCGGGTGGCTGTCGGGGAACGCGCCGAGCGCCATCAGGGTGGTGGTGACGGGCGCGCCGGTCAGCTCGGCGAGGACCTTCAGCTCGGCGGTGGCGCGGGCCTTGATGACGCCGCCGCCGACGTACAGGACGGGGCGCTTGGCGGCGGTGATGAGCTTCGCGGCCTCGCGGATCTGCTTGGCGTGCGGCTTGGTCACCGGCCGGTAGCCGGGCAGCTCCTGCTGCGGTGGCCAGGAGAACGTGGTGCGGGCCTGGAGGGCGTCCTTGGCGATGTCGACCAGGACGGGGCCGGGGCGCCCCGTGGCGGCGATGTGGAAGGCCTCGGCGATGGTGCGCGGGATGTCCTCGGCCTTGGTGACCAGGAAGTTGTGCTTGGTGATCGGCATCGTGATGCCGACGATGTCGGCCTCCTGGAAGGCGTCGGTGCCGATGGCCTTGGAGGAGACCTGGCCCGTGATGGCGACCAGCGGCACCGAGTCCATGTGGGCGTCCGCGATGGGCGTGACGAGGTTGGTCGCCCCGGGCCCCGAGGTGGCCATGCACACGCCGACCTTGCCGGTGGCCTGGGCGTACCCGGTGGCCGCGTGACCCGCGCCCTGCTCGTGGCGGACCAGGATGTGCCGGACGCGCGTGGAGTCCATCATCGGGTCGTACGCCGGCAGGATCGCGCCGCCGGGGATGCCGAACACCGTGTCCGCCCCGACCTCCTCAAGCGAGCGGATCAGGGACTGCGCGCCCGTGACGTGCTCGACGGGCGCGGACTGCTGCTGTCCAGAGGATCGGGGCCGCGGCTGCGGCTGGCCGGCCCCGGTGGCCTGCTCGGTCATCGGCATTCTCTTCTCGAAGCTGAGGGTTGTCGCTGAGGTCTGGCGGAGAACTTCGGGGTGACGCTGCGGGGTCGTGCGGGTGTGGCGTGTGCGTGCTTGCCTGGGTCGTGCGGGTGCTTTGCCTGGGTTTGGAAGGCACTGGTGCAACAAAAAACCCCTCGTGCCGTGAGGCAAGCGAGGGGAGCGCGCCGGGTGCGGTCGCTGGGTGTGTCTCCGGTGGCCCGGATCGCTTCCCAGCTTCAGCCGACGCGCTTTCCAAGTACGAGAATTCGGGTGCGCATGGCCAAGACCCTCCCTCCGGCGCGCTCCACCTGTCAAGTAGGTGGGACGGGCGTCTCATTATGTGAGCGGCCCAGCGGAACGGTCCCGGCCGCGTAGGCCGCGCCCATCCCGCCGAACGCGTCCGGCGCCGCACCGAAGGCGTCCGGGTCCGCCGGGCCGCCCACGCACACCGGCTCCACCGGCCCGCGGGGGACGGGGTACTCCCCCAGCGCGAGGGCCCTGCGCAGGCGGTACTCGTCCAGCGGTCCTGAGAACGCCATGCCCTGCCCGTGCGTGCAGCCCATGGCGCGCAGCGCCACCACCTGCTCGGGGTGGTCGACGCCGTCGGCGACGGAGTCCAGACCGAGGTCGGTGGCGATCCTCAGGAGACCAGACGTGATTTTGTGCAGGCGAGCGGACTCCACCACTCCTTCGACGAGCCCCCGGTCCAGCTTGAGGATGTCGAGCGGCAGCCGGCGCAGCGCGGTGATGCCCGCGCCGCCGCCGAAGCCGTCGAGCGCCACGCGCACCCCGTGCCGCCGCAGCGACGTCAGGCGCCGCTCCAGCTCGTCGAGCCCGACCCGGGGGTCGGTGTCCGTGAGCTCGATGACGAGCGCGCCGGAGGGCAGGCCGTGCCGGGTGAGCAGCGCCTCCAGGGAGCCGAGCGGCAGCGAGCGGTCCACCAGGCGGCGCGCGCCGACCCGCACGGTGACGGGCACCGCGTGCCCGGCGCGGCCGCGCTCGGCGGCCTGCTCGACGGCCTCCTGGAGCAGCCAGCGGCCCAGCTCGGCGGCCTTGTCGCCGCCCTCGGCGGCGCGCAGGAACTCGGCGGGCGTGAACAGCACGCCGTGCGCCGAGCGCCAGCGCGCCTGGGCGGCGACGGAGGCGATCCGGCCGCTGCCGAGGGCCACCACGGGCTGGTGCAGCAGCGTGAACTCGCCCTCGTGCAGGGCGCTGCGCAGCCGGGTGGCCAGCTCGGCCTTGCGGGCGACGTCGGCCTGCATCTGGGGCGCGTACAGCTCGACGCGGTCCTTGCCGCCGGCCTTGGCGCGGTACATCGCGAGGTCGGCGTTGCGCAGCAGCTCGCCGGCGCCGACGCCGGGCTCGGCGAAGGCGACGCCGATGGACGCGGCGACCCGGACATCGTTGCCGTCGATGTCGTACGGCTGGGAGAGTCTCAGCCGCAGGCGGTCGGCGAGCTCCAGGATGTGCTTCTCGCGTGCCTTCTGGTCGCGGGTGCCGTCGCCGACGATGAGGGCCGCGAACTCGTCGCCGCCGAGGCGCGCCGCGGTGTCCGAGGCGCGGACGGCCTCCTGGAGCCGCTGGGCGGCCTGGACGAGGAGCTCGTCGCCCGCCTGGTGGCCGATGGTGTCGTTGACGGCCTTGAAGCCGTCGAGGTCGATGAAGAGCACGGCCGTGCCCCGGTCGGTGACTCTGCGACCGCCGAGCGCTTGCGCGACTCGGCGGGTGAAGAGCGCCCTGTTGGGCAGGTCGGTGAGGGGGTCGTGCTCGGCGTTGTGCTGCAACTGCGCCTGGAGGCGCACCCGTTCCGTGACGTCGCGGCTGTTGAAGATCAGCCCGCCGTGGTGGCGGTTGACGGTGGACTCGACGTTGAGCCACTCGCCGCTGCCGGACTTGAAGCGGCACTCGATGCGTGTGGTGGGCTCCTCCACGGGGTTGGCGGCGAGGAAGCGGCGCACCTCGTGGACCACGCGGCCGAGGTCCTCGGGGTGCATGAGCGCGGCGAGCTCGGAGCCGACGAGTTCGTCGGCCTCGCGGCCGTAGACCCCGGCGGCGGCCGGGCTGACGTACCGCAGGACGCCGCTCGGCGCGGCGATCATGATGACGTCGCTGGAGCCCTGCACCAGGGAGCGGAAGTGGTTCTCCTTCTGGGCCAGCTCCTGGGTCAGCGTGATGTTGTCGAGCAGCATGATGCCCTGCCGCACGACGAGCGCGAGGACGACCGTGCCCGCGGTGAACAGGACGACTTCGTCGACGCTGCGGCCGTTCAGGACGTTGTAGAGGATGCCGAGCGTGCAGACCGCGGCGGCCAGGTAGGGCGTGAGCGCGGCGAGCGAGCCCGCGATCGGGCGGGTCGTCGCGTACCGTCCGCCGTCGGCCCACTCGTCGGGGACGCAGCGCACGTCCGAGCCGCGCGCCCGGCCGTAGGGCCGCTCGCTCCCGGGCACGGGCTCGGCCTCGGCGCGCCGGGGCGTGGCCCACGGGGCGTACGCGAGGAGCAGCGACCCGGCGAACCAGCCGGCGTCGAGCAACTGGCCGGAGCGGTAGCTGGCGTGCAGCAGCGGCGAGGTGAACAGCGCGTCGCACATCACGGTCAGCGCGAGGGCGCCGATCGCGGTGTTCACCGCCGTGCGGTTGGCCGACGACCGTCTGAAGTGCAGGGCCAGGACCATGCTGACGAGCGCGATGTCCAGGAGCGGGTACGCGAGCGACAGCGCGGCGTGCGCGACGCCGGGGCCGTCGAACTGCGCGGTGTGCGCGAGGGCGAGGCTCCAGGAGAGCGTGAGCAGCGAGCCGCCGATGAGCCACGCGTCGAGCCCGAGGCAGACCCAGCCGGCCCGGGTCACCGGGCGCTTGGCGAGCACCAGGAGCCCGATGATGGCGGGCGGCGCGAAGCACAGGAAGAACAGGTCCGCGAAGCCCCGCTCGGGCACGGGCTCACGCAGGACGACCTCGTGCCATCCCCACACGCCGTTGCCGCAGGCCGCCATCGCGGAGGAGAGCGCGAACAGCAGCCATGCGGGTCGAAAGCGGCTGCGCCGGGTGCGGGAGTAGAGGAAGCAGGAGACGGCGGCGGCCGCGGCGGCGGCGCTGAGGCCGAAGTCCCCCATGATGAGGGCGAGCCGGTCGGAGCCCCAGCCGAGGGCGGAGCCGGTGGCGTACCCCCCGCAGACCAGCAGCAGGAGGACCTGGGAGACCAGGCATGTGCCGGTGGCGGCCGGGCGCCGGGTCGCGGGTCCGCCCGGCGCGGGCAGGGGCGCGCCGAGCCCGCCGTCCAGCACGGACGCGGAGGCCGTCCGCCCGCTCACCGCGCGGCCCCGCTCGGGGCGCAGGCGCCACGGTCCTGGCCACCACCGTGCCCGGGTGT
>NZ_BNBT01000162.1 GCF_014656095.1 Streptomyces longispororuber
AGGCCTGGCAGTACGTCTTCGGGCCGGGCGTGGGCGCGACGGTGGCCCGCGAGTCCGGGCCCGACCTCGACGTCCACATCGTCACGCACAGCGAGGTCGCCAAGGGCCGCGGACTGCCCGTGGCCCGCGGCGCCCGCCTCGGCCGCTCCCGCATCATCTGGGGCTGGTTCGTCGGCGTCGTCGGGCCCGCGCTGCTCACCCTGCTGCTCACCAACGTCGACGCGGACCTCGGGCTCGCCAACGACATGCTGCTGTTCCTGACCCTGACGGTCGCGGCGGCCCTGCTCGGCGGCATGCTCCCGGCGCTCGCCTCCGCCGCCTTCGGCTCCCTGCTGCTCAACTACCACTTCGCCCCGCCGCTGCACCGGTGGACGATCTCCGACTCCAAGAACATCGTCGCGATCGCCGTCTTCGTCTCCGTCGCGATCGCCGTCGCCTCCGTCGTGGACCTCGCCGCGCGCCGCACCCACCAGGCCGCCCGGCTGCGCGCCGAGTCGGAGATCCTCTCCCACCTCGCGGGCAGCGTGCTGCGCGGCGAGAACAGCCTCGAATCCCTCCTGGAGACCGTCCGCGAGACCTTCGGCATGGAGTCCGTGGCCCTCCTGGAGCGCGAGCACGACCTCGCGCCCTGGACGTGCGCGGCCGGCGTCGGCAGCCGCGCGCACGTCGAGCGCCCCGAGGACGCCGACGTCGACGTGCCCGTCGGCGACCACATGGCGCTCGCCCTGTCCGGCCGGGTGCTGCCCGCCGAGGACCGCCGCGTGCTCGCCGCGTTCGCCGCGCAGGCCGCCGTCGTCCTGGACCGCCAGCGCCTCCAGACCGAGGCCGACCGGGCCCGCACCCTCGCCGAGGGCAACCGCATCCGCACCGCCCTGCTCGCCGCCGTCAGCCACGACCTGCGCACCCCGCTGGCCGGGATCAAGGCCGCGGTCACCTCGCTGCGCTCCGAGGACGTGGAGTGGTCCGAGGAGGACCGGGCCGAGCTGCTCGAAGGCATCGAGGCGGGCGCCGACCGGCTCGACCACCTCGTCGGCAACCTCCTGGACATGTCCCGCCTGCAGACCGGCACGGTCGCGCCGCTGATCCGCGAGATCGACCTCGACGAGGTGGTGCCGATGGCGCTCGGCGGCGTACCGGACGGCAGCGTGGACCTCGACGTGCCCGAGAACCTGCCGATGGTCGCCGTCGACAAGGGCCTGTTGGAGCGGGCCGTCGCCAACATCGTCGAGAACGCCGTCAAGTACGCGCCCGAGCACACCCCCGTCCTGGTGTCGGCGAGCACCCTGGGCGACCAGGTGCAGGTGCGCGTCGTGGACCGCGGGCCGGGCGTCCCCGACGACGCCAAGGAACGCATCTTCGAGCCGTTCCAGCGCTACGGTGACGCTCCACGGGGCAGCGGGGTCGGGCTCGGCCTCGCCGTCGCCCGCGGCTTCGTGGAGTCCATGGGCGGCACCCTCACCGCCGAGGACACCCCCGGCGGCGGCCTCACCATGGTGCTGACGCTGAAGGCGGCGGGCGGCCGGCCGGCCGCCGTGCCCGGCCTCCGGGCCACCACGGCCCCGTGACGGCAGGCCCCGGCCGCGTCCGTGGCACCGACCGCCGCACCAGCGGCGCTGACAAGCCCGAAAGGCAGGTAGGAATGACCCGGGTGCTCGTGGTCGACGACGAGCCGCAGATCGTACGCGCCCTCGTGATCAACCTGAAGGCACGCAAGTACGAGGTGGACGCCGCGCCGGACGGCGCGACCGCCCTCCAGCTCGCGGCCGCCCGCCACCCCGACGTGATCGTGCTCGACCTCGGTCTGCCCGACATGGACGGCGTGGAGGTGATCAAGGGCCTGCGCGGCTGGACGCGCGTCCCCATCCTGGTCCTGTCCGCCCGGCACAGCTCGGACGAGAAGGTCGAGGCCCTGGACGCGGGCGCCGACGACTACGTGACCAAGCCCTTCGGCATGGACGAGCTCCTCGCCCGGCTCCGGGCCGCCGTGCGCCGCGCGGAACCCGTCGGCGCGGGCGAGGACGACGTGACCATCGAGACCGCCGACTTCACGGTCGACCTCGCCGCGAAGAAGGTCAACCGGGGCGGGCGCGACGTGCGGCTCACACCCACCGAGTGGCACCTCCTGGAGGTGCTCGTCCGCAACGCGGGACGCCTGGTGAGCCAGAAGCAGCTCCTCCAGGAGGTGTGGGGCCCCTCCTACGGCACGGAGACGAACTACCTGCGCGTGTACATGGCGCAACTGCGGCGCAAGCTGGAGGCGGACCCGGCCCACCCCCGGCACTTCATCACGGAGCCGGGGATGGGCTACCGCTTCGAGAAGTAGGGCTGTGCCGGGGGCCCGCCCGGGCCGGCCGCCCCGCGCACAGGGGCGGGCACCGGCATTGCCGGGGTGTCGGGGCGCACCGGTAGGCTCAAGGTATGAGTGCTGTTCCTGGACCCGACAAGCCCGCGGGCCGTTTCCGGCGCATGCTCGACCGGCTGTCGTCCTCCCAGCAGGACTTGGACTCCCAGGAGCTGCGCGAGGACGCCGAGACGGCGGGCTGCACCCGCATCGGCGACTGCCACGACCGCCAGATCGTCACGGTTACTGGTACGTTGCGCACGGTCACTCTACGGCCACGCGCCGGTGTGCCCGCTCTGGAGGCGGAGCTGTTCGACGGCTCCGCCGCGCTCGACGTGGTCTGGCTCGGCAGGCGCTCCATCGTCGGCATCGAGCCGGGCCGCCGCCTGATCGCGTCGGGACGGATCTCCATAGACCGCGGTCGCAGAGTGCTCTTCAACCCCAAGTACGAACTCAGACCGCTCGGACGGGAGTAGCCGGTGACGTCAGTCGACAAGCCGACCGACCAGGGCCTGGGGGGCGCGCGTCCCCAGGGCCCCCAGAACGCGCAGGACTCCCAGGACGCCGACACCAGGGCGCTGACCCAGGCCGCCCTCTTCGACGCCTTCGGCGGCATCCGCGGCACGGTCGAGACGATGGTCCCGGGCCTGCTGTTCGTGCTGATCTACACGATCAACAAGGACCTGCACATGTCGGCGATCGCGGCCCTGGCCGTGGCGCTGGCCCTGGTCGTGGTCCGCCTGGTGCGCCGCGACACGGTCAAGCACGCCTTCAGCGGCGTCTTCGGCGTCGCGTTCGGCGTGGCCTTCGCGATGTTCACGGGCAACGCCAAGGACTTCTACCTGCCGGGGATGATCTACGGCGTGGGCCTCGGCACCGCGTTCTTCGTCTCGGCCCTGGTGGGCTATCCGCTGCTCGGCCTGCTGCTCGGGCCGGTGTTCCGCGAGAACCTCTCCTGGCGCACCCGCAACCCCGGCCGCAAGAAGGCGTACACGAAGGCGTCCCTGGCCTGGGGCCTGATCTTCCTCGGCAAGTACGCGATCCTCTTCCCGCTGTACTGGTGGGGGGACACCGAGCAGCTCGGCTGGGTCCTGATCGCCCTGAAGCTGCCGCCGATGGTCCTCGCGGTGTACTTCACCTGGATCTTCCTGGCCAAGGCGCCGCCGCCGATCGACGTGTTCGCCGAGATGGAGGCGGAGGAGAAGGCCGAGGCGGCCCGTCGGGCCCAGCCGGAGGCCTGAGGCCCGGCCGCGGGCTGCACGGCGGGGCCCCGGAGGTGTCGCGGGGCACCAGCGGCTCACACAGGTGGGGGCGCCCAGGACTTCCTGGGCGCCCCCACCTGCGTCTGTTCCGGCTAGTCCCGGCGGGCCGACAGGAGGTCCTCCAACTGCTCCTCGCGGGCCTGCGCGGCCACGAAGAGCAGCTCGTCGCCGGCCTCCAGCGAGTCGTCCGGGGTCGGCGTGAGGACGCGCGTACCACGGATGATCGTGACGAGGGACGTGTCCTCGGGCCACTGGACGTCGCCGACGCGGGTGCCCGCGAGGGCCGACTCCGGCGGCAGCGTCAGCTCGACCAGGTTGGCGTCGCCGTGGCTGAAGCGCAGCAGGCGCACCAGGTCGCCGACGCTCACCGCCTCCTCGACGAGGGCGGACATCAGGCGCGGCGTGGAGACCGCGACGTCGACGCCCCAGGACTCGTTGAAGAGCCACTCGTTCTTGGGGTTGTTGACCCGGGCGACGACGCGCGGGACGCCGTACTCGGTCTTGGCCAGGAGCGAGACGACCAGGTTCACCTTGTCGTCGCCCGTCGCGGCGATGACGACGTTGCAGCGCTGGAGCGCCGCCTCGTCGAGCGAGGTGATCTCGCAGGCGTCGGCGAGCAGCCACTCGGCCTGCGGGACGCGCTCGACGGAGATGGCCGTCGGCGCCTTGTCGACGAGCAGCACCTCGTGCCCGTTCTCCAGGAGCTCACCGGCGATGGAACGGCCCACCGCGCCCGCTCCGGCAATGGCGACCCTCATCACTGACCGCCTTCCTCGGGGCCCTCGGCGAACGCCGCCTCGACCTTCTCGACCTCGTCGGTGCGCATCATCACGTGCACCAGGTCGCCCTCCTGCAACACCGTCTGGGAGGTCGGCAGGACCGCCTCGCCGAGCCGGGTGAGGAAGGCGACGCGTACGCCGGTCTCCTCCTGGAGGCGGCTGACCTTGTGGCCGATCCAGGAGGGCGAGGTGTGCACCTCGGCGAGCTGGACGCCCCCGGTGGGGTCGCGCCACAGCGGCTCCGCGCCGGAGGGCAGCAGGCGCCGCAGCATCTGGTCGGCGGTCCAGCGGACCGTGGCGACCGTGGGGATGCCCAGGCGCTGGTAGACCTCGGCGCGGCGCGGGTCGTAGATACGGGCCGCGACGTTCTCGATGCCGAACATCTCGCGGGCCACCCGGGCGGCGATGATGTTCGAGTTGTCGCCGCTGGAGACGGCGGCGAAGGCGCCCGCGTCCTCGATGCCGGCCTCGCGCAGGGTGTCCTGGTCGAAGCCGACGCCGGTCACGCGGCGGCCGCCGAAGCCGGAGCCCAGACGGCGGAAGGCAGTGGGGTCCTGGTCGACCACGGCGACCGTGTGCCCCTGCTGTTCCAGGGTCTGCGCGAGAGCGGAGCCCACTCTTCCGCAGCCCATGATGACGATGTGCACGTCGCTACCCCGCGCTCCTCATGGCCCACTTGACCTGCGTGAATGCCTTACTCATGACTCTCTTTCGGCGCGCCTGCGCGGCGCGGCGGCACGTCCCGCCCTGCGGTTGGCGGTGCGGGGTGCTCTCGGCTGTCCCGGTCGGTGTCCCGGTGCGTTTGCAGAGTCCACGGTAACGGCTTCCGCCCCCGGCCCGGAGCCCGAGGGGCGGCTGCGGCCCGGCGCGGGTTCCGTGCTAGTCGACGGCGCGCAGCAGGGTCTCCATGGCCTTGACGCGCAGGTTCAGCTCGGTGAGCTGCAGGCGCACGGCCTCGGCCTCGGAACGGGACGCCTCGACGGCCTGCCGGTAGCCCTCCATCGCCTCCGCGTAGGCGCGGTCGCGCTCGCGGCCGCGCTGCGTCTGGAAGTACGAGACGGCGACGATCGCACCGGCAAGGATGACGAAGAAGGCGATCGGAATGATCGCGTCGCTCATTGGGGCGTCCCCTCAGAAGAGTGCTGTCCGGCTTCGCTCGCCCCGTCCTGCTGGGCAGCAGCAAGAATCGTATCGACGTTCAACCGCACGTCAAACGGCGCGAGTTCGAAGTACTTGAGGGCCTTGCCCGCGTCCGAGAGCTCCAGGCGGCCGACCACGAGACCCGCCTTCTCCAGGCGCTCCAGGTGCATGTAGAGCAGGGGGCGGGAGACGCCGAGGCGCCGCGCCAGTTCGCTGACGTACATGGGGCCCGGGGCGAGCTCCGTGATGATCCGGATGCGCTGCGCGTGCCCCACCGCCGAGAGGAGGGCAAGCAGCTCCTCGCTGTTCATGGCCCGCCTCTGTGCCGTCCCGATACCTGTCAGCCAAGGCTTACGCACGCTGTGAAGCACTGTCAAACCCTCCGTCGTGCCGGAGTTTTCCATTCCAACCTGACAGTTGACGCCTTCATCCTTCACCTGTAAGTCTGAAGTTACATGTGAAGGACGGAAAGGGGTAGCCGTGGACACGAGGGGGCCGGACATGAGGGAACGGGGATCCGGCGGGTCCGCCCGGGGCCGGCGGTCGGTCACCGTGCGGGTGGCCCGCTGGAGCGCGCTGCACCCCTGGCGGGCGATCGTCGGCTGGTTCGTCTTCGTGGTGCTGTGCCTCGGCGCCGGCATCACGGCCGGGATGAACAGCGCGACCTCGGAGGACTTCCAGGTCGGCGAGGCCGGGCGCGCCGAGGCCATGGCCACCGAGGGCGACCTCCAGATCAAGCCCCTCGAACAGATCCTGATCAGCGCCAAGGGCGGTCGCCTCGACGAGCGCGCGGCCGACGCCGCCGTGCGGGACGTCACCCGGCGGATGCGGGCCCTGCCCGAGGTCGACGAGGTGGGCGCGCCCGTCCGCTCCAAGGACGGCGACGTCCTGCGCGTGCCCGTGACGCTGAAGGGCCCGGAGCAGGAGGGCAAGAAGAACGTCGTCCCGCTCCAGAAGGAGACCGAGGAGGTCGAGAAGGCCCACCCGAAGGTCGTGGTCGAGGAGACCGGCGCCGCCTCCGTCAGCAAGGGCGTGAACGACCAGCGCGGCAAGGACCTGGCGTTCTCCGAGATGATCACGCTGCCGGTCACGCTCGTCACGCTGGCCCTGGTGTTCGGCTCGGTGCTCATGGTCGGCGTGCCGCTGCTGCTCGCGATCACCTCGATCATGGCGACCATGGGCCTGGCCATGCTGGCCTCGCACCTGCTGCCCGACACCGGCGTCGGGATGAACATGATCCTGCTCATCGGCATGGCCGTCGGCGTCGACTACACGCTCTTCTACCTCAAGCGCGAGCGCGAGGAGCGGGCCCGCGGCGGCGGCCGCCTGTCCACCGAGGCGCTGGTGGAGACCGCCGCCGCGACGGCCGGCCGCGCCATCGTCGTCTCCGGGCTCGCCGTGATCGTCTCCACCGCCGCCCTGTACCTGGCGGGCGACGTGATCTTCGACTCGCTCGCCACCGGCACCATCCTCGTCGTGGCCGTCGCCGTGGTCAGCTCCGTGACCGCGCTGCCCGCCATGCTGGTCAAGCTGGGGCAGCGCGCCGAACGCCGGGCCGCCCGGCGCCGCGAGCGCGGCAAGCCCGTGCAGCCGTACGCGGAGAAGCAGCCGGGCCGGGTCTGGAACGTGCTCCTGGCGCCGGCCCGCAAGCGCCCCGCCCTCACCCTGTGCCTCGCGGTCCTCGCGCTGGTCGGCCTCTCCCTGCCGGCCCTCGACATGAAGCTGAAGGACCCCGCCCGGGACAGCTTCTCCCGCGAGATCCCGGCGATGCAGGGCTACGACCGGCTGCTCGCGGCCTACCCCGACCTGCGCCTGCGCTTCCTGGTCGTGGCGCGCTCCACGCCCGAGCGGTCCGACGACGTGGTCCGCGCCCTGCGCGCCCTGCACCGCGAGACTACGGCCGACCCGCTCTTCGGCAACCGCGCCGCACCGCAGATCAAGACCTCAGAGGACCGGCGCATCAGCACCCTGGACCTGGGCGCCCGGCACGCCACGTACTCCGAGAAGGCGGCCCGCACCCTGGACCACCTGCGCGACGACCACCTGCCCGCGACCCTCGGCAGGCTCGACGGCGTCGAGACGGCCGTCAGCGGCGACGTACCGCGCGGCATCGACTACGTCGACCACCAGAACGACAAGCTGCCGCTGGTCCTCGGAGCGCTGCTGCTGCTGACCTTCGCGATGACCGTCTACGCCTTCCGGTCCGTCGTGCTCGGCCTGCTCGGCGTCGCGCTCAACCTGCTGTCCGCCGCGTCCGCGCTGGGCCTGCTCGTCCTCGTCTTCCAGGGCGAGTGGGCGGAGGACCTGCTGTCCTTCGTGTCACTGCACGGGATCTCCTCGCGCGTGCCGCTGTTCCTCCTGGTGATCCTCTTCGGACTCTCGATGGACTACCAGGTGTTCGTGGTCAGCCGGATCCGCGAGGCGGCGCTGAACGGGGTGCCGACGCGCAAGGCCGTCATCGACGGCATCGCCTCCTCGGCGAAGGTCGTCACGAGCGCGGCGATCGTCATGGTCACCGTCTTCGCCAGCTTCGTGATGCTGCACATCCTGGAGATGAAGCAGATGGGCTTCGTGCTCGCGGTGGCCGTCCTGGTGGACGCGTTCGTGATCCGCGTCATGATCCTGCCGGCGGCACTGCTCCTCCTCGGCCGCGCCACGTGGTGGCCGTCGAAGGCCGTACGCCGGGCCGAGGAGCGGCTCACCCGCGGGTACGCGCCCCCGGCGGACGCCCACGGGGACACCGGCGGAGGCACCGACGGAGGCACCGACGGGACGCAGCCGCCGACGGCGTGGACCGGGGCGACGGCCGGGCGCTGAGGGCGCTGCGGCGGACGCTGCGGCGGGCGGTCGGTCCGGGCGGTCGGCCCGGGCCGACCGCTCACCGGCGTCGCGTCTTGAACATCTCTTTAACCTTTCGGCAGATGCTCTTGACAACTCGCAGGTACTGGGTGGGCGGCACCCTTCCCGACCGCTTACGATCCTCTGCGTGTCCAAACTGACCGACGTGCCCAAACGGATCCTCATCGGGCGCGCACTGCGCAGCGACAGGCTCGGGGAAACGCTCCTGCCGAAGCGCATCGCCCTCCCCGTGTTCGCGTCCGACCCGCTGTCCTCCGTCGCGTACGCGCCCGGCGAGGTGCTGCTCGTCCTGTCCATCGCGGGCGCGTCGGCGTACCACTACAGCCCGTGGATCGCCGTCGCGGTCGTCGTGCTGATGTTCACCGTCGTCGCCTCGTACCGGCAGAACGTGCACGCGTACCCGAGCGGCGGCGGCGACTACGAGGTCGCCAACACCAACCTCGGTCCCAAGGCGGGCCTGACCGTCGCGAGCGCCCTGCTCGTCGACTACGTCCTCACCGTGGCCGTGTCGATCTCCTCGGGCATCGAGAACCTGGGCTCCGCGATCCCGTTCGTGGTCGAACACAAGGTGCTGTGCGCGGTCGCGGTCATCGTCCTCCTCACGCTCATGAACCTGCGCGGCGTGAAGGAGTCCGGCAAGCTCTTCGCGATCCCGACCTACGTGTTCGTCGTCGGCGTCTTCCTCATGATCGCCTGGGGCGCCTTCCGCGGCTTCGTCCTCGACGACACCATGAAGGCCCCGACCGCCGACTTCGAGATCGAGGCCGAGCACCAGGGCATCGCCGGCTTCGCGCTCGTCTTCCTGCTGCTGCGCGCCTTCTCCTCCGGCTGTGCCGCGCTCACCGGCGTCGAGGCCATCAGCAACGGCGTGCCCGCCTTCCGCAAGCCCAAGTCGCGGAACGCGGCCACCACGCTCGCGCTCATGGGCGGCCTCGCCGTCACCATGTTCTGCGGCATCATCGGCCTCGCCATGGCGACCAACGTCCACATGGCCGAGAACCCCGCCAAGGACCTCATCGAGAACGGCTCCCCGGTCGGCGGCGACTACGTCCAGAACCCGGTGATCTCGCAGGTCGCCGAGGCGGTCTTCGGCGACGGCAGCTTCCTGTTCATCGTCCTGGCAGCGGCCACCGCGCTCGTCCTGTTCCTCGCCGCGAACACCGCCTACAACGGCTTCCCGCTGCTCGGCTCGATCCTCGCGCAGGACCGCTACCTGCCGCGCCAGCTCCACACCCGCGGCGACCGCCTGGCCTTCTCCAACGGCATCGTGCTCCTCGCGGGCGCGGCGGCGCTGCTCGTCTTCGTCTACGGCGCGGACTCCACCCGCCTGATCCAGCTCTACATCGTCGGCGTCTTCGTCTCCTTCACCCTCAGCCAGATCGGCATGGTCCGGCACTGGAACCGCCACCTGGCCGCCGAGCAGGACCCCGCCAAGCGCCGCCACATGGTCCGCTCCCGCGCGATCAACACCTTCGGCGCGTTCTTCACCGGCCTGGTCCTGATCGTCGTGCTGGTCACGAAGTTCACCCACGGCGCCTGGGTCGCGCTGCTCGGCATGGTCATCTTCTACGCGACGATGACCGCGATCCGCCGCCACTACGACCGCGTCGCCGAGGAGATCGCGGCCCCCGAGGTCCCCTCCGAGGACAGCGTCCGCCCCTCCCGCGTGCACTCCATCGTCCTCGTCTCCAAGATCCACAAGCCGACGCTGCGCGCCCTCGCGTACGCCAAGCTGATGCGCACCGACACCCTGGAGGCGCTCAGCGTCAACGTCGACCCGGCCGAGACCAAGGCGCTGCGCGCCGAGTGGGAGCGCCGCGGCATCGCCGTACCGCTGAAGGTCCTCGACTCCCCGTACCGGGAGATCACCCGCCCGGTCATCGAGTACGTGAAGTCGCTGCGCCGGGAGAGCCCGCGGGACGCGGTGAGCGTCATCATCCCCGAGTACGTGGTCGGCCACTGGTACGAGCACCTCCTGCACAACCAGAGCGCCCTGCGCCTCAAGGGCCGGCTGCTCTTCACGCCCGGCGTGATGGTCACCTCCGTGCCCTACCAGCTCGAGTCCTCCGAGGCCGCGAAGCGCCGGGCCCGCAAGCGCCAGGAGTGGAACGCACCGGGCTCGGTGCGGCGCGGACCGGTGGAGAAGCAGCGGACGAAGGAGAGGGGCCCGAAGGGCTGAGGCCCTCGCGGGCGGGCGGCGCGCGGGAGCCTGAGGGCCCGCGCGGGCCACGCGGGGAGCTACTCACCGGTGCGGAACGAGGGGCGGGGGGACGCCTCCTGGTGAGCGGCAGCCCGCCACCCACGTAAACTGGTGGGCTGTCGTCCGGCGGCCCCAGGCCGTCCGTTCCCCCTCTTACGTTGCGGAGTCACCCCACCATGCAGGCAGAACCGAAGAACTCGCTGGTGGGGGAGGAGTACGAGGTCGAGGTCGGCCCCGTCGCCCACGGCGGCCACTGCATCGCCCGTACGCCCGAGGGCCGGGTCCTCTTCGTCCGCCACACCCTGCCCGGCGAGAGGATCGTCGCCCGCGTCACCGAGGGCGACGAGACCTCGCGCTTCCTGCGGGCGGACGCGGTGACGGTGCTCGAAGCGTCCAAGGACCGCGTCGAGGCGCCCTGCCCGTACGCGGGCCCCGGCCGCTGCGGCGGCTGCGACTGGCAGCACGCCAAGCCGGGCGCGCAGCGCCGCCTGAAGGCGGAGGTCCTCACCGAGCAGTTGAAGCGGCTCGCGGGCCTGACCCCCGAGGAGGCGGGCTGGGACGGCACGGTGATGCCGGCCGAGGGCGACAAGGTCCCGGCGGGCGAGGTGCCGTCGTGGCGCACCCGTGTCCAGTACGCGGTGGACCCCGACACCGGCCGCGCGGGCCTGCGCCGCCACCGCTCGCACGAGGTCCAGCCGATCGACCACTGCATGATCGCGGCGGAGGGCGTCAGCGAGCTGGGCGTGGAACAGCGCGACTGGTCGGGCATGGAGACGGTGGAGGCCATCGCGGCGACGGGTTCGCAGGACCGCCAGGTGGTCCTGACCCCGCGCCCCGGCGCCCGCCTGCCCCTCGTGGAACTGGACCGGCCGGTCTCCGTCCTGCGGGTCGACGAGAAGGACGGCGGCGTCCACCGCGTCCACGGCCGCCCCTTCGTGCGCGAGCGCGCCGACGGCCGTACGTACCGCGTCGGCAACGGCGGCTTCTGGCAGGTCCACCCGAAGGCCGCGGACACCCTGGTGACGGCGGTCATGCAGGGCCTCCTGCCGCGCAAGGGCGAGACGGCGCTGGACCTGTACTGCGGGGTGGGCCTGTTCGCGGGCGCGATCGCGGACCGGGTCGGCGACGAGGGGGCGGTGCTCGGCATCGAGTCGGCCAAGCGGGCGGTCGAGGATGCCCGCCACAACCTGGCCGCGTTCGACCGCGTCCGCATCGAGCAGGGCAAGGTCGAGGCGGTCCTCCCGCGCACGGGCATCACGGAGGTCGACCTCATCGTCCTGGACCCGCCCCGCGCCGGAGCGGGCCGGCCGACGGTCCGCCACCTCGCAGCCCTGGGCGCCCGCCGCATCGCCTACGTGGCCTGCGACCCGGCCGCGCTGGCCCGCGACCTGGGCTACTTCCGCGAGGACGGCTACCGGGTGCGGATGCTGCGGGCGTTCGATCTGTTTCCCATGACGCAGCATGTGGAGTGTGTGGCGATTCTTGAGCCTGCTGAGAAGGGCCGCTGACCTGCGGTTTCGTCTGGTGTGCATTGTGTGCGCTGTGGGCGACATCTTGACGCACGAGCGACGCACGTGACGCACGCATGACGCACGTTTGGTGCACTTCCTGACGGGTCATCAGGGGTGAGTTTTCGCAGGTCGCGGTGCGCCAGACGCGGTCCGCAGCAGCACCTCCTTGGCTTTCCCTTGGTGAAGCTCTGACGGTTATAGCCGAATTTGGGACTCAGTGGGGGCGAGATTCGTAGGTGCTTCGGTTGCCCAGGAATGGTTCAAGATCGGCTTAGTTGGGCTGCGGTGGTATGGGCAGCTTCGGTGCCAAGGCGGACTCGGTGAGCTGTTGAAGGTGGGCGTCTGTGAACGCGAGCCACGCGTCGATCTCAGTCCTTTCCTGCCCGGGTGGCAAGGATGTGGCGTGGTCGCGTACCGCTGTGACGTATTCGGCCAGGCGCTTGGCCTGGTGCCAAGCGCTTGACTGTTCTTCGAGGTGCTTGACGCGATAGGCGTGGGTGTGTGAGACGCGGGCTTTATGTCTGACACTTTCCCAGTGCCGCTGTGCCGCTGTGCCGCTGTGCCGCTTCCTGAGCTTTTTGATCTGCGTGGCGGTCGACCTCCGCGGCTTCGCCGCGGAGGTCGACTTCTTGCACGACTTCGGCGAGTTGGTCCTCCAGAGGGCGATTAGGTATATCGGCGCATTCGCTGCCGCGGTGTGTGGTGCCGCCGCGGAGGATGAGACGCAGCCGGTTGGCGGGGGTGTAGTCGAAGCGAGGAATGCGCATCCACGTGTGTTTCTTGACGTCGGCGAGTTCCTTCTCGGTGGGGACGTGTTTGCGGTGGTCTTGTTCCTGCAGGACGAGGAAGCCAATGCTTTCGTCCTGGGCGGTGATGGTGAACTGTGGTGCTGCCTGCCGACGGTGACGGGGTGGGGGAGCGCCTGGAGTGGGGCCGAGTGCCGCCGTGTGGCCCTTTGATTCGGTGGCTGTGACAAGGGCCTGGATGATGCGCAGGGCTCGGCTGCAGACGGATCTGGTCAGTTCCATGCGGTGGGGTTGCTCTTGGAGAGCGGCCACCACGGTATGGGGCTGCGTGAGTCTGGTCGGCACGGTGATTGGAGGGAGTTCGACGAGCCGCCAGGCAGGCGTGTCGACGAGCTTGATTTCGTAGCCGCGGTGAGTCTGCCTTCCGCGGAGCTCCTGTGTGTGAGGGATCTTGCCGGACTTGCGTGCGGCACTGATCTGCGATGCCCAGTTCACCGCGTGTGGGCCGGACTCGGCCGTCTTGACGAGGTAGTTGTTGGCTGACAGCTCTTCGAGGAGTTGGTCGGTGTAGTTCGTGCGGGCCCTCGGCGCAGTTCGGACGTGTGGTGACGGCAGTATTTCCCCGGGTGCCTTAGGTACTTCGCCGCTGTGCTCCCCGGGGCTGGTATCGATGGCGGCTAGATACGCCCGTCCCTTGTCGGTGAGTTGAGCGCTCCAACGCCCGCGGCGTTTGATGGTGACGGCGCAGGACGCGATTTCGGAACGCGAAAGGCGACATCGAAATGATCACTTGAATCTGTCCGCGCTACGGGTGTCTGGGCGCGGATGCAGGTCACGGACCAGGTGCACAAGTTGTATTCCACTGCGGTGAGCGATGGCTTCTTGCTTGGCGCGGTTGGCTGAGTCGGCGGGGGCGCCACGCTTTGTGGTAATGGCGATGACAGGCGCCTCGGCCATCTCCTGTCCTACGTTCATTGCCGCCCACAGCAGATGGCGAAAGTTAAGAGGGTTACCCCAGACGACGACGCGCTTCTTGTCACCGTTGGAGGCAATGAAGCGGTTGGGCTTGTGGGCGACCGTTTCGGGGTCGGCTGTCCAACCGGGCCCGCACGCTGCTGCGGCAATTTCATCGGGGCCGCGGAACGTCCTGGGGGCATATTGGGTCATTGGCCCCATTCCTTCCAGCGCCCTGGGGAACTGGTGCATCGCAGTGTCCTTGATCCATGCACGTACCTGATTCGTTGACCTGAAATGTGGCAGAAGGGTACCGCCAATAGCTGGGTCGGCCACCCATTGGTCGTACAGGTCGGACCTCGCGGCCTCACTCATCTCGCACCAGCCGAGCTCGTCAGCTTGTTGGTATAGGAGAGTCAGCACACTGCCACGCGAGGTGTCTGGAAGTCCCGAACTCCGGGCTCGACGTTGATTTGATAGGTCTGATTGGCCATTGCCTGGTGGGGCAATTGCACTTTGGTCTTGCGGCGCCGTGGCGGTGGTGGTGTCGAGGCGGCTTCTGCCGTGAGTGTGGACGACGCGGAAGCGTTCATCACTGTCTGGCTGGTCCCGAAGCACAGCTGCGACGATCGCGGCTGCCTTCCCGGAGAGCATGCCGAGCCGGTGGCGAATGATGGTCTGTGGCACTTGCCGGTCGGAGGCGGCAGCCCAACGACACATGGCGCGCATCGCCTCGTCTAGCAGTTGCCAGTTTCGCGTTTGGGTTGCGTAGAAGATGACGGAGAATAGCCAGTCCACAACGCGATCGGCATCTGCGGGAACGTTCCGATGGCGGCCGTTGCCTGCAGCGTGCTCGGCTAGTGAACGGAGCACAAAGTCCGCCTGGGAGCTGTTGTCCGCCAGCGCGGGGCCAGCTGAGTCGATTGGCAGCTGGACCAGCGCGTTGACGTATACATCGTAATCCTCTGGTTTGTCAGCTGCCAGGGAGATCAGCTGGCGCCCGCCGCTTTCGTCTGCGGTCCCGGCGAGCGCCAACAATGCTCTGGCGCGGACATAGGGATCCACGGTTGGAGGTGTCGTCTCGCGGTCAACGAGTGCGATGAACCCGGCGACGTCTTGCGGCCGCTCCAACGGATCAGGTTGAGTGAGGCGGCGTAGCACGCTAAACCACAGGTGCCCCGGGGTGGGCAAGAGTGGAACGTTGGCCTGTGGGGTGCGGCCGGTGAGAATCCAGCCGATCACCTGACCGAGGCTATAGAGGTCACTGGCGGGGGTCGCGTTGTGGGGGTTAGTCGACAGCTCTGGCGGAGCGAACTCCTCGGTACCGATGCGTTCCTTGGTGAGTAGTTCAGTGGTTTGCCCGCGTGGGCGTCGCACGATGCCCCAGTCGGCAAGCCGCCAATGACCGTCGAGGAGTAGGATATTGGAAGGCTTGATGTCGCGGTGTAGCCACCCGGCCCGATGGGCATCGGCTAGTGCCGAGGCGATGGCGTCTACGAAGGTGCGGAGCTGCTCCGGGCTTTGTAGATCTGTGCGGTGTTGCTCGGCGGTGGCTTCAGCGCGTGGCATGACGAACCATTGGTACGAGGGGCAGAAGTCGAGTACGGGCATTACATGTGGGTTGGCTCGCAGGGCCTGTGCTGCCTCGATTTCACGGCGCATGCGGCGCTGTCCACGGGCTCCCATCGAGGTCCGCTTCTTGACCACTACAGCGGTGCCAGAGGGCTTGTGTGTGGCGTTGAAAATCTTGGCTTGGCCGCCCTCACCTATAGGGAGTCGGTCGAGGGCGTAGTCCTTCCGGTAACCACGGGCGGCCTGGCGGACTACGTCGTACTGACTCGGGAGCGCAGGCAGCGCGTCAGTCAACGGCGTCGTCTGCTGCTGATCGAAGCCTCGGGCAGATATGCGCATTGGAACAGGATGTACTACCCGCCTGGCTCTTCGGCTAGAACCAGCGTGCGTATCGCCGAGCGCTCCAGTTCTGCATCTCGCCGGGGCCCTCCCGCGGTACGCTCGCTTAGGCGCGCCCGGCTGGGCGCCGGTCTGAGCCTGGTCAGTGCTGACCGAACCGTTGGCAGTCCAAACAGACGTGCTCGCAGGCGTTCTCTGGTGCTGTGCCCCCTGACGGGTAGACTGCCTCACCCACGCGAAGCCCGTGCGGGATGTCTGCAACGTCCCCCAGGCGGAGAGCTGTTCCGGGCACCCACCAGAGTCGGCACAGGTAGTTGAGGTGGGTCGAGAGAGCGACCAGCGGATGATGCGCGTGCGTGGCCCGGAAGCACATGAGGACCTCCGGGCCGGTGATGGGCCAGGGGACGGCGTTACCCGAGCGTGGGTCGCACCACATGAAGTGGCCAAGATCGGCGATGGTGACGAACTTGGGCCACTCCTCCAGAGAGCGGTCACGGTACCAGCCCTCGATCCAACGGGTCACGGTTCCGACCCGCTTGGACGTGGAACCGTAGGCGAACACGCCTCCTGAGGTCGGTACGTAGTGCATCTGTCCGGTGCTGGAGGGGAAGCGAAGGTGGTGGACCTCGGCCTGCCGGCGCCGTGGTGCTGTCTGCACATCGGCGATCGACTGCATGGCCTTGCCCAGGACTTCACTGTCCACCATGCTCTTGACCTCGATGGCGGTATGGACCGCCGATGGATCGGTGTACACCCGACCGTCGTCTTTGAGGATGCGATGAGGTTCTACCGCCGGGTCAGCCAGAACGATGTCTTGCTGGTGGAACCATGCCCTCGTGCTGGAATCCTCGATCTCGGCACGCTTGTAGATCGCGGCTCTGCACTGAATGTACTTGCCGACCATCGCCCGGACAGCGTGCTCACGCTCATTGCCTTGATCCGTGGGGTGCCTCAGCGTCGAGGTCTCCTGAAACGTCCCCTCCAAGAACATGGCGTCCCGGATGAAGCGGTCGAGGACATCCAACCACTCATGCATCGCCTTCCTGGACGGGCTCGCGCAGCAGCCTACAGACGTGCACCGACAACGCGGAGGCCGTTGAGCGTTACCAGGCGAGAGCGGTGTGGGCCTTGAGACGTCCACCGTCGTGCGGGAGGCTGATACAGGGCAGTGGGAGCCTGGGCGGCGTGCGTCAGGCTCGCGCACACAGTGAACACGGACGATTTGCCTTAATTTTCTCGCGCAGGTCACTGACCTGCGACTCCTTCCACGCGTTTCGGTTCCACATGTTTCGCGATGACGCAGCATGTGGAGTGTGTGGCGGTTCTTGAGCCCGCTGAGAAGGGCTGCTGACCTGCGGTTTCTTCAAGTGTGCATTATGGGCGTTGTGTGCGTTACGGGCGATATCGTGACGCACGAGCGACGCGCGTGACGCATGTATGATGCACGTTTGGTGCACTTCCTGATGGGCCATCAGGGGGGGTTCGCAGGTCGGGGTGTGCCAGACGTGGTCCGCAGAGGCACCTCCTTGGCTCTCTCTTGTGAAGCTTTGCCGGATTCGGGGCTCAGCGAGGGCGAGATTTGTAAGTGCTTCGGTGCCCAGGGATGGTTCAAGACCGGCTTAGTACTGCAACGGTATTTGCCGTGACTGCTGACCAGGTCGGTCGTTGGTGTGGTTATGGGTGGGGACCTTGCTGATGTCAGGTTGTGGGCGAGTGAACTGAGCGCTGTGCATGAGCGGTTCGTGCATCGGTTCAACAGGTCGGAACCGAGGGAGTCGGCACTGGCCTATATGCGGGGACTGATCGCTCCGTTGCAGCGCAAGAACGGCTGGACCTTGGCGGAGGAGGCGGGTCACGCGGGCCCGGACCGTATCTACCGGATGCTGAACCGGATCGAGTGGGACGCCGATGAGGTCCTTGAGGATGTGCGCCGGTACGTGGCCGACAACCTGGGTGACCGGGACGCCGTTCTGGTCGTGGACGACACCGGCTTTCTGAAGAAAGGGGTGCGGTCGGCGGGGGTGCAGCGGCAGTACTCCGGCACCGCCGGGCGGACCGAGAACTGCCAGATCGGCGTCTTCCTCGCCTACGCCACCGACCACGGCCGGACGCTGATCGACCGGCGTCTTTATCTGCCCGCCTCCTGGACCGAGGACCGGGAACGGTGCCGCCGGGCCGGCATCGATGACGCGGTCGTCTTCGAGACGAAGGTGGCCATGGCCAAGGCGATGGTCCGGCGGGCCATCGCCGATCGCATCCCGTTTCGGTGGGTGACCGCGGACGCCGCTTACGGATTCAACAAGGGCTGGCGGTCCGAGTTGGAGCAAGCCGACGTCTTCCACGTCATGGCCACCACCCGCCACGACACCGTCGTTACCCGCTGAGCCATCGATCACCCCGTGCACGACCTCTTTCCCGGCCTGCCCAGGCAGAAATGGAAGCGCCGTTCCTGCGGCGACGGCGCCCACGGCCAGCGCATCTACGACTGGGCACGCGTCGAGGTCAGGCCCTGGCACCGCGAGGACCGCCGACACTGGGTCCTTGCCCGTCGCAGCGTCAGCCGTCCCTAGGAGATCTCCTACTACATCGCCTACTGCCCCGCCGAGACCACCCTTGATGAGCTGATCCGCATCGCGGGCAGCCGGTGGGCCATTGAAGAGTGCTTCCAGGACGCGAAGCAGGAGTGCGGTCTGGATGACTACCAGGTTCGCCGCTATCCCGGCTGGCACCGCCACATGACCCTCGCCATGGCCGCCCACGCATGCCTGACCGTCCTGCGAGCACGAGAGCTGGACACGGACAAAGCAGAAACGGATCCTCCCAGCTCATCCACCTCAGCCTCGCCGAAATCAGACGCCTGATCACCCGCCTCACCAACCGCCGACCCACACCCCTCGACCACATCCTGCACTGGTCGACATGGCGCCGGAGACGGCAGTACCAAGCTCGGCTTAGTCACTACAAGCACCGTGGACACAGCCCCTGAAAACTGCCCTCACTCAGAACAAGCACCGTTGCAGTATTAGTATTCCAGTCAGAGATCGTTGCCTGAGCTGGTCGGTTTCGTTGTCCTGGGCATGGTGGGGGTGGACGAGGCTGGCCTGTGGGCGGCTGAGCTGGAGTCGGTGTTCGCGCGGGTGGCGGGCCGGTTCTCGCGTGTGGATCTGCGGTGGCG
>NZ_BNBT01000163.1:0-15464 GCF_014656095.1 Streptomyces longispororuber
AGCCGCGCACCCCGGCCCCGCTCCCCCGGGCGGACCAGGTCGCGCCCCCGGGCGGGCCGGTGCGCTCCCCCGGTGCGGCCCGGGCAGGACGGATCCGCCCGCCCCGGCCGGGGCGGGCGGTCGCGTCAGGCCAGGTGCGCCTGGACCTCGGCGGCGGCCTCGTGGCCGTACGCCTTGGCGAACCGCTCCATGAAGGAGCTGCGCCGCAGCTCGTACTCCTGGGTGCCGGTCGTCTCGATGACCAGCGTGGCGAGCATGCAGCCGACCTGCGCCGCGCGCTCGTGCGAGACGCCCCAGGCGAGCCCGGAGAGGAAGCCCGCGCGGAAGGCGTCGCCCACGCCCGTCGGCTCGACCTTGGCCTCCTCCTGCGGGACGCCGACCTCGATCGGGTCCTGCCCGGCCGCCTCGATGCGGACGCCGTTGGCGCCGAGGGTCGTCACCCGGTGGCCGACCTTGCCCAGGATCTCGGCGTCGCTCCAGCCGGTCTTGGACTCGATCAGGCCCTTCTCGTACTCGTTGGAGAACAGGTACGTCGCGCCGTCGAGCAGGGTGCGGATCTCCTCGCCGTTCATGCGGGCGATCTGCTGCGAGAAGTCCGCGGCGAAGGGGATGCCCCGGGTGCGGCACTCCTCGGTGTGGCGCAGCATCGCCTCGGGGTCGTCGGCGCCGATCAGGACGAGGTCGAGGCCGCCCACGCGGTCGGCAACGGTCTTGAGCTCGATGAGGCGGGCCTCGCTCATGGCGCCGGTGTAGAAGGAGCCGATCTGGTTGTGGTCGGCGTCCGTGGTGCAGACGAAGCGCGCGGTGTGCAGCGTCTCGGAGATGCGGACCGACGCGGTGTCGACGCCGTGCCGGTCGAGCCAGGCGCGGTACTCGTCGAAGTCGGAGCCCGCGGCGCCGACCAGGATCGGGCGGGTGCCGAGCTGCCCCATGCCGAAGCAGATGTTGGCGCCGACCCCGCCGCGGCGGACGTCGAGGGCGTCGACGAGGAAGGAAAGGGAGACCGTGTGCAGTTGGTCGGCGACGAGCTGGTCGGCGAAGCGGCCGGGGAAGGACATGAGGTGGTCGGTGGCGATGGAGCCGGTGACTGCGATACGCACGGCTGGAAGCTCCTGCGGCGTGTAGCGGCGGCGCCCCGCGCTCCTTGCGGGGCGGTGGCGGACGTCGCGTGGTCGGTTGACGGTTAACGCTATCCGGTGAGGCCGCGTTCGAAGAACTGGCCAAAAATACCTGATAGTAGCCCTTTCTCCCTGGGCGTCGCGGTGCTTACGGTTCCGCTATGACCGTCTTTCCGCAGGACAGGGCCGCGGCACCCGCCGTCGAGCAGGCGACCGACACCTGGGAGGCCTTGCGTGGTGCTTGCACGCGCATGGTTCCGCACTGGGCGGTGCCCGCCGGGCCCGCGGTGGCCCCAGTGCCGCCCTCGCGCATCCACGGGGTCACGGTCCCGGCGGCGTCCGCGCGACTCCTCGACGGCATGTCCGAGTACGGGGACTGAGCCCGGGGCCCGAGGGAACCAGGTGCTCCGCCGCCGCGTCCCATCGCCGTCCCCCACCGGGGGGACGTCATGTACGACGGGACGACGCGGCGCGCACGCTCCGCGACGGACCGCCGTACGGGCTCACCAGGACGGCACGGCACGCGAAGGAGCGATGCGGTGGACACCGAGCAGACGCGGGACGGACGGCGGCGGCGGTCATCCCTTGTGGTGACGTCGGTCGCGGCCGCGGTGCTGCTGGCGGGCGGCGGGACGTACCTGCTCACGGCCTCGTCCGACGACGACGGCGGCGGCGCCTCGGCGGGCGGTGGCGGGACACCGCCCCCGCTCGCCCTCGACGGATACGCGGACGGAAAGGGCGGACACGCCGATTCCGGACCGGACCGTACGAACGGGACGGGCGGCGGCGCCTCGGAGGGCACGGAGGGCATCGCCCCGGGCGAGCCCGACCCCACCGGCGCGACCTACCGGGCGGTGGGCGAGCTGCCGAAGGGACCGGATTCGGCCGCGGTGTACGCGCCGCACGGCGAGGTCACCCGGGACCGCGTGACGCGCCTCGCCAAGGCCCTCGGCCTGTCCGGCACGCCGGTGGCGCGGGGCGACGCCTGGCGGCTCGGTCCGGCCAACGACGGCTCGGGCCCCTCCCTCCAGGTGACCCGCAAGGCCCCCGGCACCTGGACGTTCAGCCGCCACGAGCCCGGGGGCGGCGACAACTGCCGCAAGGGCCGGCCCTGCCCGGACGGCACGTCCCTGGAGACCGGCACCCCCGTCGGGGAGGCGGCGGCGAAGAAGGCCGCCGCGCCCGTCCTCAAGGCCGTCGGCCAGGACGGCGCGAAGCTGGACGCGCGCCAGCTCATGGGGTCGGTGCGGGTGGTCAACGCGTCCCCCGAGGTGGACGGCCTGCCGACGTACGGCTGGTCGACCGGCGTGCAGGTGGACGGGGACGGCCAGGTCGTCGGGGGCAGCGGCCACCTCGTCGCGCCGCGCAAGGGCGCGACGTACCCGGTGGTGAGCGCGGAGAAGGCCCTGGCCCTGCTGAACGCGTCCGGCGACGACCGGGTGGGCATCGGCGGCTGCGCGACACCGGCGCCGCGCACTCCGCAGAAGCCCGGGAAGCCCGCGGTGCCGGAGGAGGCGGCGCCCGGGCCGCGCACGGGGGCGGAGCCGGAGGACGGTACGCCGGGCGCGCGCGAGCAGGCGCCGTGCGAGCCGACCGTGCCGCCGAAGCCGCGGCCGGTGCCCGTGGTGGACGCCACGTTCGGCCTGGCCGCGCACTTCGTGGCCGGGCGGCAGACGCTCGTACCGTCGTGGCTGTTCGAGGTGCGGCCGCAGGGCGCGCCGGAGTCCTCCACGGTGTCGCACCCGGCGGTGGACCCGGCATACCTGAAGGCGCCCGGCATGCCCGGTGACGCCGAGCCGGAGCCCGAGCCCGAGCCCGCGGAGCCGGGGTCCACCGTCACCCGTGACGTCCGGGTCGACGGCTACAGCTCGTCGGGCAGGACGCTGACGCTGCACTTCACGGGCGGGGTGTGCGGGACGTACGAGGCGACGGCGGAGGAGCGCGGCCGGCGGGTCGCCGTCAAGGTCACCGAGACCGGCGAGAAGGGCAGGGTGTGCGTCAAGATGGCGAAGTTCTACACGCTGCCGGTGACGCTGGAGAAGCCGCTGGACGGCCGCAAGGTCGTGACCCCCGGGGGCGCCGCGGTGCCGCGGGACAAGGGCGAGGTGAGGGGCGAGCCCGCGCCGCGGTCGTAGCCCGCGCACACGCATGAAGGCGGTGGCCCCCTGGTCGGGGGGCCACCGCCTTCATGTGGCACGTCGTGCGGTACGTCTTAGCTGAAGGAGTCGCCGCAGGCGCAGGAGCCCGTGGCGTTCGGGTTGTCGATCGTGAAGCCCTGCTTCTCGATCGTGTCGACGAAGTCGATGGAGGCACCACCCAGGTACGGAGCGCTCATGCGGTCGGTGACGACCTTCACGCTGCCGAACTCCTTGACGACGTCACCGTCGAGCGAGCGCTCGTCGAAGAAGAGCTGGTAGCGCAGACCCGAGCAGCCACCGGGCTGAACGGCGACGCGCAGCGCCAAGTCGTCGCGGCCTTCCTGGTCGAGCAGGGCCTTGACCTTGGCCGCGGCGGCGTCGGTCAGGATGATGCCGTCGGTGACGGTGGTGGTCTCGTCCGATACGGACATCTACATCTCTCCCGGGTTGTACGGAGACTGCTTGCCGACCGGTAGCAACCGGCGGGGCCGCGTATTCATTCCCATGCTCGCACACGGGCCCCGACAGGGGATGCGTCACATCGACACTATGGCCATCGTCAAACTGACGTGAAGCGGTTATGATAGATAACGTCAATTCGACGAAAAGCCCCCGGTGCAAGCACCGGCTCCACTGGAGGCGGCTCCGCCGCCGCGACATTTCAGAAGAAAGGGTGCGTGTCGTGACCACCGCCCAATCCCCCGTGGCCGCCGTGGACCTCGGTGACCTCGGCGTTCAGCCGACTCCGCTCGCCCTGCTGCTGCTCGGCCGCGAGGCCGACCCCCGGAGCGAGCGCGGCGTGGAGTGCCCCGGCGACCTGCCCGCGCCGTCGGACCCCGGCCTGGTGGAGCGCGCCCGCGCCGCCAAGGAGAAGCTCGGCGACAAGGTCTTCGTGCTCGGCCACCACTACCAGCGCGACGAGGTCATCCAGTTCGCGGACGTGACCGGTGACTCCTTCAAGCTGGCCCGGGACGCGGCGGCGCGGCCGGAGGCGGAGTACATCGTCTTCTGCGGCGTCCACTTCATGGCGGAGTCCGCGGACATCCTGACCACCGACGACCAGAAGGTGGTCCTCCCGGACCTGGCGGCCGGCTGCTCGATGGCCGACATGGCCACCGCGGAGCAGGTCGCCGAGTGCTGGGACGTCCTCACCGAGGCCGGCGTCGCCGAGCAGGTCGTACCGGTCTCGTACATGAACTCGTCCGCGGACATCAAGGCCTTCACGGGCAAGCACGGCGGCACGATCTGCACCTCGTCGAACGCCAAGCGGGCCCTTGAGTGGGCCTTCGAGCAGGGCGAGAAGATCCTGTTCCTGCCGGACCAGCACCTCGGGCGCAACACCGCGGTCCGTGACCTGGGCATGTCCCTGGAGGACTGCGTCGTCTACAACCCGCACAAGCCGAACGGCGGCCTGACCGCCGAGCAGTTGCGGGACGCCAAGATGATCCTGTGGCGCGGCCACTGCTCCGTGCACGGCCGCTTCTCGCTGGAGTCGGTCGAGGACGTCCGCGCCCGGATACCCGGCGTCAACGTCCTCGTGCACCCCGAGTGCAAGCACGAGGTCGTCGCCGCGGCGGACTACGTCGGCTCCACCGAGCACATCATCAAGACCCTGGAGGCGGCGCCCGCGGGCTCCAAGTGGGCCATCGGCACCGAGCTGAACCTGGTGCGGCGCCTGGCCAACCGCTTCGCCCCCGAGGGCAAGGAAATCGTCTTCCTCGACAAGACGGTGTGCTTCTGCTCCACCATGAACCGCATCGACCTGCCGCACCTGGTGTGGGCGCTGGAGTCGCTGGCCGACGGCAAGCTCGTCAACCGCATCGAGGTCGACCGCGAGACGGAGCAGTTCGCGAAGCTGGCGCTGGAGCGGATGCTGGCGCTGCCGTAGCCGTAGGCGCTGCCGTAGCCGTACGGTGCCGTAGCCATACGGTGCCGTAGCCGCGCGGTGCCGTGCTGATGTGCTGCCGTGCGTACGCGGCAGGGTAAGGGGCGTTCGCCAGGGCGGGCGCCCCTTACCCGTGCGTCGCCCGGGCGGTCAGTCGCCCCGGGGCCGCACCAGGCCCGTCTCGTAGGCGATGACGACCAGTTGGGCGCGGTCGCGGGCGCCGAGCTTGGCCATGGCGCGGTTCACGTGCGTCTTCACGGTGAGCGGGCTGACTTCGAGGCGCTCGGCGATCTCGTCGTTCGACAGGCCCCCGGCGACCTGGACGAGCACCTCGCGCTCGCGCCCGGTGAGCGCGTCGAGCCGCTCGCTGCGGGCGGGGGTGTCCTCGTCCTCACCGTCGCCCTGGGCCAGGAACCGGGCGATGAGCCCCTTCGTCGCGGTGGGCGACAGGAGCGCCTCGCCCGCCGCCGCGACGCGGATGGCGCCGAGCAGCTCGTCGGGCTCGGCGCCCTTGCCGAGGAAGCCGGACGCCCCGGCGCGCAGGGACTGCACCACGTACTCGTCGACCTCGAAGGTCGTCAGCATGACCACACGGACGTGGGACAGGGCCGGGTCGTCGCTGATCATGCGGGTGGCGGCGAGGCCGTCCGTGCCGGGCATCCGGATGTCCATCAGGACGACGTCGGCGGCCTCGGCCTTCGCCAGCCGGACGGCCTCGGCGCCGTCGGACGCCTCCCCCACGACCGCCATGTCGGGCTCGGAGTCGACGAGGACCTTGAACGCGCTGCGCAGCAGCGCCTGGTCGTCGGCGAGCAGCACCCGGATCGTCACGCGGTCCCTCCCCTGGCCGGGGTGTGCTCCCGGCCGCCCTGTTCCGTGGTCGTGACCGGCAGGATCGCATGGACGCGGAAGCCGCCCCCGTAGCGGGGCCCGGCGCTGCACCGGCCGCCCAACGCGCTGACGCGCTCCCGCATGCCGAGCAGGCCGTGGCCGCCGCCGCGCTCGGGGTCGTCGTCGGGCCGCTCGACGGCGTCGGCGCCGGCCCCGTCGTCGAGGACGGTGACCTCCAGGTTCGAGCCCACCCCGACGACGCTGACCTCCGCCTTGGCGTGCTCGCCCGCGTGCTTCTGCACGTTGGTCAGCGCCTCCTGGATGATGCGGTACGCCGCCAGGTCCACGGCCGCCGGGAGCGTCAGGCCGCTGTCGCCGCGGGCCACCTCCACGGGCAGCCCCGCGTGCCGGAAGGTGTCGACGAGGTCGTCGAGGCGGCCGAGGCCGGGCGCGGGCTCGGTGGGCGCCTCCGGGTCGCCGTTCTGGCGCAGCAGGCCGACGGTGGCGCGCAGCTCGCCGAGGGCGGACCGGCTGGCCTCGCGGACGTGCGAGAGGGCCTCCTTGGCCTGGTCGGGCCGCTTGTCCATGACGTGGGCCGCGACCCCGGCCTGGACGTTGACCAGGGCGATGTGGTGGGCGACGACGTCGTGCAGGTCGCGGGCGATGCGCAGCCGCTCCTCGGCGACGCGGCGCCGCGCCTCCACCTCGCGGGTGCGCTCGGCGCGCTCGGCCCGCTCCCTTATGGCGTCGACGAAGGCGCGGCGGCTGCGCACCGCGTCGCCCGCGGCCGCGGCCATGCCCGTCCACGCGAAGATGCCGATGTTCTCCTGCGCGTACCAGGGCAGCGGCCCGGCGAGCATGGCGACGCCGGTGAGACCGGCCATGGTGACCAGGCCGATGCGCCAGGAGGTGGGGCGGTTGGTGCGGGCGGCCACGGTGTACAGGGCGATGACGGCGCACATGACGACCGGGGCCCGGGGACCGGTCGACACCAGTTCCACGAGGGAGAACGCGCTGGTGACGGCGAGCACCGTCCAGGGGGTGCGGCGGCGCAGGACGAGCGTGGCCGCGCCCAGGGTCATGAGGGTCAGGCTGAGGGCGCCCGGGGCGTGCACGTTCCAGGTGGAGCCGTGCTCTCCGTAGGGCTCGGCGAAGGAGCCGATGACCATGCAGAAGAGGGCGGCGGCCGCGAGGACCGCGTCCACGGCCAGCGGGTGCGTCCTGGCCCAGCCCCGGCACCGTTCGAAGTTGGTCACGGCTAAACGGTACGGGGCGCCTTCCGGCGGGGGAACGGAAAGCGGGTTCGGGCCCGCGGGGTTGACGCGCCGCCCCGGACGCGGGGCGGTCACGGCGATCGCCCCGGACGCGGGGAGGACACGGCGAGCACCCGCCGCCACGGGGGCGGTGCCCGGTGGCGGGGCGTGGTGTCAGCCGGGGACGAGGGCGCGGTGTCTGCCGGGGACGAGGGCGCGGTTCGCGGTGTCAGCCGGGGATGAGGCCGTCGTCGGAGAGCATGGCGCGGACCTCGTCGAGCGAGGCGTCCGGCGCGGGGAGGATCAGCTCCGAGGGCTCGAGGGCGTCGTCGGGAAGGGGTTCCCCGAGCTCGCGGACCTTGTCCAGGAGGGCGCCCAGCGTGCGGCGGAAACCGGCCTCGTCGCCGCCCTCCATCTCCTCCAGGAGTTCGTCGTCCAGCGTGTTCAGTGCGGCGAAGTGGCTGTCGGCCAGCTTCACCTGCCCCTCCCCCATGATCCTGACGATCATGACGCCCTCCTCGGACGTGAGCGGTGGCTACTGCTTGTCGAAGCGCGGGGTGTCGTGCGTCCGGGACGCCTGGCCCTGCCCCTGGCCGCCCTCGATGGCGGGCTTGGGCGTGGCACCGGAGCCGCCGGCCAGCTCGGCCTTCATGCGCTGCAGCTCCAGCTCTACATCCGTACCACCGGAGAGCCGGTCGAGCTCGGTCTGGATGTCGTCCTTGGCGAGGCCGGAGGGGTCGTCGAGGGCGCCGGAGGCGAGCAGTTCGTCGATGGCGCCGGCGCGGGCCTGGAGCTGGGCCGTCTTGTCCTCGGCGCGCTGGATCGCCATGCCGACGTCGCCCATCTCCTCGGAGATGCCGGAGAAGGCCTCGCCGATGCGGGTCTGCGCCTCGGCGGCCGTGTAGGTCGCCTTGATGGTCTCCTTGCGCGTGCGGAACGCGTCGACCTTGGCCTGCAGGCGCTGGGCCGCGAGGGTGAGCTTCTCCTCCTCGCCCTGGAGGGTCTGGTGCTGCGTCTCCAGATCGGTGACCTGCTGCTGGAGCGCCGCGCGGCGCGAGAGCGCCTCGCGGGCCAGGTCCTCGCGGCCGAGCGCGAGGGCCTTGCGGCCCTGGTCCTCCAGGGTGGAGGACTGCTTCTGGAGCTGGTTGAGCTGCAGCTCCAGGCGCTTGCGGGAGGTCGCCACGTCGGCGACGCCGCGGCGCACCTTCTGCAACAGCTCCAACTGCTTCTGGTACGAGTAATCGAGGGTCTCGCGCGGGTCCTCGGCCCGGTCAAGGGCCTTGTTCGCCTTCGCGCGGAAGATCATCCCCATACGCTTCATGACACCGCTCATGGGCTTCGCGCGCCCCCTTCTGACGGACTTCCGGCTCCAGCTACTGCGACAGAACCCACGGTACGGGCTCCGTATCCATTACCGCACTGTTCGCGGGTGGATGCGCTCATCCCCAAGGACGACTGCTCCGCCCGCCCATCCGGCGCAAGGAGTAGGTGCGACCCCGGGAACCACCCCTACCGGTCCCCGCCCCCTCTCGACCACACCATGAGGACGCGCGGTGTTGCCGGATCGTTCCCCGGCGGGCTGGGGTCCACACCCGGGCACCCCGTACCCTTGGCTTTTGTGTTCCGTAGCCGATCCAAGGACGAGAAGGCCCCGGCCGCCAAGGCACCGGTGACCGACGTTCCGTCCGCGCAGCCCCGAGACCCCCAGGCCCCCAAGGGCCGACCCACCCCGAAGCGGGCCGCCGCCCAGTCGCAGCGCCGCAGCGTGATGAACACGCCGACGACGCGCAAGGAGGCCGCCAAGCGGGCGCGCGAGGAGCGCCGCGCGAACCTGGAGAAGCAGCGCCAGGCGCTGGCCAGCGGCGACGAGCGCTATCTGCCCGCGCGGGACAAGGGGCCGGTGCGCAAGTACGCCCGTGACTTCGTGGACTCCCGGTTCTGCGTCGCCGAGTTCTTCCTGCCGACGGCCGTGCTCATCCTGGTCCTGAGCCTCGTCCGGGTCGCGCAGCTCCAGAACATCGCGCTGCTGCTGTGGCTCGTCGTGATCGTCCTGATCGTGCTCGACTCGATCACCACCGGCTTCCGGCTCAAGAAGCGCCTGAACCAGCGCTTCCCCGACGAGCACAAGAAGGGCGCCGTCGCGTACGCCCTGATGCGTTCGCTCCAGATGCGCCGGCTGCGGCTGCCGAAGCCGCAGGTCAAGCGCGGAGAGCGGCCCTGAGCCAGGACCGGGGCGCGAGCCCTGGTACGTGGCCGGCGGTGTGCCGGGAGCTGGTGGCCCGGCAGCTCGACGAACAGATCGTGGCGCGGTTCCCGGTGGGGCGCAGGCTGCGGGCGCTCGACGTCGGCATGGGGGACGGCGCGCAGGCGCTCCGGCTCGCCCGGGCCGGGCACGAGGTGACGGGCGTCGAGCGGGACGCCGCCGCGCTCGCCGCCGCGCGGGCCGCGACGGCCACGGAGCCGGAGGGCATCCGGTCGCGGATGCGGATCGTCGAGGGCGACGGGCGGGACACGGGGGTGCACTTCCCGCCGGGCAGCTTCGACGTCGTGCTCTGCCACGGGGTGCTCCCGTACGTGGACGAGCCGGACGCGCTGCTCGCCGGCCTCGGCCGGGTCCTCGCCCCCGGCGGGCTCCTGTCCCTCGTCGTACGGAACGCCGACGCGCTGGCCATGGGGCCGGCGCTGCGGGGGGACTGGAGCGGGGCGCTCGCGGCCTTCGGCACCGACACCTACCGGGACCCCTCCGGGGCGGTGGCGCGGGCGCACCGGCTGGACGCGACGACGGCGGCGCTCGCGGGGATCGCGGCACCGCTGCGGGCCTGGTACGGGGTGCGCGTCTTCACCGGAGCGGCGGTTCCGCCCGCAGGCGGGGCCGACTTCGAGGCCCTCCTCGCCGCCGAGGAGCGGGCGGGACGCACCGACCCCTACCGCGCGGTGGCCTCGCTGCTGCACGTGTGCGGGGCGCGCGACTGACGCGTGCGCGCGGGCGCGACTGGTGCCGGTGCGCGGGCGCGAGTGCCCCGGGCGCGGGCGTGCGGCGGTTCCGGCGCGCGGGTGCGGCTGTCCGGGTGCGTCGGGGTCGTGCCCGCGGCCCCCTGTTCGGAGGCGCCCCGCAGGACGGGGACCGGTCCTCCCCCGAGACTCGGGGGGTATGAGAGCTTCGCGTGTCCTCGCCCTGGCCGCCGCCCTCGCCGCGACCGGCCTCGCGGCCGCCGGATGCACCGGGCAGAGCGGCTCGTCCCGGCAGGGGACGACCACCCAGGCGGCAGCCTCCCGGGCCGCGGCGGCGCCCGCCGCGGCCGACGCGCTGCAGGACGACTACCTGCGGGTCATCAAGGAGGCGCTGCCCTCCGTCGTGCAGATCGACGCCTCCGACAGCCTCGGCTCCGGCGTGGTCTACGACGACAAGGGGCACATCGTCACCAACGCGCACGTGGTGGGCCGGGAGAAGAGGTTCCGCGTCACCACGGCCACCGGTGAGGAACCCCTCGCGGCCACGCTGGTCTCGGCGTACCCGGAGCAGGACCTCGCGGTCATCAAGCTCGACAAGGCTCCGCGCGGTCTGCGGGCCGCGGACTTCGCCGACTCGGGCAAGGTGGAGGTGGGCCAGATCGTCCTTGCGATGGGCTCGCCGCTCGGCCTGTCCTCCAGCGTCACGCAGGGCATCGTGTCCGGGACCGGCCGCACGGTCAGCGAGGGCCGCGCGGGCGGCGGCACCGGGGCCACCATCGGCAACATGGTGCAGACGTCCGCCGCGATCAACCCCGGCAACAGCGGCGGCGCCCTGGTGAACCTCGACGGCGACGTCGTCGGCATCCCCACGCTGGCCGCGACCGACCCGGCCATGGGCGGCGGCGCGGCGCCGGGCATCGGGTTCGCGATCCCCGCGTCGATGGTGCGTACGGTGGCGGACCAGATCGTCGAGAAGGGCCGGGTCACCGATTCGGGCCGGGCGGCGCTCGGCATCAGCGCGCGTACGGTCCTCGGCGACGACTACCGGCCCGCGGGCGTGGCCGTGGCCGAGGTGCGCGACGGCGGCGCCGCCGACCGGGCGGGCATCAGGGCCGGGGACATCATCACCGCGGTCGGGGACGCCGAGGTCACCACCGTCACGTCCCTCGCGGAGGCACTGGCCTCGGACCGGCCCGGGGACCAGGTGCGGGTGACGTACGTACGGGACGGCGCGGAGCGGACCGCGGAGGTCACGCTCGGCGAGGTCTGACACCCGCGGCGCGCGGCGGGCGCCTTCGGGACGGCGTTGGGGCGACGTGGGCGGTGCGGCGTGAGGCAGACAGCCCGGCCGGACAGCACCGCCCGGCCCGGACAGCACGGCCCGAGGCGGACGGCCCGGCCCGGCGCGGACAGCACCGCCCGACGCGGACACAGCGAGGCGGGGCCGGCGGCCCCGCCTCGTTGTGTCGGGCCCGGCTCGTGGAGCGGCCGGGGCCTGGTGTCTAGCCCTGTGCCGCGTCCTGGGCGTGCAGGCTCATCGGGCCGTAGATCTCCGACGTGTCCTCCAGGAGCGTCACCTGGTCCACCCCGCCCTCGGCGAGCTCCTTCCAGTGCTCGCCGATCCAGGTCTCGGCGTCGCCCTGGGTGGTGAACTCCTCCGGCTGCACGGCGGGCCGGACCTCCGTCCCGTCCGCCTTCTCGAACCGCCACGTCCATGCCGCCATGTCAGCCTCCTGAGGTCCAGTGGTGTCCTGAAGCCGCTTGAAGCCTAGCCGGGCGCGCGGCGCCGGGGGCGACGCGGGAGGATCTTCCTGTGGAACTGACTCTGCTCGGCACCGGAGCCCCCGAGGGACTGCCCTGCCCCGGCTGCCCCTGCGCCGCCTGCGCGACCGCGCTCGGCGACCAGGTGCGCGCGGCGACGGCGCTGCTCGTCGACGGTGTGCTGCTGCTCGATCTGACGCCGGGGGCCGCCTTCGCCGCCGCCCGCGCCGGGCACTCGCTCGGCGGGGTGCGCCAGGTGCTGCTCTCGCACCCGCACGACGGGCCCGCCGTGGAGGTGCCGGCCGGGCTGCCGCAGCCGGGCCGGGTCCCGGACGGCCGCGAGCTCGCGCTGCTCACCGGGCACCGGGTGCGCGCGGTCGCCATGGACGCGCCCGGCACCGGCTACGAGGTGACGGGCCCCGACGGCGAGCGCCTGCTGTACCTGCCGCCCGGCTGCGCCCCCGCCGGGGTGGGCGCCGAGAACGGCGGCGGGCAGGCCGTGTACGAGATGGTCGTGGCGGACGTCGTGGGCCGCCCGGACGGGCTCGCGCGGCTGCGGGCGGCCGGTGCGGTCACCCCCACCACGGACGTCGTCGCCGTGCACCTCGGCCACGAGGTGCCGCCGGGCCCGGAGCTGGCCCGGCGGCTCGCGGCGGCCGGCGCGCGGGCGGTGCCGGACGGCACCACGCTGGTGGTCGGCGCGTACGAGGACGTGCCGGACGTGCCGCGCCGCACCCTGGTCCTCGGCGGCGCCCGCTCCGGCAAGTCGGTGGAGGCCGAGCGGCGTCTGGAGGCCTTCCCGGACGTCCTGTACGTCGCCACGGGCGGGCTGCGCGGCGGGGACACCGAGTGGGCGGAGCGGGTGCGGGCGCACCGCGAGCGGCGGCCGGGGTCCTGGCGCACCACGGAGACCTGTGACCTCGTACCCCTCCTCGCGGAGCCCGGGCCGCCACTGCTGGTCGACTGCCTGTCGCTGTGGCTGACGCACGCGATGGACGACGTGGACGCGTGGGACGACGCCGAGTGGGCGGGCGGCGGGGAGCGGGCGCTGCGCAAGCGGGTCGCGGAGCTCACGGACGCCGTGCGGGCCACGCGGCGCACGGTGGTCGCCGTCTCGAACGAGGTCGGCTCGGGCATCGTCCCCGCGACCGCGTCGGGGCGCCGCTACCGCGACGAGCTGGGCCGATTGAACGCCGCGTTCGCGGCCGAGTGCGAGCACGTGCTGCTGGTGGTGGCGGGGCAGGCGCTCCCGCTGCGCGGCTGAGCCCCGGGCGGCCCGGGCCCCGCGCCCCGGTCCCGCGCTCCGTTCACGTACCGGTGTCGACGTCGGCGTCGGTATCGGTGTCGGCGTCGGCGTCGGCGTCGGTGTGGGTGTGGGTGTCGGTGTCGCGGCAGGCCACGACGCGGTAGGCGTTGGCGAAGCCCGTGCGGACGAGCAGCGGCGTGAGCAGGCGTTCGAGGACGTGGACCAGGGCGGGCAGCGGCGCCACCGCCCAGGCGCAGACGCGGCGCGCGAGACGGGCCCGGGGCAGGGCGCGGTCGAGCAGCAGGACGGTCGCGCCGGTCAGGTCGAGCGGGAGGTGCGGGGCGCGGCGCTCGACGTCGACCACGGTGAGGCCGAGCTCGTCCAGGGTGTCGTGGAGCGCGGCGAGGGGCAGCAGGTGCGGGTGGCGCGCCCCGGCGCGGGGCAGCCACCAGCGGCCGAGGAGCCGGGCGCCGCGGGAGCCGGGGTCGGACGCCTCGATCAGCAGGTGCCCGCCGGGCCGCAGCACGGTCCGGGCGGCGGCGAGTTCGGCGCGGGCGTCGGGGACGCGCTCCAGGTGGTGGACCATGCTCACCACGTCGTACCGGCCGGCGAGGCGGGGCGCGAGGTCCGGCAGGCGGCCGCGGTGGGCCTCCTCGACGTGCCCGGCGTCGCGGGCCGCCTCGACGGCCGGGCCGGGGTCGGTCCCGTCGTACGCGGTGTACGGCAGCACGTCCTTGGCCGCGACCGGGAGGCGGCCGAGCCCGGTGCCGACGTCGAGCCAGCTCTCGGGTTCGGCCAGGTGCGCGAGGGCCTGGACGGCGGCCCGGTGGCGCCGCGGGGAGTGCCGGGCGCGGAGCATGCGCGCGACGGGGCCGCCGGGGGCCCGCCGGGCGGTGCCCGGGACGGCGTACGGGGCGCTGTGCGGGTCGCTGTACGGATCGAGGAGCGGGGCGAGGAGCGGGTCGAGGAGGGGGTCGGCGCCCGGGGCGGCATACGAGACGACATGCGAGGCGGCATACGAGGTGGAACGAATCGGCACAAACGGAACGTATGGGGTGGGAGGCGGCGGGGCAACGACGTCAGGGCCGCGCGCTGGTGCGCCCGCCCGCGCCGGTACTGTTCGCCGAATGAGCTCGCTGATTCTCGACGACTTCACCGACCTGATCGAGCGGCCCGACGGAGGGGTGCGCCGCGACGCCGAAGAGCGCAGGGGGCGGCAGGGCCTGCCGCCCGGCGCGCTCGGCCGCCTGGACGAGCTCGCCGAGTGGCTGGCCGCGGCGCAGGGGTCCGTCCCGGTCAAGCCGGTCGAGCGGCCGCGCGCCCTGCTCTTCGCGGGCGACCACGGCGTCGCCGAGCTGGGCGTCTCGGCGCGGCCCGCGGGCTCCGCCGCGGAGCTCGTACGGTCGGTGCTGTCCGGGGCGGCGCCGACGGCCGTGCTCGCGCGCCGTCTGGACGTGCCCGTGCGCGTCGTCGACCTGGCCCTGGACTGCGACCCGGAGGAGCTGCCCGCGCAGGTCGCGGGGCACCGGGTGCGGCGCGGCTCCGGGCGCATCGACACCGAGGACGCGCTCACCGAGGACGAGGCCGAGCGGGCGGTGCGCGCGGGCGTCGCGCTCGCCGACGAGGAGGCCGACTCCGGCACCGACCTTGTCGTCCTCGGCGACATCAGCGTGGGCGGTACGACCCCCGCGGCGACCCTGGTCGCGGCGCTGTGCGGCACCGACGCGTCCGTGGTGACCGGGCGTGGCGGGCAGCCGATCGACGACCTGGCGTGGATGCGCAAGTGCGCGGCGGTCCGGGACGCGCTGCGGCGCGCGCGGCCGGTGCTCGGCGACCAGTTGCAGCTCCTCGCGGCGGTGGGCGGCGCCGACATCGCCGCCATGACGGGGTTCCTGCTGCAGAGCGCGGTACGGCGTACGCCCGTCGTCCTGGACGGCGTGGTCGCGTCGGCGGCGGCGCTGGTGGCCCAGCGGGTCGCCTTCCGGGCGCCGGACTGGTGGCTCGCGGGGCACGACAGCGGTGAGCCCGCGCAGGCCAAGGCCCTGGACCGGATGGCCCTGGAACCGCTGCTCAGCCACGGCGTCAAGGTCGGCGAGGGGCTGGGCGCGCTGCTCGCGGTGCCGCTGGTGCGGGCGGCCGCGGCGCTCGCCGCGGAGGTCCCGGTCACCGAGTAGCCGTCGGGCTCCCGGTCGCCTGGGAGCCTGCCGGTCGCCGGTCGCCGGTCGCCGGTCGCCGGTCGCCGGTCGCCGGTCGCCGGTCGCCGGTCGCCGGTCGCCGGTC
>NZ_BNBT01000163.1:15563-18621 GCF_014656095.1 Streptomyces longispororuber
GGTCGCCGGTCGCCGGTCGCCGGTCGCCGGTCGCCGGTCGCCGGTCGCCGGTCGCCGGTCGCCGGTCGCCGGTCGCCGCGGAACGGCCGGGCCCTCGGGGCCGTGCCCCCATATCACGTCACACCGCCCCATAAGATCCCTTTTCATGGGAGATGAACGGCCGAGGGAAGAGCAGCGCAGGACGTCCACCGCGGTCTCGCGGAGAGCCGCGGCGGCGGCCGTCTGGTACCTGCGGGCCGTCACGTTCGTCAACTTCCTCAGCGCCGTCTGGGTCTCCCTGGGGCAGGACCTCAGGCGGCACAACACCGAGGACTACTTCACGCCGTACCTCCTCACGGCGGGCTTCGCCTCGGGCCTGTTCACCGCGTTCCTCGCGGTGACCATGCGCCGCCGCAAGCGGGCCGCGTGGATCCTCAACACCGTGCTGAGCGGCCTGTTCCTGGTGCTGTTCGCGGTGGCGATGTTCTTCCCCGAGATCCGGCGGCACGCGCAGAACTGGGTCTCGCTGGCCCTCACCGCGGGCTTCGTCGCCGCGCTCGTCGCCGGGCGCCGCGAGTTCTACGCCAAGGGCGACCGGGCGAACCCGAAGCTGGCGGCGGCCGTCGCCGCAGGCGGTCTGCTGGTCACGTCGCTGCTGGCCGCGCTCCTGGTGACCGTCACCAACCACGCCCACGACGAGTACCGCTCGACGTTCCTGGACCGCTGGCGCTACGGCACCATGCGCCTGGTGTCGCTGGCCGCCGACGACGAGCGGTTCACGGGCATCACCACGCCGGGCTGGGTCGACGTCGCCGTCAACGTCCTCAGCACGCTGCTGCTCGTCGCCGTCCTGTACGCCGCCTTCCGCTCCCGCAAGGCCGTCGACCCGCTCACCGAGGACGACGAGGCCCGGCTGCGCGCGCTGCTCGACAAGCACGGCGAGCGCGACTCGCTCGGCTACTTCGCGCTGCGCCGCGAGAAGAGCGTGGTGTGGTCCCCGACCGGCAAGGCCGCCGTGGCCTACCGCGTGGTCGGCGGCGTCTCGCTGGCCTCGGGCGACCCGATCGGCGACCCCGAGGCCTGGCCCGGGGCGATCGAGCCGTGGCTGGCCGAGGCGCGCGCGCACGGCTGGACCCCGGCGGTGATGGGCGCGAGCGAGGAGGCGGGCACGATCTACGCCCGGCACGGCCTCGACGCCCTGGAGCTCGGCGACGAGGCCCTCGTGGAGACCGCCGCCTTCACCCTGGAGGGGCGGGCCATGCGCACCGTCCGCCAGGCCTACAACCGGGTGCGGCGAGCCGGGTACACGGTGCGCGTCCGCCGCCACGCCGACATCCCCGACGACGAGATGGCGTACCTCCTGGAGCGCGCCGACGACTGGCGCGACGGCGCCACCGAGCGCGGGTTCTCCATGGCGCTGGGGCGCCTCGGCGACCCGGCCGACGGGCAGTGCGTGATGCTGGAGTGCAGGGACAGCCGCGCGGGGGAAGGTGAGGGTGAGCTGAAGGCGCTGCTCTCTTTCGTGCCCTGGGGGCCGCACGGGCTCTCGCTCGACCTGATGCGCCGGGACCGCGACGCCGACAACGGCCTGGTCGAGTACATGATCATCGAGCTGCTCCAGCGCGCCGCAGAGATCCAGATCACGCAGGTGTCGCTGAACTTCGCGATGTTCAGATCGGTCTTCGAGCGTGGCTCGCGGCTCGGCGCGGGCCCGGTGCTGCGGCTGTGGCGCTCGCTGCTCAGCTTCTTCTCCCGGTGGTGGCAGATCGAGTCGCTGTACCGCGCCAACGCCAAGTACCGGCCCATCTGGGAGCCGCGTTTCCTCCTCTTCGAGAAGAGCGGTGACCTGCCGCGCATCGGCATCGCGTCCGCCCGTGCCGAGGGCTTCCTGGAAGCGCCGGGCCTGCCGAAATGGCTGCACCGTACACACTTGGAGTCCCGAAGATGAACACCCTGTCCCGGCTGGCCCGTGCCGAGTGGGGCGCTCTCTCCCGCGCCGTGCGCGACGCGCTCGTGGCCCGGCGGCTGCGGGCGATCCCGATGACGCTCGGCGCGGTCTGCCTGACGGGGCTCTTCCAGTACGTGCAGAACCAGTCCTGGGGCTACCGGCTCGTCCAGGACATCGGCTCGGTGCGGGCCGAGGATCCGCTGTGGCTGGCGCTCCTGCGCACGCCGCTCTCGCTCTTCGTCCCGGCCCTCGACCTGCCGGTGTGGGGCGCGCTCGTGCAGATCCTGCTGGTCTTCGGCATCGCCGAGCTGTGCCTCGGCCGGTGGCGGACGCTGCTCGTCGGGTACGCGGCCACGCTGGCGGGCACCCTGTACGCGCGCGTGGCCATCGCCCTCGGGCCCGACACCTGGCTGGGGCTGCCCGCCTCGGACGCGCGGGTCGTCGACACCGGGCCTTCGGCGGCGGTCGTCGGGCTCGCGGTGTTCGTGTGCTGGCGCTATCGCGCGTACGGCACCGGGGTGCTGGTGGTCGTGCTGATGGTGGTGGAGGTGCTGGTGAAGAACAACCTTGCGGGCAAGGAGCATCTTGCGGCCATTGCCGCGGCTTTGGTGTTGTGCGCGGTTGACGCGGGGCGGCGGGGGTGGGGGCGGCCCGGGGCATCGTCCTGACCCGCCGCTGCGCGGCGGATTCTCTCCCACCCGCCCGCCCGTACAGCCCCGCTGGGCCGCCCGGGCCGCCTGTGGGGGTGTTTCGCCGTCGGCGCCTGCGGGTGCGTGCTCGTGCCGCCGCTGCGCGGCGGATGCTTTCCCACCCGCCCGCCCGTGCGGCCTCACCGAGCGGCCCTGCCTCCCCGTGGAACCGCGCCGCCGTCGGCGGGTGCGGGTGCGGGTAGCTTGGGCTGATGTCCAGATCCAGTCCTGGCGACGGTCTTCGGTTCGCCTTCGGCACGCTCAGTGTCATCCCCGTACACGTCAGGCGCTGGGACCGGGACGCCGCCCGCGCGGGCATGCTGTGCGCGCCGGTCGTGGGGCTCGTCCTGGGGCTGGGCGCCGGGGCCGCCGGGGCCGCCCTGGTCGCGCTCGGCGCGAGCCCGCTGCTCGCCGCCGTCACCAACGTGCAGCTCCGCGAGGG
>NZ_BNBT01000164.1 GCF_014656095.1 Streptomyces longispororuber
CGGTGTGCCGGGCCGGACCGCGGGCGGCTGGGCGGAGGGGCGCTCGGGCCGCGGGGGGTCGGCGGGCCGGGGCTGTCCGGTCTGTCCGGGCTGCGCGGTCTGCCCGGGCTGCCGCTGGGCGGCGGGGTCGCCGGGCGCATCGCCGCCACCGGATGCTGAGGCGCTTCCGGATGCTCGGGTGCCGCTGGGTGCGGGGGTGCCGCTGGATGCGGGGGTGCCGCTGGATGCGGGAGGCGTGGGGGTCCCGCCGGGCGCGGTCGAGCCGCCGGTCGCCGGGGTCGCGCCGGGGCCGGTCGCGCCGGAGCCGGTCTTCCCGTTCGGCGCGGGCGTGCTCGGCCCGCGCCGCGAGGGCGTGGCGGCTGGCGCCGCGGCCCGCTCGGTCTCCGTGGCGGACTCGGCGGCGGCAAGTGGCTGGGACTCGTCTGGCAAGAGCGCTCCCTGTGCGCGATCGGGTCCCCCGGTCAGGTCCCGAAGTGCCCATGGTATCGATCCTGGGCCCACGGCTCGCCTTCGACCGGTGAGACGGCTCCGTACTGGAGAAACACCAGAGGCGGGCACCGGATTCCTCCGGTGCCCGCCTCGCCGCGCCGCCCGGGCCGCCGGGCGGCTTCGGTACGGCTCAGGGCGTCCCAGTGTGCTGGGGGGCGCCTCAGACGGTGAGGAGCGCCTCCAGGGGCGCGCCGTCCAGGGCGGGAACCAGCCTCTCTCGGCCACCGAGGAAGCCCAGTTCCATCAGCACGGCCACACCGGCCACCTCGGCGCCGGCGCGGCGGATGAGCCGCAGCGACGCCTCGGCGGTGCCGCCGGTGGCGAGGACGTCGTCGATGACCATGACGCGGTCGCCCGCGGCCAGGTCCTCGGCGTGCACCTCGATCTCGGCGCTGCCGTACTCCAGGTCGTAGGACTGGCTGAGCGTGGCGCCGGGGAGCTTGCCCGCCTTGCGGACCGGGATGAAGCCGAGCCCGGCGCGCAGCGCCGCGGGGGCGCCCAGGATGAAGCCGCGGGCCTCCAGGCCGACGACCTTCGTGGCGCCGGTGCGCGCGCACAGGTCGGCGAGCGCGCCGGTGAGCGCCGCGAACGCCGCCGGGTCGGCGAGCAGCGGCGTGATGTCCTTGAACAGCACGCCCGGCGTCGGGTAGTCCGGCACGTCCCTGATGCGGCTGAGCAGCAGGTCCCTGATCTCCGTCATGGCGGTGTCCGTCCCGGTCATCGGCGCTTGCCCGACGGGCGGCCGCGGCCGCGGTTGCGGGCGGGCTGGGAGCGGGGGCCGGAGCGCGGGCCGACGACGGCCGCCGCGGCGTCCTCGGCGGGCTCCGCGTCCTCCGCGGCCTCCGCGTCCTCCGGTGCCGGGGTCTCCGCGGACTCGCCCTTGGCGGCCGCGGCCCGGCGCTTGGCGAGCACCCGCTTCTTGAGCGCCTTCATCTGCGGGTCGGTCTCCTTGAGGTCGGCGACCAGCGGAGTGGCGATGAAGATCGACGAGTACGCGCCCGCGGCGAGGCCGACGAACAGCGACAGCGAGATGTCGTTCAGCATGCCGGCGCCGAGGAAGCCGCCGCCGATGAAGAGCAGACCGGCGACCGGCAGGAGCGCGACGACCGTGGTGTTGATCGACCGGACCAGGGTGCTGTTGATGGAGCGGTTGGCGACCTCGCTGTAGGTGAAGCGGGTCTGCTTGGTGAGGTCCTTCGACTGCTCCTTGAGGCTGTCGAAGACCACGACCGTGTCGTACAGCGAGTAACCGAGGATCGTCAGGAGGCCGATGACCGTGCCCGGCGTCACCTCGAAGCCGACGAGCGCGTACACACCCACGGTGATCGTGATGTCGTGGATGAGCGCGATGAGCGCGGCCAGGGCCATGCGCCACTCGAAGGCGATCGCCAGGTAGACCACGACCAGGATCATGAAGATCGCCAGGCCCTGCCAGGCCTTGTTGGCGATCTGGTCACCCCAGCTCGGGCCGACCAGGTCGGCGTTGATGTCGTCCGCCTTGACGTCGAGCTCCTTGGCGAGCTTGACCTTGATCTGGTCGGACTTGTCGGTGTCCACGCCGCTGATCTGGATCCGCAGCGTGTCGTTGCCGAGGCGCTGGGCGATCGCCTGGTGGCCGGAGGCGTCCTCCGCGATCTCCTCGGCCTGGGAGGCCGAGACGCTGGTCTTGGGCGTGTTGAAGACGGCGCCGCCCTCGAACTCGATGCCCATGTGCAGGCCCCGCACCATCAGGGCCACGAAGGCCGTGATGGTGATCAGGATCGAGATGCCGTACCAGATCTTGCGCTTGCCGACGAAGTCGTAGCCGACCTCGCCGCGGTAGAGCCGGGCGCCGAGATTGCCGAGCTTCGACATCTCACGCCTCCTTCGGGTTCGGGTCGACGGGGGCGGGGGCGCTCGCACGGCGCGAGCGGCGCAGCGGAGGCTTGGCGCCGAGCCGCTTCGGGTCGAGACCGGACCACTTGTGACCGCTCGCGAAGAACTTCTTGCGGGCCATGATCGTCATCAGCGGCTTGGTGAAGAAGAACACCACCACGACGTCGAGGAGCGTGGTCAGACCCAGCGTGAACGCGAAGCCCTGGACCTTGCCGACGGTGACGATGAACAGCACCGCGGCGGCGAGGAACGACACGAAGTCCGACACCAGGATGGTGCGCCGGGCCCGCGGCCAGGCGCGCTCCACGGCGGGCCGCAGCGTACGGCCCTCGCGGACCTCGTCCCTTATGCGCTCGAAGTAGACGATGAACGAGTCGGCGGTGATGCCGATGGCGACGATGGCGCCGCAGACGGCCGGCAGGTTCAGCGCGAACTTAATCGTCGGGCCGAGCAGCGTCATGATCGTGTACGTCAGCGCCGCCGAGACCCCGAGGCTGGCGATGGCGATGAGGGCCAGGCCGCGGTAGTACGCCACCAGGTAGATGATGACCAGCGCGAGGCCGATGGCGCCGGCGATCAGGCCGGCGCGGAGCTGCTCGCCGCCGAGGGCCGCGCTGACGGTCTGGACGCTCTGCTCCTTGAAGGTCAGCGGGAGCGCGCCGTACGACAGGATGTTGGCCAGGTCCTTGGCCTCGTCCTGGTCGAAGCTGCCGGAGATCTCGGCCTGGCCGCCGGTCAGCGCCTGCTGGACGTACGGCCAGGAGACGACCTCGCCGTCCATGACGATGCCGAACTCGTTCTGCGGGGACTGCTTGCCGGCGAGCTTGCCGGTGATGTCACCGAACTGCTTGGAGCCCGTCTTGGAGAACTCCATCGTGACCTTCCAGCCCGCAGCGGTCTGGGTGTCGTAGACCGCCTCGGCGTCGTCGACCTCCTTGCCGTTGACCTCGGAGGGGCCAAGGATGAACTTGTTCCAGTTCCCGTCCTTGTCCTTGCCGCAGGCCACGACCGTGTCGGAGGGCTTCACGCCCTCCTTGATCTTGGTGCGGACCTTGGGGTCGGTGCAGTCGAGCGTGGCGAACTGCTGCTGGAGCTTGGCCGTCGGCTCGCCGGTGGGGTCGGGCTTCGGCGTCTCGTCCTTCTTGCCGTCGTCCTTCTTGTCGCCCTGGTCGCCCTGGGGCTTGTCGCTGGCCGCGCCGGAGGGCGTCGTCGGCGTCGTTGACGGGGTGGGGGCGTCCTTCAGGCCGTCGGTGACGGAGCGCCCCTGGGTCGTCGGGGACGAGGAGGGCTTGCCGGAGGACGCGTCGTCGCCCTTGCCGTCCTTGTCGCCGGCGGACGGCGAGGCGGACGAGCCGGGCTTGTCCTTCTTGTCCTTGTCGCCCTTGTCCCCCTGGTCCTTGCCGCCCTTGTCCTTGCCGCCCTTGTCCTTGCCGGCGTCCGCGGGCACGGAGGGCTGACGGGCGATGACCGGCCGGAAGAAGAGCTGCGCGGTGGTGCCGACCTGCGCGCGCGCCTGTTTGGCGTTGGTGCCCTTGGGAATGTTGACGATGATGTTCTCGGAGCCCTGGGTCTGGACCTCGGCCTCGGAGACACCCAGACCATTGACACGCTTGTTGATGATGTCAACAGCCGTGTTCATGTTGGTCTCGTTGATCGCGTTCTTCTGGCCCGGCTCGTTCTTCGCCTGGAGCGTGATGCTCGTACCGCCGGCGAGGTCGATGCCGAGGCGGGGCGTGGTGTGCCCGGAGAGGAACATCCCCCCGGTGAGCGCCACCAGGGCGATCAGGATGAAGACCAGGGTGCGACCCGGTTTCCCCTGGGTGCCCTGCCTTCGGCCCTTCTTGGGTGCTGCCACCTTCTCGTTCTCCCTGTCCAACCGCCGGCCTGCGGAGTGCTCCCCCTGGTCCTCGCTGAGCGGAGGGGGGCCCGGGCGGGCGGCCATGAAGTTGTGTCGAGACGCGGCGCGAAATCACCTGCGGCGGGGGCCGCGGTGCGCGAGCGGGCGCACGGCCCCCGGCTGTGACTACTTCGCGCCGGACTCGCCGTCGGTCTTCTTCGGCTCTGCGTCTGCGGCCTCGGGGGCCTCGTCGGCCGCGTCCTTCTTGCCGAGGTCGATGCGCGAGTCGTCGGACACGGGCTCGCCGGGCTCGTCCGACCCGGTGAGGGAGGAGGCGTCGTCCGGCACCACCGGCGTGTCGCTCTCGGACTCCGCGCCGTGCACGATGCGGTTGTACTCGTCGTCCTCCAGGACGGCGCCGATGGCGTTCTTCGCGTACACCGCGTGGACGCCGGGGGCCACCTCGAGGAGGACCGAGTCGTCGTGGACCTCCTTGACGGTGGCGTACATGCCGCCGATGGTGCGGATGCCGGTGCCAGGCGTCATGTGGTCGCGCATCTGCGCCGCCTGCTGCTGCTTCTTCTTGGCGGAGCGGGTCATCAGGAACATGGCCCCGATGAGCACGATGAACGGGAGGAGGGTCACGATATTCACGGGACGGAGTTTCCTTCGCACGACCGCGTGGTGGAGCGGCCTGATGGATGGGGGTGGGCGGCGCCGCTTACAAAGGCGGCATCGGCGGAGTCTAAGCGAGTCCGCGCCATACGAACAACGCTCGCCGCCTAAGGAACAACGCTCAGCATGGCACCGGGGTTCCTGACCGTGCGACTCTCCGCGCCGTCACCGTCGGTGTCACGTCCCGAACAGGTCCTGTTGGCCATTTCCCGCCCCCTGCCGGGGCGGCGTCAGACCCAGGTGCGTCCACGCGGCCGGGGTGGCGACGCGGCCGCGGGGCGTGCGGGCGAGCAGGCCCTCGCGCACCAGGAACGGCTCGGCCACCTCCTCGACCGTCTCGCGCTCCTCCCCCACGGCCACGGCCAGCGTGGACAGGCCGACCGGGCCGCCGCCGAAGAGTTTCAGGAGGGCTTCGAGCACGGCGCGGTCCAGGCGGTCGAGGCCGCGGGTGTCGACCTCGTACACCTTGAGGGCCGCGCCCGCGATCTCGCGGTTGATCACGCCGTCGGCCTTGACCTGCGCGTAGTCGCGTACGCGGCGCAGCAGGCGGTTGGCGATGCGCGGGGTGCCCCGGGAGCGGCCGGCGATCTCGGCGGCGCCGTCCGCGTCGATCTCCACGTCCAGCAGGCTCGCCGAGCGGTGGATCACCCGCTCCAGCTCGGCGGGCTCGTAGAACTCCATGTGCGCCGTGAAGCCGAAGCGGTCGCGCAGCGGCGGCGGCAGCAGCCCCGCGCGCGTGGTGGCGCCGACCAGCGTGAACGGCGGCAGCTCCAGGGGGATGGCGGTGGCGCCGGGGCCCTTGCCGACGACGACGTCGACGCGGAAGTCCTCCATCGCCATGTACAGCATCTCCTCGGCGGGCCGCGACATGCGGTGGATCTCGTCGAGGAAGAGGACCTCGCCCTCCTGGAGCGAGGACAGGATCGCCGCGAGGTCGCCCGCGTGCTGGATGGCCGGGCCGCTGGTGATGCGGATCGGGGCGCCCATCTCGGCGGCGATGATCATCGACAGCGTGGTCTTGCCGAGGCCGGGGGCGCCGGAGAGCAGCACGTGGTCGGCGGTGGCGCCCCGCGCGCGGGCCGCGCGCAGCACGAGGTCAAGCTGCTCCCTGACCTTCTCCTGGCCGATGAACTCGTCCAGGTCCTTGGGGCGCAGGGCGGCCTCGACCGCCTGGTCCTCGCCGTCGGCGGCAGCGCCCACCAGCCGCTCCGCGGCGGGGCCGACGAGGCGCTCGTCCGCGGCGGCGGGCGCGGTCTCGTCGGTCGGGTCGTCCCAGTTCATGGCGTCTGCCTCGCGTGTGTCCGTGATGATCGAATGGCGGATCCGCGGCGGTGCGCGGATCGGTGTGGGGCGGACCGCGGCCGGGCGCGGCCCCGGGGTCAGCGGGTGCGGTTCACCGGGTGCGGTTCAGCGTCTGGAGCGCCGCCTTCAGCAACTGGCCCACCTGCGGGTTCCCCTCGGCGGCCTCGGCCTGCGGCGTGACGGCGGCGACCGCCTCGTCGGCCTCCCGCGTCGCGTACCCGAGGCCGATGAGGGCGGCGTGGAGCTGGTCGCGCCAGCCCTGGGTGACGGGGGCGCCGACGGCCGGGCCGCCGGTGCCGAGCGGCTCGCCGAGGCGGTCCTTCAGCTCCAGGAGGAGCTTCTGGGCGCCCTTCTTGCCGATGCCGGGCACGGCGGTGAGCGCCTTCTCGTCGCCGGCGGAGACCGCGCGGCGCAGCGCGTCGGGGCTGTGCACGGCGAGCATCGCCTGGGCCAGGCGCGGGCCGACGCCGCTCGCCGTCTGGAGCAGTTCGAAGGTCTGCCGCTCGTCGTCGTCGGCGAAGCCGTAGAGCGTGAGGGAGTCCTCGCGGACCACGAGGGACGTGGCGAGCTTCGCGGGCCGGCCGACGCGGAGCGTGGCGAGCGTGGCGGGCGTGCACTGGACGGCCATGCCGACGCCGCCCACTTCGACCACGGCGGTGTCCGGGGCGAGGGCGGCGACCGGGCCGCTGACGAAGGCGATCATGCCGTACGGCCTTTCGTTGCGTGCGGGGCGTGCGGGGCGTGCGGGCTCCTGGCCTGCTGGAGCGCTTGCTGCAGGCGGTTCTGGGCCGGGGCGCGCCAGATGTGGCAGATGGCGAGGGCGAGGGCGTCTGCGGCGTCGGCGGGCTTCGGCGGCGCGTCGAGCCGCAGGAGCCGGGTCACCATGGCGCCGACCTGGGGCTTGTCGGCGCGGCCCGAGCCGGTCACGGCGGCCTTGACCTCGCTGGGGGTGTGCAGGGCGACGGGGATGCCGCGGCGGGAGGCGCACAGCATGGCGACGGCGCTGGCCTGGGCGGTGCCCATGACCGTCCGCACGTTGTGCTGGCTGAACACGCGCTCCACGGCGAGGACTTCGGGGCGGTGCTCGTCCAGCCAGCGCTCGATGCCCGCCTCGATGGCGACGAGGCGGCTGCCGAGCTCCGCGTCGGCGGGGGTGCGCACGACGCCGACGCCGCGCATCGTGAGCGGGCGGCCCGCGACGCCCTCGACGACGCCGACACCGCACCGGGTCAGCCCCGGGTCGACCCCCAGTACCCGCACCGTTCCCCTGCCCCCTTCGCCGATCGCCTGTTCGTGCAGGCTATCGGGTGCCACTGACAAAGCGACGGGCCGACGGGGTGTGTCCCGTCGGCCCGTTCACCGGGTGCGCCCTCAGGCGTCGACCTTCTCCATGACCTCGTCGGAGACGTCGAAGTTGGCGAAGACGTTCTGCACGTCGTCGCTGTCCTCGAGCGCGTCGATCAGCTTGAAGATCTTGCGCGCGCCCTCCTCGTCCAGCTCGACCTGCATGGTCGGGACGAAGTTGGCGTCCGCCGAGTCGTAGTCGATGCCGGCCTCCTGGAGCGCGGTGCGGACCGCGACCAGGTCGGTGGCCTCGCTGAGCACCTCGAAGGTGTCGCCGAGGTCGTTGACCTCCTCGGCGCCCGCGTCCAGGACGGCGGCCAGGACGTCGTCCTCGGTCAGCTCGCCCTTGGGGACGATCACGACGCCCTTGCGGTGGAAGAGGTACGACACGGAGCCGGGGTCGGCCATGGAGCCGCCGTTGCGGGTCATGGCGACGCGGACCTCGGAGGCGGCGCGGTTGCGGTTGTCCGTCAGACACTCGATGAGCACCGCGACGCCGTTGGGGCCGTAGCCCTCGTACATGATCGTCTCGTAGTCGGCGCCACCGGCCTCCAGGCCGGCGCCGCGCTTGATGGCCGAGTCGATGTTCTTGTTGGGCACCGACTGCTTCTTGGCCTTCTGCACGGCGTCGAAGAGCGTCGGGTTGCCGTCAAGGTCGGCGCCGCCGGTACGGGAAGCGACCTCGATGTTCTTGATCAGCTTCGCGAAGAGCTTGCCGCGCTTGGCGTCGATCACGGCCTTCTTGTGCTTCGTCGTAGCCCATTTAGAGTGGCCGGACATCTGCCTGTCTCCTTCGCGTAACCAACCTCGTACGAACTCCCCCGTGCCGCGACGGCCGGGGGGACCCCCGGAGATCCTACAAGGACCGCCGGGCCCGCTCCGCCCGCACCATGTCCACGAACAAGGCGTGCACCCGGTGATCCCCCGTCAGCTCCGGGTGGAAGGACGTGGCGAGCGCGTTGCCCTGGCGTACGGCGACGATGTGGCCCTCGTGCTCGGCGAGCACCTTGGCCGCGGCGCCGACCGACTCCACCCAGGGGGCGCGGATGAAGACGCCCTCTACAGGGTCGCCCTCGACGCCCTGGATGTCGACCGCCGTCTCGAAGGACTCGTTCTGCCGGCCGAAGGCGTTGCGCCGCACGATCATGTCGATGCCGCCGATCGTCTCCTGGCCCGAGCGCGGGTCGAGGATCTTGTCGGCGAGCATGATCATGCCCGCGCAGGTGCCGTAGACCGGCATGCCTTCGCGCACGCGCGCGCGGAGGGGCTCCAACAGGCCGAACAGGGCGGCCAGTTTGGAGATGGTGGTGGACTCACCGCCGGGGATGACCAGGCCGTCGACCTCGGCGAGTTCCTCGGGCCGCCTCACCGGCCTGGCCACGGCGTCGGCCGCGGCCAGGGCGATCAGGTGCTCCCGTACGTCCCCTTGCAGGGCGAGGACGCCCACCACGGGGACGTCCGCCGCGGGGGCGGTCGTCGCTCGGGCGTCCGTCGCGGGGCCGGGCGTCGCGGGGCCGTGCGTCGCGGTGGCGGTCATCACCAGCCCCGGTTCGCGTAGCGCTCGGTCTCGGGCAGGGTGTCGCAGTTGATGCCGACCATGGCCTCGCCGAGGTTGCGGGAGGCGTCCGCGACGACCTTGGGGTCGTCGTAGAAGGTGGTGGCCTTCACGATGGCGGCGGCGCGCTTGGCCGGGTCGCCGGACTTGAAGATGCCGGAGCCGACGAAGACGCCCTCGGCGCCGAGCTGGCGCATCAGGGCGGCGTCGGCCGGGGTGGCGACGCCACCGGCGGAGAACAGCACCACCGGCAGCTTGCCGAGCTCGGCGACCTCCTTGACCAGCTCGTACGGGGCGCGCAGCTCCTTGGCGGCGGCGTACAGCTCGTGGTTGTCGAAGCCGCGAAGCCGGGCTATCTCGTTCTTGATCTGGCGCAGGTGGCGCACGGCCTCCACGACGTTGCCGGTGCCGGCCTCGCCCTTGGAGCGGATCATCGCGGCGCCCTCGGCGATGCGGCGCAGGGCCTCGCCCAGGTTGGTGGCGCCGCAGACGAACGGCGTGGTGAAGGCCCACTTGTCGGAGTGGTTGACCTCGTCGGCCGGGGTGAGCACCTCGGACTCGTCGATGTAGTCCACGCCGAGGGCCTGGAGTACCTGGGCCTCCACGAAGTGGCCGATGCGGGACTTGGCCATCACGGGGATGGAGACGGCCTCGATGATGCCCTCGATCATGTCCGGGTCGGACATCCGGGCCACGCCGCCGTCCTTGCGGATGTCGGCGGGCACGCGCTCCAGCGCCATGACGGCGACGGCGCCCGCGTCCTCGGCGATCTTCGCCTGCTCGGGCGTCACGACGTCCATGATCACGCCGCCCTTGAGCTGCTCGGCCATGCCGCGCTTCACTCGGGCGGTGCCGGTCGCGGTGGTCTCGGCGGTGGCCTGGTCGGTGCTGGAGAGCGTGCTGGACACGGGTTGACCTCACTCGGTGGCTCGGTGGAAAAGAGCTGCGTGGGGCGCTTTCGCCGTCCCGGGAGAGCGCCCGTCTAGAGGAAACGTCCGCGGACCAGGCCACAGCAAGGGCCAATGGTGAGGCGGTGGATCGTTTTCGTGCTGTGACGGCGGGGTCGTGACCGCCGGAGAACTCTCGGTGACCACTCCCCAAGTGCCGTCCGGGGCCCCATTCTGGGGGGATGCGGGGAGTCTGGGCCGTGGTGCGGGCAGCGGTGGTGGCGCCGGTCGTGAGGGGCGCGCGGCGCGCGAACCGGTGGTGGGACGCGCACGGGGTGGTGACGGCCCTCGTCCTGCCGGTGTACGTCACCTACGAGACCGTGGGCCACGGCTTCCGCTGGCGGATGGCGCCGTTCATGGCGCTCGCCGTCATCTCCCTCGGCATATGGGGCCTTGAGGTGGCCAAGCTGCTCCGCAAGGCGGGCCGGAGCTAGGCACCGCGGTCCGGTCTACGCGGTGGTCCGGTCGACCAGGGCCACCGGAGGCTCGTCGTCCATCTCCACCGCCATCGGGAACGGCGCGTGCCCGGCGAGGCGGAACCAGCGCACCTTGCGGTGCCGGCGCAGCGCCCGGGCCGCGCGCACGGCGTCGTTGTGGAACCGCCGCGCCATCGGTACGCGGCGCACGGCCGCGGCCAGTTCCCGCGCGGCCTCGTCGCCGCCCGGCGCCTCGCGCACCGCCTCCACCTGCTGGGCCTCGCCGAAGACCGCGCGCAGCGCCTGGCTCAGCTCGCTCTCGGCGACCTCGCGCTGCTCCTCCTCGGCCTGCCGGGCCGCGTGCGCCGCCTCGTACAGGACGATCGAGGCGGCCGGATCGAGCACTCCGGAGGTGGCCAGTTCCTGGGCGACCGAGGCGCGGCGCAGCAGTTGCGCGTCGAGCGCGGCGCGGGCCGCGTCGATGCGCGCGTGCAGCCGGTCCAGGCGTCCCGCGGTCCAGCTCAGGTAGAGGCCGATCGCGAACAGGGCCGCCGCGATCCAGATCAAGGTGGAGGTCACAGCCGCCTAGGCTACCGCCGGGGCCCAGCCACATTCCCGGGGCCCGGCCCCGGCCGCCCCCGCGGGACCACCCCCGCACCGGCCTCACCGGCGCTCCGCGCCTCGTCCTCAGGCGCCGGACGGGCTGGATGCGAAGCAGCCGCACGACGGCCGGAAAGCCGCCAGGCCGGGGCCGCACGAGGCACCGGGCCCGCACGGGTGGGCGGGTGGGAAACCATCCGGCGCGAAGCGACGGAGCGGGACACGACGGGCGGAAAGCCGCCAGGCCGGGGCCGCACGAGGCACCGGGCCCGCACGGGTGGGCGGGTGGGAAAGAGGGGCAGGGCCCCGCCTAGTCCCTGGCGAGCCCGAACCGGGCTCGCAGGCCCGTACGCTCGTCGGCCGCCACCGCCGCCGCCCCGTCCGTCACCGTCTCGTACACCGACAGGATGTCCGCCCCGACGGTCGACCAGTCGAACCGCCGCACGTGCTTGCTGCCCCGCTCCCGCAGCTCCGCGCGGCGCCGCGGGTCGTCGAGGAGGCGTACGGCCGCCTCCGCGAGGGAGTCGGCGTCCTCGTTCGCGAACAGGTCGCCGGCCGCGCCCTGGTCGAGGACCTGCGCGAAGGCGTCGAGGTCGCTGGCGAGGACCGGGGCGCCCGCCGACATCGCCTCGACCAGGATGATGCCGAAGCTCTCGCCCCCGGTGTTCGGGGCGACGTACACGTCGACGCTGCGCAGCAGGCGCGCCTTGTCCTCGTCGCTGACCATGCCGAGGAACTCCACCCGCCGGCGCAGCTCCGCCGGGAGCGAGGCGACCGCCTCCTCCTCGTCGCCGCGCCCGGCGACGAGGAGCCGCGCCTCGGGGCACTCCGCGAAGATCCGCGGCAGCGCCTTCATCAGCACCGGCAGGCCCTTGCGGGGCTCGTCGATGCGGCCGATGAAGCCGAGCGTGCGCCCCTGCCACTCGGGGCGCGGCTCGGCGTCGGCGAAGAAGTCGACGTCCACGCCGTTGGGGATGACCACCGCGTCGCCGCCCAGGTGCTCGACCAGCGTGCGGCGGGCGTACTCGCTGACCGCGATGCGCGCGCTGATCTTCTCCAGGGCGGGCTGGAGGATCGGGTACGCCGCGATCATGGCCCGCGAGCGCGGATTGGACGTGTGGAACGTCGCCACGATCGGCCCCTGCGCCGCCCAGCAGGTCAGCAGCCCGAGCGAGGGCGAGGTCGGCTCGTGGATGTGGATGACGTCGAAGGTGCCGTCGTGCAGCCAGCGGCGGACGCGCGCGGCCGAGAGGAAGCCGAAGTTGAGCCGCGCCACCGAGCCGTTGTACGGCACCGGCACGGCCCGGCCCGCCGACACCACGTACGGCGGCAGGGGGGTCTCGTCGTCCGCCGGGGCGAGGACGGACACCTCGTGCCCCACGCGGATGAGGTGCTCCGCCAGGTCGCGGATGTGGAACTGGACGCCGCCGGGCACGTCCCACGAGTACGGGCAGACGATCCCGATCTTCACGGCGTTCCCTCGCCTCCCGCGCGCCGGGGCGCCCGCGCCGGGTCGAGGTCCGCGAGCCACAGGCGCTGGAGCATGTGCCAGTCCTGCGGGTGCGCGGCGATGCCCGTGGCGAACGCGTCGGCCAGCGCCTGCGTCATGGCGGCCGTCTTCTCCTTGCGGGTGCCCGCGTCCGGCACGTCGACGGGTGGGTGGACCCGGCCGTGCATGACCGGCGAGGAGTCGTACCAGAGCGTCACCGGCAGCAGCAGCGCGCCCGTCTGCTGGGCGAGCGCGGCGGGCCCCGCGGGCATGCGCGCCGTCTCGCCGAAGAACTCCACCTCGACCCCGGACGACGACAGGTCCCGGTCCGCGACCAGGCACACCAGGCCGCCCGCGCGCAGCCGCCGCGCCAGCGTGCCGAAGGCCGAGCCGCCGGTGTGCGGAAGGACCTCCATGCCGAGGCCGCTGCGGTAGGCGACGAAGCGGTCGTACAGGGACTCGGGCTTTTGCCGCTCCTGCACGGTGGTGAACGGCGTCTTCAGCTTCGTGGTGACCCAGGCTCCCGCCAGGTCCCAGTTGGCCAGGTGCGGCAGCGCCAGGATGACGCCCCGGCCGCGGTCCAGGCCGTCCGTCAGGTGGTGCACGTCCTCGACCGTCACACCATCCCTGATCCGGTCCGCGCTCCACGCGGGCAGCCGGAACGACTCCATCCAGTAGCGCATGTACGAGCGCATGCCCGCCCTGGACAGCTCGGCAAGGCGGCGCGGCGACGCGTCCGGCACCACGCGCGCGTAGTTCGCCTCCAGGCGCAGCACGCCCTTGCCGCGCCGCTTCCAGGCGACGTCGGCGATGGTGCGCCCGAGGCGCACGGCGGCGGGCTCCGGCAGCTTCTTGAGGGTGCTCCAGCCCGCACCGTACAGCGCGTCGGTGAGCTTCTCCGCGCCGCGGCTCACGAGGCCGTCCCGCTCTGCCGCACGTCCTCCCGCGCGGCCTCGGCGTCCGCCTCGGCGGACTCGCGGCGCACCGTCACCACCCGCTGCACGAGCGTGACGAGGCTGCCGACGGCCACGATCCACAGCGCCACGGGCAGCAGCACGTCGATGCCGGGCACCCCGAACTTGTGCAGCCCGGCGAAGCCCGCCGCGACCAGCGAGATCACCAGGCGCTCGGCCCGCTCGACCAGGCCGTTGACGGCCACCGGCAGGCCGATCGCCTCACCGCGCGCCTTCGTGTACGACACCACCTGGCCGCTCGCCAGGCAGAAGATCGACACCGCGCACAGGATGTTGTCGTCGCCGGAGCCCGCGTACCAGAGGGCGAAGCCGCCGAAGATCGCGCCGTCGGCGACCCGGTCGAGCGTCGAGTCCAGGAACGCGCCCCACCGGCTGGAGCGGCCCATCTGCCGCGCCATGTTGCCGTCGACCAGGTCCGAGAACACGAACAGCGTGATGACGACCGTGCCCCAGAAGAACTCCCCGCGGGGGAAGAAGACCAGCGCTCCCGCCATCACCCCGGCCGTACCGATGAGCGTGACCGTGTCGGGGCTGACCCCGCGGCGGATGAGAAACGCGGCGAACGGCGTGAGGACACGCGTGAAAAACGCACGCGCGTACTTGTTCAGCATGGCCTTCCCGAGGGTCGGTGCGCACGGCGGCCCCGTTGGCCACCGGCTGGCCCATCGTAGTCACGCCCCGGAGGGGGCGGCTTACCCCCTCACGATCGCGTACGACGTATGGACGCACAGTGACGCAAGTGGAAAGCTCGGAAGCACCGCGGGCGTCGTCGGAGCCGCCCCCGCAGCGGTTCTCCGTGTGTCCGCGCTTGAGCCAGCATCCCCGAGGGGGCTGAGCCTCCTCACCATGCGTGTCACCGGGAGGCCAAGGCATGGGCGACAAGGCGAACGCACACCCCGGAGCCGCCGGCAGGGCAGCGACGGCCGACCACCCCGCGTCCGTACGGAATGTGGTGCTGGTCGGCCACAGCGGGTCGGGCAAGACGACTCTGGTGGAGGCCCTCGCCCTCACCGCGGGGGCGGTGAACCGGGCCGGCCGCGTCGAGGACGGCACCGCCGTCTCCGACTACGACGAGATCGAGCACCGGCAGCAGCGCTCGGTCCAGCTCTCCCTCGTCCCCGTCGAGTGGGGCGGCTACAAGATCAACCTCCTGGACACCCCGGGATACGCCGACTTCGTCGGTGAGCTGAGGGCCGGTCTGCGCGCCGCGGACGCGGCCCTCTTCGTCGTCTCGGCCGCCGAGGGCGTCGAGGGCATCACCGGCGCGACCCGCATGGTCTGGGAGGAGTGCGCCGCCGTCGGCATGCCCCGGGCCATCGTCATCACCCACCTGGAATCCGCGCGCGCCGACTTCCCGCAGATGACCCGCGCCTGCGCGGACGCCTTCGGCGGCGACGACCCCGACGCCGTGCTGCCGCTGTACCTGCCGCTGCACGGCGAGCCGGGCCCCGACGGCCACGCGCCCGTCACCGGCCTCGTCGGCCTGCTGTCCCAGCGCGTGTACGACTACGCGTCCGGCGAACGCAAGGAGTCCGAGCCGGACCAGGACCAGCTCCCCGCCCTCGAGGAGGCCCGCAACAAGCTCATCGAGGGCATCATCGCCGAGAGCGAGGACGAGTCCCTCATGGACCGCTACCTCGGCGGCGAGGAGATCGACCACAAGACCCTCGTGGACGACCTGGAACGCGCCGTCGCGCGCGGCATCTTCCACCCCGTGCTCGCCGCCGCCCCCGCCGCCGACGGCGCCCGCCAGGGCATCGGCACCGTCGAGCTCCTTGAGCTCGTCACCGGCGGCTTCCCCACCCCGCCGGAGCGCCCCGTGCCCGCGGTCACCACCCCCGACGGCACCCCCAGGCCCGCCCTCACCTGCGACCCCGAAGGACCCCTCGCCGCCGAGGTCGTCAAGACCGCGTCCGACCCCTACGTCGGCCGCATCTCGCTGGTCCGCGTCTTCTCCGGCACCCTGCGCCCCGACGACACCGTGCACGTGTCCGGGCACGGCCTCACCGACCGCGGCCACGAGGGCCGGGACCTCCACGAGGCCGACGAGCGCGTCGGCGCCCTGTCCGCCCCCTTCGGCAAACAGCAGCGCACCCTGTCCCGGGTCATCGCCGGCGACCTCGCCTGCGTCGCCAAACTGAGCCGCGCCGAGACCGGCGACACCCTCTCCGCCAAGGACGACCCGCTCCTCATGGAGCCCTGGGACATGCCCGACCCGCTGCTCCCGCTCGCCATCCAGGCCCACAGCAAGGCCGACGAGGACAAGCTCTCCCAGGGGCTCTCCCGGCTCGTCGCCGAGGACCCCACCATGCGGCTCGAACAGAACCAGGACACCCACCAGGTCGTCCTGTGGTGCCTCGGCGAAGCCCACGCCGACGTGGCCCTGGAGCGGCTCCGCAGCCGCTACGGCGTCCAGGTCGACGTCGTCCCGCACAAGGTGTCCCTGCGCGAGACCTTCGCGGGCCGGTCCGCGGGGCGCGGCCGCCACGTCAAGCAGTCCGGCGGCCACGGCCAGTACGCCATCTGCGAGATCGAGGTCGAACCCCTGCCCGGCGGCAGCGGCATCGAGTTCGTCGACAAGGTCGTCGGCGGCGCCGTCCCGCGCCAGTTCATCCCCTCCGTCGAGAAGGGCGTCCGCGCCCAGGCCGCCAAGGGCGTCGCCACCGGCAACGCCCTCGTCGACATCCGCGTCACCCTCCTCGACGGCAAGGCCCACTCGGTGGACTCCTCCGACGCCGCCTTCCAGACCGCCGGCGCGCTCGCCCTGCGCGAGGCCGCCGCGGGCACCACCATCCACCTCCTCGAACCCGTCGCCGACGTCCGGGTCCTCATCTCCGACGAGTACGTGGGCACCGTCATGAGCGACCTGTCCGGACGGCGCGGCCGCGTCGTCGGCACCGAACAGGCCGCCGGCGGACGCACCCTCGTCCGCGCCGAGGTCCCCGAGATCGAGATCGGCCGCTACGCCATCGACCTGAGGTCCCTGTCCCAGGGCACGGCGCGCTTCAACCGCTCGTACGCCCGGCACGAACCGATGCCCCCGCAAGTGGCCCAGAAGATCCGCGAACAGGCCGAAGCCACCGCCTAGTTGCGCCCCGCCGGCCCCCTGCCGCCCCTCCGCGCGCCCGCGGAGGGGCGGCATTCGGCCGAGGACTGCCGGATGTCGGTGCGCACCGATACGCTGATGACCTGATCAACTGCTGTACCGGCCGGCTCAACAGGTGTGCCTGGCCGCGCAGTCGGGAAACAACGCAGTCGGGAAGGGCCGCGCCGACCGGCGGCGCGGCGAGTGGGGGCGGCAGGTGGCGGACGACGCATTCGACTTCAGGCCAGGGGCCCAGGTACCGCTCTCCGGCGCCGCCGGACAGACCGCGGCCACCCATGCCCTGGCCTCGGCGGCCTACCGCGACAGCGAGGTCGACGAGATCCTCAAGGCCAACAACGACTGGCACAAGTCCGTGGTGAAACCGGGGCTGTGGTCCCTGTTCCGGCCGAGCCTCGGCGAGGCCTTCTCCAGAACCGTCCAGGTGCGCATGCTCGGCGGCGCCCGCAAACCCCTCATCCAGTCCTTCGGCACCGAGCCGCAGACCGTCGTCGAGCACTGCCTCGCCGCCACCCGCATCCGCCGCCAGCGCGACAGCAGACTGACGGCGATCATGGCCGTGTGCGGGCTGCTCTTCCTGCCCGGCCTGTTCGCGTGGCTGCTCGTCTTCACCGTCCACCGCTGGATCACCAAGCAGAAGGACAAGCGCACCCAGGCCCTCTCCACGGCCGTCCTCGTGGCCGTCGGCGTCGTCGTCGTGATCCTCCTCGTCAAGCTGCCCTTCGACGGCTTCTGGGCCTGGTACCTGCGCCTGTCCCCCGTCGCCCCCCTCATCGGCTGGTTCCTGGCCAAGCACATAGCCGAAGGCACCGCCAAGGACCTGCGCGACCGCTGGTCCGGCCTGCTCTCGGGCGGCGGCGTCGCCGCCAAGATCCCCGAGGCCGTGCCGGGCAGCCCCGGCGAGACCTCCGCCGAGCGCCTGCGCCAGGGGCTCGCCCGCCTCTCCGCCGAGCAGCAGAGCAACTCCGTCTTCTACGCGGGCCCCAAGGGCATACTGGGCATGGGCACCCGCTGGGGAAGCTGGCAGCTCGCCGAGGAGCTCACCCCCCGCGAGGACGGCAAGGAGATCAACCCCTTCCGGAGCTGGGACGTCATACGCGCGGTGCACGACCAGCTCCGCATGCTGGAGCGCGGCCCGCTGCACACCGGGGGCTTCCCCACCCCGTCGATAAAGCACTGGATCGTCTCCCCCATCGGGGAGAACGCCGGCGCGGTCTCCCGCCCCTCCGGCACCGACGTCGAGGCCTTCCAGATCAAGGGCCACGAGATACAGCGCATCTGCAACGAGCAGCAGTTCGGCAGCGGCGACCGGCACTACCTCGGCGTGCAGTTCACCCTCTGGGACGGCCAGCTCGTCATCACCATGCTGATCACGGTGACCGTGCTGCACGAGACCCTGCGCATCGAGGTCACCGGCCACGCCCTCGGCCCGGTCCACTCCCTGTTCACCAGCAAGCCCTCCCCCAAGACCAAGACGGTCAGCAAGACCGTCAAGTTCTGGGAGACCACCACGCGCAACCTCCCGCTCGTCGACGCCCAGGAGGTGGTGCGCCTCGCGGTGCGCGCCCCCTTCACCTGGTACCCGCCGATCCTGGACTACCTCGGCGGCAGCCTGGTCCTCCCCGAGCCCTTCGGACTGCGCCACGCCTGGGCCGACAAGCCCTGGCGCCACCGCTTCATGGCCGACGACGCCCTGCGCGCCGCCACGCCGGTGCTGCGCGTCGTACACGCGGCGGCCATCAAGGTCCTGGAGGAGAACGGCGTCAACACCGACCGCTTCAGCGGCCGCGCCACGTTCCTCAGCGGCGCCGTCCAGGACCCGATGCCGCGCCAGGCGGACGTGTACGGCGTCTGACCCCCGCGGCGTACGGGAAGGGGCGGTGCGATCGGCCGATCGCACCG
>NZ_BNBT01000165.1 GCF_014656095.1 Streptomyces longispororuber
GGTCGCGCCTCGCGCCCGCCGCACCCCTCGCCCCCTACCGCGCGGGCACCACCCTCGGGTCCGTGGCCACGCCCCGCGGCACCTCCGGCTACCGGCGCCTCGGCGACGGCCCCGCCTGGGACCGCGTGGTGCGCTCGGAGCTGGCCCCGGCGCACCGGGGCAGGGAGGCGCGGCGCACCGCGCTCACCGCGTTCGTACAGTTCACGGACCTGCACCTGGTGGACGTCCAGCACCCGCTGCGGTACGAGTACCTGCGCGCCCAGACGGCCAGCGCCTGGCGCCCGCAGGAGGCCCTGTCCGTGCCCGGTGCGGTCGCGCTCGTCGAGCGGGTGAACGCGCTGCGCGGCGCGCCCGCCACCGGCGCGCCCCTGCACTTCGTGATGACGACGGGCGACAACACGGACAACAACTCCCGCACCGAACTCGACTGGTTCCTCACCGTGATGAGCGGCGGCCGCGTCACCCCCAACTCCGGCGACCCGCGCCACTACGAAGGCGTGCAGAACAGCGGCCTGAAGCTGTACTGGCACCCCGACGCCGCGCTGCGCGACGCCGACAAGGGGCACGGCTTCCCCCACCTGCCGGGCTTCCTGGACGCCGCGATCCGCGAGGTCAACAGCCCCGGCCTGAACCTGCCCTGGTACTCGACCGTCGGCAACCACGACGCCCTGCCCGGCGGCTGTTACGCCCCCGGTGACTCCTTCTTCACCGACCTCGCCGTCGGCGGGCGCAAGCTGATGGAGCTCGACGCGGCCCGCGGCGCCGCCCTGTGGAAGGCCGTCAAGAAGGGCCGCGACCCCAAGGGCGCCCACTTCAAGGAGATACTGCGGGCCGAGGCGCGCCGCATGCGGCCGGTCACCCCCGACGAGGCCCGCGCCCCCTTCACGCCCGCCGAGTACGTCCGGGCCCACCTCGACCCCGCGCACGAGGGCCCCGGACCCGTCGGCCACGGCTACACCCGGCGGAACCTGGCCGACGGCACGCAGTACTACACCTTTCGCATCTCCGACGACGTCCTCGGCATCAGCCTGGACACCACCGACCCCGGCGGCCACTACGAGGGCTCGCTCGGCACCGGCCAACTGCGCTGGCTGGAACGCACCCTGCGGCAGGTCGAGAAGAGCGGCGACGCCTCGTACGTCATCGTCTTCAGCCACCACACCAGCCGCAGCATGCGCAACCTGGTGACCGACCCGCGCCACCCGCACGAGGCCCGGCACGGCGGCGACGAGGTCCTGGCGCTGCTGCGCCGCCACCGCTCCGTGCTCGCCTGGGTGAACGGCCACAGCCACAAGAACGCCATCACCCCGCACGGCACCCTGTGGGAGGTGTCCACCGCCTCGCATGTGGACTTCCCCCAGCTCGCGCGCGTCATCGAGCTGACCGACAACCACGACGGGACGCTGTCGCTGTTCACCACGCTCATCGAGTCCGCGGCTCCGCACCGCACGGATCACACCGACCTCTCCCAGACCGGTCTCGCCGCCCTCTACCGCGAACTGGCCCTCAACGCCCCCGGCGCCAGATCCACCCTCAGCGGCACCCCGGGCGACCGCAACACGGAACTCGTCCTCCGCAAGGGCTGAAGCACGGGCTGGAAGTAGCGCTGGAACGAACCAGCACTGGAACAAGGGCTGGAACACGGGCTGGAACAGGGTCGAAGTGCTCCCGCAGGGATCGTCGACCGGGTGTACGGCGCCGGGTCCCGCGGCACCCGACGCGTTCACCCGTGCCAGTCGTCCCCCTCGGGCCGGGTGCCGGCCGTGACCGTGCGCCGGCGGCGGAGTTCTGCCGTACGGAGACGGAGTCCCGCCGCGCGCCGCGCACGGACACCGTGACGACGACCCGAGGAAGGGACACCACCCATGCCACTGCCCGGACGACTCACACCGGCGCGTACGGGGCTCGTGGGAGCGGCCCTCGCGGCCGCGGTGACGGCGGGGACCCTGACCGCGGCCCCCGCGGCCCCCGCCGCCCCCGCTGCCTCCGCCGTCCGCGCCGTCCTCGCCGCCACCGCCGTCACCGCGGCCACGGACCGGGCGCACCACCCCGCCACGGACCACGGCCACCACCGGACACAGGCCGTCCTGGAGGCGGCCGTGCGCGCCGGTGCCCCCGGTGCGACGGCCCACGCGTGGGACGGCCGCGGCCCCTGGGGCGGCGCCGCGGGCGTCGGCGACCTCGTCGGGCGGACCCCGCGCGGCGAGCACGACCGCTTCCGCGCGGCCAGCATCACCAAGACGTTCGTGGCCACCGTGCTGCTCCAACTGGAGGCGGAGGGCCGGCTCGACCTGGACGACAAGGTCGGGAGGTGGCTGCCCGGGGTGGTCGAGGGCAGCGGCCACGACGGCGACCGGATCAGCGTCCGCCGGCTCCTCAACCACACCAGCGGCATCCACGACTTCAGCGAGGACCCGCACTTCGAGCGGCGGGTCGCCACCCCGGAGTTCTTCGCGCACCGCCACCGCACCTGGACGCCGCGCTCCCTGGTCGCGATCGCGATGCGCCACGAGCCGGACTTCGCCCCCGGCACGGGCTGGGGCTACTCCAACACCAACTACGTCGTCGCCGGGATGATCATCGAGAAGGTCACCGGACGCCCCTACGGCGAGGAGATCCGCCGCCGCGTCATCGACCCCCTGCACCTGGGCGCCACCTCGGTCCCCGGCACCGACCCCACGCTGCCTCGCCCCAGCTCACGGGCGTACTCCAAGCTGTCCGACAGCTCCGCGGGCCCCACCTACGACGTCACCGAGTTCAACCCGTCCCTGGCGGGCGCGTCGGGCGAGGTGATCTCCAGCGCGGCGGACCTGAACCGTTTCTACACGGCCCTGCTACGCGGTGCCCTGCTGCCGGACGAACAGCTCGCCGCGATGAAGAAGACGGTCCCGGCCACCGGCGAGGAAGCGGCGGGCAACCGCTACGGCCTCGGCCTGATGCGGCTCGAACTGCCCTGCGGCACGGTCCTGTGGGGCCACGGCGGCCGCATCCACGGCTCCCTGAGCATGGCCGTGACCACGCCCGACGGCGGCCACGCGCTCACGTACAACTTCAACGGCGACTGGATCCGCGGCAAAAACAAGATCCTCGACGCCGAGTTCTGCCCCACCACCTGACGCCTGACGCCTGACGCCTGATGCCTGGCGCCTGACTGCGGGCGGCCGGGGCCTGACGGTTGATGGCGGGGGGGGGCTGACGCCTGATGGTGGGCGGCTGGGCGCCGGGCGGGGCTCGACCCGCCCGGCGCCACCGCACATCCGGCCCCCGCCCCGGGGGCGCCGCGCTCATCTCGGCAGCACGACCACGTACGCCGCGGGCTCCCGGTCCGTCGCCGCCATCAGGGCCGTCCGGACCACCGCCGCCTGCTGGTGCGCCGCGTCGCGCAGCTTCTTCGGGGTGATGTGTACGACGGTGATGCCGAGCTGCTCCAGGTGCTCGCGCTTGCGGGCGTACGCGGACCACTGCTCGTCGTCCTCCTGCGCCCCCTGCGGGAAGCCGTGCCGCGGGCCGGGCCGGGAGCCGTGCCGCGGTGCCCGCGTGTCCAGCTCCACCGCCACCGCCTGCTCGGGCCAGTACGCGTCGACACCGCCCAGGGGCGGCCCGCCCGGCAGGCGCAGGTCGACGTTCCACAGCGGGTCCGGGAGCCCGTGGTCGCGCACCAGCGCGTGCAGCCGGTCCTCGGCGATCGCGCGCCCCTCGGCGAGCAGCGAGTCCACGGCGCCCACCACGTGCGGCCGGCCGAGGAGCCGGGCCCGGGTCAGCTCCGCGACCAGCGCGGCCGGTTCGCAGTGGCCGTCGCGCACCGCCTCGGTGAGCAGCCGCCGCACCGCGCCCGCGTCGGTGAGCTGCGCCACCGCGTCGGCGAGCGCGCGCGGCACCGTCGCCACCGCCAGGCCCGCGACCTGCTCCGGGGTGGGCAGCGCGGCCGCGCGCACGAGCCGGACGCAGCCGGTGGAGCGCAGCCGCCGGGTGCGCGGCACCAGGACGTCGACGCGGTCCAGGGAGAGCAGCGGCGGGGCGGCGGTGAAGCGGTGCAGGGCGAGCGCCGCGAGCCCGGTGATCAGCGCGTCCGCGTACGCGGCGGGGCCGGTGTGCGCCTCGCCCGGCCGGGGCTGCGCCGGGATGGACCGGGTCTCCTTGGCCGCGGGCCGCCCGGCGTAGAGCAGCACGCCGTGCAGCCGCTCCTCGCTGGTGGGCGGCCCCGGGTGCAGCAGATAGACGCCGGGCAGGAACTGCTGCCAGGGGCCGCCGGCGCGGCAGTGCGCGGTGACGTCCGCGGCGCCGACCCCGTGCGCGCGGAGCTGGGCCGCGCTCATGACGCGCCGCTGGACGTCGGCGAGGTGGCGCAACGGGCGGGGGGAGAGCGGGGTGTTGTGGTTCATGCCGGGGCCATTCCCGCCACCGGTCCGGGCCCTAACCGCTGTTACAGGCTCGTCGACAAAACCGGACAACCCCGTCCTAAAGTACGGGAGTTCGAACTCCGAAAAGGCCCGGTTCGCGGGGGGCACCCCCGACCGAAGGCTTCTCCCGCCTCCGGCCCGGGGGTGCTCCGGCCCCGGCCCCCGTCAGGCCTGGGGCGAGCCCGCGTCGCAGGCCTGGGCCCGCAGGGCCCGGGCCAGGTCGTCGCGGGCCTCCAGGACGAGGCGGCGCAGCGCCGGCGGGGCCGACTCGTGGGCGGCGAGCCACGCGTCGGCGGCGGCCAGCGTCTCCGGGCTGTCCTGGAGGTGCGGGAACAGCCCCCGCACCACGTCCATGCCGATCTGGATGGACCGCTCGGCCCAGACCCGCTCGATGGCCTCGAAGTACTTCGGGGCGTACGCGGCGGTCAGCTCCCGCTGCGAGGGCTGCGCGAACCCCGCGATGGTCGCCTCCACCAGGGCGTTGGACAGCGCGTCCGACTCCACCACGGAGGCCCAGGCCTGCGCCTTGACCGCCGCCGAGGGGCGCGCGGCCAGGCAGCGGACCTGGTGGCGCTTGCCGGAGGCCGTGTCGTCCCGGGCCAGCTCGGCCGCGAGGACCTGCTCGTCCGCCGCGCCGTGCACCGCGAGCGGCAGCAGGAACGCCCAGCGCAGCTCCTGGTCCACCTCCAGGCCGTCGATCTTCGCGGTGCCCTCCAGGAGGCCCTGGAGCAACTGGAGGTCGGCCTCCGAGGAGGCGACGGAGGCGAAGAACCGCGCCCACGTGAGCTGGTGCTGGCTGCCCGGTGCGGCGATGCGCAGCTCCCGCAGGGCCTCGTCGGCGAGCAGCCGCCCGCCCTCCGCGCGCCAGGCGGGCGCGGCGTAGTGCGTGCGGGCGCTGCCGGCCCAGGCGTGCAGCATCTGGAGCACGCCGATGTCGGTCTCGCGCCCGGCGAACCGCAGCACGAGGTCGATGAAGTCCCGCGCGGGCATGAGCCCGTCCCGCGTGAGGTTCCACAGCGCCGACCAGCACAGGGCCCGGGCGAGCGGGTCGGTGAGGTCGCCGAGGTGCCCGCGCAGCGTGGCCAGGGAGGTCTCGTCGAAGCGGATCTTGCAGTACGTGAGGTCGTCGTCGTTGACGAGGACCAGCTCGGGCGCCTCGGCGCCGACCAGCTCGGTGACGACGGTGCGGGGCCCGTCGACGTCCACCTCGGCACGGGCGTAGCGCACGAGGTCGCCCGCGTCCGAGCGGCGGTACAGCCCCACCGCCACCCGGTGCGGGCGCAGCGTCGGGTGGCTCTCCGCCGCCTCCTGGAGGATGGCCAGCTCGGTGACGCGGCCCTCCGCGCTCAGCAGGACCTGCGGCGTCAGGGAGTTGACGCCCGCGGTCTCCAGCCAGGCCCGCGACCAGGCCGCCATGTCGCGCCCGCTGGTCTCCTCCAGGACCGAGAGCAGGTCACCGAGGCGGGTGTTGCCGTACGCGTGGCGCTTGAAGTAGCGCCGGGCGCCCTCCAGGAACGCGTCCCGGCCCGCGTAGGCCACGAGCTGCTTGAGCACCGAGGCACCCTTGGCGTACGTGATCCCGTCGAAGTTGAGCTTGGCGTCCTCCAGGTCGCGGATGTCGGCCGTGACCGGGTGCGTGGAGGGGAGCTGGTCGGCGCGGTAGGCCCACGCCTTGCGGTTGTTGGCGAAGGTGATCCAGCCGTTGGTGAAGCGGGTGGCCTCGACCATCGAGAAGGAGCCCATGAAGTCGGCGAAGGACTCCTTGAGCCACAGGTCGTCCCACCAGCGCATGGTGACCAGGTCGCCGAACCACATGTGCGCCATCTCGTGCAGGATGACGTTCGCCCGGCGCTCGTACGACGCCTGGGTCACCTTGCCGCGGAAGATGAACTCCTCGCGGAAGGTCACGCAGCCCGGGTTCTCCATCGCGCCGAGGTTGTACTCCGGCACGAAGGCCTGGTCGTACTTCCCGAAGGGGTACGGGTAGTCGAAGTGGTCGTGGAAGAAGTCCAGGCCCTGCTTGGTGACCAGGAAGACGTCGTCCGCGTCGAAGTGCTTGGCGAGGCCCTTGCGGCACATCGCGCCGAGGGGGATCTCCAGGCGGGTGCCGTCCTCAAGGACGCGCTCGTAGGAGTCGGTCACGTAGTGGTACGGGCCCGCGACGACCGCGGTGATGTACGTCGAGATCGGCTTGGTCTCCGCGAACCGCCAGACGCCGTCGGTCTCCTCTCCCACCCCGTTGCTCCACACCGTCCAGCCCTCGGGGGCCCGGGCGGAGAAGCGGAAGGGGGCCTTCAAGTCGGGCTGCTCGAAGTTGGCGAAGACGCGGCGCGAGTCCGCGGGCTCGTACTGCGTGTACAGATAGACCTCGCCGTCCTCCGGGTCGACGAAGCGGTGCATGCCCTCGCCCGTGCGGCTGTAGGCGCACTGGGCGTCCACCACCAGCTCGTTCTCCTCGCGCAGGTCCTCCAGCGCGATGCGGGTGCCGTCGAACACCTCGGACGGGTCGAGGTCCTTGCCGTTCAGCGACACGGCCGTGACGCTCGGCGCGACCAGGTCCGCGAAGCTCGCCGCGCCCGGCTCGGCGCAGCGGAAGCGGATCGTGGTCACCGAGCGGAACGTGCGCGGCCCGGCGTCGCCTTGCCGGCTCGCGTCGCCGTCGCCGTCGCCGATCGCCGAGCGCAGGTCGAGGAAGACCTCGTACCCGTCGACGGACAACAGCGCGGCTCGCTCCTGGGCCTCGTCGCGGGTCAGATTCTCACCGGGCACGGGCGGCACTCCCTTGTGGCTCGCATGACTCGTCGGAATGCCTCTGATCCTCGCATGTGCCCCGGTCGGCGGACATCAGGGAATGCCCCGCCGCGTCCCCGACGTTGCCCTGGCCAGGCTCCGAACACATTCCCTAGGGAGAGACATGTCCGAGACCCCGGCGACCCCTGCGACCCCTGTGCCTTCCGCGACCCCCGTGTCCTCCGCGACGACCGCGGACGGCAAGACCCCCGTCGACTTCTGGTTCGACCCGCTGTGCCCCTGGGCCTGGATGACCTCCCGCTGGGTCCTGGAGGTGGAGAAGGTCCGCGACATCGAGGTCCGCTGGCACCTGATGAGCCTCGCCGTCCTCAACGAGAACAAGCTCGACGAGCTGCCCGAGGAGTACCGCGAGATGCTCCGCACCTCGGCCTGGGGCCCGGTGCGCGTGGTCATCGCCGCGCAGCAGGAGCACGGCGCCGAGGTGCTCGGCCGCCTCTACACCGCGCTCGGCACCCGCTTCCACAACCGGGGCGAGGGCCCCACCAAGGAGGCCGTCGCCGGCGCCCTGAAGGAGGTCGGCCTGCCCGAGACCCTCCTGGACCACTGGGACTCCACGCCGTACGAGGCCGAGCTGCGCGCCTCGCACCAGGAGGGCATCGACAAGGTGGGCCAGGACGTCGGCACGCCCGTCATCGCCGTGCCGGGCGCCGACGGCGAGCAGATCGCCTTCTTCGGTCCGGTGGTCACCCCGGCCCCCAAGGGCGAGGCCGCGGCCCGCCTGTGGGACGGCACGCTGCTCGTGGCGTCGACGCCGGGCTTCTACGAGATCAAGCGCACGCGGACCCAGGGGCCGGTCTTCGACTGACCCCGACCCGTCGGATGACGGCCCCGGCCGACGCTCCCCGGCCGGCGGCCTCAGTCGAGGACCGGGAGCCTGATGGGCTCGGGGAAGGGCCGCTTGTTGGAGCCGGTGCGCAGGTTGCGGCAGCCGGGGGCGAGGCACACCAGGAACTCGTTCACCGCCGCGCGGCCCAGGCGGTTCTTGAGCCAGCGCTGCTCGGGCCCCTCCAGCTTCCGGTGGGGTTCGTCCGCGTCGCACGTCCAGCAGTACTCGTCCGTCGTCATGCGAGTACCTTCGGCCGGAACGGCGCATACCGAAAGGCCCCTCGCGAGTCACGTCCTCGCGAGGGGCCTTTCCTCCATCCGCCCGCCCGCGTGAAAGGTGAGAAGACGATCACGAGGCGGGACGTTCCTCAGGGGCGGCGCCCAGGTGTCACGGGGCGAGCAGCAGGCTGTTCACGCGCTGCTTGGCGGCCTCGTAGCGCTTGGCCACGTCCTGCCAGTTGACGACCTGCCACATGGCCTCGATGAAGTCCACCTTCTGGTTCTTGTACTGCAGGTAGAAGGCGTGCTCCCAGGCGTCGAAGACCAGGATCGGCGTGGAGCCCTGGCCGACGTTGCCCTGGTGGTCGTAGACCTGCTCGACGATGAGGCGGCCGCTGAGCGGCTCGTAGGCGAGCACGCCCCAGCCGGAGCCCTGCGTGGTCGCCGAGGCCTTGGTGAGCTGGGCCTTGAACTTGGCGAACGAGCCGAAGGACTCGGTGATGGCGTCCGCCAGCTCGCCCACGCCGTCGGCGTGCGTCGGCTCGCCGCCGCCACCGTCCTTCGGGCTGTTCATGTTGTGCCAGTAGATGCTGTGCAGGATGTGCCCGGAGAGGTGGAAGGCCAGGTTCTTCTCCAGGCCGTTGATGGCGCCCCACGACTCCTTGTCGCGCGCCTCCTCCAACTGCTCCAGGGTGTCGTTCGCGCCCTTCACGTACGCGGCGTGGTGCTTGTCGTGGTGCAGCTCGATGATCTGCGGGTTGATCACCGGCTCCAGCGCCGCGTAGTCGTACGGAAGCTCAGGGAGCGTGTAAATGGCCATCAGTGAAACCCTCCGACCGTGCCCCGCGGGAAGCCGTGCCGTATCGCCCGGTGCCGCGGCACACCTCTTATTGCGACCTATGTGCAAGTGCAGGCTAGCAGCAGCAGACCGGAGAAGTTGATCAGCCCTTCGTCCTAGGCCGGGAGAACCACCGGAGGGGCGCGGGCGGACCGGCGGCCGCCCGACGGAGTCCCGGTCCGCACGACGAAGGCCCGGCCCGCGCGACGAAGGCCCGGTCCGCGCGGTGGGCGCGGACCGGGCCTTCAGGGCTGAGTGCTGAGCGCTGCGCGCTCGTCGCTCGGTGCCGGGTGTCCAGTTCTCGACTCGGCCGTACGGATCCGGCCGTACGGATCCGGCCGTACGGATCCGACCGTACGGAATCGGACTGTGCGGACTCGGGCCGTACGCACTCGGATCAGACGCGCGGCGCCGTCTCCTCGGCGGCGGCGGTCCCGTTGCCCGCCCCCGTCCTCTGCCGTACGAAGCCGACGATCATGAGGATCAGCGTCAGGGCGCCGGTGTAGGCGAGCTGCGTACGGGTCTCGTCCTCGCGGAGCATCAGGACGAACACCGCGGCCATCCCGGCCAGCGCCACGTACGTCAGCCAGGGGAAGAGCCACATCTTCACCACGAGCTTCTCCGGCGCCTCGCGCTCCAGCTTGGTGCGCAGCCGCAACTGGGCGGCGGCGATGAAGAACCAGACGACGAGGATGATCGCGCCGATCGTGTTGAGCAGCCACTGGAAGATGTCGTCGGGGCGCCAGTAGCTGAGCAGCACGCACACGAACCCGAAGGCGGAGGAGGTCAGGACCGCGATGCGCGGCACGCCGTGGTACAGCCGGCCGAGCACCTTCGGGCCCTGGCCGCGTTGCACCAGGGAGTTGGCCATGCGCGAGGCACCGTAGATGTTGGCGTTCATCGCGGAGAGCAGGGCGATGAGGATGACGACGTTCATGATCTGGCCGGCGCCGTCGATGCCGATGTGGTCGAGCGTGGCGACGTACGGGCCCTTGGCGGCGACCTCCTCGGCGGTCCAGGGCAGCAGCGTCACCACGACGGCCATGGAGCCGATGTAGAAGACGGCGATCCGCCACATCGCGGTGCGCACGGCCTTGGCCACGCCCTGGACGGGGTGCTCGGACTCGGCCGCCGCGATGGTGACCGTCTCCAGGCCGCCGTACGCGAAGACCGAGGCGAGCAGGCCGACGATGAGGCCGTCCACGCCGTTGGGCATGAACCCGCCGTGCCCGGTGAGGTTGGACATGCCCGGGGCCTCGGTGTCCGGGAGCAGGCCCAGGATGGCGAGGACGGAGATGCCGAGGAAGAGCACGATCGCGGTGATCTTCAGGGCGGCGAACCAGAACTCGAACTCGCCGAAGTTCTTCACCGCGGCGAGGTTCGTGCCGCAGAACACCAGCATGAACAGGGCGACCCAGGCCCACTCGGGCACGCCCGGCACCCAGCCGTGCACGATCTGCGCGGCGCCGATGCCCTCCAGGCCGACGGCCACGCACAGCAGGAACCAGAAGGACCAGCCCGCCGTGAACCCGGCCCACGAGCCGAGGGCCCGGTCGGCGTGCACGGAGAAGGAGCCGGAGGAGGGGTAGGCCGCGGCCATCTCGCCCAGCATGCGCATGACGAGCATGACCAGGGCGCCGGACAGGGTGTAGGCGAGGATGATCGAGGGGCCCGCCGCGGCGATGGCCTTCCCGGAGCCCACGAAGAGCCCGGCGCCGATCACGCCGCCGAGGGCGATCATCGACAGATGACGCTGCTTGAGGCCGTGCCCGAGCGGCGCTCCGGACTCGGGTGGGGCGTCTTTCACGGACGTCTGAGACATGGGCGTCCCTGTTCGGTAGCGGGATACGGCGGGGGGGGCGGTGGGGGGAGGGTGGAACCGCGCGGGAACCGCAGGGGGGAAGTGGGCCCACAGTCTGAGCACTGGCACCGCTCACAGGGAACAGGTGACCGGTATACGGACACGACGCTCACACAAGGTGAAGACGTCTTCACATCGCGATCACATTTGCTCGGGTGGCGGCGCCCGCTGTACCGACGCGGCCGACCGCCGGCGGGTGGCGGCCGACACGGAAACCGCGCGGTGACGCGGGCGCTACGCCCGGCGCGTCCGCCACTCCCGCAGCAGCGCCACCGCGATCACCGTCGCCGTGGCCCCCGCCGACCACAGGAGCTGCGGGCGCGCCCCGTCGTCCCGGAGCATCAGCGCGAACACCACGCCCATCGCGGCCAGCGCCGCCCAGGTCAGCCAGGGGAAGAACCACATGCGCAGGGTGAGCCGCTCCGGCGCCTCGCGCTCGATGCGGCGGCGCAGCCGCAACTGCGAGACGGCGATCAGCGCCCAGACGAAGAGGAGCGCCGCGCCGACCGAGTTGAGCATGTAGAGGAACACCGACTCGGGCCACTTCAGGTTGAGCAGCACCGAGACGAAGCCGAAGGCCACGGAGGCGAGCACCGCGCGGCGCGGCACCCCGCCTCCGGACACCGCCAGCAGGCCCTTGGGCGCCTCGCCGCGCTCGGCGAGCGAGAACACCATGCGCGAGGCCCCGTACAGGTTGGCGTTCAGGGACGACAGGAGCGCCACGAACACCACGATGTTCATGAGCGTCCCGGCGGACGGGACGCCGATGGAGTCCAGCACCTTCACATACGGACTGAACCCCGCCCGCTGCGCGGTCCACGGCAGCACCGTCACGATGACCAGCATCGAGCCCACGTAGAAGAAGAGGATGCGGTACACGGCGCTGCGCACCGCGCGGGCCACCGACCGCACCGGGTCGTCCGACTCGGCGGCGGCGATCGTGACGATCTCCAGGCCGCCGAAGGCGAACAGGACCACCACGACGCCGGAGACGACGCCGTCCCAGCCGAGCGGCAGGAAGCCGCCCGCGCCGGTGAGGTGGGACAGGCCGACCGGGTCGGTGTCCGGCAGCACCCCGAAGATCGCCAGCAGCCCCAGGACGAGGAACGCGACGATGGCGCAGACCTTCAGGGCCGCGAACCAGAACTCGAACTCGCCGAAGTTCTTCACCGCCACCAGGTTGGCGCCGGTGAAGAAGAGCATGAAGACGAGCACCCAGCACCACTGCGGCACCCCGGGCGCCCACGCGTGCGCGATCGCCGCCGCGCCGGTCGCCTCCACGGCGAGCACGACGACCAGCAGGAACCAGTACAGCCAGCCCACGGAGAACCCGGCCCACCGGCCGAGCGCCCGCTCGGCGTGCACGGAGAACGACCCCGACGCCGGCATGGCCGCCGACATCTCGCCGAGCATCCGCATCACGCACATCGCGAGGGCGCCCGCGATCAGGTACGACAGGACGATGCCGGGGCCCGCGACCGCGATCCCGGCGCCCGAGCCGACGAACAGCCCGGCCCCGATCACGCCGCCGAGCCCCAGCATGGTCAGGTGGCGCTGCTTGAGCCCGCCACCGAGGGGTTCGGGCGCCCCGGACAGGGGCTCGGGCCCGCCGTCGACGGCACGCCCACCGGCTGCGGGCACCGCGGTGCGCGGTGGCGACGAGTCGTGGGTCACGGCCCTTGCTCTCCTGGATCCCGGGGACGACGGTCCCCGGTCGGGTTCGGTGGGAAGGTCCCCGGTCGGGTCCCGATGGCAGATCCCCGGTCGGGTCCCGGTGGAACGTCCCCGGTCGGGTTCGGACCGTCCCCGTCGGGTTTGGTGGGAATCCACAGTCTCACCGGCGGTCACCCCCGAGGCAACCTGGGACCTGGCCGCCGCTGACCTCAGTGACGAGCATCACGCGGAACGACGTGTGAGCGACGTGTGAGGCCCGGACTTTGTGCGGAGCCCACCAACCCCGGCGCGAGCCCTTTGTGGCCGCGCCCCGCTGATCCGGGGGGCGCCCCTGGGATAGCGTCACGGTGTCCCATCAGCCACCCGCCTCACCTCGCGGAGTCCCCATGAGCACCGCTGTCGTCCCCACCCGTTCCGGGCAGGTCCTCGCCGACCTGCTGCCCGCCTCCCGTCTGAAGGACGCCACCCTCGTGCTCGGCGGCGCCGCGCTCACCGGGCTCGCCGCCCAGATCGCCGTGCCCGTGCCGGGCTCCCCGGTGCCGGTGACGGGGCAGACCTTCGCGGCGCTCCTGGTCGGCACGGCGCTCGGCACGCGCCGCGGCTTCCTGTCGCTCGCGCTGTACGCCCTGGTCGGCATGGCGGGCATGCCCTGGTTCGCCGAGGCCAAGTCCGGCTTCGGGGCGCCCTCGCTCGGCTACGTCTTCGGCATGATGCTCGCCGCCGCCGTGGTGGGCTCCCTGGCCCGGCGCGGCGCCGACCGCAACGTGCTGCGCACGGCCGGGACGATGGCCCTCGGCTCCGCGATCATCTACGCGGTCGGCGTGCCGTACCTGGCCGCGTCCACCGGCATGTCCCTGACCGAGGCGGTCGCGGCGGGCCTGACCCCGTTCCTGCTCGGCGACGCCCTCAAGGCCGCGCTGGCCATGGGCGCGCTGCCGCTGTCGTGGAAGCTGCTCGGCGACAAGGGCTGATCAGCGACAAGGGCTGACCGGCGGCAGAGGCTGCCCGGCGGCACGAGCCGGCCGGCGGGGAGAGCCGGCCGGCACGGCCGCCGCGGGGCGGCTCAGCCGACGGGGTAGTTCCGCCTGAAGAGGTTCGCCGGGTCGTACGTGGCCTTCAGCCCGGCGAGCCTCTTCCGCGTCTGTTCGTCGTACAGCCCCTCGGGGCGGTCCCCGCCGGCGAAGGCGAAGTTCAGCGACCGGCCCAGGGCGGCCGGCTCCAGCGGCTCCAGCGCCCGGGCGTAGAACTCCCGCAGGGCCGCGCGGTCCGTGCCCTGAAGGGGGGACAGGACGCGCACCAGCCAGGCGGCGTCCCGGTGCGGCACGGCGTTGCCGGTGTTGCCGGCGTTGCCGGTGGTGCCCGTGTTGCCGACGGGGCGGGCGAGCGCGCCGCCCAGGTGGTTGAGCTGGACGACGTGCATGTGCCCGGCGTCGGGCCCGGTGAGCGCGAGCAGCCGCTCGAAGCCGGGCAGGTCCAGCTCGGCGAGCATCCGGTTGTCGCCGTAGTAGGCGTGCGGGAAGTCCGGGTCGCTGTGGATGGTGTGGCTCTCGGTGTACGGCAGCTCCCGCAGCTCGTCCGAGACGGCGGGCCCGATCGCGCGCAGCGGCGCCACCAGCCGCTCCCCCTCCTCGGCCGTGCCCGTGAAGGCGACGCGTACGGCAATCAGGTAGCGCCCCCGCAGGTGCGGCGGGAGCTGCGGCAGGTCGGGGTAGACCAGGGCCGCCACGGAGGAGGTCACCTCGTCGGGCACGGTCGCGGTCCAGGCGGTGTAGGCGCGCAGGACCGCCGCCGGGTCGACCTCGCGGCCGTCGAAGGTGAGCGCCCCGCCGTACAGCCGCGTCACCGGCACCAGGCCGACCTCCAGCGCGGTCACCACGCCGAGGTTGGCGCCGCCGCCGAGCAGGCCCCAGAACAGCTCCGGGTCGCCGGCCGCCGTGACGTGCCGCGGCTGCCCGTCGGCGGTGACCACGTCGAGCGACCGCACGTGGTCGGCCGTGTAGCCGAACTCCCGGGCGAGGATGCCGAGGCCGCCGCCCAGCGTGTACGACACCGCGCCGACGCCCGGCGCCGAGCCGTTGAGCGGGGCGAGGCCGTGCTCCGCGGCGGCCGCGACGACCTGTCCCCAGCGGGTGCCCGCGCCGATCCGCGCGGTCCGGGCCGCGGCGTCGATCCGTACGGAGTCCATCCGGCGCGTGGTGATCAGGACGCCGCCCCGGGAGGCGTCCGGCAGGCCGTGCCCGGTGGCCTGGACGCCGACGGGCAGACCGGCCCCGGCCGCGTACCGGACGGCGGCCACGACGTCGTCGGTGTCCGCCGCCGCGAACACGATCTCCGGCCGCTGGGCGAAACCGGTCTGGAATCCGGCGATCTCGTCGTCGTAGCCGTCCTCGCCGGGCCGGAAGACGCGTCGCCGCGCGGTGAAGTCGGTGGTGTCCACGGGTTTCACGGGGTGCCTCCGTCGTGCGTGCCGATCTTGCTGACGGGACGCACTCTGCCGGGAAAACCTGACAGGCGCCGTCAGCTTTTCGCGGGGTGCGCGAAACGCCGACGGCGCCTGTGGGGGTGCCCGTCGAGGGCGGGGGCCGGGCCCGGGCGGGGGCTCAGGCCTGGCGGGGCCGGACCTTCTCGCGGACCAGGGAGAAGCCGAGCACCAGCGCGCCGACGAGGAGCGAGAGCACCATCTGCTTGCGCCCGGCGTCGTCGTACAGCATGTAGACGATCACGAACGAGATCATGCCGATGGTGACCCAGGTCAGGTACGGGAAGAGCCACATCTTGACGACGAGCTTCTCCGGCTCCTCGCGCAGGATGATCCCGCGCATCCTCAACTGCGTGAAGCAGATGACGAGCCACACGAACAGCGCGACCGCGCCGGACGAGTTGAGCAGGAAGTCGAAGACGGTGTCCGGCCACTGGTAGTTGAACCAGACGGCGGCGAAGCCGAAGACGACCGAGCCGAGGATCGCCGTGCGCGGCACGCCGTTGGAGTCGGTGCGCGCGAAGGCCTTCGGCGCGTCCCCGCGCTGGCCGAGGGAGAAGGCCATGCGGGAGGCGGTGTAGAGGCCGGAGTTCAGGCAGGAGAGCACCGCGGTGAGCACGATCACGTTCATCACCTGACCGGCGTGCGGAATGCCGATCGAGTTCAGCGCGGCGACGTACGAGCCGTCCTTGGCGATGGACGGGTCGTTCCAGGGCAGCAGCGTCACGACCACGAAGATCGAGCCCAGGTAGAAGACGCCGATGCGCCAGATGACGCTGTTGGTGGCCTTGGTGACGGCGCGCTGCGGGTCCTCGGACTCACCGGCGGCGAGCGTGACGATCTCCGAGCCCATGAAGGAGAAGACCACCATCAGGACGCCGGTGAGGATGGCGCCCGCGCCCTCCGGCATGAAGCCGCCCGCGTCCGTGAGGTGCGCGAAGCCCTTGCCGGGGTTGTCGGAGCCCGGCAGCAGGCCGAACACCGCGAGCATGCCGATCACGACGAAGGCGCCGATCGCCAGGACCTTGATCCCGGCGAACCAGAACTCGAACTCGCCGTACGAGCCGACCGAGACGAGGTTCGTCGCGGTGAGCACCACCATCACGATGAGGGCCCAGCCCCACTGCGGGATCGCCGGTATCCAGCCCTCCAGGATCACGGCACCGGCGGTGGCCTCCACCGCGAGCACCACGACCCAGAAGAACCAGTACAGCCAGCCGATGGTGAAGCCGGCCCAGCGGCCGAGCGCCTGGTCGGCGTAGGCGGAGAAGGAGCCCGAGGTCGGCCGGGCCGCGGCCATCTCGCCGAGCATCCGCATCACGAGGACGACCATGGTGCCGACGAGGGCGTACGACACGAGGATCGCCGGGCCCGCGGCCTTGATTCCGGACGAGGAGCCGACGAACAGACCCGCACCGATCACGCCACCGATGGCGATCATGGACAGATGGCGGTTCTTGAGACCGGCCTGGAGACCGTCACCGCCGCCGTTCCCGCTCCCCGGCTGGGATTTCACGGGCCCGTCGGGGGTGCTGTCTTCCTTCGCAAGGGACGGTTGCGAGGTCATACGCAGATCCTTTGGTTCACGGGCATGAGCTTCCGCATTCAAGCTCAGGGGCGTACGGGGCGAAAGACCCGTCTCCGGATCGTTGTATTTCGGAGAATGCTGAGTGAACGTCCGATTACCGACGATGACCGGCCACCTTCTGTGGACCCGGATTGGCCTGAACCAATCGGTGCGGGCGCCCCGGCCCCCACGGCGGCTACCCGCCACCGCGCATGCCACACTCGGACCCATGCGCGTGTACCTCGGCTCCGATCATGCCGGTTACGAACTCAAGAACCACCTCGTCGAGTGGCTCACGGCCCACGGCCACGAGCCCGTCGACTGCGGGCCCCACATCTACGACGCCCAGGACGACTACCCGCCGTTCTGCCTGCGCGCCGCGGAGCGGACGGCCGCGGACCCCGACTCCCTCGGCATCGTCATCGGCGGCTCCGGCAACGGGGAGCAGATCGCCGCGAACAAGGTGAAGGGCGTGCGCGCGGCGCTCGCCTGGAGCGAGCAGACGGCGGCGCTCGGGCGCGAGCACAACGACGCGAACGTGCTCTCCATCGGCGGGCGGATGCACACCGTGGACGAGGCCACGAAGTTCGTGGAGATCTTCCTGGCGACGCCGTACTCCGGTGACGAGCGGCACACCCGCCGCATCAAGATGCTGGCGCGCTACGAGACCTCGGGAGAGCTCCCCCCGATCCCCCCGCACCACCCGCAGCCCTGACCCACGCGGGGCGCCCCAGTCCCGCCCCTTTCCCGAAACCAGGGGCTGCCGCCCCTGGACCCCGCTTTTTTCGGCGCTCCGCGCCTCGTCCTCAAGCGCCGGACGGGCTAGGGGATAGCCCGTCCGGCGTTTGAGGACGAGCGCGTCAGCGCGATTTCGGGGGTCCGGGGGGCGGAGCCCCCTGGTTTCGGGAAGGGGCGGGATTGGGGAGCCCCCGGCAGGGAGCGCTTACGTCGCCGGGGCCTGGACCAAGGGCTCCTTGGTGAAGAGGGCGCCCAGGGCGGGGGCGTTGAGGCGGCGGGTGGTGAGGCGGAGGGCCTCCCAGACGGTGACCTGGTTGGCGGTGAGGACCGGCTTGCCGAGGGCGGCCTCCAGGTCCTGGACGTACGCGGCGGTGTGCAGCGCCGTGTCCGGCAGCAGCACCGCCTGCGCCGCAGGATGGTCCCCCGCCCGGGCGAGGGCCAGCACCTCCTCGCGCCCCCAGGTGCCGGCCTCCGCGGCGGTGGCGACGCCGCTGGAGCGCGCGGACACGACGTCGAGGCCCGCGGCCGCGAGGAAGGCGGAGAAGTGGGCGGCGACCTCCTCGGGGTACGTCGCCGCGACGGCCACCCGCGTCGCGCCCAGCTCCCGTACCGCGTGCGCGAAGGCGAAGGACGTGGAGGAGGCGGGCAGCCCCGCGGCCCGCGCCAGGGCGCGCACCTGGTCGTGCGCGCCCTCCCAGCCGAAGACGAAGCTGCCGCTGGTGCACGCCCACACCACGGCCTCCGCCCCGGTCAGCCGCAGCTCCTCCACCCCGGCGGCCAGCCGCGCCGGCGACCCCGTCTCCAGGAGCGCGTCGACGCGGTGCGCGTCCTCGCCGATGTCGGTGTGGACGACCTGGAGGCGGACGTCGGAGCCCAGGAGCTGCTCGATGCGCGGGTAGTCGTCCTCGGCGGAGTGCCCCGGGTAGAGGAATCCGAGTGCGGTCAAGTCCAGCCTCCTTCTGGGGCGGGGCCCGCGGTTCCGGGCCCCGCGGGCGGGTCGGGCAGGGCCTCCGGCGCCGGCGAGGCGGGCGGCGACACGTCCGCCGCCGG
>NZ_BNBT01000166.1 GCF_014656095.1 Streptomyces longispororuber
GGCGTCGAGGGCGGCCTGGGCGGCGGCTTGGGCGGCTTGGACGGCCTGGGTGGCTTCGGCGTTGACGGCGGCCGCGGCGGCCGCGGTGCGGGCCTCGATGACTCCGACGGCCGCGACGGCCGCGGACGCGGCGGTCAGGGCCGGGGCGGGCAGCACCGGTGCGGCCGCCTGAACCGGCACCACAGCCGCCGCCGCAGCGGCCGCCGTTGCCGGGGCCGACACCACAGCCGCAGCAGCCGAAGCCGGGGCCGCCGCCGTTGCCGGGGCCGGGATCGCAGCCGCGGCCGCCGCCGGGGCCGGGGCCGGGGCTGGGGTCGGGGTCGTGGTGGCTCGTGTGCCCGGGGCCGGGGCGGGGGTTGTCTGGGGGTGTGTGCCGAAAGTGCCGGGGCCGGTGTGCGCGTGATCCTGTGTGCCGGGGCCGGTCTGTGCCGCGCGGCCGGTGGGTGCGTGGGCCGGTGCGCCGTTGCCTGCGTGCTGTAGGCCGTGGCCGGGGCCCGCGCCCCACGCGCCCTGCGCGGCCCGCCCGTCACGGCCGGTCTGCCCGTCGGGGTGGACCGGTGCGGTGGGGGCGGGTTGTGCGGTGGGGTGGGCCGGGGTGGGTTGTGCGGGGTGGGTTTGGGTGTCCGCGGCATCCTCCGCTGTGCCGGGCGCGTGGGGGTGGTGCGTGCCGCTGCCGCTGGGCGGGGCGGGGGGTGTGCCGTGGCCGGGGTTTTCGGCGGGGGCGGGTGGCTGGGGGGTGGTGGCGGGCTGCGGGGGGCCGGGAGGAACGGCCGGAACGGTCTGATCGGTGGGAACGGTCAGCAGGGTCATAGGACCTCTCCGTACGACGCCGAGTTCGAACGAGGACAGTTCGGGGACTAAAGATACGGACCCCCCGGTTTCTTGTAAAACCTTCGACGGCACCCTTTCCGGCCCCTCACGCCCCGCCCAAGTTGCCGTGCTTTACGGCGAGTTGGGGCCGGGTGCGGGCAGGTCGGGCCCGGGCGGGGGCCGGGTGGAAGGTGGCTGGAAAAAGGCCTCGCAGCGGGGGCAGGACAGGGCACTGGGCGCCCTTCAGCGCCCCGGGGAACCAGGCCGGGAGGGCCGGTGCGGCCCCCGGTGGCACCTGCGGTCGGATTCCGGCCCGCTCAGACCCCGGTGCCCGCACCGGGACAGCTCCCTGCGGCAGCGGCCACAGACCGGACCCACTGCCGCCCGGGCCCGATGAGGACACCCCCCGGGGGGGCGTCCCGAAGTGCCCCGGAGCATGCCCGAGACCGGCCCGGAGCAGGCCCGGAGCGGGTCTTGGAGCAGGCCCGGGGCGGGGCCTGGAGGTGGGGGCGGGTCCTGGGATCGGGCCGGGCCGCGGGGTGCGGAGTCGGGCCCGTGCGGGACTGCTCCAGGCCGCTGCGGGCCTGCCCCGGCCTGCCCCGGGCTGCTGCGGGCCTGCTCCGGGCTGTTTGCCGACGGGGCCCGCCCCGAGCGCCGGTCAGAACCCGGTCAAGACCCGGTCCTGCCCTGGTCAGGCCGTGGTCAGAGCCAGGTCAGGGCCTGGTGCGGGGGTGCCAGGGTGTTGCTCGGGGCCGGGCGAGGAACTGTTGCGGGCCCGTTGGGGGCCTGGTGCCCAACGGGCCGTGCACGGGTGGCGGGTGGGCCTGTGGCCGGCCCCGGGGGCGGCTTCCTTGCTCCTGTTCCCGGGCCCTTCTTCGCCTTCGCTGCGGCCCCGCTTCGTCCTGCTCCAGCGTCCTTTTCGGTCCCGGTTCGGCTCCTTGCCGGGCCGGGCTCTGGGGGCGGGGGTGGGGTGGTTCTGGGGCGGGCGGGGGTGCGGCGGGCCGGGGACGCGGGGCCCCGGGGGAAGGGCGGCGGGGGCCGGGCGGGGGTGGGTTGGGGTGGGTTGGGGGGTGCGGGTGGGGGTTGGGTTGGGGTGATCGGGGGCGTTGTCAAACCGCTTGCCTGGTTTTATTGTGGGGGTGTTCCGCTTCCGGGTGTGGTCCGGGTGGTGGTCAGGCCGTGACGGTCGTGCCGGTCGTGGTCGGGGTGGTTCGTCCCGTGGGTTGTGTGGTGTGTGGCGGGGTGGGCCGGCCCGGGCGGGGCTGGGGCGGCGGGGTCGGGGTGTGGCGCGGCCTGGGTGGTGCCGGGGGGCGGTGTTAGGCCCGTCTGGTTGTGGGCGAAGGAGGTACGGGGGTTTCGGAGGTGGGTTTGTGGCGCGGCAGGAGCGAGCGATTCGGACGCGGAAGGCGATCCTGGCGGCGGCGGCCGAGGTGTTTGACGATGTGGGGTATGAGGCTGCGACCATCTCCGAGATTTTGAAGCGCTCGGGGCTGACCAAGGGGGCGTTGTACTTTCATTTCGCTTCCAAGGAGGAGCTGGCGCAGGGGGTGCTGAACGAGCAGGTGGCTGCGTTGCCGCCGGTGCCCGCGCATGAGCTGAAGCTGCAGATGTCCATCGATGAGGCGGTGCTGCTGGCGCGGCTGCTGCAAAAGGGGACCGGGGATCCGATCGTGCAGGGCAGTATGCGTCTGACGGTCGAGCAGGGCGGCCCGAAGGACCTGCTGGACCGGCGGGTTCCGGTGGAGGGCTGGCTGGAGCACACCTCGGCGCTGTTCGAGCAGGCCAAGGCGGCCGGGGAGATCCTGCCGCATGTGGATCTGGCGCGGGTGGTGCGGGTGTTCGTGGCCGCGTTCACCGGGGTGCAGGTGCTCTCCAGCATTCTGACCGGGCGGGAGGACCTGCAGGAACGGGTGCTGGACTTCTACAGTTACCTGATGTCGGCGATCGCCAGTCCCGGGGTGCTGGCCCGCCTGGACTTCACCCTCCAGCGCGGGGAGTGGGTCTATGCCGAGGCGATGCGCCTGCACCACGAACGCGAGAACACCACCCCCGACCACTGACCCCACCCTCCGGCCGCTGACCCCGCCCCCGGCCGTCCAGCCCCCGGTCGTCCCGCCCGCCCCACCGGCCGCCTCGCCTTCCCACGGGGGGACCGGCTGCCCCGTCGCCCTGCGGGCCCTTTGCTGTCCGCCGTTTCGGGCGGCGGGCCCGGCCGGCGCCGGCGCACCGTGTCCCCGCCGGCCCCCGCACCTGGTGAGGAGCGGCGCGGGGAAGCGGGCGGGGGCCGGGAGGCGTACCTCGGGCCACTGCGGGACCCCGGGGGTGCGGGCGGGGCCCCGGGGGTGCGGGAGCGGCCCCGGATCCCGGCCGCGCCCTGCCGCACCAGTTGATGACCTGCGGGCCCTGAGAGTCCCGGCCCTGCCGCTCGACCCCGCGGCCCCGCGGTCCCGCTCGAAGAGCCCGCCCGGGGGTGGGTGCAGTTCCGGGCCGGACCCCGCGGTGACGGACCCTGTTCGGGCAGGGGCCTTAGGGGCCTGCTGCCTTTCAACTCCATAGCGCGAACAGGGGGGTGGGCGGCCCCCTCAGGGCCGGGGACCTGCAGGCCTGAGGACCTGGGGCCTGTGGGCCGGGGGCGTGCGCGGGCCGCGCCGGCCCCGCCGGGGGCCCGCAAGGCAGGGCCCGCGAGGCGGGGGCCGCGTTTCCGCGGATCCGCTTCTCCGGTTCTCCGGCGGCCGTTGCCGGCTCTCCTCCGCTCAGGGGGTGGCCGGTGGCTGGGGGGCTGTTGGTTGCACGTGTCGGCGTCTTTGGTCTTCAGGTCTTTCGCCGTCGGCGGTTTGCTGGTCTCCCGGGCGCCAGATCCGCCGGGCAGTCAGGCCGCGGATCCTGCACGCGCACCGGATCGGGAGAGAGGGGGGAGGGGGGCGGAGTGCCGGGGCCGTGCGGGTCTCGGGTCCCGCCAAGGGGGCCCGCGTGCGCACGCGAGGTCCTGCCAAGCCGTACCGAGGGATGAACTGCCCAGGCTTTGGGGCCCGTAGGACCCCTTGGTTCGTGGATGTCGTGGTCTGCGCTCTTCACGGTCTTCGGGCCTGCAGGAGCCAGAGGCCAGAGGCCAGGAGCCAGAGGCCAGAGGATGGGGGCGTAGAGGGGGAGTGGCGGTGGTCTCGTACGGTCCGCGGTCTGCGGCCGGTGGCGCGGTGGTGCCGACGGCCCCGGGGCGGGACAGGCGCGGCTTGCCCGCCGCCTGCCCCCTCCCGGGGGCGGGTTGTGTCCGGCGCGCTCCTTTTGTGGTTCGCCGGTCGTGTGTACGGCGGCCGGTTGTGTACGAGGGCGGGTCTTGTGGGTGTGCCGGTGGGCGGGTTCGCCGGGTTCGCCCGGGGTGCGGCGGCTCGCCGGGCGTGCCGGGTCTGTGAGGGTCTGGCGGATCTGGTGGCTGCCGGGTCTGCGGGACCGGCCGGGCTTGTTGGGCTTGTCGGGCTTGTCGGGCTTGGTGGGCTTGCTGGTGGGTGTGTGAGTAAGGGTAGGTACTGCCGAGCGGACGGAGTGCGCTGATGGAGCTGACTGCTTGCCCGTATGCGTTGGATGTGCGGGGGCGTCATCATGCCGGCCAGGCGGAGTGGCTGGGGCGGCAGGGGCCGGCGGTGCCGGTGGAGTTGCCGGGGGGTGTGCCGGCGTGGGCGGTGGTGAAGGCCGAGTATGTCAAGCGGTTGCTGATGGATCCGCGGGTGTCGCGGGATCCGCGGCGGCACTGGCCGGCGTTCATCGAGGGCCGGATCACGCCGCGGTGGCCGTTGTACACCTGGGTGCACAACGAGAACATGCTGACCGCCTACGGTACGGAGCACCGCCGGCTGCGGCGGCTGGCGGCGGGGGCGTTCACCGCGCGGCGCACGGCGGCGATGCGGCCCAGGGTGCAGCGGTGTGCGGGGCTGTTGCTGGAGCAGTTGGCGGGTGCGGGGCCGGGGCAGGTGGTGGATCTGCGGGCGGGGTATGCGGATCTGCTGCCGACGCGGATCATCTGTGAGCTGTTCGGGGTGGCCGAGGAGGACCGGGACGAGTTGTGCGCCAGGGTGCACACGGTCTTTGACACCACCGCCGGTGCCCAGGAGATGGCCGCCGCCAATGAGCGGGCCTTTGAGATGATGGCGCAGTTGGTGGCGGCCAAGCGGCGCCGGCCCGGGGATGACCTGACCAGTTCGCTGATCGAGGTCCGTGACCGCGGTGAGCAGTTGAGCGAGCCGGAGCTGCTGGGCACGCTGTATCTGCTGATCGCGGCCGGGCACGACACCGCGGCCACGCTCATCGTCAACGCCGCGGCCGCGCTGCTGGCCGATCCCGCCCAGCTCGCGCATGTGCGTGCCGGGCGGGCCGGGTGGGGGGATGTGGTGGCCGAGACGATGCGGCTGCGCAATCCGGCGGCGTATCCGCCGCTGCGGTTCGCGGTGGAGGACATCGATCTGGACGGGGTCACGATCCGCAAGGGTGATGCGCTGCTGGTGTCCTTCGCCGCGGCCGGGCTGGACACCGAGCGGGTGGGCCACGACGCGGCCGTCTTCGACGTGCTGCGCGCCGACCGGGGTGATGAGCTGGGCTTCGGCTACGGGGTGCACCGCTGTCTGGGGGCGCCGCTGGCCCAGATGGAGGGGGAGATCGCCCTGGAGGGGCTGTTCGAGCGCTTCCCCGACATCGTGCTGGCCCAGCCGGTGGAGAGCCTGGCCCCGGTGGAGTCCTTCATCATCAACGGCTACGACGCCCTGCCCGTCATCCTGCACCCCCAGCCCTGACCCCCGCACTCCCCGCGCCCCCCGCCCGGCCGGCCAGGCAAGAGGCCCCGGGGGGCACCCCCCGGCCGCGCCCCGGCAGGGGGCCCAAAGCCCTGCGGCCCGCCCGGCCGCAGGGCTTCACCACGCCCCGGCCACACCACGCCCATCCGCGGCCCGGCCGCAGACCCCACTCCCGGCCCCGGCCGGTCTCCGGCCTCAACCTCGCCCCCGGCCCGACTCCCGGGCCCTGCTCCGGCTCTCTGCCCGGGCCCGGCGCGACTTCGGGCTTGGCCTCGGCCCGGCCCCAGCCACGGCCCCGGCTCCCTGTTCGAGCAGGGACCCACGGCCACGGTGCGCGAGGTCACCGAACTCGGCTCCAGCGTGGCGTTGTCGGCCGGAGAGCTGATATCGACCGCCGCGGACATCAACACCTTCATGACCCAACTGCTGGCGGGCGTGCCCGTCGACGGCGGCCAGGGCCACGGCGGCCTGCTGCCGGGCTCGGCCACCCGCACGGTGGTCTCCGCCCGCGGGGAGCGGGTACTGGCCTTGAACTCCAACGGCGGCTGGGGCGAACAAGCCCTGGAGGACACCGCGGTACGCACCCAGTTCTGCCACCACTGACACCCACCCCATCCCCCAAGACCCCGGCCACGCCCGGGCCGCCCCCCCCGGGGGACCCTCCGGGCCACCACCCCGCCGCACCGCCGCCGGCCCGGGTCACCCGGCCCGCACAAGCGGCAGCACCCCCCGGCCGCGCCCCAAGGCCACCGCGGCGGCGGACGGACCCCAGAAGGCAGCAGGGGTGCCAGAAGTACCGGGCACACCGGAGCCACCGGGGGTGGTGGGGGTGCGGGGAGGTGTCCAGGCGTGGCTTCGTTCACTTCAGGCAGCAGCGTTTGTTCAGCAGTCTGGGAGGCAGTTGGTGATCCACTGGCTCGCTGTTGCTCACGAGAAAAATGAAGGCAGTCTGATGTCCGAGTGTCCGGGATGATCGGGGAGGAGTTCGGATCTGCGAGGGAAGGAACACCGCGATGGCGATCACAGGGCTGAGCCCGGAGAGGACGGCCCGCCTTGAAGCGCTTGTCGACGAGTGCCGGCCGCTGTTGGCCGGGGACGGCGGGATGGCTGCCGTGCAGCGGCTGCTGAGTGAGCGGCGGGTTGAGGTGCTTGATGCGGTGGTGATCACGCGTGAACTGCTGGGGGCGGGTCCGACGTCGCTCGTGGAGGCGAAGACCATCGTTTTGACGAGCCCGGGTAGAGGGCGTGAGCTGAGGGTGCATGAGCAGTTCATGGACGGTTTGGAGCAGAACGGTGCCCTCGGCCAGTGACAACCGGCTGGTCGGCGTCCCGCCACCCGTGAAGGGTGGCGAGTTGAAAGAAGGCTGTCAGACGGCCTTGGCTGGTTGTTCGGCCCGGGCCCGAGTGGAGGCAAGCCGGTAGGAGTCGGTGCCGGTCTCGATGATCGTGCCGTTGAAGGTCAGGCGGTCCACGATGGCCGCGCAGAGGCGGGGGTCGGTGAACGTCTTCGTCCACCCGCCGAAGGACTTGTTGGAGGCGATGGCGACGGCGCCGACGGCCGCGGCGGCCGCGGCTTGCGCGGCTCCGGCCAGGCCGAGTCCAGAGCCTTGCGGACCGTCCGCCAGGCGACGTTGTACTTGCGCTCCAGCTCCCGCATCGTCATGCCGGCCCGGTGGTCCCGCCGGATCGCCGCGTACAGCTCGACCTTCGACATCTGCGGCATGACCAGGACCTTTCACCGGGAACACGCCGATGCTGTCCTGGCAAGTACCTCGGTGCTGACGAAACTCGTGAACATCACCCGACCGTGGATCTGGGCGCCTCCCAAACCCGTGTACAACCGCCGTCACGACTCGTGAATAAGGCCACAGGCGTCCTGGCCGGGGGCCGGAGTTGATCGCGAGGCGGGCCCGAGCGGTTTTCGAGTACGCCGGTGGACGGTGGCGGGGGTGAGACAGGCGGAGGTGGGACACGTGCCGGACGAGGCCGCTTTGATCCAGGTCACGCGGGGCCGGGCGACGCAGGAGGAGCTGGCCGCGGTGGTGGTCACGCTCCTGTCGCTGCTCTCGGCGCAGGAGCGGGGCCCAAAACCGGACAACGGCGCGCCGGCCGCGGGCACGGGCCACGGCTGGGCCGCGGGCGCCTACCAGGCTCCTGAGAGCTGGACGGCGGCCGGCCCGCTGCCCCGACGGCAGGGATGGTGACCGGCCATCTCCCCATCTCAAACACACAAACCGCACAGGCGGTTTGTTAGTATGTGGAGGTGGCACCCAGGTGGCCGTGCCTCCCTTGGCAACTCGCAGGAAAGGGGACCGTCATGACGACGGTGTTGGAGCCCGCCGCAACCGCCGCGCAAACCGCACCCGCCCAGGACGCACCGGAGACCCCCGAGACCCCCGAGACCCCGGAGGCCCCGGAAGTCGCGGAAGTCGCGGAGGCCCCCGAGGTCGCGGAGGTCGCGGAGGTTCCGGAGGCCGCGGAGGCAGCGGAGGAGGTCCGGCGGGTCCCGGCCGCCGGGCCCGCCCCGGCCGCCGGACCCGCACCGGCCCCGCAGGCCCTGCCGGACCGGCAGACCCCGCAGACCCCGCAGCCCCAGGACACCCCACAGCCCCAGGCCGCCCCGGAGCTTCGGGAGGCCCGTGAGCCCCGGGAGGCCGGGGCGGTCCGGGGGGTTGGGGCGGGGGATGCGCGGGGGCGGGTGGCGGAGCTGGCGGCGGTGCGGGCGCTGGCGCTGGACGGGCCGGGGCGGCGGGCGACGGCCGCGCAGCACGCGCGGGGCAAGCTGACGGCCCGGGAGCGGATCGCGCTGCTGCTGGACGAGGGCTCCTTCCGGGAGGTGGAGCAGTTGCGCCGGCACCGGGCGGTGGGGTTCGGGCTGGAGGACAAGCGGCCCTACACCGACGGGGTGGTCACCGGCTGGGGCACGGTGGAGGGCCGCACGGTCTTCGTGTACGCGCACGACTTCCGCATCTTCGGCGGGGCGCTGGGCGAGGCGCACGCGGCGAAGATCCACAAGGTGATGGACATGGCGCTGGCGGCCGGGGCGCCGCTGGTGTCGCTCAACGACGGGGCCGGGGCGCGGATCCAGGAGGGGGTCCTGGCGCTGGCCGGCTACGGCGGGATCTTCCGGCGCAACACCCGCGCCTCGGGGGTGATCCCGCAGATCTCGGTGATGCTGGGCCCGTGCGCGGGCGGCGCGGCCTACAGCCCGGCGCTGAGCGACTTCGTGTTCATGGTGCGCGAGAGCGCGCAGATGTTCATCACCGGCCCCGACGTGGTGCGCGCGGTCACCGGCGAGGAGATCTCGCACAACGGCCTGGGCGGCGCGGACGTGCACGCCGAGACCTCCGGGGTGTGCCACTTCGCCTACGACGACGAGGAGACCTGCCTGGCCGAGGTGCGCTACCTGCTGTCCCTGCTGCCGGCCAACAACCGCACCCCGCCCCCGGCGGCGGTGTGCACCGACCCCGCCGACCGCGCCGCCCCGCGCCTGGTGGACCTGGTGCCGGCCGACACCAGCCGCCCCTACGACATGGCCGCCGTGATCGCCGAGATCGTCGACGACGGCGAGGTGCTGGAGGTCCACGAGCGCTTCGCGACCAACATCATCTGCGCGCTGGCCCGCCTGGACGGCCAGGTGGTGGGCATCGTCGCCAACCAGCCCCAGGTCCTTGCCGGGGTGCTGGACATCGAGGCCTCGGAGAAGGCCGCCCGCTTCGTGCAGATGTGCGACGCCTTCCACATCCCCCTGCTGACCCTGCTGGACGTGCCCGGCTTCCTGCCCGGCGTCGACCAGGAGCACGGCGGCATCATCCGCCACGGCGCCAAGCTGCTGTACGCGTACTGCAACGCCACCGTGCCGCGCATCTCGCTCATCCTGCGCAAGGCCTACGGCGGCGCCTACATCGTCATGGACAGCCAGTCCATCGGCGCCGACCTCACCTACGCCTGGCCCACCAACGAGATCGCGGTGATGGGCGCCGAGGGCGCCGCCAACGTCGTCTTCCGCCGCCAGATCGCCGCCGCCGCCGACCCCGAGGCCACCCGCGAGCGCCTGATCGAGGAGTACCGCCAGGCCCTGATGCACCCCTACTACGCCGCCGAACGCGGCCTGGTCGACGACGTCATCGACCCCGCCCGCACCCGCGAGGTCCTCATCGGCGCCCTGGCCATGCTGCGCAGCAAACACACCGACCTGCCCGCCCGCAAACACGGCAACCCGCCCCAGTAACCCCGCCCCCGGCACCCGCCCCCCCCGGCCCCCGGCCCCGACCACCCCCTCCACCCGCTCCGCCCGAACTGCCCCAGCCACCCGCGCCACCCGCGCCACCCGCGCGGTCCGTGCGGTCCGTGCCCGGCCTGTGGCCCGTGCGGCCCCGCACCCCCGCGCCCGTCCAAAGTGCCCCCCGGCGCACCGGCGGCACCACCCACCCGGCCCACCCGGCCCACCGGGCCCACCGGGCGGGCCGGGTCCGGCGGGCAGGTCCCGGGGGCCGCCGGAGGCCGGAAAGGCCAGGGGGAGCGGGGGAAACCAGGAGAAGCGGGAGAACCGGGGGACAGGGGGGAACCGGCCTGCCGCCTCGCACCCTCCCAGGCGGTGCACGACATCCGCCTTCGGGACAAGCCCCCACGACCAGGAGAACCACCATGGTGCAGCAAGCGCGCGCCGCGCGCACCCGCCAGCTGCTGATGCGGGCGGCCGCCCAGACCTTCGCCGAAGAAGGCTTCCAGGCGGCCTCCTTGAGCACCATCAGCCGCCGCGCCCAGGTCAGCAGCGGCGCCCTGCACTTCCACTTCGAGAGCAAACACGTCCTGGCCCAGGCCGTGGAAGAAGTCGCCGCCGACGCCCTGGCCCGCATCACCCGCCAGGCCGGCCGCGCCCCGGTCAGCCGCCTGCAGCGCCTGGTCGACGCCACCCACCAGCTCATGAGCGCCCTGGAGGAGGACGTGGTGGTACGCGCCGGCTTCGAACTGGCCGGCACCACCCCGCGCCGCGGCGAAGCGGTGGACCTGCGCGGCCGCTGGCAGTGCTGGGTGGAGGACCTGCTGCACGCCGCCGCCGCGGACGGCGAACTGGCCCCCGACGTGGCCCCCACCGAGGCCTCCATGGCCGTCCTGGCCGCCACCGTCGGCTTCGAGGTCCTCGGCAGCGCCAACCCCAAATGGGTCTCGCGCACCACCGTCAACCACTACTGGGAACTCATGCTGCCCCGCCTGGCCCCCCCGCACGCCCTGCCCGCCCTCACCCCCTACGGCACCACCCGCACCACCCCCCACCCGGACACCACCCCCCACCCGGGCGCCGACCCCCACCCGGACACCGCGGCCGGCTCCGGCCCGGAGGCCGGGCCCTGCCGCTGCCGGGAAACCGACTGAAGCCGCTGTTCTGTCCGCCCGTCCGGCGCCCCGCCCGCGCCGTCACCGGCAGGCCCGGACGGCGCCCCGGCCTGCCCCCGAACACCAGGCCGGACGCGGCCGGTTCGGGCCGCGCGGGCCGCACGGCGGCGCAGGGCGGCGCCGGAGGCGGCGGGGGCGCCGGGGCGGGGCACCGGGGGCCCGGACAAGATTTAGAAACCATCCATGCGGTTTCATATTGACAAACCGCGTGGACTGTTTTTGAATTCTGGTGAGAGACCGCCCCGCGGGCGGCGGCATCCACGGGACAGGGGAGACGCTGTGGACATCAACGTACTCGGCGCGCTGGCGATTTCGGAGCACGGAGTGTCCGTCACGCCCACCGCTCCCAAGCCCCGCCAGGTGCTGGCACTGCTGGCGCTGCACGCCGACCGCGTGGTCCCGCTGTCCGCCCTGACCGAGGAGCTGTGGGGCACCACCCCGCCGCGCAGCGCCCGGACCACGCTGCAGACCTACGTCCTGCAGTTGCGCGAGCTCATCGCCCGGGCCCTGCGCCAGGGCCCCGACGGCGCCCCGGTGCGGCCGCAAGGGCGGTGTTCGGCCAAGGACGTGCTGGTGACCACCCCGGGCGGGTATCTGCTCGCCGGCGGGCAGGGGCGCCACGACGTCAAGGAGTTCGAGCACCTGGCGGGCACCGGCTACCGGGCCATGGACGCCGGGGACTTCCCCGGCGCCGCCCGCCGGCTGCGTGAGGCGCTGGGTCTGTGGAGCGGGGACGCGCTGGCCGATGTCCCGGCCGGCAGCCAGCTCACGGTGGAGATCAAGCGGCTCAACGAAAGCCGCCTGTGCGCCCTGGACCAGCGCATCGAGGCCGACTTGCGCCTGGGACGCCACCGCGAACTGCTCGCCGAGCTGACCGTCCTGGTCAACCGCCACCGCACCCATGAGAACCTGCACGCCCAGTTCATGCTGGCGCTGCACCGCTCGGGCCGGCGCGGCGAGGCCCTGGACGTCTACCAGAAGCTGCGCGCCACGCTGGTGCGCGAGCTCGGCCTGGAGCCGTCGGTGGCCCTGCGGCGCCTGCAGCACTCCATCTTGCTGGCCAGCCCCGAATCCACCGCCCCCGCCGCCGGCCCCGCCCCCGAGCGCCTGGTCCCGGCCGGCTGACCCCACCCCCGGCCCTCCCGTTCCGGCGCCTCCGGCCCGGCCGGGCCCGGGCCCCGCGCCCGCCGGGGCGGACACGGCCCGCGGCCCCAAAGCACAAGCAGCCCCCGAACGCCTCCAGCCCAGACGGAACGCCTCCAGCCCAGACGGAACGCCTCCAGCCCGGACCGAACGCCCTCAGCCCGGGCCGCTCGCCGCCCGGCGCACCGGCGGGCGTGGTATGAGCGGCGGGGACGGGAGCACGGGGGCGGGGGAGGGGCCGGCGGCACCTGCCGGCGCGGCCGGTCCACCACCGCCCGGCCGCCGGTGGCACCACCCCGGCGGCCGGGGGACAACTGCACAGCCCGCCAAGCCACCGGCCCCCGGCCCGCCCCGCGTGCCCTTCGGGAGCAGGCCGCGCGGGCCCCCGGCCGCCGGAGCACCCCTGGCCCCCGGCCCCCGGCCCCCGCCCGCCGGGCAGGAGCCCCCGCCCGGCGGGCAGGAGCCTTCGCTAGCCGGGGGCGGAAGCGGGAAACGGAAGCGGCAGGAAAAAGAGAAGAGTGACGGGCGGCGTCCTTTCGCAAAGGGACGCACCCACCGGGATTTTGCAAAAAGAAACATGTGCGGGTCGGTGGCGTGTGCTTTCGCCGCCCTTCGGCGGCTGCGGGTGCGGCGCAAGGAAGGAAAAAAGCACGGACCGGAAGCCGTCTTGAGGGCTGCTTGAGAAGAACGGGGATGCCGCACAACGGCCGTTAATGTGCTCGCGATGACGGCATCAGCCACTGAAGAGAACCCGACGGAGTGCGGAGGAAACCCGTGGAGATACAGGTTCTGGGTCCGTTGAGTGCCAACGTCAACGGGGGATCGATCGTCCCGACGGCGGGCAAGCCGCGGCAGATACTGTCCCTGCTGGCCCTCTCGCCGGGCCGGCTGGTGCCCGTGCCCATCCTGATGGAGGAGATCTGGGGCATGCAGCCGCCCCAGAGCGCGCTGACCACCTTACAGACCTACATCCTGCAGTTGCGCCGGCGCCTGGGCACCGCGATGGGCCCCGACGCCCCCGGCAGCGCCAAGGACGTGCTGGCCACCCGCCACGGCGGCTACCTGATGCAGATACCGGCCCAGAGCGTGGACGTCTACCACTACGAACACCTGGTCATCCAGGGCCGCGGCGCCTTCGAGGCCGGTGACGACGCGGCCTCGGCCGACCACTTCCGCCGGGCGCTGGCCCTGTGGCGCGGGCCCACCCTGGTGGACGTCACCACCGGCCCGATCCTGGAGATCGAGGTGATGCGCCTGGAGGAGAGCCGCCTGGGCACCCTGGAACGGCGCATCGACGCCGACCTGCGCCTTGGCCGGCACTCCGAACTCATCGCCGAGCTGACCGAACTGACCGCCCGCTACCCCCAGCACGAGGGCCTGCACTCCCAGGCCATGGTGGCGCTGTACCGCTCGGGCCGGCAGGCCTCGGCCCTGGACATCTACCGCCGCCTACGCGCCCGTCTGATCGACGAGCTCGGCGTGGAGCCCTCGCCGCAGGTGCAGCGCCTGCACCAGGCCATGCTCGCCGTCGACCCCCAACTCGACGTCCTCGCCAGCTCCCGGCGCAGCTCCACCTTCGACCTCTACGCCGCCTGACCCCCACCCCCCCGCACCGCCGACCGGCCACCCGACCAGCCACCACCCACCCACCCGACCGACCGGCCACCACCCACCCACCCGACCGGCCACCACCCGCCAGCCTTCTTCCCCAACCCCGTGCCGGACCCTCCGCAGGACACCGCGCCTCCGCAGGAGACCGCGCCGCCCGCATCACCCGTACCGCTCGTACCGCCCGCATCGCCCGTACCGGCGCCGGAACATGCGCACCAGCCCGTGGTGTGCCGGCCCCGGTGTGCGAGCCGGTGGTGTGCGAGGCGGTGGTGCTCGAGGCGGACTCGAGAGGTTCTCAGGCCCGCGTCGAGCCGTGTGCGCAACCGTTGAGTGACCGCTAAACGCATGACGTATGTGTGTGGATGACGACCAACACGACTGCTGCCGCCCGGGCAGACAAGCCCCCCTTGCGCCGCACACGGCAGCCGGGCGGCACGGTCCCAAGAGAAGGTGGTGCCGGTGTCGGGCGAGCGTGTTCACCGGATATCGCACGCAATCGACGTGGCCGCGCCCGCGGGTGTGGTCTACGCGCTGGTCGCCGACCCGGTGCGGTGGCCGCTGTACTTCCCCGCGAACGTGCACGTGGAGCAGCTCGACTACGACGGCACCCAGGAGCGGCTGCGCATGTGGGTGATCGCCGACGGGCAGGTCAAGTCCTGGATCTCCAGCCGGGTGCAGGACGCCGCCCGCCGCACCGTCACCTACCGCCAGGACCTGCTGATGGAGCCGGCCGCCTCGATGGGCGGCACCTGGACCATCACCGAAGCCGGCCCCCGGCGCTGCCGGCTGCGGGTGGAGCACGCCTTCAGCGCGGTCGGGGACCGCCCCGAGGACGTGGCCTGGCTCACCCGCGCCACCCTGGCCAACGCCCGCGCCGATCTGGAGAGTCTGGGCGCGGTGGCCCGGCGCTTTGGCCGCCTGGACGCCCTGACGCTGTCCTTCGAGGAGTCCTTGCGGGTCAACGGCCCCCCCCGAACTCCTCTACAGCTTCCTCTACGAGGCCGGTGACTGGAGCAGTCACCTGCCGCACGTGGCCGGGGCGCGGGTGGAGGAGCCCCAGGCCGGCATCCAGAAGGTCACCCTGCGGGTGCACCGGCCCGCCGCCCCTGCCCGCACGGTGCGCTCGGTACGGGTGTGCTTCCCCCACGCCCAGCGCATCGTGTTCAAGGAACTTCAGCCCCGCGGGCTGCTGGCCGCGCACCGCGGGGAGTTCTCGGTGGTGCCCGATCCCGGCGGCGTCACCCTCAGCGCCCAGCACCACGTCGTCCTGCGCGAGGAGGCCCTGCCCGGCGCCGCCGGCCCGGCCCGGCTGCGCAGCACCGACGTCCCCCACAGCGCCCGCGCCGCCCGGCGCGAGCAGGAGGCGCTCACCCAGGTACGCCGCCAGGTCCGCGAGGAACTGGGCCGCGACAGCCGCAGCGTGCTGCAAGCGGCCCGCGCCCACGCCGAGTCGGCCATGGCCCACGCCCTGCCCCGCTGACCCGCCCCGCTCCGGGCCGGCCGCCGGGAAAGGGGGCCGCCCCCGCGCCGGCGGCAGGCGCCCCCACCCCGCCCCGCTGCCCCGCCCCCGCCCCTGGAGGGGGTGGTGAGGGCGTGTCAGGGCGGCGTCAGCGCCGTGTGGGGAAGCGCACGATACTCGACCTCTGCGCCGGCAACAGCCGCCCCGCCTGGGCGGGGCGGCCCGCAAGGGCACGGCAGCCGCAGCGCCGGCAGCCGGCCAGGCCATGGGAGAGGAGGACGGGGCCGGCACCACCGGGCCGCCGCGAGACCGCGGCGGCAGGCGATGGGCCACGCGCCCCGCAGAGCCGATGAGCGACAACCGCACCGCGGCGCACCGGCCGCTGACCGCCGTACTGCACCCCGGCACCCCCGACGGCACCCCTGACAGCACCCCTGACGGCACCCCTGACGGCACCCCTGAGGGCACCCCTGAGGGCACTCCTGACGGCGCCTCCGCCGGTGGCCGCGCGGGTGGTGCGGACGGTGTCCGCGCGGGCCGGGGCCGGGGCGGCGAGCCGACCTTGGACCTGCACGGCCTGCTCGACCCGGTGCTGCTGGAGGCCGCCCTGGCCCACCTGGCCACCGGCCCCGCCGCAGCCCGCACCCGCCCCCGCATCCGCCGCCACGGCCCCGCCCACCACACCCTGTACCTGGAAGGCGGCTACCCGCTGGGCGCCCTGGCCGACCTGCTCAGCACCCCCCACCCCCAGCCCGGCCCCGAGCAGGCGAGCTGGCCGCACCTGCCCCACTACAGCGAGCCCACCGCCCTGCAGCAGCACCTGCTCGCCGACATCGCCGCCCACCCCCACCACCAGGTCGCCCAGCTCACCTGGCGCTGGCACGGCCCCCTGGACACCGCCCGCTTCACCGCCGCCTGGCAGGCCGTCTTCGACCGCGAGAGCGTGCTGCGCACCGCCATCACCCCCGGCCCCGGCCCCGGCCCGCGCCTGGCCGTGCACGCCCACGCCCGCCCCACCATCCAGCGCCACCCCCCCACCGCCTTCACCCGCCAGGCGCTGGCCGACCACGAACGCCGCCACGGCTTCGACCCCACCCGCCCCGGCCTGCTGCGCGTCGCCCTGCTCGACGGCGCCCCCCAGCCGCCGGCCGCCGGCCACGGCCCCAGCGCCCCCACCGAGGTCCTGCTGACCTACCACCGCGCCCTGCTGGACGCCTGGAGCGTGCGCGTGCTGCTGCGCGCCTTCTACCGCGCCTACCTCACCGGCACCCTGCCCGGCGGCGAACGCCGCCCCGACCTGCGCGACTACCAGCGCTGGCTGGCCGGACAGGACACCCGCGCCGCACAGGATCTGTGGAGCACCCGCACCCGCTGCGCGCCGCCGGCCCCCGCCCCGCCGCCGCCCGCCCCCACGCGGCCCGCCCCGCCCGCCGCCCGCGGACCTCGCGCCGCGCGCCCCGGCCGCCCGGCCGCCCGCCCGGCGCCCGGGCCGGCCCGCCAGCGCACCGGCCGCACCCGCGCCCGCCTCACCCGCGCCGAAGCCGCCCGCCTGACCACCTGGGCGGCCCGCCAGGGCGTGGGCGACAGCACCGTGCTGCACGCGGTGTGGGCCATGCTGCTGCACCACATCCACCACCCGGGCCGCCGCGGCCACATCCGCTTCAGCGTCACCCACCCCGGCCGCACCATCGCCCTGGAGGACATCACCCGCATCCCCGGCCCCTTCACCACCGCCCTGCCGGTGAGCGTGGACGTGGACCCCGCCACCACCGTGCGCGCCCTGCTGCACCAGCTACGCGACCAGCACCTGGACACCGCCGCCTACGAATGGCTCAGCCCCGCCCAGATCCAGCAGTGGACCCGCCAGCCCGCCCCCGCCACCGTGCTCAGCTTCGAGCCCCAGCAGCGCCCCGGCGAGGACCTCGCCGCCCGCCTGGCCGCCCAGGGCATCCGCGTGGAGGACCCCGAAGCCACCGCCGAACCCACCGCCCACCCCCTGAGCGTGCTGGCCCGCCACGACCACCTGGGCTGTCTGGTCCTCACCGCCGCCCACGACCGCCGCCACCTGCACGACGACCAGGTGGCCGCCCTGCTCGCCCACACCGCCCGCCTGCTGCGCCACCTGCCCCTGACCGCCACCAGGACCACCACCGTCACCCAGGTCCTTTCCCACCTGACCCCCACCCCCCGCACCCCCGCCCCCCACGCCCCGCGCGCCACCGGCTGCCTGCCGCGCCTGGCCCCCGCCCCCGCCCCCGCCCCCCGCCTGGAACTCCTGCGCCCCGCCCGCCACCCCCGCGCCGGCACCCTGTGCCTGATCACCACCCCCGGCACCCCCCACCACTGCCACACCGGCCTGCCGCACCACTACAGCGGACCTGAGGCCCTCACCGCCCTGCACCCGGGCACCGCCACCCTCACCCAGTGCCTGCACGCCCTGCGCGCCCACACCGGCGAGCACACCGAACTGGCCCTGGCCGCCTACTTCGGCGCCGGCGCCCTCGCCTACGACCTGGCCCGCCACCTGCACACCCCCGCCCGCCGCCCGCTGGTCGTCCTGGGCGCCGGCTGCCGGCCCGGCACCGAACGCCCCTGCCGGCAGGCCGTCGCCGACCTGGCCCAGGCCCTGAGCGCCGCCCTGGCCGCCCGCCCGCCCGCCTGACCCCCCGACCCCCCGCAGGCCCTCCGGCCGGGCCCCGCCCCGGTGATCCTCCAGCAGGTCTGTGGCGCACTGTGCCAGCCTGGTGTGCGACAGGGCCCGGGCGGGCCGCCCCCGTGCCGGCCCGCCCTGCACCGCGGCGGCCGGGCCGGGGGCGTCTCCCGTCCCCCGGCCCGGCCGCCGCACACCGCGCCAACCCCCCGGGCCGTACGTCCGAAGGGGCGGGCCAGGGGGTCAGGGAGCCGACAGCGGTGTGCCCGCGCCCGCGGTCAGCGCCTCGAAACGGCGCAGCAACTGACGCTGCTGCAGCCGCAGGGCCTCGATCCGCCGGTGCAGGCGGTCGATCTCCGTGCCCAGCGCCAGCACCACCTCCCCCGCCCCCGCCCCCGCCGCCGTCTCCGCGCCTGCCGCCGTCTCCGTGCCGGCACCGGCCCGCGGCCCCGCCCCGGCAGCAACCTGCGCCCAAGCCCCCGCAGCGGCCGGCCCCCCGCCACCCCCCGCACCCAACCCGCCCAACCCGCCGGGCCCGCCGGGTGCTCCGGGCCCGCCGTGGCC
>NZ_BNBT01000167.1 GCF_014656095.1 Streptomyces longispororuber
AATCCAGATACAGATCCCCCACCTGAAGCGAGTACCGCCCGGCACGCCCCGGATCGGCGTCGAACAGCTCCCGCAGATGGGTGCCGGCCAGCTTGGCGCGGTGGTCCTCCAGGGCCGCCCACTGCGGGCGGTCCGTCAGCGTGGTGGTGGGCTCAGGCATGGTGAACGGACTCCTTCGGGGTGGCGGCCTCGCCGTGCAGCGCGACGGCGTACATCTCGTCGGCGTCGAGGCGGCGGAGCTCTTCGGCGATCAGCTCGGCGGTCGGGCGGACCTTCAGGGCGAGGGTCCGCTCGGGCTGGCCGGGCAGGGACAGGGTGGCGACGGGGCCCTCGGGGCGGTCGATGCGGATCTCTCCGTTCGCCGTGCCGAGGCGGACCGCGGTGACGACGGGCCCCGCCGTGGTGACGCGCTCGACCGGGACGCCGAGCCGGACGCCGAGCCAGCGCGCGAGCAGTTCGGCGCTGGGGTTCTCGGCCTCGGACTCCACGGCCGCCGAGACGATCTCCGCGCGGGCCTGGTCGAGGGCGGCGGCCAGCATGGAGCGCCACGGCGTGAGCCGGGTCCAGGCCAGGTCGGTGTCGCCGGGGGCGTAGGACGCGGCACGGGCGGCGAGCGCCGCGAGCGGCTCCTCGACGGCGTACGCGTCGGTGATGCGGCGGGCCGCGAGCGCGCCGAGCGGGTCCTTGACGGGCACCTCCGGGGCGTCGACGGGCCACCACACGACGACCGGAGCGTCGGGCAGCAGCAGCGGGAGCACGACGGAGTCGGCGTGCTGGCCCACCTCGCCGTACAGGCGCAGGATCACGGTCTCGCCGGTGCCCGCGTCGGCGCCGACGCGGGCCTCCGCGTCGAGGCGGGTGCCCTGCCGGTCCCGCGGGGTGCGGGCGGTGCGCTTGATGACGACGAGGGTGCGCGAGGGGTGCTCGCGGGCCGCGTCCTGGGCGGCCTTGGTGGCGTCGTAGGCGTTCTCCTCGTCGGTGACGATGACCATCGTGAGGACCATGCCCACGGCTGGGATCCCGATGGCACGGCGTGTTTCGACGAGCGCTTTGTTGATCTTGCTTGCCGTGGTGTCGGTCAGATCGATCTTCATGGCCTGCGCCAGCTCCGTCCGTCTCGTGCGAGCATCTCGTCCGCTTCCTCCGGGCCCCAGCTCCCCGAGGCGTACTGGGCGGGCCTGCCGAGGGTGTCCCAGTGCTCCTCGACCGGATCGAGGATGCGCCAGGACTCCTCGACCTCCTCCGTGCGCGGGAAGAGGTTGGCGTCGCCCAGGAGTACGTCCAGGATCAGCCGTTCGTACGCCTCCGGGCTGGACTCCGTGAACGACTCGCCGTACGCGAAGTCCATCGACACGTCCCGGATCTCCATCGACGTACCCGGGACCTTGGATCCGAAGCGCACCGTCATGCCCTCGTCCGGCTGGACGCGGATGACGATGGCGTTCTGGCCGAGTTCCTCCGTGGCCGTGGAGTCGAACGGGGAGTGCGGGGCGCGCTGGAAGACGACGGCGATCTCGGTGACGCGGCGGCCCAGGCGCTTGCCGGTGCGCAGGTAGAACGGGACGCCCGCCCAGCGGCGGTTGTCCACCTCCAGCTTGACGGCGGCGTAGGTGTCGGTCGTCGAGCGCGGGTCGATGCCGTCCTCCTGGAGGTAGCCCCTGACCCGCTCGCCGCCCTGCCAGCCCGCGGCGTACTGGGCGCGGACCGTGGAGCGTTCCAGGTCGGCGGGGAGCCGTACGGACTTGAGGACCTTGAGCTTCTCGGTGACGAGGGACGCGGCGTCGAAGGAGGCGGGCTCCTCCATCGCGGTGAGGGCCATGAGCTGGAGCAGGTGGTTCTGGATGACGTCGCGGGCGGCGCCGATGCCGTCGTAGTAGCCCGCGCGGCCGCCGATGCCGATGTCCTCGGCCATGGTGATCTGCACGTGGTCGACGTACGACCGGTTCCAGACGGGTTCGTACATCTGGTTGGCGAAGCGGAGCGCCAGGATGTTCTGGACGGTCTCCTTGCCCAGGTAGTGGTCGATCCGGAACACCTGGTCCGGGGCGAACACCTCGTGGACGATCCGGTTCAGCTCCTGCGCCGACTTCAGGTCGTGGCCGAAGGGCTTCTCGATGACGGCGCGCCGCCAGGAGCCCTCGGGGGCGTCCGCGAGGCCGTGCTTCTTGAGCTGCTCGACGACCTTCGGGAAGAACTTCGGCGGTACGGAGAGGTAGAAGGCGTAGTTGCCGCTGGTGCCGCGCTTGTCGTCCAGCTCGTCGACGGCGTCGCGGAGCTGCTCGAAGGCGGTGTCGTCGTCGAAGTCGCCCGGGATGAAGCGCATGCCGTCGGCGAGCTGCTGCCAGACCTCCTCGCGGAAGGGCGTACGGGCGTGCTCGCGCACCGCGTCGTGGACGACCTCGGCGAAGTCCTGGTCCTCCCACTCGCGGCGGGCGAACCCGAGGAGCGAGAAGCCGGGCGGCAGCAGGCCCCGGTTGGCGAGGTCGTAGACGGCCGGCATCAGCTTCTTGCGGGACAGGTCGCCGGTGACGCCGAAGATGACCAGGCCGGAGGGGCCCGCGATGCGCGGCAGGCGGCGGTCGCGGGGGTCCCTCAGCGGGTTGTGCCAGGCGGTGGCGGTCACTTGGCCTCAGCTCCCCGCAGCCGCGTCGCGACGGTGGCGAGCAGGTCGTTCCACGCGGCCTCGAACTTGGCGACGCCCTCGTCCTCGAGCTGCTGGACGACCCCGTCGTAGGAGATGCCGAGCGCGTCGACGGCCTTCAGGTCGGCGCGGGCCTGCTCGTAGCCGCCGGTCACCGTGTCACCGGTGATCACGCCGTGGTCGGCGGTGGCGCTCAGCGTCGCCTCCGGCATGGTGTTGACCGTGCCCGGGGCGACCAGCTCGTCGACGTACAGGGTGTCCTTGTACGCCGGGTCCTTGACGCCGGTGGAGGCCCACAGGGGACGCTGCTTCTGGGCACCCGCGGCTGCCAGGCGGGCGGCGCGGGCGGCGGGCGGCGTCGCTCCGTCGGCCGAGCCGAACACCTCTTCGTACGCCTCGTAGGCGAGGCGGGCATTGGCGAGCGCGGCCCTGCCCTTGAGGGCCTTGGCCTCGTCCGTGCCGAGCGCGTCGAGGCGCTTGTCGATCTCGGCGTCGACGCGGGAGACGAAGAACGAGGCGACGGAGTGGACGGTGGAGAGGTCGATGCCGCGCTCGTGGGCGAGTTCGAGGCCCTTGAGGTACGCGTCCATGACGGCGCGGTAGCGCTCCAGGGAGAAGATCAGCGTGACGTTGACGGAGATGCCGAGGCCGATGACCTCGGTGATCGCCGGGAGGCCCGCCTCGGTGGCCGGAATCTTGATCATCACGTTCGGGCGGTCGACGAGCCAGGCGAGCTGCTTGGCCTCGGCGACGGTGGCCGCGGTGCGGTGGGCCAGGCGCGGGTCGACCTCGATGGACACGCGGCCGTCGCGGCCGCGCGTCGCGTCGTACACCGGGCGCAGGACGTCGGCGGCGGCGCGGACGTCGGCCGTGGTCATCATGCGGACGGCCTCGTCGACGGTGACGCCGCGCAGGGCGAGGTCGGCGAGCTGGTCCTCGTAGCCCTCGCCGGAGCCGATGGCGGCCTGGAAGATCGAGGGGTTCGTGGTGACGCCCACGACGTGGCTGCGCTCGATCAGCTCGGCGAGGTTGCCGGACTCGACGCGCGTGCGGGACAGGTCGTCCAGCCAGACGGAGACGCCTGCGGCGCCGAGGGACGTGAGGGGTGCGGTGGTGCTCATGTGCTTCATCTTCTTTCGGATGCTCAGGTGCGTCATGATCAAGCGCGGGAGGCCGCGAGGGATTCCCGGGCCCGGGCGGCGACGTTCTCGGCGGTGAAGCCGTACGCGGCGAAGAGCGTGGCGGCGTCCGCGGAGGCGCCGAAGTGCTCCAGCGAGACGATCCGCCCGGCGTCCCCGACATAGCGGTACCAGGTCAGGGCGATGCCGGCCTCGACGGCCACGCGGGCCTTGACGGCGGGCGGCAGGACGCTGTCGCGGTAGGCCCGGTCCTGCTCCTCGAACCACTCCACCGACGGCATCGACACGACGCGGGTCGCGATGCCCTCGGCCTCCAGCCGCTCCCGGGCCTCGACGGCGAGCCGCACTTCGGAGCCGGTGGCGATCAGGATGACGTCCGGGGTCTCCTGCGACGCCTCGGCGAGGACGTAGCCGCCCTTCGCGGCCAGCTCGTTGGGCGCGTACGTCGGCAGGGCCTGCCGGGACAGCGCCAGGCCGTGCGGGGCCGGCGCGGCCGAGCCGCGGCGCAGGATCTCCCGCCAGGCGACGGCGGTCTCGTTGGCGTCGGCCGGGCGTACGACGTTCAGGCCCGGGATGGCGCGCAGGGACGCGAGGTGTTCGACCGGCTGGTGCGTGGGGCCGTCCTCGCCGAGGCCGATGGAGTCGTGCGTCCACACGTACGTCACGGGGAGCTGCATCAGGGCGGACATGCGGACGGCGTTGCGCATGTAGTCGGAGAAGACGAGGAACGTGCCGCCGTAGACGCGGGTGTTGCCGTGCAGGGCGATGCCGTTCATCTCGGCGGCCATCGAGAACTCGCGGATGCCGAAGTGGACGGTGCGGCCGTACGGGTCGGCCTCCGGCAGCGGGTTGCCCCGCGGCAGGAAGGACGACGCCTTGTCGATGGTGGTGTTGTTCGAGCCCGCCAGGTCGGCGGAGCCGCCCCACAGCTCGGGGATCACCGGGCCGAGGGCCTGGAGGACCGTGCCGGACGCGGCGCGCGTGGCGACCTTCGTCCCGGCGTCGAAGACGGGCAGCGCCCGCTCCCAGCCCTCGGGGAGGCGCCCGGCGACGATCCGGTCGAGGAGCGTGGAGCGCTCGGGGTTCGCGGCGCGCCATGCGGCGATCCGCTGGTCCCAGGCGGCGTGGGCCTCGGCGCCGCGGTCCAGGGCCCGGCGGGTGTGGGCGAGGACCTCGTCGTCGACGGCGAACGTCCGTTCGGGGTCGAAGCCGAGGACGCGCTTGGTGGCGGCGACCTCCTCGGCGCCGAGCGCGGAGCCGTGCGCGGCCCCGGTGTTCCGCGCGTTCGGGGCGGGCCAGGCGATGACCGTGCGCAGCGCGACGAGGGAGGGGCGCTCCGTCTCGGCCCTGGCGGCGGCGAGCGCCTCGTTCAGGGCTTCGACGTCGATGTCGCCGTCGGCGCGCGGGGTGATCCGCTGCACGTGCCAGCCGTAGGCCTCGTAGCGCTTGAGGACGTCCTCGGAGAACGCGGTCTGCGTGTCGCCCTCGATGGAGATGTGGTTGTCGTCGTAGAGGAAGACGAGGTTGCCGAGCTTCTGGTGGCCGGCGAGGGAGGAGGCCTCGGCGGAGACGCCCTCCTGGAGGTCGCCGTCGGAGACGATCGCCCAGATGGTGTGGTCGAAGGGGCTCGTGCCCTCGGGGGCGTCGGGGTCGAACAGGCCGCGCTCGTAGCGGGCGGCCATGGCCATGCCGACGGCGTTGGCGACGCCCTGGCCGAGCGGCCCCGTCGTCGTCTCCACGCCCGCGGTGTGCCCGTACTCGGGGTGGCCGGGCGTCTTGGAGCCCTGGGTGCGGAACGCCTTCAAGTCGTCCAGGTCCAGCTCGTAGCCGGCGAGGAAGAGCTGGGTGTACAGCGTGAGGCTGGTGTGGCCGGGCGACAGGACGAACCGGTCGCGGCCGGTCCACTCCGGGTCGGCCGGGTCGTGCCGCATGGCCTTCTGGAAGAGGGTGTACGCGGCGGGGGCCAGGCTCATGGCGGTGCCGGGGTGGCCGTTGCCCACCTGCTGCACGGCGTCGGCCGCCAGGAGGCGGGCGGTGTCGACGGCACGCCGGTCGAGGTCGGTCCACGCGAAGGGCCGCTCGAAGGGGTCGAGACCGTCCGGTGTCTGCGTGCTCATCTGTCAGCGTTCCTTTGCATCCGTGGTACATCCGTGGTGCACCCGTTGTGCCTCCGTGGTGCCCTGAGGCACCGTCCGACCGGGACAAAGCCCCTGGTCGAACCAGTTCCGACCGTAAAGGTCATACTTTTGGTGAGGTAGGTGCCCCCGTGCCACCGTTCGGTGAAAATGGGACACGCACAGCAGCCGGGGTCCCGTCGGAACCCCGAGAGCCGAGGGATGTGGATGATCGAGCGGGGCGGCGCACGGACGAGCGCTCATCGGGCGGCCGCGGAGCACATCCGTACCTACCCCTTCGATCCGAGCGCCAGCGTCTCCGGGGTCGGGATGCAGGTCGGCCCGATGGGCACGGACCGCCCCTGGGCGGGCGGCGCCGGGCTCTCGCGCCGCGTGCACCGCATCGACTTCCACGTCCTGCTCTTCTTCCGGCGGGGCCCGGTCCGCCACACCGTCGACTTCGCGGAGTACGAGGCCGGGGCGGGCGACATCCTGTGGATCCGGCCCGGGCAGGTGCACAGCTTCTCGGCCACCGACCCGTACACGGGTACGGCCCTCACGATGCAGCCCGGCTTCCTGCCGCGCGCCATCGTGGAGGCGACGGGCCTGTACCGCTACGACCGGCCGCCGCTGCTGCACCCCGGCGAGGAGCAACGCGCGGCGCTTGCCGCCTCGTTGGAGCAGGTGGAGCGCGAGTACCTGGACACGTCGACGCTGCCGCCGAGCCTGCACACCTCGGTCCTGCGGCACGCGCTGACGGCGCTCATGCTGCGGGTGGCGCACGTCTCGGCGCAGGCCGCGGCGGACGAGTGCAGGCCGCAGCCGGACACGACGTTCACGCGGTTCCGCGCGGCGGTCGAGCAGGGCTTCACCACCAACCACAGCGTCAGCGCGTACGCCGACGAGCTGGGCTACTCGCGCCGCACGCTGGTCCGCGCCGTGCGCGCCGCCACCGGGCAGACCCCGAAGGGCTTCATCGACCGGCGCGTGGTCCTGGAGGCCAAGCGGCTGCTGGCCCACACCGACCTGCCGGTCGGGCGTATCGGGGCGGCCGTCGGCTTCGCGGACGCGGCGAACTTCTCGAAGTTCTTCCAGCAGCACACCGGGGTGACGCCGGCGGGATTCCGGGCGGAGCAGGTGTGAGGCGCTCCGGCAGGCGGCGCGGCTCCGGTCAGCGGCGGACGCGGGGCATGCCCAGGCCGATCCAGGAGATGATCTCGCGCTGGATCTCGTTGTTGCCGCCGCCGAAGGTGAAGATGACCGCCGAGCGGTAGCCGCGCTCCAGCTCGCCGTGGAGCACCGCGCCCGCGGAGCCCTCCTTCAGCGCGCCCGCGGCGCCCACCACCTCCATCAGCCAGGCGTAGGCGTCCCGGCGGGCCTCCGACCCGTAGACCTTGACGGCGGAGGCGTCCTGCGGGGTGAGCGTGCCGTCCTGGACGGCGTGCACCATCTGCCAGTTCAGGAGCTTCATCGCGTCCAGCTTGACGTGGGTCTGCGCGAGGCGGCGGCGCACCCAGGGCAGGTCGATGACGCGGCGGCCGTCGGCGAGCTTGGTCGCGGCGGCCCAGCGGCGCACGTCGTGCAGGGCGCGGACGGCCATGGTGCCGTGCGCGGCGAGGGTGACGCGCTCGTGGTTGAGCTGGTTGGTGATCAGCCGCCAGCCCTGGTTCTCCGCGCCGACGCGGTGGCCGACGGGCACGCGGACGTCCTCGTAGTAGCCCGCCGTGGTGTCGTGCCCGGCGAGGGTGTGGATGAGGGTGCAGGAGTAGCCGGGGGCGGACGTCGGTACGAGCAGCAGCGAGATGCCCTGGTGCGGCGGCGCGGCCGGGTCGGTGCGGGCGGCGAGCCACACCCAGTCGGCGGTGTCGCCGTTGGTCGTCCAGATCTTCTGCCCGTTGACGACGTACGTGTCCCCGTCCCGCTCGGCCCGGGTCTTCAGGGAGGCGAGGTCGGTGCCCGCGTCGGGCTCGCTGTAGCCGATCGCGACGTCGATCTCGCCGGAGAGGATGCGCGGCAGGAAGTACGCCTTCTGCTCGTCGGTGCCGAACCGCATGAGGGTCGGGCCCACGGTGTTGAGCGCCATGAGCGGCAGCGGGACGCCCGCCTGGGCGGCCTCGTCGAAGAAGATGAACTGCTCCATGGGCGTGAGCCCGCGCCCGCCGTACTCCTCGGGCCAGCCCACACCGAGCCAGCGGTCGGCGCCGAGGCGGCGGATCGTCTCGCGGTAGAACCGCTTCTGGGCGGCGCGGTCGCCCTGCCGGACGCGCGCGTGGTCGGGCACCAGCGAGGTGAAGTACGCGCGCAGTTCGGCACGCAGCCGCTGCTGTTCGGGCGTGTATGCGAGGTGCACGGCGCCTCCTGGCTGTCCGTTGCTGCGTCGGCCCTGACACCGTCCCCGGCCGGCGCCGCCCCGCGACGGCCCGCCGTGACGGCGGCCAGAGTAGAACCTGTTCCAGTAAGGGGGAAGGGCGACGGTGCGACGAGCCGCGGGGCGTCCGACGACCTGTTCGCCGTCTGGAGCGAACGTTCTACCCAGTGCGCGAACAGGTCCCGCGGCGGCGCCCCGGCCCGGTGCCCGGCGGGTGGCGGAGGCGGCCGTTCGAGTGCGGTCCCGCAGGCCAGTACACTCGTCGCCCGTGGCGGACACCCAGTACGAAGACCTGTTGAAGCTGGTGCTCACCTCCGGAACGGCCAAGGCCGACCGGACGGGCACCGGCACCCGAAGTGTCTTCGGGCACCAACTGCGCTACGACCTCTCCCAGGGGTTCCCGCTGGTCACCACCAAGAAGGTGCACCTGAAGTCCATCGTGTACGAGCTGCTGTGGTTCCTGCGCGGCGACTCGAACGTCGGCTGGCTGCGGGAGCACGGCGTGACCATCTGGGACGAGTGGGCCGACGAGAACGGCGACCTCGGTCCGGTATACGGCGCGCAGTGGCGGTCCTGGCCCGCCCCGGACGGCAGGCACATCGACCAGATCAGCGAGGTCCTCGACACGCTGCGCCGGGACCCGGACTCCCGCCGGATGATCGTGTCCGCCTGGAACGTCGCCGAGCTCGACAAGATGGCGCTCGCCCCGTGCCACGCCTTCTTCCAGTTCCACGTCGCCGACGGCAGGCTCTCCTGCCAGCTCTACCAGCGCAGCGCGGACCTGTTCCTCGGGGTCCCCTTCAACATCGCCAGCTACGCCCTGCTCACGCACATGGTGGCGCAGCAGGCAGACCTGGAGCCGGGCGACTTCATCTGGACCGGCGGCGACTGCCACATCTACGACAACCACGTCGAGCAGGTGACCGAACAGCTCACGCGGACCCCGTACGCCTTCCCCGAGCTGCGGCTGCGGCAGGCGGAGTCGCTCTTCGACTACGCCTACTCCGACGTGGAGGTGGCCGGCTACCGCCACCACCCGGCCATCAAGGCCCCGGTCGCCGTATGAACGTCGGGCTGATCTGGGCGCAGACCCCCGACGGCGTGATCGGCGCGGGCAACGCCATCCCCTGGCACCTGCCCGAGGACATGGCGCACTTCAAGGCCACGACCCACGGCCATCCCGTGGTGATGGGGCGCAGGACGTGGGACTCGCTGCCCGCGCGCTTCCGCCCGCTGCCCGGCAGGCGCAACATCGTGGTCACGCGCGATCCGCGGTGGGCGGCCGACGGCGCCGAGCGCGCCGGGTCGGTGCCCGAGGCGCTGGAGCGCGCGGCCGCCGCGTCGGACCCGGCCGCTCCCGCCACGACCTGGGTGATCGGCGGCGGAGAGATCTACCGGGCCGCCCTGGAGCACGCCACGACGCTGTCGGTGACGGAGGTCGAGACGGCGGTGGACGGCGACACCTACGCCCCGGTGCCGGACCCGGCGTGGACCGTCACCGAGGACGCGGGCTGGCGGACCTCCACGTCCGGGCTGCGCTACCGCATCCGCCGCTACCACCGCTGAGGCGCGCCGCGCCGCCTGGCCGGGCGGTCAGGAGGCGTCCCTGGCCGAGCCCACGTGGCCGTCGGGGCGGATGAGCGCGGAGCCCACCCCCGCCCAGTCCGGGCGGGCCGTGACCGGCGGCCCCTGGTGGACGACGACGTCCGGCCAGGTGGTGCCGTCGTGTCCGCCGAAGTCGAGCAGGACGGGGCGGCCCGCGCGCAGCAGGTCGTACAGCCGCAGGTTCGCGGTGAGCGGGAGGTCGGGGGCGCGGCGGCCGGTGAGCGGGTGGCGGTCCGCGCCGTCGCCGTCGGCGGGCGTGTAGGGGGCGCGGTACGCGGTGTCGTACGCGACGTCCAGGGCCGTGAGCCCTTCGGCGAGCTTCCGGGAGAGGGCGGGGACGGTGGCGACGGCCTCGCTGAGCAGGGCGCGCAGGGCGAGTCCGTCGCTGGAGTAGGCGGTCATCAGCGCGGTCTGGGCGCGCGTGGTGGCGAGCAGCGCGGCGCCGACCGGATGGCGTTCGCGGTGGTAGGTGTCGAGCAGGCGCCCGTCGGCGGCGCCGCGCACGACGGCGGCGAGCTTCCAGCCGAGGTTGGCGGCGTCCTGCACCCCGACGTTGAGGCCGACGCCGCCGGCCGGGAAGTGCATGTGCGCGGCGTCGCCCGCGAGCAGGACCCGGCCCGCGCGGTAGGCGGCGGCCTGGCGGGCAGCGTTGCCGAAGCGGGAGAGCCAGCGCGGGTCGCGCATGCCGAAGTCGCGGCCGGTGATGCGCAGGACGTTGGCGCGCAGTTCCTCGAAGGTGAACTCGCCCGGCCAGTCGGGCCTTTGGTCGTCGGGGGTGTGCCCGACGAAGCGGTGTGCTCCCCCGGGCAGCGGGACGCACATGAGGCCGCCTTGTGACGTGCCCACGCTGAAGGCGGACCCGGCCGGGGGCTCGTCGAGGACGACGTCCCCGAGCCAGCCCCAGACGGTGGTGCCGGTGCCGGGGAAGTCGATGCCCGCCGCGGCCCGGACGGTGCTGCGGGCGCCGTCGCACCCCACGACGTATGCGGCGTCCAGGGCGTACGCGCCGTCGGGGCCGGCGACGCCGATCCGTACGCCGGACGCGTGTTCGGCCAGGTCCGTCAGGCGGTGGCCGCGGCGGACGTCGGCGCCCGCGGCGCGCGCGTGCCGTTCGAGGAGGGCTTCGGTGCGGGCCTGCGGGAGCAGGAGCGTGAACGGGTAGCGCGTGTCGAGGCCGCTGAAGTCGAGGCGGTCGTCGAGCGAGCCGAAGTGGCCGGTGGGGTTGCGCAGGCCCTCGGCGAGGAACGGCTCCACGGCGCCGCGGGCGGCGAGGACCTCCAGCGTGCGCGGGTGCACGGTGAGCGCCTTGGAGTGCGGCGACGGCTCGGGGCGCTGTTCCAGGACGGTCACCTCGGCGCCGCCGAGGCGCAGCTCCGCGGCGAGCCAGAGCCCGACGGGCCCGGCTCCGGCGACGACGACGTGACGGCTTGTGTGTGCGGTGCGCACGGGCACTCCTCTCCGGGCGTACGGCCGGCTCCGGGGCACGGGAGAGCGCTCGGGGGCGTACGCCATGACGTTTCCCACCCACCTTGGTCACTGACCAAGGCGGCCGGACGCCAGTAGACTAGGTCAGTGACCAAAAGGCAAGCGCCGCCGGGGCGGCAGGAGAGCAGTTACCGCGCCGGGCTCACCCCGGGGGCCGTGGCCCGCGCCGCCCTCGGCGTCCTCGCCGACAAGGGCGCCGACGGCGTGTCCGTGCGCGGCACGGCGGAGCGGTTGGGGGTGCGGATGAACACCGTGCTCTGGCACGCCAAGACCAAGACGCGCCTGCTGGAGCTGATGGCCGACGCGATCGTCGCCGAGGTGGCGCTGGAGGGGCTGCCCGCCGCCTGGCGGGAGCGCGTGCGCGAGCTGCTGCGCCGCTACCGGCGCGCCCTGCTCGCCCACCGGGACGGCGCCCGCATCGTGGCGGGCACGTACGCGGCCGAGACGGCCACGCTGCGGTTCGCCGAGGCGCTCACCGCGGCGCTGCTCGACGGCGGCCTGTCCGAGCGGGACGCGGCGTGGACGGCGTGGGACCTGCAGTACTTCGTGCTCGGCCTGACGCAGGAGGAGCAGTCCGTGCCGGCGGCGGGCGACCGGCGCCTGGCCGAGGCGGTCAGGGCGGGCGACTACCCGTCACTGGCGCGGCTGGTTGAGCACTTCGGTGACACGTCGTTCGACGGCCGGTTCGAGCACGGCCTCGACCGGCTGCTCGGGCCGGAACGCGCGTGACCGCCGGCGGGCCGGGCGTCCCCCGGCCCGCGCCGCGCCGGGACCGGACGGCCTCGGCTCCGACGTCGCCCGGACGGCGCGCCGCCCGGACCACGCGCCGCCCCGGGGCTCAGGCGCCGTCCGCCGCGGCCCGCAGCGCCGCCACGTCGAGCTTGCGCATCGTCAGCATCGCCGCCATCGCGCGCTGGGCGCGGCCCTGGTCGGGGTCGCTGATCAGCTCGCCGAGCGCGGCGGGGACGACCTGCCAGGACAGGCCGTACTTGTCCTTCAGCCAGCCGCAGTGGCTCTCCGTGCCGCCGTCCGCGGTGAGCGCGGACCAGTAGTGGTCCACCTCCTCCTGGTCGGCGCAGTCGATCAGGAAGGACACGGCCTCGTCGAAGGTGAACTCCGGGCCGCCGTTGATGGCCGTGAAGCGCCGGCCGTCCAGCTCGAAGTCGACGGTCAGCACGGTGCCGGCCGGGCGCGGCCCCGCTTCGCCGTAGTACGACACGTTGGTGACCTTGGAGTCGGGGAACACCGAGACGTAGAACTCGGCGGCCTCCAGGGCCTGGTTGTCGAACCAGAGGCTGGGCGTGATCGTGGGCATGGCGGTCTCCTGTCGTCCGTGACGGCGGCGCGCGGTGCGTCGCCCCGCTGTCAGTAGGACCGTCGCCCGTCCCGGAACTCATCGTGGCCCGGGCGGCGCGCGCCACGGCTGACGCCGGGGTCACGCGTACGGGACCACCGCCACGGGGCGGACCACGTGGTGGATCGCGGCGTGCGCCGTGCGGCCCAGGCGCGGTCCGGCCGTGGTGCGGCGCCCGACGACCAGGAGCGAGGCGTCGGCGGCCGCCTTCGGCAGGTGCGGCCCCGGGCGCCCGAAGACCGTCCGGGCCACCACCTCGGTGCGGGGGAAGGCGCGCCGCCACGGTTCGAGTACGCCGAGGAGCTCGGCCCGGGCGGCCCGCTCGCGGGCGAGGTGGTCGGCCAGGTCGGTGGCGGCCGGGGAGCGGGCGGAGCGCGGCGTCGACCAGGCGTACAGCACGCGCAGGGGCGCGCCGCGGGCGGTGGCGGCCGTGAAGGCGTACTCGACCAGCCGCTCGCCCGGGTCGCGGACGTCGAGGCAGAGGACGACCGGCCGGTGCGGCGTGGTCCGCGAGGGTGCCCCGGTGGCGTCGGGGACGTGTGCGTCCTCGGGCCGCTCCCCCGCCCGTACGAGCACCACCGGCCGCTCGGCGCGGGCGGCGACGGACGTGGCGACGGAGCCGGCCAGGAAACCGGTGAATCCGGCGGTGACCACGGGCCCCGACGAGCCGAGCACCAGGGCCTCGGCCTCCGCGCTCGCGGCGAGGAGCGCGGGGACCACGGGCCCGCGCGGCTGCTGGGCGTGGATCTCCAGGGCGGGATGGACGTACGCCAGGGCGATCGCGGCGCGGTCCAGGACGCCGCGGGCCCGGTCGGCGTCCGGTCCGGGCAGGCGGTGCCCGCGCGCGGGGGACGCGGGCGGTGGCGCCCCGGCGTTCACCAGGCGCAGCGGGACGTCGTGGCGCAGGGCCTCGCGGGCCGCCCAGTCCGCGGCGTCCATGCTGGCGCGGGAGCCGTCGACGCCCACGGTGACCACGCGCGGGACGGCCGACGGGACGGCGCGCAGGCGGATTCCTGACGGGGAGAGGGTGTGGTTGCGTTTCATGACGTGCCCCAGCGGGTGGGTTGTCGGTTCGGGTGGGGTCGGCACCGGCCCCGGGCGGCGGCCGTCGTCCCGGGAACCGGTCGGTCAGGAGGGCCATGACCAGTCCGCGACCTCCGGCAGGTCGGTGCCGTGCTCGCGGATCCAGGCGTGGTGGCGGGTGCGGGCGTCGGCCATGAGCTGGCGCAGGCCCGTGGCGCGCACGGCCAGGCCGGGGACGCGGTCGACGACGTCCATGACGAGCCGGTAGCGGTCCAGGTCGTTGCGGACGACCATGTCGAAGGGCGTGGTGGTGGTACCGGCCTCCTTGTAGCCGCGGACGTGCAGGTGGGCGTGGCCCGCGCGGCGGTAGGCGAGCCGGTGGATGAGCCACGGGTAGCCGTGGTAGGCGAAGACGACCGGCTTGTCGCGGGTGAAGAGCGCGTCGTACTCGAAGTCGGCCATGCCGTGCGGGTGTTCCTCGCGCGGCATGAGGCGGGCGATGTCGACGACGTTCACGACGCGGACGGCCAGCTCCGGCAGGTGTTCGCGCAGCAGGGCCGCGGCGGCGAGGACCTCCTGCGTGGGCACGTCGCCCGCGCAGGCGAGGACCACGTCCGGGTCGCGCAGGCCGTCGTCGGTGCCCGCCCACTCCCACACCCCGGCGCCGCGCGCGCAGTGGGCGCGGGCCGCGTCCAGGGTCAGCCAGTCGAAGCAGGGCTGCTTGCCCGCGACGATCACGTTGACGTGGTCGCGGCTGAGGAGGGCGTGTTCGGCGACGGACAGGAGCGTGTTGGCGTCCGGGGGCAGATAGACGCGGACGACCTCGGGGCTCTTGTTGAGGACGTGGTCGACGAAGCCGGGGTCCTGGTGCGAGAAGCCGTTGTGGTCCTGGCGCCACACGTGCGAGGTCAGCAGGTAGGTGAGGGAGGGGATGGGGGCGCGCCAGGCCAGCTCCCGCGAGGCCTTGAGCCACTTGATGTGCTGGTTGACCATCGAGTCGACGATGTGGACGAACGCCTCGTAGCAGGAGAACAGGCCGTGCCGGCCGGTGAGGAGGTACCCCTCCAGCCAGCCCTGGCAGAGGTGCTCGGAGAGGACCTCCATGACCCGGCCGTCGGGGGCCAGGTGCTCGTCGGTGGGCAGGATCGCCTCCTGCCACGCCTTGCCGCTGGCGGTGAACAGCGCGCCGAGGCGGTTGGACTCGGTCTCGTCGGGCCCGACGACGCGGAAGTCGCGGCGGTCGGCGGTGTCGGCGAGGACCTTGGCCAGCATCCCGCCGAGCACCCGGGTGGGCTCGTGCAGGGCCGTACCGGGCTTGTCCACGGCGACGGCGAAGTCCTCCAGGGGCCGCAGCGGGAGGCCGCGGGTGAGCCGGCCGCCGTTGGTGTGCGGGCTCGCGCCGAGGCGCCGCTCGCCCTCGGGGACGCAGGCGAGGACCTCCGGGGTGGGGCGGCCGTCCGCGTCGAAGAGCTCCTCGGGCCGGTAGGAGCGCAGCCAGGCCTCCAACTGCCGCAGGTGGGCGGGGTTCTCGCGGACCTCGGGCAGCGGCACCTGGTGGGAGCGCCAGGTGCCCTCCACGGGCAGCCCGTCGACCTCGGCGGGCCCGGTCCAGCCCTTGGGCGTACGCAGCACGATCACCGGCCACGCCGGGCGGCGGCCGCGGCCGCCGGTGGTACGGGCCTCGCGCTGGACGCGGGTGATGCGGTCGACGGCCCGGTCGAGGGCCTTGGCCAGGTCGTGGTGGACGGCGCGCGGGTCGTCGCCGCTCACGTGCAGCGGGTCGTAGCCGTAGCCGCGCAGCAGCGAGTCGAGTTCCTCCTGGGGCAGCCGGGCCAGGACCGTCGGGTTGGCGATCTTGTAGCCGTTGAGGTGCAGGATCGGCAGGACCGCGCCGTCGTGCACCGGGTCGAGGAACTTCCCCGAGTGCCAGGACGTGGCGAGCGGTCCCGTCTCGGCCTCGCCGTCGCCGATGACGCAGGCCACGAGCAGGTCCGGGTTGTCGAAGGCGGCACCGTAGGCGTGTGCGAGGGAGTACCCGAGCTCGCCGCCCTCGTGGATGGAGCCGGGCGTCTCGGGCGCGACGTGGCTGGGCACCCCGCCGGGGAAGGAGAACTGCCGGAACAGCCGCGCCATGCCCGCGGCGTCCCGGGTGACGTCGGGGTACGTCTCCGTGTAGCTGCCCTCCAGCCAGGAGTTGGCGAGCACCGCGGGCCCGCCGTGACCCGGGCCCCACACGCACATGACGTCGCGGTCGTGTTCCCGCACGATCCGGTTGAGGTGGGTGTGGACGAGGTTCAGGCCGGGCGAGGTGCCCCAGTGGCCGAGGAGGCGGGGCTTGATGTGCTCGGGCCGGAGCGGCTCGGTGAGCAGCGGGTTGGCCAGGAGGTAGATCTGGCCCGCCGCCAGGTAGTTCGCGGCACGCCAGTGGGCGTCCAGGGCGGAGAGCTGGTCCTTGGCCATGGAAGGACTCCATTCTGTCGGCGCTGTGCACTCCGGGAAACCCGCGGGGTGGCCGGGTTCCACGGCACGCGCGGTTCCAACCGGGCGGGACACCCGCACGGGAGGACTTGCCCCGCGCGGGGGGTGTGCCCCACTTGGGGGTGGACCGGTTGGGGGTGGACCGGCTGGCGTGGACCGGTCGGGGGTGGACCGGTCGGGGGTGCACCGGCTGGCGTGGACCGGTTGCGGTGGACCGGTTGACGTGGACCGGTTGCGGTGGACCGGCTGGGGGTGCCCGAACGCCGCATGCCCTCCTACGGCGGCCCGCCTCGCGACGGCCCGCCCCTCAGCGGTGCGGCACCACCGCCACCGGGCACGCGGCGTGGTGCAGGACCGCGTGGTTCACCGGGCCGAGCTGCATGCCCACGTGGCTCGTGCGGCGCCGGGCGCCGACCACGAGGAGGTCCGCGGTGGCGGCGGCGTCCAGGAGCGCGGCGCGGGCGTCGCCCTCGACGACCCTGCGGCGCACGGCCACGGCCGCGCCGGGAGGTGGCACGGCGTCCAGGACGCCCCGCACCCGCGCTTCCGCCCGCTGCTGGTGGGGGTCCGCGGCGTCGGTGGCCCGCGGCCGGTCCGGCGCCTCGTGGGCGGGGCAGCGCCAGGCGTGCACCAGGTCGACGGCGGCACCGCGCCGCTGGGCGCCGCGCAGGGCGAAGTCCAGTACGGCGTCCGCGTCCGCGGCCCCGTCGATGCCGACGGCGACCCGGCGGTGGCGTCCGTCCAGATTCCGCTCCTCGCCGCGCACCACGATCACCGGGCACCGCGCGTGCGCGGCCACGGACAGGCTCACCGAGCCGAGGAGCAGCCCCGCGAGCCGGCCGCGGCCCCGGCTGCCGACGAGCACCGCGCCCGCCGTACGGCTCTCGCGGATCAGCGCGGCGGCCGGGTCCTCGTCGAGCACCTGGCTCGTGACCTCGACGGAGGAGCTGCGGCTGTGGGCGCGCTCGGCCGCGTCCGCGAGCACGCGGTCGGCCTCCGCCCGCACCAGGGCCCGGTTGATGCCGAAGGAGGGCTCGTGCCCCTCGTACCACTCCCAGCTCGACGCGTGCACGACGCGCAGCGGCAGCGCCCGGCGGTCGGCCTCGTCGACCGCCCAGTCCAGCGCCCGCAGGCTCGGCTCGGAGCCGTCGACACCCACGATCAACGCGTGCTCCACGGGCCATCGCCCCTCTCGTCCCGTCGCGAGCTCCCTCGCGAACTCCCGGCGAGGGCCCGGCACACCGCTCGGACGGTCGCACGCGGACGGTCGCGCTCCAGGTCCCGCTCCGAGGTCGCGCTCCGAAGGTCGTACTCCAACGGTCGTACGCGGAGTCGTACTCGGAGGTCGTGCTCGGAGGTCGTGCTCGGACGGTCGTGCTCGGAGCGTTCCCGGGGCCCCCGCACGACGCTGACAGCGCGGCGGCGTCCGCGCGAGTGCCGAACAGGCCTGTGCGCGGGGGCCGAGTGGCCCCTGTGTCCGGGACACGCCCTCCGCCGCACCCCCACTCCGGTCGTCCGCCTCCTTGGCCCCAAGGGCCCCGGGAACCCCGTTCACGCGGACACGGCCCTGCCCGCCCCGGTCGCCACCGTGCGCGGCCCCGGCGAGCGGGTGGTTCCCAAGCCGGTCGGTCCCGCTAGTCTCGAAGGCGTGACCCTCTGTGGGGTGCGGAGGTCGACGCGATGCGCTCTCGGGTTCTGTGCTGGCGCTGGCGGCGGGGACCGCTGCGCCGCCGCTCGGACGTGATCGAGGCGTGGACGGTGCTCGTGACGGGTGTCGTCCTGTTCGTGGGCGCCCCGGCGGCCGGAGTCACCGCCGGGGCGGCCGTGCACGAGCGGGCGGAGGAGGCGGCACGGGCCGCGCACGCCACCCGGCACCGGGTGACGGCGACGCTCACCGCGGACGCGCCCCCGGCGGTCCCCGCGGTCGGGGTCGTCCCGTTGTACGAGGTCCCGGCGCGCTGGACCGCGCCCGACGGCAGCCACCACAGCGGCAGCGCGCGGGC
>NZ_BNBT01000168.1 GCF_014656095.1 Streptomyces longispororuber
GGCACGGCGGCGGGCCGCACCACGGCGGCGCCCAGCAGTGGCCCCAGCCGCCCGGCGGCCGCGACGAGCCCGAGTACTTCGGCGGCGGCCCGGGCGGGCCCGGCGGCCACGGCGGCGCCCCCGACCCGTACGCCGCCAACAACCCCGGCCACACCCAGGCGTTCTCCCTCGGCGAGGACCCGTACAACGACGGGGACACCTACCGCGCGGGCCAGGCGCCGCCCGGCCCCATCGGCCCGAAGCTGCACTGGAAGGACCTGCTGCGCGGCATAGTGCTCCGCCCGGTGCCGACCTTCCTGCAGATGCGGGACTACGCGATGTGGGGCCCGGCCGTCGTCGTCACGTTCCTCTACGGCCTGCTCGCCGTCTTCGGTTTCGACGAGGCCCGCGAGGACGTCCTGGACGCCACGCTGTCCACGGCGGTCCCGTACGTCCTCACCACCGGCGTCGCGATCACGATCAGCGCCTTCATCCTCGGCGTCGTCACGCACAGCCTCGCCCGGCAGTTCAACGGCGACGGCGCCTGGCAGCCGACGGTCGGCCTGTCCATGCTGATCATGGCCCTCACGGACGCGCCGCGCGTCATCGTCGCCCTGTTCCTCGGCGGCGGCAACAGCTTCGTCCAGCTCCTCGGCTGGGCCACCTGGCTCGCGGCGGGCGCGCTGCTCACGCTGATGGTGAGCAAGTCGCACGACCTGCCCTGGCCGCGCGCGCTCGGCGCCGCGGCGATCCAGCTCCTGGCGATCCTGTCGATCATCAAGCTCGGTACGTTCTGACGCCGCCGCGCGGCGGCGCCCGGCACGAGGCCGCCCCCGCGCACGGCGACGAGGCCCCGGCGAGGAACCCCTCACCGGGGCTTCTTCTTGCTCGCACGCCGTCAGGGAAGGTACCTTGCATAACCATGTTCCATGCATGACAAGGTACGGCACGGGTGGGGAGGGCGGAGGAGATGGCGGACCCGCTGACGAAGGCCGCGAGCCAGCTCCGCAAGGGCGTACTGGAGTACTGCGTGCTGGCGCTGCTGCGGGACGGCCCGCGGTACGGGGTCGAGCTGGTGGAGGAGCTGTCGGCGGTGGCCGTCATGACGACGAGCCAGGGCACGATCTACCCGCTCCTGTCCCGGCTGCGCCGCGACCACCTCGTGGACACGGAGCTGCGCGAGTCCCCCGGCGGCCCGCCGCGCCGCTACTACACGCTCACCCCCGGGGGCCGCGCGGCGCTCGCGGACTTCACCGCGAGCTGGCCCCTGTTCCGGGACGCGGTCGACCACTTCCTGGCACCGGCGCCCGGCCCCTCGTACGACACGGAGAACCTCCTTGAAGGCACCTGACCACGCCCTCGTCCTTGCCTACCTGACCGACGTGGAGCGGGCCGCCGCGCCCCTCGACCCGGCCCGACGCGGGGAACTCCTCGCCGACCTGCGCGAGCACATAGAGGTCAGCCTCGCCGACGCGGACACCCGGGACGAGGCGGCGGTGCGCGCGGTCCTGGCCCAGCTCGGCGAGCCGGCGGCGATCGCGGCGGCGGCCCTCGCCGAGGCCCCGGCGGTGCCCCCGGCCCCCGAGCCGGACCGCTTCCGCACCCGCCTGACGATCCTCGTCCTGGCCTGCGTGGGCCCGGCGACCCTCATCGGCGGCCCGCTCGCCCTGGTCCTCGCCGCCGGGGCCGGCCTCTACCTGCTCTCCACCTCCCCCCGCTGGACCCCGCGCCAGAAGCTCAAGGGCGGCGCGCTGACCCTGGCGCTCCCGCTCCTGCTCCTCCTCGCCGGCCTCGCCGGCGCGGGCCGCCTCGGCCCGACGGAACTCCTGCTGCTCCTGGGCCTGAACATCCTGCTCCCGCTGCTCGGCGCCCGCCTCCTGTGGCGCAAGGCGAGCACCACCCGGCCACTGCCGGCCGGGGTCTGACGGGCCCCTGCCGGGCTCAGGGCCCCGCAGGTACAGCCCACGGCCGTCCTCCTTGTTACACCCGCGTGGTGTTCGAGCAAGCCGTGCCGACCTTGAGCGTCGTCGACCTGCGCCGCCGCCCCTCGCCCCTCCAGGCGGGGGGCTTGCTGTTGCCCGTATCAAGCAACTGCGCGATGCCGCCACCCCAGCAGTCGGCAACCCCGCTCGGGGACGGAACCGGCACGCTGCACGCTGCACGCCGACGAACGGGATGCGGCAGCGGGGACCGGCTCGAATGAGCCGTGCGGTGCGTGGTGCTTTCCCGGTTCGCGCCCGGGGCGCCGACCGGCGCACGAGGATGAGGCGGTCCTCTCCTCCGACACGCCCGTAACTACGGCCGCCCTCGCCCCTTGGACTGAACATGAGCACCACGATCATCACCGAGCACCCCTCGTGGCACGTGTCCGACGACGGCACTGCGGTGCGCGTCGTCGAGTACGCGGGCACCATCTGGTCGGCGCACTGGAACGCCACCGGCCTCACGCTGTGCCCCACGGGAACCGGCAGCACCGAAGCTCCTCCGGTCGCCCGCACCTCGCCGGACACCTTGCCGTCACACAGGGACGTACAGGCGCTGGTCACCAAGTTGGCTTGCCTCGGCACTGTGCAGCGCCTCACCAATCCGTCACTGTGGGATGCCATCGCGACCGCCCTCCTCCGCCAGGTCGTCCGCGCGGGACAGGCGCGCAAGGTGTACCGCGCGTTCTGCGCCGCGTACGGGCGCGCTGTCGACACGGTCGTCGGCCCGCTCGCTGTGATGCCGAGTCCGGAGGCCGTACTCACCTTGAGCGACACCCAGTTCGCCGCCGTCGGGGCGGCGTTCAACCGTGACGCACTACGCCACGCCGCCCGGGCCTACCTCGAGCGTGGCCGGTACTGGCGGACGCTCGACGCCGACAGCCTCGTCAAAGAGCTCGTGTCCGTTCGCCGCGTCGGCCCGTGGACGGCAGCCGCAGCGGCAGCCGATCACACCGGTGACCACGCCGTCTACCCGCACAGTGACCTCGCCGTGCGCACGTGGGCACGGAAGGCCGCCCCTGACCTCGAACTGCCCGTTTCTGAAGCGGAGTTCGCGGCCTTGTGGCGCCGCTGGGCACCCGACCGCACCACGCTCCACACTCTGACCCTGCTGACACTCACCTGGGGGACCCATGCCCGCCCTACCGAACACGGAGGAAACCCGCGCCACGCCTGACCTCATGCGTGGGGCCGACCCGACACGATTACTCGACGCGCTCTTCGTCAACGCGCCGCTGCGCGACTACGCCCGGCGTCCCCGCACCAACGACTACACGCTTCCGGTTCTCGGCATGGCCTACATAGCCACCTACGCGCGGGACGTCGGCGGGTTCAACGTCGGGCTGCTCGACGCCGAGGCCCACGGGCTCGGCGTCGACGAGACAGCCCGTATCGTCGACGAGGCCCGGCCCCGGTGGGCGGGCATGAACCTGCTCGCCCCCACCTACGAGATGTCCGCGCGGATCGCCGCCGCACTCGACCCCGGCATCCGGCTCATGGTCGGTGGGCACCACGCGCGCGCCATGCCCGAGCGTGTCCTCGCCGACCCGCGCATGGACCGCCTGTGCGCCCTGATCATCGGTGAGGGGGAGACCCGCGTCGCCGCCCTGCTCGACGACCACACCCGCCGCGCCGAGCTGCCGGGGGTCTTGTGGCGCGATCCGCTGCTGGGCACGACCGCGGTCGGCATCCCGCGCCGCGACGACACCGGACACCGATGGACCTCACCACCCGTCGACGAGCTACGCCTGGACCGGGTCTTCCTGCCGCAGGATCCCTACCTCGCCGACGACGGCCGCACCGAATGCAACATGGTGTGCAGCCGCGGATGCCCGTACAACTGCGACTTCTGCGGAGCTGCCGTAACCGCGAACCCTGACATCACCATCCGCACGCGCACGCCCGACAACATCGTCGCCGAAATCGACCAGGCGCACACCCGTTACGGCGCCACCGCCTTCCGCGTCGTCGATGACCTGTTCCTCGGGGCCGAGCGCATCATCCGCCCGCAGATGGACGCGTTCGCCCGCCACCACGTCGGCGAACGGTTCGTCTGGGACGCAACCGGCCGCATCAACATCATCGACAAGGCCGACGACGCACTGCTGGACAGCCTCGCCTCGAACGGGCTGCGCGAGGTCGCCCTCGGGATCGAATCAGGCAGCGACACCGTCCTCGCCCGCATGGACAAGCGCATCACCGCCGCCATGACCGAGAGGGCGACGGAGCGCTTGCTCGCCCGCGGCATCAACGTCAAGGGCTACTTCATCTTCGGTCACCCCGCCGAGAGCCGGGAGGACCTCGACGCGACCGTGCGCCACCTCCACAGGCTGTGGGCGCTCTCCGACCGGCTGCCGGGCGTCTTCCGCGCCTCGGCGTTCGAGTTCCGCCCGTACCCGGGCACTCCCGTCTGGAAGGCCCTCACCGACGCCGGGCACAAGCCCGAGGCCCTGCTCGCGTACGCCGACGTCGACCTGACCGCCAACGGCGCCGACGAGTCCATGAGGCAGCGCGACGAGTTCAACTTCAGCGTCGACATCCAGTTCGGTGGCACGCCTCTGCCCGTCCTGCGCGACACCCTCGCCGCCGTCACCCGCGAGCAGCACCACCGCACCCGCGCCAGGGGAACCACGGCGTGACCGGCACCCGTGGAACCTTCATCACCCTCGACGGGCCCGGGGCGGTGGGCAAGTCGACCGTCCTCACCGCGCTCGGCCACCTCCTACGCGGACGCGGCCACCGCGTCCACACCACGGCCGAGCCCTCGACCAGCGCCCTCGGGCAGTTCACCCGCGCTCACGCCGACAGCCTGCACGGGCGCGCGCTCGCCTGCCTCGTCGCGGCCAACCGTCACGAGCACATCGAGACCGAGATACAGCCGCACATCGACGCCGGTGACACCGTCCTCTGCGACCGCTACCTCGCCTCGACGCTCGTCCTGCAGCGCCTCGACGGCGTCCCCGAGCCCTATCTGCTCGCACTGAACGCCGACATCCTGCTGCCCGACCTGGCCGTCATCCTCACCGCCGACCCGGCCATGATCGCCGCCCGTCTCACCGTCCGCGGCGCCCGCCACCGCTTCCACCTCGACCCCGCCGCTCCCGCACGCGAGGTCGCCCTCTACGCCGAGGCCGCCTGCACCCTCGGGTCACGCGGCGTACACGTGCTCGTCCTCGACACCGACGGAACCACCCCAACGAACGTCGCCACCCGGATCGCCGACGCGACACCCCCACCCGCCGGTAGCGTCTTGGGTCCCACCAGACCCGACGACCACCCGGTGACTCCATGACCACAGAGCCCGCAGTGCCCGTGATCGACACCCACGTCATCCTCCGGAACGGCGACAAGGTCCTGCTGTCCCAGCGCGGCGGCCCTTACGGCTACGGCCGGTGGCACGCGCCCAGCGGAAAGCTCGACCGGGGGGAGACCGTGCGCACGGGTGCCGCTCGGGAGCTGCGTGAGGAGACCGGGGTCGACGTCGACCCCGAGCATCTGCGGCTCGTCCACGTCGTCCACCACAAGCAGAGTGCCGACATCGAGCGCATCGGCCTCTTCTTCGAGGCCACCGCGTGGCAGGGCGAGCCCGAGAACCGCGAGCCCGCGAAGTGCCTCGCCCTCGCCTGGTTTTCCGTGCACGACCTGCCCGAGGACATCATCGAGTACCCGGCGGCGGGTCTGTACGGCTACCTGCGGAACGAGCGGACACTCACCGAGCACGGGTGGCGTCGGTGAGTGCCCGCTCGTCGCGGGGCCCGGCACGGCGGGCGGGGCCCCGCCCACGACGACTGTCTTACGCGTACGTCTTACGCGTCGAGGACCTGCCCGGCGCGCTTCACCACGGGCGGTTCCACGCTCCACGGGAAGTTGATCCACTCGTCGGTGCGCTTCCACACGTACTCGCACTTCACGAGCGAGTGGGACTTCTCATAGATGACCGCGGACCGCACCTCGGCGACGTGGTCGAGGCAGAAGTCGTGCACCAGCTTCAGCGTCTTGCCGGTGTCGGCGACGTCGTCGGCGATCAGCACCTTCTTGTCGGTGAAGTCGATGGCGTTGGGCACGGGCGCCAGCATGACCGGCATCTCCAGGGTGGTGCCCACGCCCGTGTAGAACTCCACGTTCACCAGGTGGATGTTCTTGCAGTCCAGGGCGTACGCGAGACCGCCGGCGACGAACACGCCGCCGCGGGCGATGCTCAGCACGACGTCGGGCTCGTACCCGTCGTCGGCGACGGCCTGGGCGAGGTCACGGATCGCGCCGCCGAACTTCTCGTACGTGAGGTTCTCGCGCACGCCGCTCTGGTCACTCATGTCGCTCATGTCACTCATGGGGGGTGTCACACCTGGGTCCGATGGAAGTTGAGGAAGGAGCGGGAGGCGGTGGGCCCGCGCTGCCCCTGGTAGCGCGACCCGTACCGCTCGGACCCGTACGGGGACTCGGCGGGCGAGGTCAGCCGGAACATGCAGAGCTGCCCGATCTTCATGCCCGGCCAGAGCTTGATCGGCAGCGTGGCGAGGTTCGACAGCTCGAGGGTCACGTGCCCCGAGAAGCCGGGGTCGATGAACCCGGCGGTGGAATGCGTCACGAGCCCGAGGCGCCCCAGGCTGGACTTGCCCTCCAGACGGCTCGCGAGGTCGTCGGGGAGCGTGATGACCTCGTACGTCGACGCGAGCACGAACTCCCCGGGGTGCAGGATGAACGGCTCGTCCCCCTCGGGCTCGACCAGGCGCGTCAGGTCGGCCTGCTCGACGGACGGGTCGATGTGCGGGTACCGGTGGTTCTCGAACACCCGGAAGTAACGGTCGAGGCGCACGTCGATGCTCGACGGCTGGACCATGGATTCGTCGTAGGGATCGATCCGCACCCGCCCGGAGTCGATCTCGGCCCGGATGTCCTTGTCAGAGAGAAGCACGCACCGAGGATACGCAGAGCGCGCGGGAAGGCCGCAATTTGCGCAATGCGCCGCCCGCGCGCTCTTTCGCCGTGCTGGTGCTCCGCGGCGCTCCCTAGCGCTTCTCGAACTCCACCGGCACCGCGTGGCGGAGCCGCGCGCACCGGGGACAACGGATGAGCCGGCCGGGTCCGAGCCGGTCGGCCTGCTGCATCGGGAACGAAGCGGTGCTGAACACGTGCCCCTCGGCACAACGGACGACGGTGCGCTCCATCAACTCCTTGAGTCCCTTCCCCAAACCCGTAACTGGCGGACGACGAAAGCCACATTACGGGATGAAAGGGACGGCACTCCAGGCGGCACTCCGCACCCCCCGAACCCCCTCACGCCCTCCACACAGACCGCCCTGATCCGCACGCGACCCTGGGGCGGACGGCGCCCCGACCCCGCCCCGCCTGCGACCGATCGAGGCTCCGGGCGGCCCCTACCGTACGCCCCAACTCCCTTCGCCCGCAGTCACGCAGGGCCCACGCAGCGCAGCCGGCCCCCGGGGCGAGGAAACCCGGGGGCTGGGATGAGGTAGAGTGTGCGACAGTACGAAACCGGTTCAACCGGCGTACCACGCGGGTGTAGTTTAATGGTAGAACATCAGCTTCCCAAGCTGAGAGCGCGAGTTCGATTCTCGTCACCCGCTCCACGACGAAGGCCCAGGTCATAGACCCGGGCCTTTTTGCTGTCCGCGACGGCCACTCGGCGCGTGCCAGACACCTGCGGCCCGTTGGCGCCCGGGGGCAGCAACAACGAGGCGGTGGATAGAGCGTTCGCTCCAGCCGAATCAGGTGCAGGCGGGGCAGGGGCGCCGCAACGTGCCCAGCGACGCCGGGCGTTGCCACCGCGCGCCACCTTGCCCCATGCCTCCGAGGGGAACGGCGGCATGGGCGGGCCGCGGCGGTGGGGTGAGGAGCGGCCTCGCACCACCGCCGCGGCTCTGTCGTCGGACGCTCGGCGTCGCGCCGACCGCGCCGTAGGGCGCGATCAGGGCCTACTGGTCGATGTACCTGAGGTCGCCCACTGTCCAGGCGTTGATGTCCTTGAGGGCTACTCGGTACATGCCGCCCGTCTCGGGGATGCCGAGGCTGCCCTGGAGGATGCGGGCGAGGTGGAAGTGGAGGTGGGTGGGGGGCTCGTCGTGGGCGGGGCGGGGTTCTCGGGGGCCGCCGGCGAAGACGTCGGCGAACGGGCCGAGCCGGTCCGAGTCCTTGAGGACCTCCGCCACCCGTTCCCGCCACACGGCCTCGGGTGCGAGTCGGCCGGTGATGACAGCGCCGCCGACGACCACGGTCAGTGACATCTGATTGCTTCGCTGGGACTCCACCTCGGCTGCGATGGCGACGAGCAGCTCATCAGGGTTCGACATGAGTGCATATCTTATTCAGCCGTCCGCCCCGATACCCCTCGCCTGTGTGAACAGGTGTGGACGGGGGCGGTGTGTCCGCGTCTGAGCTGGGCCGAGGACCTGTTGGTCCCCGCGTTGCGTACCCGGCCACGCGGCTCCCGGACTCCGGCAGGGCGCCCACCGCCTCCCAACCGGGGCGGGTGCGAGGCCGACGGTACGCCTCGCAGGCCCGCCGGCGCAGCGCGCGTCGTCGCACGCGAAGCCCCCGTACGCCCACGGGGCCGCCGCGAGGAGCCGGTCGTCGGCGGCGGCGACCGGGGCTGAGCGGGCGAAGAGGACGCCGCTACGCGTCGCCACGACCCACGCCTTTTCCCGTTACCGATGCGCACATACCGCTGGCCCCGATCCACTTCATGGCGCGTTTCTCGATCTGCCGGACATGAACAGCGGTGGCAGTTCCACGTGTTTCGGCGTCCACCGAACGGATGGTCGCACTTCGGCGTTGACCCCGGGCCTCGCTTTTCCCCCTTAGATCTCACTTTCGGCGGTCCAGTGCCCCGTTTCCGGCCGCTGCCGTTGGGGCGGGCATGCCCGTCGGCCAATACGGCCGCGCCGTTCACCGACGCGGTCGGCGAGGTCATGTTCCCGAGGCACTGAGCGGGTCCGCCGGTCCGTGGTGGGCGCCTGGGTGCTCCTCCCGGGTGATGTGGGCCTTGTCGCCTCCGACGGGTCCGCGGCCGAGGCCGGCCGCCGCGGGCGGTGCGGGCGGTGTTCCGCCGTCCCGGGAGGTCAGGGGCGCGCGGCGGAGGCGGACGACAGAAAGGTCACGCGGCCCGAAGAGCAATATCTGTGTCCGCGACGTCAGATATTGCGGCGGGGCTCGGCGAGTATTCCCCGGGACGGCGACCCGGCCTCGATTATTGATCCCGCACGGCCGATTGCAGCGTGCTAGTGTCGTTGTCAGTTGCAGGTGTGGTTGCCAAAGGATTCGTTTCCATCGGGGTAATCACGACGGCGACCTGGAATTCGCACACGGCGAATTCCCGACACCGCCTCCCGAAGGAGAAATGACATGGCTACTGGCACCGTGAAGTGGTTCAACGCGGAAAAGGGCTTCGGCTTCATCGAGCAGGACGGCGGCGGCGCCGACGTCTTCGCCCACTACTCGAACATCGCCACCCAGGGCTTCCGCGAGCTCCTGGAGGGCCAGAAGGTGTCGTTCGACATCGCGCAGGGCCAGAAGGGCCCGACGGCCGAGAACATCATTCCGGCCTGACGACGTCGCACTGACGCACACTTTCGAGCTGGGGCCCGCACCTCTGGGGTGCGGGCCCCGGCTCGCTGCGTTTCCGGGCGTGCGACAGGCAGCGGTTCGGCCCGGCCCCCGCACCATTTCCGGCTCGTCTCGAGATTCTCTGCGCCGCTCCTCCGCTGCGGAATTCCTTGGTACGCGCCCCACAAGGAAGGTTCCGCATGAAGCATGCCCGTACCGCCCGCGCGTCCCGTCACTCCGGCACCCGTGAGCGCTCCGGAGGACCGCGCCGGTCCTCGCGCCACGACCGGCAGGCCGTGTCCGGGGAGTTCGCCCCGCCGAGGACGCTGACGCCCGCGCTGCCCGCCGCCGAGGCGTTCGCCGAGCTCGCCCTGCCCGCGCCGCTGGCGGCCGCGCTCCGCCACGAGGGCGTGACCGTGCCGTTCCCCATCCAGGCGGCGACCCTGCCCAACTCCCTGGCCGGACGCGACGTGCTCGGCCGGGGCCGTACCGGCTCCGGCAAGACCCTCGCCTTCGGCCTCGCCGTCCTGGCCCGGACGGCGGGGCGGCGCGCCGAGCCGAAGCGGCCCCTCGCCCTCGTCCTCGTGCCCACCCGTGAGCTGGCCCAGCAGGTCACCGACGCGCTCTCGCCGTACGCCCGCTCCGTGGGCCTGCGGCTCGGCACCGTCGTCGGCGGCATGTCCCTCTCCCGCCAGGCAGGTGTGCTGCGCACCGGCGCCGAGGTGGTCGTCGCGACCCCCGGGCGGCTCAAGGACCTCATCGACCGCGGCGCCTGCCACCTGGGCGACGTCGCCGTCACGGTCCTCGACGAGGCCGACCACATGGCCGACCTGGGGTTCCTGCCCCAGGTGACCGGCCTGCTCGACCAGGTGCGCGCCGACGGGCAGCGGCTGCTCTTCTCGGCCACCCTGGACCGCAACGTCGACCTGCTGGTCCGCCGGTACCTGACGGACCCGGTCGTCCACTCCGTCGACCCCTCGGCGGGCGCGGTCACCACGATGGAGCACCACGTGCTGCACGTGCACGGCGCGGACAAGCACCGGACGACCACGGAGATCGCCGCCCGCGACGGCCGCGTGATCATGTTCCTCGACACGAAGCACGCCGTGGACCGGCTGACCAGGCACCTGCTGAGCAGCGGTGTGCGCGCCGCGGCCCTGCACGGCGGCAAGTCGCAGCCGCAGCGCACCCGGACCCTGGCCCAGTTCAAGAGCGGCCACGTGACGGTGCTGGTCGCGACCAACGTCGCCGCGCGCGGCATCCACGTCGACCACCTCGACCTGGTCGTCAACGTGGACCCGCCCAGCGACCACAAGGACTACCTGCACCGCGGCGGCCGTACGGCACGCGCCGGCGAGTCCGGCAGTGTCGTCACCCTGGTGACCCCCGAGCAGCGGCGCGGCATGAGCCGGCTGATGGCATCGGCGGGCATCGTCCCCCAGGTCACCCCGGTGCGGTCGGGCGAGGCGGAGCTCAGCCGCATCACCGGCGCGCAGGCCCCCTCCGGGGTCCCGGTCGTCGTCACCGCGCCGGTCGCGGAACGCCCCGGTGGTACGTCCGCCGCGGCCCGGGGCCGGCGAGGGCGCCGGGGCCGCCCCGTCGGCGAGGCCGCGCGCCGCAGGGCACCGCGACGCCCCGGCCACGGCTCGGCCGCCGCCTAGGGCCTCCGTGCTCAGCACCCCACCACCCCCCTTCCGGCAGGAGGCACCCATGACACCGGCCCCGACACGGCCCCCCGTACCACGCCCGTCCTCCCCGGCCGCGGCCGACGGCGTACCCGTGCCCGGCCCCCGGGTGCGGGACGACATGACCGTCGAGGTGGCCCTGTCCCTGATGGCGGGTGCCCGCGTCGACCACCTCGTCCTGTGCGACGGGGACGACCAGAGCACGGGCGTGGTCACCCTGGCCCTGCTCACCGGTCTCCGCGACGGCCCCGCCTACACGGACCGGATACGGCTGCGGGACGTCATCGCCCTCGCCCGCTGAACCCCCTCCCGGCGGGCTCCCGCCCGTCGGCCCCACCCGCTGATCCGGCCCGCGCGCGGCCGGTCCCCTCTTCTTCGTCTGTGAGGCATCATGCGCTGTGTCATCGCCAGGTATCCGTTCGAGCTGACCAAGGACGGGGTGCTGGCCTCGATGAAAGGCGTCGTGCCCGAGATCGTCACGGGCGAGTCCGTGACCATCGGCCGCCGCCGCTACCCGGTCAAGCAGGTGGGCCAGGTCATCACCCGGCAGGACCGCCGCGACTTCACCGCCGGCGAGGTCGTCCGGGCCATGACCCGCCTCGGCTTCACCTGCCACGACCTCGTCGAGACCGCGCCGCCGAGCACCCTCACCCCGCTCCAGACCGCGTCCTCGCTCCTCGGGGGCAGCTCCGCCGTGGGGGTGTCCTCCACCGGGATGTGACGTCCTGACCGGGGAGCACCCCCGACCCCGCCCCCGAGCGGGGAGCACCCCACAGACTCCACCGATCCCACGAGGGCCCTGCCGACACACGTCGGCAGGGCCCTCGTCGTCGTACCGCCACGGGAAACCTCCCGCCGGGCCGCGCCGAAATCTACTTTTGTCGGAGTAGACATTTGCCTGGGGCAGCGCTAACGTTTTTCTCGTCGACACGGTCCAGCAAGACCCGGCAGACACGAACTGCCGAGTAGCAGTAGCTGAAGTACGCAGGTCAGTGCGGTTCCGGAGCTCCGAAGCCACGGTGTACGGATAACGGTGACGGGACTGGGAGCCGCACTGGGCAGCCCGCAGGTACAGGGGCTGCCGGCAGCAGCACCGAGCAGTGCCGCAGTACCCGTTCGAAGACAAGTCGGTCGGCAGAGAAAGGACGGAGAAGCAGACGCCATCGGGATCGCCCGGTCCGAGCACATCGGCCCGGGTACCGCGTAGACCCCGGAACGGATGGTGGTCCCCGGTCACGAAGCCGCGATCCCCGCACCCGTCCCGTCCTGATCGGGCGGCGTAGCGGAAACAGAAGGTCGGCACCGCGTAAGGGCCGACAGATGGTGTTGAATTCCCTCGGGGCCCTGGTGCCGTACGGCATCAGGGCCCCTCGACGCGTTGCACTACGAGGTGACATGGCAGCAGATACTCCGCTCAGCGATCGTCTGGACGACGACGACTACCCCGCGTACACCATGGGCCGGGCCGCCGAGATGCTCGGCACCACCCCTGGTTTCCTCCGCGCCATCGGTGAGGCCCGGTTGATCACTCCGCTCCGGTCGGAGGGCGGACACCGGCGGTACTCCCGCTACCAGCTCCGGATCGCCGCCCGCGCCCGTGAGCTCGTCGACCGGGGGACCCCGATCGAGGCCGCTTGCCGCATCGTCATCCTCGAGGACCAGCTCGAGGAGGCGCAGCGCCTCAACGCCGAGTACCGCCGGGCCGCGCAGGAGGCCGCCGGCCGGGCGGCGTCCGGCCCGCGCTGACCGTCCGGCTCCCCGCCCCGCTCCTCGTCCGGCCGTCGCCCGGCTCCTCGTCCGGCCCCCGCCCGGCTCCCCCGCCCGGCGCCCGTGTCCACACGTTGGCGCCCCGCGTGCGCGGGTAGCCGCACCCCATGGGTGACATCCTCGTGGGCACGTGCTCCTGGACCGACCGGGAGCTGGTCGGCAGCGGGTGGTATCCGCCGGGGCGGCGGGACGCCGAGGGGCGGCTGCGGTACTACGCCTCACGGTTCCCGGTGGTGGAGGTCGACGCCTCCTACTACGCGCTGCCCAGCGCGCGGAACAGCCGGCTCTGGGCGGAGCGGACCCCCGAGGGGTTCGTCTTCGACGTGAAGGCGTTCTCGCTGCTCACCGGCCACCCCACCCGGCAGGCGGTGATGCCGGACGGGCTGCCCGCCGACCACCGCGACCCCAAGGTCCTCGACGAGGTGTGGGCGCGGTTCGCCGAGGGGATCGCCCCGCTGCGCCAGGAGGGGCGCCTCGGCCGGGTGCTGTTCCAGTTCCCGCCGTGGTTCCGGCCCGGAGCCCATGCCCGGGCGGTGCTCGACGCGTGCGCCCGGCGGACGCGGGGGTGGGACCTCGCCGTCGAGTTCCGGCACCCGCAGTGGTGGGACGCGGAGTGGGCCGGCGCCACGACCGCCCTGCTCGCGCGGTACCGGATGGCCGCCGTCGCCGTCGACATGAACCAGACGCTCCCCTCGTCCGTGCCGCCCGTCACCCCCGTCACCGACCCGCGGCTGGCCGTCGTACGGTTCCACGGCCGCAGCACCGCGTGGGGCTCGGGCAGCAAGGAGGACCGGTTCCGGTACGCGTACGACGAGGCCGACCTCGCCGCGTGGGTGCCCCGGGTACGGGCGCTCGCCGGGCGCGCCGAACGGGTCCACGTGCTGTTCAACAACTGCTGCGGCGACGCCGCCGTCCGGGCCGCCGGGACGATACGGCAACTGCTCGACGGGGACGAGGCGTAGCGGGCCCGCACCGGGGACCTTGGGCCCCGGGCCGGCCGGAGCGGGCCCTTTCGCCGCTCCGGTCGTTGGTCACTGCATGCGCATGACCGACCTTCAGCGATGTGAGCTCCGTCCGGGCCGGCTCGTGGAGTGGACGCTGCACCCCGCGGCGGTCGGCGCCGCGCACGCGTTGCCGGACGACACCCGGCCGCCCGCGTACGTGCAGGAGTCCCACCTGCGCACGGCCCGGTGGGTACGCCAGGGCGGGCTGCACGTGCCGAGCTGGCTCGGCACCGTCTTCGACCTGCCGGGGCCGGTCGACCTCGACGCGCTGCACACCGCGCTGCGGGACTGGACGCGGCGCCACGAGACGCTGCGCAGCGGCTTCCGCTGGCGGGGCGACGAGGTGCGGCGCTTCACCCTCGACGCGGGGTCCGTGGACCTGTACCGCACAGAGGTCGGGCGGTTCCGCGAGACGGCCGCGCTCAGCCGCTACCTCCAGGATCGCTTCGACACCGTCGCGGACGCGCTGACCTGGCCGAACTTCATCTTCACCGCGATCGTCAGGGCCGACGGCGCCACCCTGTGCATGGCCTTCGACCACAGCAACGTCGACTCGTACTCGATCCAGCGCATCCCCGCCGAGATCCACGAGCTGTACGCCGCGGCGCGGCAGGGCCGCACCGTGCCCGTGGCGCCCGTCGCCAGCTACGTCGACTTCTGCGCGAGCGAGCGCACGGACGCCGACCGTGCCGACCCCACGCACCCGGTCGTCGCGCGCTGGCGGGAGTTCATCGGCCGGTGCGGGGGCAGGCTGCCCGGATTCCCCGTGGACCTCGGGCTCGGCCCCGCCGCCCCGGCCGCCTTCCCCGGACTCGCCCCCGCGGGCCCCTCCCCCGCGGACTCCGCCGTCGCGGACTCCGCCGTCGTGCCGTTGCCGCGACCCCGCCTGCCCGCGCAGAAGCTGCTGCACGAGATGGTCGCGGACGACGTGGACGCCGCCGCCTTCGAGGCGTACTGCCGGCCCCACGGCGGCAGCCTCGTCGGCGTCCTCGCGGCCGTCGCCCTCATCACCCGGGAGATCAGCGGGCTGCGGGTGTACCGCACCGTCGTGCCGTTCCACACCCGGGTCAGGTCCCGGTGGGCCGACTCGATGGGCTGGTACGTGGGCGGGGCACCGATCGAGGTGCCCGTGGCGCGGGCGAGCGGCTTCGACGACGCCCTGCGCATGGTCCGCGCCGCGCTGCGGGAGGCGCGGCCGCTGGCCCGGATGCCCGTCGCCCGGGTGCTGCCGCTGCTCGGCGCGGACTTCCGGCCCACCTCGCCCGACCTGTACTCGATCGTCTCGTACGTCGACGCGCGCGCCGTCGCGGGCTCGGAGCAGTGGCAGGAGCAGAAGGCGTACGGCCTGATCCGGGTGTCGTACGGCGACCAGGTGTGCGCGTGGGTGACCCGGCTCCACGAGGGGCTCCAGTTCGCCTGCCGCTACCCGGACACCCCGGTGGCGTACGCGAACATGCGGCTGGTCGTCGAGCGGCTGCGGGAGCGGATCGCGGCGACGGCGCGGGCGGCGGCCGGGGCCGCCCCGGGCGTGCGCGTCTGAGCCGGGGCCGGTCCGTGGCCCCGCCCCGGACCGCCGCTCAGTCCGAGCGCAGGGCCCGCCAGATGCGGTCAGGGAGGACCCTGGCCGCCTCGTCGAGGTCGACCTCGTAGGTGCTGGAGAGCCAGCGGTGGGCGGTCTCCGCGACCGGGCCCATGACCAGGATCTCGATGAGGTGCGGGGGCAGTGCGGCGACCTCGCCCGACGCGACGCGCGGGCGCAGCCAGTCGCCGATCGGCGCGAACTTGGCGTCCTTGGCGGCCATGACCTCCTTCGCGTGGGCCGCGAGATAGCTGGAGTAGGCCGAGCCGTGCAGGAAGAGCGCCACGTCGCGGTGGTCGCGGGTGAAGTCCAGATACGCCCGCACCAGGGCGCGGATGCCCGTGCGGGCCGTGCGGGAGCGGGTGACGGCGGCCACCACCGGGTCGCAGAGCTGGTCCACGCAGCGCAGGTAGAGCGCGGCGGCCAGGCCGTCGAAGCTGCCGAAGTGGTGGTACAGGCTGCCGAAGCTGACGCCGCTGGCCGCGGTGACGGCGTTGACCGTGAAGCCCCGCTCGCCGCCGCGCGCGTACACCGCGAGGGCGGTGTCCAGGAGCAGGTCGGCGGTGGCCTCGCCGCGCTGCTGCTTAGGCGACACGGCGCGGCTCCGGCCCGCCCGCGGCACCGGCGCGGGCGGCTCCGCGTCCGTCCTCCGGCACCGTGTCCGCGACTGTCAGCTTGTCCGCGACCATGCCGTCCAGCGTAGAGCAGCGCGGGGACCGGATTGGTTCCCTCCGGGAAAAACGCACCGGCGATTTAGAGTCAGTTTCTAGAAAGTAGCTCCATAACCGGGTGGGCTCGGCCACACTCTTGGCATGACCGGACCACCACCCCAGCGGCCTCACGAGCCCGTCCCCGGCAATCCGTACGTCCGGCCGCCGGTGCCTCCGGCACCCGCGCGGTCGGCGACCGGAGCCGTGGTGTGGATCCTCGTGGCCGCCGTGCTCGCGGCCGTGGGCGCGGGGGTGGGGGCGTACGCCGTCCTGAAGGAGGACGGCGGCGCGGGGTCCGATGGTTTCCGGGAGCCTGTCGCCCGGGAGCCGGGGGCGCCGGCCGGTCCGTCCGGCTCGGGGGAGCGGACGGACCGGCCCGGTGCCGACGGCGACGGCGACGGCGGCGGCGGAAAGCCCCGCCACGTCGACGTCAACGCCGGGCGCGAGCCGGGCGAGGCCAAGGGCCGGCTGTACCTGAACGACGTGAAACTGCCGGGCAGGGGCGCCTCGTCGAACGACCTCTGGGCGGCGGACGGGTTCGTGGTGCAGGCCCTGTACGACACGGTCACCGCCTACCGCGTGCGGGACGGCGAGCAGGCCTGGTCCCTGCGGCTGCCCGCCCCGGTGTGCGACACGCCCGTGAACGCGGGCGACGGCGGCAAGGTCGTCGTCGCGTACACCAACGGGAACACCAGCGGCTCCCGCACGTGCGACCGGCTCCAGCAGATCGACCTGCGGACCGGGGCCAAGGGGTGGCACCGCCGGCTCGTCGAACGCGGGGTCGGCGACCGGACGAGCACGGTGCACCTCGCCGTCTCCGGCGGCACCCTCGCCGTCGCGCAGGAGTACGTCGTCCACGGGTTCCGCCTGAGCGACGGCAAGCGGATCTTCACCGAGGAGCACCGCCGGACCGGCCCCTGCCTCCTGGAGGACGTGGCCGGGGGCGAGCGGCTGCTGTACGTCGACACCTGCGCGCCCGGAGCGCCGAAGGCGCACGACGAGGTGCGGCGGGTCGACCCCCGCACCGGCAGGACCGCGTGGCGGTACCGCACCAAGGCCGGCTGGAACGTGGCCAAGGTGTACTCCGTCGACCCCCTCGTGCTCGCCGTGCGGAACAACGAGGAGTACGAGAAGTGGGCCGTCGTCGCCGTGGACGGCGACGGGAAGCAGCGGTCCTGGACACGGCTCGACCGGGGGCCCCACACGTTCGAGATGTGCACCGGGGCGGGGGACAGCGGAGAAGGCGTGCAGAACTGCCCGGGGGGTGTCGTCAACGGGGACACCCTCTACCTCGCGACCGAGCCCGAGGACGGCGCCGCCCTCGGGCGCAACAAGGTCGTCGCCTTCGACCTCGCCACGGGCAGGGCCCGGTGGGCCGCCGCCGTCGGGAAGGGGAAGCAGGGGCGGCAGCTCACCCCCGTGCGCGAGGTGGGGGCCGGGAAGCGGCCGGGCGTCGTGGTGTACGTCCGCGCGCAGCTCGGGAAAGTCGGGCGGACCGTGCGGTTCGCGGCCGCGGGCGGGCGGCCGGAGGTGCTGCTGCGGCACCCGACGCCGGGCCGGGAGTGGGAGACGTACATGTTCGCCGGGGAGACGCTGTACAGCGGCGGGCGCTTCTTCGTGACGCCGACGCGGATCGACCCCGACTCGCCGCTCGAAGGCGACAAGGACCAGGGGCGGATGCTCTCCGTCGGGCGGTGACGGCTGCCCTTCCGTATCCGCCGCCACCGATCCGCCGCCGACTTCCTTGGAGACGCCATGACGACCCAGCCGCCCACCACGCCCGGGCCCGGTCAGGAGCCCGCGCAGCAGGGCCGGTTCGGGCCGCCTCCGGCCCATCCGGGCCCCGCCGGCTTCGGGCCGCCCCCGCACCTCCCGGAGCAGCCCGCCGGCTTCGGGCCGCCCCCACCGCCGGAGCCCGCCGGTTTCGGGCC
>NZ_BNBT01000169.1 GCF_014656095.1 Streptomyces longispororuber
GGACACGCCGCGTGCCCGTGCGGCGGTGCCCCGGCGCGCGGCGCCGCGGGTCCCGCCGACGACGAGGAGCCCGCACCCCGGCCGGGGTGCGGGCTCCTCGTGGACCGCCGCCGCGGGGGCGGTTCAGTGGACCGCCGCCGTAGGGTGGTTCAGGCGCTGATCTCGGCCGCCTGCCGCTCCTCGTCCTCCAGGGCGCGCTCCGCCGCGTTGTCGAGCGTCGCGAGCACCCACTGCTCGAAGTCGATGCCCGACTGCTCGGCGGCCTTGTGCCACCACTGGAGCCGGCTGCCGGGCACCGCGAGGCGCCGCATCGTCTCGGTGGTCTGCGAGCCGTCCCGCACCTCGTTCTCCCGCGCCATGCGGATGGCGTTGCGGAGCTGCTTGGTCGTCCACTGCAACTGCTCCGCGCGGTCCAGCCACAGCTCCTGCTCGTCGATCGGCAGGGACGCCAGTTCCGCGTGGTGCTGGAAGCTCAGCGCCGAGCGCCGGCGGCTGAAGTCGAAGCGCCGCGACACCCACGCGTAGTTGCGCAGGGTCTGGTACTGCAGGCCCGCCGCGCGTATTCCGCGCTGATAGCGGTCGGTGTAGTGGTCCTTGCCGTATACGAGCCAGTCCCCCAGCCACCAGGAGGACGAGTTCACAATTCCGGAGAGCTGGCGTCCGGCCCGCTCCCAGTCCTCGAAGGTCAGCCCGGCCGGCATTTGCAGGCCCACCTTCGTCGTCAGCACCTGGCCACGACGCTCGTCCACTCGTCGCTGCCGCGGGACCGTATTCGCGTTTCTACGGAACAGCGCAACCTTCGAGTCCTCGAGGTCGCCGACCTGGTTCGTCATCATGCCTCCATGTGAATGAAGTGCGAACGGACGCGGACACCACGGATCGCGTCCGTACGGAATAAGCCATGCGGGTTCGGCAGCCATGACCGCGGCCCCGCCCAGGGGCCGGTCGCCGTCGCGCTCCGCGCGCGGCACAGGCTGGCCGATCAATCAGCCGATCGGCCGGATGAGAGAGCGTTCGAGCCGCTCGCCGCGGCGGACCACCCGGAGTTCCGTCTCCTCAGGGGTGGCCCGTCCGCGCGGCCGCGCGTGTCATCCCGCCGTCAGGGCGCCTCTACCGGACGAGGCGGCCATCGGCGCAGAGCACGGGCAGGTCCGGCCGTTCGGCGCGTCCCTCAGGACAGCGCACCAGGCATTCAGTCGGCATGTGTGCGGATTCGTACATCAACTATTCGCCCCCGTTCAACTACTCGCCCCGTATCGCCCGGGCCCACCCACTCCGTGCCGTCGGTACGGCGACGTCTCCCATCGCTGCCGAGTGCTCGTTTCGAAGTGGTGTCCGCCCAGGCCTCACCGAGTAGAACCCGGCGCCTGTTGGAGATTCAAGGAAGGAGCCGTCGCTCGTCGCGACTTTTCGAAGTCCGAACACGCGCCCCCATCACCGCTAACTCCGGCACGGTACGGCCCGTCTCTCCACGCGGGCCGATGCCGGATCAGTTCCGTCGAATGCCTTCCGCCAGTCAAGCCCGAAATCGAGCCAATATCCGATACGGCGGGGAACAGTTGCAGACGAGAAGGGAAAGCGTCGGAGAACGGGGTGCATCTCGACGTTTGCGGCCGGATCCCGGCAAACGGTGATGATCCTTTACCGGGTCGCCCCTAGCCGATTCTCAGGGGTGTCAGGGAACACTAGCACTATCCATACGAACTCTTAACGCGGGCGAGCGGCCGCACTCTTCGGTCATTCCGCACATGAGCACCGGCCGGCCGCCGTCCCGGCCCACGATGCGGAGTCGCGTGGTCCCGGTGGAGCATGAGGTGACAGGCGCATCGAGTGGCGTAGCGGAAGCCGCGGGGGCACTCGCGCGGCGGTGCGGCGAGGAGGCACGCGCCCCTCCGGCCGGGGCGCGTCGGCGGGCCAACGGGGCTGGTGCGACGGCGTATTGCCACACCGGTCACGCCCGCACCAAGATGGTGCGCGGCGCTCGCGGATCCTAGACTCGACGCTCGGCAACCGCCGCTCAGGGACGTACGGGAGGGATCGCAGCATGGTTGTGCCCTGCGCACCGCCAACGTCAACTCCGGCCAGCGAGGTGCCCGACCCTCAGTTCGCGTCACCCTTCAGCGACTTCACCGACCAGGTCTTCCAGCACCTCCGCCGGTCCGACCAGCGCCGCTGGGCCGGGGCCTACCTCGCGGGCCTGCTCATCACCCCCGGCAAGAAGTCCGTACGCCGCCTGGCCGGGGCCGTCTCGGCCTCCCCCACGGCCGTGCAGTCCCTGCGCCAGTTCGTGAGCCTCAGCCCCTGGGACTGGGAGCCGGTCATGGACCAGCTCACGCGCTGGGCCGAGGGCCACGGCCCCGCCACCACGTGGGCGATCGGCCGCGCGGTGCTGCCCAAGCGCGGCGACCGCTCCGTCGGGGTGCACCGCTACTTCGACCCCGGCACGGGCCGCACCCTCAACTGTCAGCTCGGGCTCGGCGCGTTCCTCTGTATCGGCGGCCTCCAAGTCCCGGTGGAGTGGCGGCTGTTACTCCCCGCCCCCTGGACCGAGGACCCGCAGCTCCGACGCCGCGCGCGCATCCCCGACGAGGTGCGCCACCGCCCGCTGTGGGCCCAGGCCCTCGACCTGGTCGACACCCTGGAGGCCCGGACCGCGCCGACGCCCGCGCCGGTCGTCGCCGACATGAGCGACGACCCCGACACCGCGCTGCTGCTGCGCGGACTCAGCCAGCGCGCCCGGGACTTCGTCGTCGCCGTCCCCCCGCACCTGAAGGTCCTGCCGATCGGCGAACGCACCGCGAACGGCCCGGAGCCGGTCAGCGCCCGGGCCCACATCTCCCAGGGCAACACCGACACCGTCGAGGTGACCACCGCGGACGGGCGCAAGCAGGAGCTGCCGGTCCAGTCGGTCCTGGTCCGCCTGCCGGGCGCCCGGCCGGGGGCCACACAGGAGTATCCCTACCGGCTGTTCACCGAGGTGCTGCCGGACGGCCGCCCGGCGACCCTCTGGCTCACCAGTCTCACGCACCGCCGACTCGACAACGTTGCCTCACTGGCAACCAACCGTCACGGCACCACCGCCGCCGTCGCGAGCATGGAGCGCCACTTCGGCCTCCTCGACTTCGAGGGCCGGTCGTTCCCGGGCTGGTACCACCACATGACGCTCGTCTCGGCCGCGTACACGTATCAGCGGCTCACCCACCGGCCGGTCCCCCGGCACCTCCCGTGCTGCCCCGCACCGCACGTGTGCACGGCGCCGGAGCGGCTCCACATGGCGGGCCACTGACCCTCCGGGCAGCCGCCCCGGCCCGCCGGGCGCCGACGGCAGGGCACGCGCCACGACGGCGCGGTCCCGAGCCGCCGGGGCGCACCAGGCCACCGCCGTGCTCGTCGCCCGTCTCCACCGCGGCCGAGAGCTCCTGGCGCAGATGGTCGACGTACGGCGAGAGCTCCGTGGCGCCACGGTTGCACCACTCCAGCACCACGCACAAGCGTGCGATTTCCGAGGCTCGCGCTCCCGGTTCCGGTCTCGCTCCGGCTCCGTTCCGGTTCAGGGCCCGGCCCTGACTCCGGTTCCGGTTCCACTTCCGGGAACGACGAGAGGCCGCCTCCGCAGTGCTCTGCGAAAACGGCCTTCGACCCGCTGTGAAGCTGGTCGGGACGACAGGATTTGAACCTGCGACCCCTTGACCCCCAGTCAAGTGCGCTACCAAGCTGCGCCACGTCCCGTTGCCCGCTTGACCTGGGGTTTCCCCTGGCCGAACGCGCACCGAAACAATACCGCACTCGGGCCGGTGATCGCTCCCGCCTTTCCCTCTTGACCTCAAGCGCACTTCACCTTGCACGCTCTCCGGCATGACGACCACCACGGAACACACCTACACCTACGCGGATCTGCCCGGCCTGATGCGTCTGATGACGGGCGACGAGAAGCACGGCCCCGCGGCGACCTCCACGCTCGACGCGCTCTGGGTGCTCTACGACCGTGTGCTGCGGGTCACACCGGAGCGCGCGGACGACCCGGAGCGCGACCGGTTCCTGCTCTCCAAGGGGCACGGCCCGATGGCGTACTACGCGATCCTCGCCGCCAAGGGCTTCGTGCCCGTGGACTGGCTGGAGGGGTTCGGGGCGTACGACTCCCCGCTCGGGCACCACCCGGACCGGGTCCTCGTGCCGGGGGCCGAGATCGGCAGCGGTTCGCTCGGCCACGGCCTGCCGCTCGCGGTCGGCACGGCCCTCGGGCTCAGGGCCCGCGGGCTCACCGACCCGAGCGTGTGGGTGCTGGTCGGCGACGCGGAGCTGGACGAGGGCAGCAACCACGAGGCGATCGCCTACGCCGGGCCCGCGGGCCTGGAGCGGCTGCACGTGCTCGTGATCGACAACGCCTCGGCGTCGTACGCCCGCCCCGGCGGCATCGCCGCCCGCTTCGAGGCCGCGGGCTGGTCCGCGGTGACCGTCGACGGCCGCGACCACGACGCGCTGCACGCCGCCTACACCGCGCCGCACCCCGGGCGGCCGCACGTGGTCGTGGCCCGCGTCGAGCCCAAGGAGCACACGGGCGAGCCCAAGCAGCACGCGGACGACCCCAAGTCCGCCTGAGCCGCGCTGCTTCGCCGCTTCCCCGCTCCCTCCTCCTCCCCCTCCGCTTCCCCCCCGTACCCGGAAAGGACCTCTCCCCATGGACACCATGCGTGATCGTTTCGCCCCCGTCATGGCGCGGCTGCTCGACGAGGACCCGCGCGTCGCCGTCGTGCTCGCCGAGATCGGCAGGGACGCCTTCGAGGAGGCCATGCGCACGCACCCGGACCGGGTGATCAACGTCGGCATCCGGGAGCAGCTCCTCGTCGGCGCCGGCGCGGGCCTGGCCCTCGCCGGGCTCCGGCCGGTCGTGCACACCTTCGCGAGCTTCCTCGTGGAGCGCCCCTTCGAGCAGGTCAAGCTGGACTTCGGCCACCAGGGCGTGGGCGGGGTCCTGGTCAGCGCGGCGGCGTCGTTCGACTGGCCCGAGGGCGGCTTCACCCACATGGCGCCGGGCGACGTCGGCGTCCTCGACACGCTGGACGGCTGGGCCGTGCACGTCCCGGGCCACCCCGACGAGGCCGAGACGCTCCTGCGGCACGCGGTCGGCCCGGGCCCGGACGGCGCGGCCAAGGACGACAAGGCGTACGTCCGGCTGTCCGTACAGGCCAACCAGGCGCCGATGCCGGTGGACGGCGCCCGCATGCTGCCCGTGCGGCAGGGGCACGGGGGCGTCGTGGTCGCCGTCGGCCCGATGCTGGACCACGTTCTCGCGGCGACGGAGGGCCTCGACGTCACCGTCCTGTACGCGACGACGGTGCGGCCCTTCGACGCCGCCACGCTGCGCGGGGCCGTCGCGGACCTCGGGCCGGGGGCCGCCGCCGACGTCGTCCTCGTCGAGCCCTACCTCGCCGGCACGTCTACGGCCGCCGCGAACGACGCGCTGCTCGACGTGCCGCACCGGGTGCTCGGCCTCGGCGTGGGCCGTGCCGAACTGCGGCGCTACGGACGCGTGGAGGAGCACCTGCGGGCCCACGGCCTGGACGCGGCATCGCTGCGCGCGCGTATCACCGCTTTCCTGCGGGCAGCGGCCTGAGAACCTAGGCGCGTCCGAGCCCGACCGGCGTTCGAGGACGAGCCGCGGAGCGGTGACGGAGGGGGAGACGGAGGGGAAGGGGCGAAGCCAGCCCCAGAAGAAAGAGCCGGGGCCCGGGGGGCGGCAGCCCCCGGTTCCGGGGAGGGGCGTGCCTGAAGCACCCCGCGAGACCCCCGGCACCCGCGAGACCCCAGGCGCCCCGCGAGACCCCGGGCACCCCGCGAGAGCCCGGCCACCCCGCGAGACCCCGGGCGCCCCGTGAGGCCCCGCTACTCCGCCACCGGCACCCCCACCCCCGGATGGGCCTCAAGCAGCCGCCCCGGCGCGGCCTGCCGCCAGGAGTCCGCCAGGATGTCCCGCAGCTCGTCCTCGTCCAGCACGGCCAACCGCACCCGCACCCACGCGAAGCTCGCCTCGTGCGCCGCCACCCAGAACTTGTCGGGCTCCGCGAGCACCAGCTCGTCCCGCTCCAGCTTGGGGCAGCGCACGGCGATCGAGGTCTCGTCCTCGGGCAGGGTCGCGAACATCTTGCCCGCGACCCGGAAGGTCGGCATGCTCCAGGCGACCTTCTCCGTGGTGTCGGGCAGGGCGAGGGCGGTTCTGCGTACGTCGTCGGCGTTGACCATGGGCAGAACCGTAGCCAACCCCACTGACAACGCAGCCGCCCCTCCCGGGGCCCGCCCCTCACCCCACCCGCTCGTCCAGCCAGCGCGTCAGGTCCCGCTGCACCTCGTCCCGATTGGTCTCGTTGAGGATCTCGTGCCGGGCCCCGTCGTACGCCGTCCAGGTGAGGTCGCGCACGCCCGCGTACCGCAGGTCCTCCAGGAGTTCGTACACGAGGGTCATCCCCTGGTGGCAGGGGTCCTGGGTGCCGACGGCGACATGGACGGGCAGGTCCGCCGGGACGCGGGCCAGCGCCCGCGGGTCGTTGATCTTCCGGACGCCGCGCACCCAGTCCAGCGAGAGCCCGGCCGAGAACGGGAACCCGCAGCGCTCGTCAGCGACGTACGCGTCGACCTCGGCCTCGTCCCGCGAGAGCCACTCGAAGCCGGTGCGGTGCCGGTGGCCGTCGTTGAAGGAGGCGAACAGCTCCGTGACGAAGGACGAGGGGGCCGCCCGGCCGCCCTCGGCGACTTCCCGGCCCAGGCGCGCCAGCGCCGACTCGGTCTCGGCTCCGGGCAGCGAGCGGAAGGTGCCGGAGAGGACGAGGCCCGCGAGCCCGTCGGCGTACTCCTGGGCGTAGTCCCGGGCGAGCATCGACCCGAGGCTGTGCCCGAACAGCACCACGGGGACGCCCGGGTGCAGCGCGCGGACCTGGTCCCCGACGGCCTTGAGGTCGTCGACCATCGCCCGCCAGGCGTCCGTGCCGCCGCGGCCGCCCCCGTCCGCCGGCTCGGCGACGCCGTAGCCGCCCGTGCCCGGGGCCGTGGCGCCGTGGCCCCGGTGGTCGGAGGCGACGACCCCGTAGCCGTGGGCGGCGAGGTGGCGCGCGAACCTCTCGTAGCGCAGGGCGTGTTCGGCGGCGCCGTGGACGATCTGCACGACGGCCCGGGGCCTGCCGTCGCGCGGCTGCCAGCCGTACGTGGCGACGGCCACGCCGTCCGACGCGGTCAGCAGCCCGGTGCTGCGGGCGGTCGTCGCGTCCCGCCCGTCGTCGTACTCAGACATCCGACTCCCTCTCCTCCTGCGGCTCGTGGCACCCGCGCGTCCAGGACAGCCCAATCCTCCTGCGCCGTACAGCAGTTCAGGCCACTCCCCAAGCCCGTCGGCGCCCGCCGCGACCAGCCGCCCGCCCCTTCTCACGCACCCGGTTCCCCATCCTCACCGAGGCGCTTGTAGAAGAACGTGGTCGGGCGCAGCACCCCCCGTGGGTCGGCGGCGTGGTCGGGGACGACGCCGAGCGGGGTCCAGCCCGCGGACGCGTACAGGGACGCGGCGGGGCTGTCCGTCTGGGTGTCCAGGAGCAGCAGCCTCACCCCGGAGCGGGCCGCTTCCCGCTCGGCGCGCGCCAGCAGGCGCCGGCCGAGGCCGCCGCCACGGGCGTCGCGGTGGACGAGGAGCTTGACGATCTCGGCGCGGTGGCGGGCGTTGGCCTTGTCGGCGTAGGCGAGGCTCACGGTGCCGGCAAGCCGCTCGCCGTCGCGGACCACCCAGGTGGCCACGCGCCCCGCGGTCACGTCCGGGGCGCGGTCGCGCCACCACCGGGCGGCGGTGGCACGGTCGAGGCCCGCGAGGAACCCGACGGACGCGCCGCCCTCCACGGCGTCGACGAGCAGCTCGCCCAACGCGTCGGCCAGCGCGTGCAGTTGCTCCCCGGTGAGGCGCTCCACATCGAGGGAGGGCTCGGTGGCGGTCACGGCGCCACCACCACAAGCGCGTACCGTACGGGCCGTCCGCCGGGGCACCGGAAGCGCGTGCCGCCCCACACGCGGAAGCGCAGGCAGTCCCCGGCCGCCAGGGCGTGGGTCTCGTCCCGCACGGTCACGTGGAGCTCGCCCTCCAGGACCCACAGGTGCTGTTCGAGCCCGGGCACGGGCGGCCGGTCGTACGTGAGGTCGGCGCCCGGCGCGAGGGTGCCCTCGACGACCTCGCCGCGCAGGCCCGCGAGGGGCGGCGACACGGACCGGCGGGTGAAGCCCGAGGCGGGGTCGGTCCACACCGCCTGGTCGGCGGCGCGCACGACGTGGGCCGGCTCGGCCTCCACCTCGCTCAGGAGCTGCGACATGGTGCGCCCGTAGGCGGCGCACAGCCGGTTCAGGGTGCTCGCGGTGGGGCTGATCTCCGCGTGCTCGGCCCGCGACAGGGTCGAGCGGCTGACTCCGCTGCGGTCCGCCAGCTCGCCGAGCGACCAGCCGCGCTCCGCGCGCAGCGCGGCGAGGCGGGCGGCGAGCCGGGCGTCGACGTCGGTGGACGGTACATCGTCGTTTCCCATATCTGGGACCGTAACCCATATCCGGTACAAGCGGGACGTCAATCCGAGATGCCGCCGATGCGGAAGCAGCAGCCGGAACGACCGGCCCCGCGACGGCCCCTCCTCGCCGACGGCGTCGCACGCGCCGCCCGGCTCAGCCCGTACGGCATGCGCTTCGATGTACTCCCCGGCGAGCACGGCAACCCCGCGCCGCACCTCTGCGCACCTCACATGGCTGGGGCGGCACCGCCTCGCCCCTTCGGGTGGCTCCGGTCGGAGCGTGGACTGGTCGGAACCACCCGAAGGTAGGGGCCCTGCACCATCGCCAGCGACCGGATGATCGTCACGGCATTCCGGGGCACCGAGCCGACACAGATCAAGGACTGGCTGACCGACGGCACCACCCCGCCGTGCACCGGACCAGGAGGCGAAGGCCACGTCCACCACGGTTTCGCCGAAGCCCTGCGGTCGGAGCACGGCAGCGACACCGGTTGCTCCCGGGCCGCGTCAGGGGTGGTGGGTCATGACGGCACCGTAGCGCCGCGCGCAGGAGCCGGGGAGCCGAGGCGAGGCCGTTTCGGTGGTTCGCCTCGGCCGCCACGGACCCAGCACCACGGAGGCGCGGCGCGCGGTGCCCTGCTCAGGCTGTGGCGTAGTCGGCGAGTGCGGGTTCCAGCAGGCCGAAGGCGCGGTGGGCCTCCGTGAGGACGGTGGCGGAGATCCGCTCGTTGTCCTGGCCGGCGAGGGTGAGGTCCTGGATGCGCTGGAACAGGGTGCGGTGGACGGCGCCCAGCAGGGCGGCGGCGGTGCGGGGGGTGATGTCGTCGCGGGGTACGCCGGTGGCGTCGGCCAGGGCATCCGCCAGGGCGGCCTCCCGCAGGTCGTGCAGGTCGCGCAGCCGGGCGCCGAGGGTGGGACTGTCGGCGATCATGCGGGCGAAGTCGGGGCCGGAGAACCCGGCGACCGGGTCGGCGGCCGCGGCCGCGTCGGTGAAGGCGCGGCGCAGGGCCGCCAGGGCCGACTCGCCGGTCGGGCGGCCGGTCACCGTGGCGGCCAAGGAGGCGACGAAGGCGTCCTGGTGGTCCAGGGCCAGGTCCTCCTTGCGCGGGAAGTAGTTGGTGACCGTCTTCTTCGCCACCCGCGCGGCGGCGGCGATCTCGGCGATGGTGGTCCGCTCGAAGCCCTGAGCGAGGAACAGACCCGTAGCGACGTCGGAGATGAGCTGCCGGGTCTCCTGCTTCTTGGATTCGCGCAGGCCGACGGGGGGTGCGGGCGAGGGAGCGTCAGTAACCATGAGGCAATCTTACCCCCGTAGCATTTTTATGTTGACACCCTGGGCGGCCACTTAGTAAGTTTACGTCCGTCGCAACTTTTCCACGGAGCGACGAACTCTGTGCACCTGATGACGTACGCACCTGGCGTACGCACCCGAAGAACGGATTCGCCCTTGCCCGCACCCCGCCCCACCACCCCGCGCGTCACGCCCTTCACCACCGGCACCCCCTTGACCGAGTGGAACAACCGCGCCCCGGTTCCGCCCCCCGGCAACCGGCGCCCCGCCCGCTCCCTCGCGGCGCCCGCCCGGCCGGTCCCCCCGAGGGCGCGCCCGCTGCCGCGCCGCGCCGGCTACTGACGCCGCCCACCCGACGCCCTCGCAGTTCCGCTCCCGCACCCGCTCCGCCCCCACCCCCGCAGAACCCTCAGGAGAAGCACCGTGCAGATCACCGCGTCCACCGTCTCGCTCACCGTCGACGACGTCGCCGCCTCCCAGCGGTTCTTCACCACCCACCTCGGCTACACCGAACAGGCCGCCGCCGAGGGCTTCGCCTCCCTCTCGCGCGACGACGCCGCGATGGACATCGTCCTGCTCGCCCGCGGCACCGACGTCCTGCCGCCCGACCAGCGCGACCAGCGCGCCGCCGGCCTGATCCTCGCCTTCACCACCACCGGCATCGAGACCGAGGAGAAGCGGCTGCGCGGCGAAGGCGTCGAGATCACCATGCCGCTGCGCGAGGAGCCCTGGGGCGAACGCCTCTTCCAGGTCACCGACCCCAACGGCGTCATCGTCCAGTTCGTCGAGTGGGTCACCCCCTCCTCCCCCGCGGCCATATGAGGCGTCGCCCGGAGGGACGGGCACCCGGACCGCCCATCGCGGTCGAGCAACCCCGAGGGGCCTTGGGGATCACGCGGCTGCGGCGAACTGTTCGGCCGGAGGCGGACCGGGGCGCCACGCGCGCAGCACCATCGCGTGGCGCCCCCGGAAGGGCGGCCACGGGCCTCCTGGCTCCCCGGCGTGGAGTCGCCCGTACGCGCGTTCCCTCCGGGATACGCGTGACCGTGAAGTGACCGCCACGACAGCGGAGGCGGTGAGCGTAGGTCGAGCACGCACACGAACAGGACCTTGGAGATCGCATGGCTCGTCGCTCCGCCCTCCTCGCCGCTGCCGCCTTCGCCCTGGCGGCGGTCACGGCTTCCCCGGCATCCGCTGTCCCCTCCGCCCAGGAGCCGACGCCCTCCGGCATCATCTGCAGTGCGATGTGGGACATCCGCGAGAAGACCTACTTCTGGACGAGCTGCTGGGCGGACCAGTCGGTGCCCTACCAGGAGTACCGGGCAGTGGTGCACTGCACCAACGGTGTGGCGTACGGCCCTTGGGCAGTCCCTTACGCTCCGCCGCGCAAGACCTCCTCCAAGGCCGTGTGCTCCGGAGGAACCCGCACCGGCTTCACCACGGAATGGCGCCGCCCCTGAATCGGCCTTGGTACGGGGTCGTCCGCGCCCCCGGGAAGGCACGGACGACCCCGGACGGTGAGGCGGATCACATACGGCTGGAGCGCCGTCTGCCGGGTGACCAGGGGCAAGGCGCGCGCGATGGCGGAGTGCCACGACGGCACGTCGCACTTCGGACGGTGGATGGGGCCGGGCAACTGGAAGTTCGGCATGAGCTGCGGCAGGAGCAAGATGGGCGCCTATGACGTGGAGTGGAAGGCGTAACACTCCCCGCACGCCCCGCGCTGACCGCACTCGTGGGCCGGATGCCGTGGCCAACCACGGGGTCCGGCCCACGAGTACGCCGCCCGAAACAGGTACGACCTGCCGGAACGGACCTCTCAGCCGGAGCAGCCCGAATGGAAGTGTCGCGTACTACTGGTCCTCCGCCGCCGCGTCCTTCAGGGCGTCCAGCACCGGGGCGATCAGCGGGTGCGTCTCCGCCCCGCACCGCACGGCGGCGAACACCCGGCGGGTGGGGGCGACCCCGTCCACCGGCCGGATCGCCACGTCCGCCACGTCCATGCCGCGCAGCGCGGACCGGGGGACGAGGGCCACCCCCGCCCCCGCCGAGGCGAGGGCGACGACCGCGCGGAAGTCGTCGGACGTGTGCTCGAGGACCGGCTGGAAACCGGCCTGCTCGCAGGCGAGGACCACCACGTCGTGGCAGGGGTTGCCGGGGAACGGGCCGATCCACGCGTCCTTGGCGAGGTCGGCCAGCGGCACCCACTCGCTGTCGGCGAGCCGGTGCGCCACCGGCAGCACCGCGTCGAACGGCTCGGCGTACAACGGCACCCGCGTCAGCCGCGGGTCGTCCGCACCGGGCGCGCCCCGGTACTCCACGGCGACCGCCACGTCCACCTGCCGGTCGAGCACCATCGGCAGGCTGGCGTCGCCCTCGGCGTCCTGGACGCGCAGCCGGATGCCGGGCGAGGACTCGGCGAGCCGCGTCAGGGCGGGCGCGACGACCAGGCCGATGCCGGTGGCGAAGGACGCGAGGGTGACCGTCCCTGCCGCGCCCGAGCTGTACGCGGCGAGCTCGGCCTCGGCCCGCTCCAACTGGGCCAGCACGGCATTGGTGTGCGCGAGCAGGATCTCGCCCGCGGCGGTGAGCCGCACCCCGCGGGCGGAGCGCTCGACGAGCCGGTGCCCCGTCTCCTGCTCCAGGGCGGTGAGCTGTTGGGACACGGCGGAGGGGGTCAGGTAGAGCGCGGCGGCAGCGGCGGTGACGGTGCGGTGGTCGGCCACCGCCCGGAGGATGTGCAGCCGCCGTGCTTCGATCATGCCCGCATTCTCCCACCCGCCCCACACCCCCGAGCACCCAGGAGAAGCCGCCGGCACCTGACGACAAGCACGCAACCGCAAGACGAACGCCGGAGGGAACGGGAGATATCAGCCCGTCCGGCGCTTGAGGACGAGGCGCGGAGCGCCGATGAGCGGGGGGCCAGGGGGCGCAGCCCCCTGGAGGCACCCCGGGCGGGGGCGCTAGGCCCCGGCCGACTCCAGCTCGGCGCGCGCCGCGACGAACGCGTCGACGGCCCGGTTCACATCCTCCGCCGAGTGCGCCGCGGAGAGCTGTACGCGGATACGGGCCTGCCCCTGCGGGACCACCGGGTAGGAGAAGCCGATCACGTACACGCCGCGCTCCAGGAGCAGCTCGGCCATGCGTCCGGCCTTCGCCGCGTCGCCGATCATGACGGGCGCGATGGCGTGGTCGCCGGGCAGGATGTCGAAGCCCTCCTTCGCCATCCGGGTGCGGAAGAGCTCCGTGTTCGCCGCGAGGCGTTCGCGCAGGTCACCGGCGGACTCCAGGAGGTCGAGCACCTTGAGGGAGGCCGCCGCGATCACCGGGGCGAGGGTGTTGGAGAACAGGTACGGGCGCGAGCGCTGGCGCAGCAGCGCGACGATCTCGGCGCGCGCGGCGACGTACCCGCCGGAGGCGCCGCCGAGGGCCTTGCCGAGGGTGCCGGTGATGATGTCGACGCGGTCCATGACGCCGTGCAGCTCGGGGGTGCCGCGGCCGCCGGGGCCGACGAAGCCGACGGCGTGCGAGTCGTCGACCATGACCATGGCGTCGTAGCGCTCGGCGAGGTCGCAGATCTCCGCGAGCGGGGCGACGTAGCCGTCCATGGAGAAGACGCCGTCGGTGACGACCAGCTTGCGCCGGGCGCCGCCCTCGGCGGCCTCCTTGAGCTGCTTCTCCAGGTCGGCCATGTCGCGGTTGGCGTAGCGGAAGCGGCGGGCCTTGCACAGCCGGATGCCGTCGATGATCGAGGCGTGGTTGAGGGCGTCGGAGATCACCGCGTCCTCGGGGCCGAGCAGGGTCTCGAAGACACCGCCGTTGGCGTCGAAGCAGGAGGAGTACAGGATGGTGTCCTCCTGCCCGAGGAACGCCGAGAGCCGCGCCTCCAGCTCCTTGTGGACCTCCTGCGTGCCGCAGATGAAGCGCACGGACGCCATGCCGTAGCCCCAGCGGTCCAGGGCCTCGTGCGCGGCGGCGACGACCTCGGGGTGGTCGGCGAGGCCGAGGTAGTTGTTCGCGCAGAAGTTGAGGACCTCGCCGGGGCGGCCCCCCGCGGTGACGGCGACCGTCGCGGACTGCGGGGTGCCGATGACGCGCTCGGGCTTGTGCAGCCCGGCGGCGCGGATCTCGTCGAGGGTGGCGGCCAGGTCGTCGCGTACGGAGTCGAACATGCGGGATTCCTTCGGGAGGTCGGCGGGCAGCGGGTGGGCGGCCCGCCCGGGTCCGGCGGTCGGGGTCCGGGGGACGGACGGGCCGGGGACGGACGGGCCGGGGGCGGACGGGCGGGCCGGGGACCGGTCCTGGCTCAGGAGGTCCAGTCGAGGATGACCTTGCCGCCGCGGCCGCTCGCCGCGTCGTCGAAGGCCGACTGGAAGTCACGGTGGCTGTAGCGGCCGGTGACGACGGGCGCGAGGTCGAGGCCGCCTTCCAGCAGCACGGACATGGCGTACCACGTCTCGAACATCTCACGGCCGTAGATGCCCTTGATGGTGATCATCGAGGTGACGATCCGCGCCCAGTCGACGGCGAACTCCTCGGACGGCAGCCCGAGCATGGCGATCTTGCCGCCGTGGGTCATGTTGGCGACCATGTCGCGCATCGCCCGCGGGTTGCCGGACATCTCCAGGCCCACGTCGAAGCCCTCGCGCAGGCCGAGCTCGCGCTGGCCGTCGGCGATGGTCGACTCGGCCACGTTGAGGGCGAGGCTGACGCCGACCTTGCGGGCGAGCGCCAGGCGCTCGTCGCTGACGTCGGTGATCACGACGTTGCGGGCGCCCGCGTGCCGCGCCACGGCGGCGGCCATGAGGCCGATCGGCCCGGCCCCGGTGATCAGCACGTCCTCGCCGACCAGCGGGAAGGACAGGGCCGTGTGCACGGCGTTGCCGAACGGGTCGAAGATCGCGGCGATGTCCAGGTCCACCGGCACCCGGTGCACCCACACGTTGCTCGCGGGCAGCGCGACGTACTCCGCGAACGCGCCGTCGCGGCCCACGCCGAGCCCGACCGTGGCGCGGCACAGGTGGCGCCGCCCGGCCAGGCAGTTGCGGCACTTGCCGCACACCAGGTGGCCCTCGCCGCTCACCAGGTCGCCGACCGTGACGTCGGCCACGTCGCGGCCCGTCTCGACGACCTCGCCGACGAACTCGTGCCCCACGACCAGCGGAGCCGAGATGGCCTGCTGCGCCCAGCCGTCCCAGGCCCTGATGTGCAGGTCGGTGCCGCAGATCCCGGTGCGCAGCACCTTGATCAGGACATCGCCGGGTCCGATGACCGGCTCCGGGACCTCCATCAGGCGGAGCCCGGGCTCCGCCTTCTCCTTGACCAGCGCCTTCACAGCGACGACTCCTGTCGTACGACGTACGGGAGCGGCATGACCCGCCCGTCGCCGGCCACATCCGCACCAGCAATCTTCCGTACGTCACGGCCCTGGTCCATCGAGGATTTCTTAACCGCCGCCGCAGCTTTCCTTCAGACCCCAGGCGCGCGCCGGGCCGCGGCCGGGGGCGCCTGGTGTGGTCGGGGTGCGGACGCGGACGGCGGCGGCGTCCGGGCCGGTGTCACAGGGGTGTGGCGAGGTCCCCCTCGGCCTCGCGGCGGTGGATGCGCTCCGTGAGCTCCGCCGCCATCGTCTTGATGGTGTCGAGCCCGGCCCTCCCCCACGGCCGCGGCCGCACGTCCACCACGCACACGGTGCCGAGCGCGATCCCGGTCCGGTCGAGCAGCGGCGCGCCCAGGTAGGACCGGACCCCCATCTCGTCGACGACCGGGTTGCCCGCGAACCGCGGGTAGTCGCACACGTCCTCCAGGACGAGCGCCCGGCCCCGCACCACCACGTGCGGGCAGTAGCCGCGGTCGCGCGCCAGGCAGCGCCCGAGGAGCCCCTCCGCCGCCTCGGACACCTCCCCCGGCTCGTCCTCCAGGAGCGTGGCCGGCGCGCTCTCGGGCAGGTGCAGGCCAGCGAGGAACTGCCCTTCCCCGCCGACGAAGTTGACCATGGCGTACGGGGCGTCCATGACCCGCGCGAGCCGGTCCGCGAACGCGTCGAGCCCGGGCTCGGGCCGCTGCCCGAGGCCCAGCTCGCGCAGCCTGCGCGACCGGGTCTGCGCTTGCTTGTCGACCGGGGTCACCAGCAGGTGGCGGACGAGGGTGAGCAGCGTCTGGATGCCGGAGCTGGAGATCCGCGCGTCGCAGCACACGACCGGCACCTGCGGGTCGAGGTCGATGGCGGTGCGCACCTCCTCGGGTTCGTAGCGGTAGGCGCCGTCGAACTCGTTGACGGCGACGATGAAGCCCATGCCCCGCTGTTCGAAGAAGTCGACGGCGGCGAAGCAGTCCTCCAGGCGCCGGGTGTCGGCGAGCACCACCGCGCCGAGCGCCCCTTCGGACAGCTCGTCCCACATGAACCAGAACCGTTCCTGTCCCGGCGTGCCGAACAGGTACAGGACGTGCTCGGGGTCGAGCGTGATGCGCCCGAAGTCCATGGCGACGGTCGTCGTGGTCTTGTTCTCCACGCCCGACAGGTCGTCGGTGGCTTCGCTGACCGTGGTGAGCAACTCCTCCGTGCTCAGCGGCGCGATCTCGCTGACCGCGCCCACGAAGGTGGTCTTGCCGACCCCGAACCCGCCCGCGACGAGGATCTTCAGCGCGGTGGGGAAGGGGTCAGAGCTGTCGTCGTAGTCCATCGAGCACTGCCTCCAACAGGGACCGGTCAGTCGGGTTGTGGTAGAAGTCCGGGGCTCTGGTGGTGATGGCCCCGCAGTCGACGAGGTCGGACAGGAGCACCTTGGTGACCGCCACGGGCAGCTTGAGCTGGGCGGCGATCTCCGCCACCGACGTGGGCGCCTCGCACATGCCGAGGGCCAGGGAGTGCTCCGGTCCGAGGTATCCGGCCGGGGTGGTGCCGGTCGTCCTCACCTGGGACATCAGGTCGAGGCGCGTGGTCGGTCTGGTGCGCCCGTTGCTGACCGTGTACGGGCGGATGAGGCGCCCTGCGGCGTCGTCGAGCCATGGCCCGTCGTGCGGGGCCGCCACGCTCAGCGCCTCATCGACGCGGGTTCACCGGCGGGCTGGCGCGGCGCTGTCACGAGGTACGGGCGCACGCTCTTGACCAGCATCGCCATCTCGTAGCCGAGCACCGCGGCGTCCGCCTCGCGCCCGGCGAGCACGGCCAGACAGGTGCCGGAGCCCGCGGTGGACACGAAGAGCAGCGTGGAGTCCAGCTCCACCACCACCTGGCGCACGTCGCCGCCGTCGCCGAAGCGGACGCCCGCGCTGCGCCCCAGCGAGTAGAGCCCCGAGGCGAGCGCGGCCATGTGGTCGGCGCTGTCCGGGTCGAGGCCATGGACCGACTTCACGAGACCGTCGCAGGAGAGCAGGACGGCGCTGTGGGTGTGCGGCACACGCTGCACGAGCCCGCTCATCAGCCAGTCGAGATCGGATACCTGGCCGGTCGGCACATCGCTCGCCATGGGGGATCGACTCCTTGAAAGTACGGGTTCGAGAGCGTCTCGAGGTCTGCGGGCAGGCGGGGTGGGGGTGGGGGGTGCGGCCCGGCCGCCCGGGGGCCGCGGCTCAGCCGCCCTGGTCGCCGCGTCCGGCGGGCCCGGTCCGTCCTGCGGGCCCGGTCCGGTCCGCGCCGCCGCCCGGGCCGTGCGGTACGCCGATGTCGTGCGGTACTCCGATGTCGTGCGGTACGCCGATGTCGTGGTCGGGCAGGTCGTCCCGGGCCTGGGCCGCCTGGGCGAGCCCGATGCCGCGCTGGAAGGCGGCCATCAGGCCGGGGTCGTGCCCGACGAGCTGGTCGTCCGCCACGCGGGGGGCGGGGGCGTCGCGGAGCTGCGGCGCGAGGTGCTCCTGGGCGCGGCGGCGGGGCAGCCGGGGCTTGCCCGCCCGCTCGCGCACGGTGCCGTTGCGGGGCACGGGCGGGGCCGCGGTGTGCTCGACGGTGGCGTCCCGGTCCTCGGGCCGGATGCCGGGCAGGGCTTCGGCGGGGGTCGGCCGGTCGCCGTGCGGGTCGCGGACGGGGAGCGGGACGGGCGGGGTGGTGCCGTTCACGCCCCCTTCCCGGTGGGCGGGGGTGTGCGGGGGCTGCGCCGCGGGCCGGTGGGCCGGGGCGCCCTGGTGGTACGCCGGGTGCGGGGCGTGCGGCGAGGGGGTGGCCGCGTGCCGGGCGCGCCC
>NZ_BNBT01000170.1 GCF_014656095.1 Streptomyces longispororuber
CGACCGCGCCACGATCCTGCGCGTGCTCCTGATGGAGCTGAACCGGATGTCCTCGCACCTGGTGTGCACCCTGGCGGGACCGAACGCGCCGGGCTTGGCGGAACCGGGCGCGCCGCCCCTGGCGGAACCGGGCGGGCCGCCCTTGGCAGGACCGGGCCCGTCGGCCCGAGCGGGACCGGGCCCGTCGAGGGCGGAACCTCCGGCGGCCTCCCGGGCAACGGCCGCGGTGCCGCCTCCCGCCCGGACCTCCCTCGTACCGCCCCCCTTGTCGCCCGTGTCGTCCGTGTCGTCCGTGCCGCCCCCCGGCCGCGTCGGCCCGCTGATGGCCACTGGCCCGCCCCTCACTGCTGGTCCTCGTCCTGGGCGCGCGTCGGTCCTCGTCGGCGGAAGGCGTCGGTCAACACCCCCGCGGACGCGGCCTTCCCCTTGCTCGCGTGATCGCGCGCGTACCGCCGAGCATATCCAGCCGCGGGGCGGCAATGGCGTTCACAGGCGTGCACCGCACTTTTCGTGTGAACAGTGTTGACTCGGTTCACACGCGCCTGGTCTGATAGCCGAGCTCAACACGAACTCCCTGGGGGACTCATGCACACGCACCGCACGGCCTTCGCCGCGCTCTGCCTCGTCGCCGCGGCATCCGTCACACTGACGGCCTGCGGCGACGGCGACGACAGCGGCAACAAGAGCGGCAAGAGCGGCACGAAGGCGGGGGCCAAGGCGTCGGCGGCCGCGAAGAAGGAGCCGTTCGCCGGCCTGTCGGGACCGCAGATCGTCGACAAGGCCCTGAAGGCAACGTCGGGCGCGTCCTCGCTGCGCGTGAAGGGCTCCATGGCGGGCGACGGCGGCCCGGGCTCCATCGACCTCGCCCTCGACACCAAGGGGCAGTGCGTCGGCAGCATCGGCTCGGCGGGCGAGGGCTCGATCGACCTGATCGGCAAGGGCGACACCGTGTACATGCGGTACGACGCCGCGTTCCTGCGCTCCGAGATGAAGGGCGAGCCGAAGACCGAGGTCGACGGGGCGATCGAGATGATGGCGGACCGCTGGACGAAGAGCACCGCGAAGGGGGCCGAGAAGAAGGAGTTCGCCGAGTTCTGCGACCTGAAGACCCTGCTCGCGGACTTCAAGGGCACCGGCTCGGTGGCGCGCAAGGGCAAGGCGACCACCGTCGACGGCGTACCGGCGCTGACGCTGCACGAGACCGACGGCAAGGAGCGGTCGACGCTCTACGTGGCCGCCGAGGGCGAGCCGTACCTGCTGAAGGCCGTCCACGAGCCCGGCAAGGGCAAGAAGCCGGACACGATCGTCCTCACCGACTTCGACAAGCCCGTACGGGCGACCCCGCCCAACGGCGACGTCCTCGACCTGGACGAACTCCAGGACTGATCGGGTCCAGGACTGATCAGCCTCAGGACTGATTGGCACCGGGGCTGAGCGCCCCGGAACTCCGGCCCCGTCACAGGGCGTGCCGCACCCACACGTTCGGCTCCACGTACACCGCGTACCCCCGCTCGGGCACGCAGTGCACCGGCACCAGCGCGCCCGGCACCTCGACGAGGCCCTCCCGGTCGAACGGCAGCCCCGTCCAGGCCCGCCACTGCGCGAGCGTGCCGGAGACGGTCATCGACACCGGGGCCACGCGCTCGATGACGCCGCCCTCGCGGACGTGGACGCGCAGCCACGGGTCGTACGGGAGCCCGTCGTCGCGGGTGCGGTGCGCGTACTCCTCGATCGGGGTGGCGGGCTCCTGGTGCTTGGCGTTGGGCCGGACCGGCGCGACGACCCGCGTGAAGCCGTGGGCGCGGGCGTTGTCCCGCAGGGCGCGGAGCATCCGGCCGGACAGGCCCCGCCCCTGGGCCCGCGGGGCGACCGCGACCTCGATGGCGCTGACCGTGTCCGGCTCCCGGCGGTGCCGCAGGTCCGAGAACGCCCAGAGCATCACCTGGTCCCAGCCGCCGTCGGGCAGCTCGCCCCGCCCCTCGGCCGCCAGCGCGAACGGCACGCTGAACGCCCGCGCGACCACCTGCTCCCGCTCGTCCACCGCGACGAGCACGTAGTCGGGGAAGTCCTTGGCTATGCGCCCCATCAGCGACCAGGCGACCGGGTCGTACTGGGTGAACTCCGCCCAGGAGTCATCCATGGCCCACATGGGGTCGGCGAGGTCGGGCCGGTCGGCGAGGGAAGCTGTCCTGATGTCCACGGCAGGCACGCTAGCCGCGCGCGGGCGACACCGAAACTGATTAAACGCGCCGGGCCCGGTACGTCGTCCGCGCTGGTCAGCGGGCCCTGAACCGGTCCGGCGCCGCGGTGGGGCTGCCGCCGCCGGGCAGCTTCTCGTCCGGGCAGCGCGTCAGGACCCGGCGCATCGCGTCCCGTTCGGCGCCCGTCACCCACAGCCCGTACTTCTTCTTCACGGCCACCTGCCGGGCCACGTACGCGCACCGGAAGCCCTTGTTCGGCGGCAGCCAGGTGGCGGTGTCGCCGTCGCCCTTGCCGCGGTTGGGGCCGGCGTCGACGGCGAGGAGGTTCAGCGGGTCGTTGGCCAGGGCGATGCGCTTGCCCGCGTCCCAGCGCTGCGCGCCCTTCTGCCAGGCGTCGGAGAGGGCCACCACGTGGTCGATGTCGACGCGGCTGCGCCCGCGCGTGAACGTCACGTCCTTGCCGGTGTACGGGTCGGGCGCGAGCTTCCCCGCGGTGACGACGCAGCGGCCGTCACGGAACTTCACGCTCTCCAGGTCGCGGCGGAGTATGTCGTCCCGGGTGCCGCAGCCGTTGGAGTCGGTGTCGGCCCAGGGGCTGCCGAACCGCGCGCGGTCGAAGCCGGTCCTGGGTGCCCGGCCCTTGACGGTGAGGGTGTCCACGGCCGCGAGCGCGGCCCCGGCCCGGGCTCCGGAACCGGCGGCTCCGCCATCGCGCCCGTCCTTGCCGCCGCCGTCGTTCGCCCCGTCCTTCCCGCCGTCGCAGGCGGCCGACCCGCCCAGCAGGGCGACCAGGACGACAGCACAGGCGGTGGTGCGGCGCCTCGTACCCGCGAGCCTCACGGAACTCCCCTCCCCTTGTACGCCGGTACGGCGATACGGCGGTCACTGCTGTACGCCGGTACGGCCGCACGGCTGAACGGACACCACCGTAGCCGGGCCCCGGTGGCCTCGGACAACGCCGCCCCCCGTCCGCCCCCGCCCGCCCCGCTTACCCGGGAGGTAATCGACCGCCTCCCCGCGCCCCGCCAGAGTGGAGAGCGTCAACGGGCCCCGGCGGCCCCGAGCCCCGGACGGCGTACGACCACGGCGCGGACCCCGCCCCCCGCACGAGAAGGACACCCGCCATGACCATGGAAACCCTCTCCCTGCCCGGCACCGCCGAGGACGCGTCCCGCGCGGCCGTCGAGGACGCCACCCGCACCACCGTCGACGCCTTCCTCGCGGCCCGCGCCGCGGGCGACGTCCGGCGCCTCACCGCCCTGTTCGCCGACCGCGTCGACTGGCTGCTGGCCGAGAACCCGGACGTCCCGTGGATCCGGCCGCGCCGCACCGCCGCAGAGTGCGCCGCCCAGATCGAGGACCTGGTGCGGTACACGGTCGCGGAGGACGCCCGGGCGAGCGTCGACACGTACCTCGTGAGCGGGCGGGACGCGGTCCTCATGGGCCACCTGTCCGGGACGGTGCGCGCCACGGGGAAGTCCTTCGCGGGCCCGTTCGCGCTGCGCCTGACCGTCGAGGGCGGCCGGATCACCCGTCACCACCTGTACGAGAACAGCCTCTCCATCGCGGCCGCCTGCGCCCCGTGAGGCCCGGCGCGGCCGGCTCAGCGCGTGATGCGCCAGGCCCGCAGGCCCTCGGCGCGCAGCTCGCCGAGCAGGTCCGGCGCGTCCGCCAGCTCCTCGATGTGCCGGACCCCGGCGGGCACCCGGCCCGCGTGCGCGCGGGCCGCGGCCCACGCCGCCACCAGGCCCGTGAAGCGCGACTGGGCGCGCCCGGTGACGGCCCGCGCGGCGTGCCGCCCGCCGCGGTGGGCGTCGGCCCGCACCGTGAAGTCCGCGCCGCCCACGTGGACCGCGCCGAAGAGGGCCGTCAGCGCGGGCTCGGCACCGACCGCGCGCGCCGCCCGGAAGGCGCCCGCCGCGCGCAGCCCGAACAGCAGCCCCGTCAGCGGCCCCGAGTCCAGGGCGAGCCGGGTGGTGACCTCGGGCACGCCGAGGGTGCGGCGCAGCGTGTACTGGTCGGAGAACGGGAACGGGTGGTGCGTGCGCGCCGCCCCCGAGGGTCCGGTGGTGACCCGCAGCGGCCCACCGCCCCCGGCCGCCCTTTGCCCCGGGCCGCGGCCCGCCTCCCGCTGTCCCAGGCGGCCGACCGTCCAGCGCACCGCGTCCTTGCCGTGCGGCTCGCCCGCGCCCAGGACGACGGACAGGTCCACGCGGTCGGCGCCGCCGAGGTCGGCGTGCACCTGGCGGGCGAGCAGGTTGGTCAGGCCGGGCGCGACGCCGACGCTGAGCACCGCGCGGGCGCCCCGGGCGCGGGCGAGCGCCCCGTGCGCCTCCACCTCGGCGACCAGTTCGCGCGAGGCGGTGACGTCGACGAGCCCGACGCCCCGCTCGAAGAGGAGCCGCGCCGGGTGCGGGGCACCGTCGGGCGGCTCGACGCACAGCACCACGAGGGACACCCCGTCGAGGGCCCGCGCCAGCGACACCGGGTCGCCGAGGTCGACGCGGGCGGCGAGCAGCGTGCCGCCGCTGTCCTCGGCGAGGCGCCGGGCGCGGCCGATGTCCCGCCCGGCCACGACCACCCGCCCCGGCAGGCGCCGCGCCAGCGACCGGGCGGCGACGGCGCCCACGGCCCCGTACCCCCCGAGCACCAGGACCCGCCCACCGCTGCCGTCCCCCGCCATCGCGGTCCCCCTCGCCCCGTTCAGCCGCGGCTCACGCCCCCGGCACCGATGTCAGGAACTCCCCGACCCAGGCCAGGAGTTCCCGCCCGACCAGCGGCTTGCCGCCGATCTTCCCGGTCTTGGGGCGCGGTACGAGCACCTGGTGCGTGGCCGCCTTGATGACCGAGCCCGGGTAGAGCCGCTTCAGGCGCAGCTCCTGCGACTCGCGCAGCTCCACCGGCGCGAAGCGGATGTTGGTGCCCTGGAGGACGATCTCGCCGACGCCGCAGGCCCGGGACAGCATCCGCAACCCCGCGACCAGCAGGAGGTTCTCCACCGGCTCGGGCAGCTTGCCGTAGCGGTCGGTGAGTTCCTCGCGTACGGAGGCGATGTCCTCCTCGGAGTTGGCGGAGGCGATGGCCCGGTAGGCCTGGAGGCGCAGCCGCTCGCCGGGCGCGTAGTCGTGCGGGACGTGCGCGTCGACCGGCAGCTCGATCTTCACCTCCAGCGGCGGCTCCTCCTCCACACCGCCCTCCAGGGAGGCCCGGTAGTCCGCGACGGCCTCGCCGACCATCCGTACGTACAGGTCGAAGCCGACGCCCGCGATGTGCCCGGACTGCTCGCCGCCCAGGAGGTTGCCCGCGCCGCGGATCTCCAGGTCCTTCATCGCCACGTACATGCCCGCGCCCATCTCCGTGTGCTGGGCGATGGTCGCGAGGCGCTCGTGCGCGGTCTCCGTGAGCGGCTTCTCCGGCGGGTACAGGAAGTAGGCGTAGCCGCGTTCGCGGCCGCGGCCGACGCGGCCGCGCAACTGGTGGAGCTGGGAGAGGCCGAAGTTGTCGCCGCGCTCCACGATCAGGGTGTTGGCGTTGGAGATGTCGATGCCCGACTCGACGATCGTCGTCGACACCAGCACGTCGAACTTCTTCTCCCAGAAGTCCACGACGACCTGCTCCAGGGCCTGCTCGGACATCTGGCCGTGGGCGGTGGCGATGCGCGCCTCCGGCACGATGTCGCGCAGCCGGGCGGCGGCCCGGTCGATGGACTCCACCCGGTTGTGGATGTAGAAGACCTGGCCCTCGCGCAGGAGTTCACGGCGGATGGCCGCGCCGATCTGCCGCTCCTCGTACGGTCCGACGAAGGTGAGCACCGGGTGGCGCTCCTCCGGCGGCGTCGTGATCGTCGACATCTCGCGGATGCCGGTGACGGCCATCTCCAGCGTACGGGGGATGGGGGTGGCCGACATGGTGAGCACGTCCACGTTGGCGCGCAACTTCTTGAGCTGCTCCTTGTGCTCGACGCCGAAGCGCTGCTCCTCGTCGACGATGACCAGGCCCAGGTCCTTGAACTTCGTCTCGGACGAGAACAGGCGGTGGGTGCCGATGACGATGTCGACGGAGCCGTCCTTGAGGCCCTCCAGGGTCGCCTTCGCCTCGGTGTCCGTCTGGAAGCGGGACAGCGCCCGCACGGCCACGGGGAACTGTCCGTACCGCTCGGTGAACGTGCCGAAGTGCTGCTGCACGAGCAGCGTCGTCGGGACGAGGACCGCGACCTGCTTGCCGTCCTGGACGGCCTTGAAGGCCGCGCGGACGGCGATCTCCGTCTTGCCGTAGCCGACGTCGCCGCAGATCAGCCGGTCCATGGGGATCGACTTCTCCATGTCCTCCTTGACCTCGGCGATCGTGGTGAGCTGGTCGGGCGTCTCCGCGTACGGGAAGGCGTCCTCCAGCTCCCGCTGCCAGGGCGTGTCCGGGCCGAAGGCGTGTCCGGGCGCGGCCATGCGCGCGGAGTACAGCTTGATCAGGTCGGCGGCGATCTCCTTGACCGCCTTCTTGGCGCGGGCCTTGGTCTTGGTCCAGTCGGCGCCGCCGAGCCGGTGCAGGGTCGGGGCCTCGCCGCCGACGTACTTGGTGATCTGCTCCAGTTGGTCGGTGGGGATGTAGAGCCGGTCGCCGGGCTGGCCGCGCTTGGCGGGCGCGTACTCCACGACCAGGTACTCGCGGGTCGCGCCCTGCACGGTGCGCTGGACCATCTCGATGTAGCGGCCGACGCCGTGCTGCTCGTGGACGATGTAGTCGCCGGACTCCAGGGTGAGCGGGTCGATGGTCTTGCGGCGGCGGGCGGGCATGCGCGCGCCGTCCTTGCCCGCGGCCTTCTGCCCGGTCAGGTCGGTCTCGGTGAGTACGGCGAGCTTGAGCGCCGGGTCGACGAAGCCGTAGTCGATCGAGCCGCACGCGACGTGCACCACGGACGGGGTCAGCTCGGTCAGGTCCCCGTCGAGGCGGGCCGCGATGCCCTCGCCGCCGAGCACCTCCACGGTGCGGGCGGCCGGGCCGTGGCCCTCCGTCACGTACACCGTCCGCCACCCGTCGGCCAGCCAGCCCTTGGTGTCGGCGAGGGCCTTCGCGGTGTCGCCGCGGTACGTCTCCGGGGCGTGCATGCCGAGCTTGAGCGTGTCGGTGTCGCCGTCGTCGGCGGTGGCGTCGGCGGCGAAGGGGCTCACCGACCACCACATCATGCCGAGCTCGCGGGCCCGCTCGCGGACGTCGGCGATGCCCCACAGGGAGGCGGCGCCCACGTCGATGGGGGCCTCGCCGCCGCCGGCGGTCGCGGCCCAGCTCGCCTGGAGGAACTCCTGGCTGGTCGCCACCAGGTCGGCCGCGCGCGTCCGCACCCGCTCCGGGTCGCAGACCACCGCCATGGACCCCGCGGGCAGGACGTCGAGCAGCAGCTCCATGTCGTCCACCAGGACCGGGGCGAGGGACTCCATGCCCTCCACGGCGATGCCCTCGGCGATCTTCCCGAGGAGTTCGCCCAGCTCGGGGTGGCGCTCGGCCAGGGCCGCGGCCCGCTCCCGCACCTCGTCGGTCAGCAGCAGCTCCCGGCACGGCGGCGCCCACAGGCCGTGCTCGGCGACCTCCAGGGACCGCTGGTCGGCGACCTTGAAGTACCGGATCTCCTCGACGTCGTCGCCCCAGAACTCCACCCGCAGCGGGTGCTCCTCGGTGGGCGGGAAGACGTCGAGGATGCCGCCGCGCACGGCGAACTCGCCGCGCTTCTCCACCAGTTCCACCCGGGCGTACGCGGCGGCCGCCAGCGCCCGCACCGTCTCCTGGAGGTCGGCCGTCTCCCCCGTGCGCAGCGCCACGGGCTCCAGGTCGCCGAGGCCCTTGACCTGCGGCTGGAGCACGGAGCGGATGGGCGCGACGAGCACGCTCACCGGGCCCGTCTCCGGGTCGTCGGCGCGCGGGTGCGCCAGGCGCCGCAGCACGGCCAGGCGGCGGCCGACGGTGTCACTGCGGGGGCTGAGCCGTTCGTGCGGCAGCGTCTCCCACGCCGGGTACTCCACGACGCCCTCGGACGGCAGGAGCGTCCGCAGCGCCGCGGCCAGGTCCTCGGCCTCCCGGCCGGTCGCCGTCACGGCGAGCACCGTCCGCTGCGCCTCCCGGGCCAGCGCGGCCACGGCGAAGGGCCTGGCCGCGGGAGGGCCGACGAGGTCGATGTGGTGCCGATGGCCGTCGGCGGCGGCCGTCACCGCTTCGGCGAGGGCCGCGTCCTTGACGACGGCGTCCAGCAGTCCGTGCAGGGTCATGAAGGGGCATCCCGTCCGGGGGCGTGGGCAACGCGAACCACCCGACACGTCTCACGGGCCGGGGGCTTCCAGAGTACGTCGGCAGACCGGGGGCCTGCGCGCCGCCGCTCGCGCCCCACCCCTACCCATACGCGCCGGACAGGCTCCGCCTCCCCGCCCACCCACCCCGTCCCGGGGACGTGCCGACGCCCACGTCCGCACGGGTGAGGCCCGGGAGGCTGCGCCCCTCCCGGGTCGCGTTCGCCCCCGCTTCGCGGCTGGTCCTCCACCGCCGGACGGGCTGATACAGCCCGTCCGGCGCTGGAGGACCAGAGCCCCGGAGGGCCGGACAAGGCGGGGAGCGGGGCGCGGCCCTTATGGGTGAGGGCCGGGGGAACACTCCCCCGGCCCCAGCCCATGCCCTCGCCCCCGTCCGGGAGGACTACTCCGTGGCGATGGCGTTCAGGACGTTCATCCGGCCCGCCCGGAACGCCGGGACCAGGGCGGCGAAGAGGCCCACGAACGCCGAGCCGATGAAGACCGTGAGGATCGTCGGCCAGGGGATCTCCAGGACCTTCAGGCCCTCCAGGGCGAGGAGCTTCTGGGCCGTCGCGCCCCAGCCCATGCCCAGGCCGAGGCCGAGCAGGGCGCCGAAGAGGGCGATGACCACCGACTCCATCCGGATCATGCGGCGCAACTGGCGGCGGGAGAGGCCGATGGCCCGCATCAGGCCGATCTCACGGGTCCGCTCCACCACGGAGAGCGCCAGGGTGTTCACCACACCCAGGATGGCCACGATGATCGCGAGGCCGAGGAGGCCGTAGACCATGTTCAGCATCTGGCCGACCTGGTCCTTCAGGGTCTCCTTGAAGTCCGTCTGGTCCTGCACCTTGTACTGCGGGTCGGTCTTCAGGGTGGCCTTGAGCGCCGCGTACGCCTCGTCCTGCTTGCCCTCGGCGGCCTTGGCGAAGACCATGTCGCTCAGCGGCATCCGCTCCGCGGGCACGTACTTCTCGACGGTCTTGATGTTCAGGTACATCGCGCCCCGGTCGAGGGTGCCCTCCTCCGAGGTGATGGCCGCGACCTTCAGCTCGCCGGAGCGCCCGTCGTCGAAGGCGACCTCGACCTTGTCGCCGACCTTCAGGCGGTGCTCCTCGGCGAACTTCTCCCCCACCGACATCGCGTCGGTGCCGTAGGCGGCGGAGAGCGTGCCCGCGGTGGTCTCGCGGCGCAGGTCCTTCACATACGTCGGGTCGGTCGCGCTCAGGCCCGCGCCCTTGTCCGTCTTGCCGTCGGGGGTGGTGATGTCGGCCCGCACCTCCTTGTACCGCGTGGTGTGGGCGACGTGCCGGGTGTCCTTCATGCGCTGCTCGACCTGGTGCGTGATCTGCTGCTCGCCCTGCACGATGAAGTCCGCGCCCACCGACTTGTCCAGCTCGTCCGTCGCGGAGGCCACCATCGAGGAGCCGACCACGGACAGGCAGGCCACCAGGGCCAGGCCGATCATCAGGGCGGCGCCGGTGGCTCCGGTGCGGCGCGGGTTGCGCAGGGCGTTGCGCTCGGCCATGCGGCCGACCGGGCCGAACATCCGCAGCAGCACCGCGCTGATCACCCGGACCACGAAGGACGCCAGGACCGGGCCGATGACGACGAACCCGACGAGCGTGGTGACCACGCCGAGGCCCAGGTAGAGGGAGCCCTCCTTGGCCTTGTCCGCCTCGGCGGCGGTGTACAGCGCGACGACGCCGGCCGCGGTGAGGACCAGGCCGATGACGGCGCGCAGCGCGCCCGCCTTGCCGTCGGCCGGGGTCCCCGCGTCGCGCAGGGCGGCCATCGGGGAGACCTTGCCGGCGCGCCGCGCCGGGAGGTAGGCGGCGAGCACGGTGACGACGATGCCGAGGAGCAGGCCCACCACGGGGGTGGTCGCCGAGACGGTGAGGTCCTTCGTGGACAGCTCCATGCCCATGCCGGACATCAGCTTCATCAGGCCGACGGCGAGGCCGACGCCCACGCCGACGCCGACGACGGAGCCGACGACGCCCAGCAGCAGCGCCTCGGCGAGCACCGAGCGGTTCACCTGCTTGCGGCTGGAGCCGATGGCCCTCATCAGGCCGATCTCGCGGGTGCGCTGGGCGACCAGCATGGAGAAGGTGTTGATGATCAGGAAGATGCCGACGAGGAAGGCGATCCCGGCGAAGCCGAGCATCGCGTACTTCATGACGTCCAGGAAGCTGCTGACGGACTCGCGGTTGTCGTCCGCGGTCTCCTTCTGCGTCTTGATCTTGAACTCGGCGGCGTCGGCGCCGAGCGTCGCCGCCACGTTCTTCTTGAGCTGGGTGTCGCTGACGCCGCTCGCCGCGGTGACGCTGACGTGGGTGAACCGGCCGGTGGCGCCGAGCAGTTCGCGCTGGGCGGTGGTGGTGTCGAAGTAGACGACCGTGGCACCGGGGTTGGTCACCTTGAAGGTGGCGATACCGGTGATCCTGGCCGTGAAGTCGCCGGTGGCGGCGATGGTGCGCAGCTCGTCACCGATCTTGAGGTCGTGCTTGTCGGCGGTGTCGGCGTCGACCATCACGTCGGTGGGGCCGCGCGGGGCGTGCCCGGAGGTGATCTCCATGGACCGCAGGTCGTTCTTCGTCCAGTTGCCCGCGAGGGTCGGGGCGCCGCCGGACGGGCCGATGTTGTCGTTGTCCGCGTCGACGACCGTGACGCTGTCGCTGGTGACCGCGCCCTCGGCGGACTTCACGCCGTCGGCCTTCTCCACCCGGGCGACCGCGGAGGCGGGCAGCGACTCGGGCCTGCCGGTGCGCGGGCCCTCGTCGCCCGCCTCGGGGGCGTTCTTCGGCGACAGCGTGACGTCCGCGGACGTCGCGGCGAAGAGCTTGTCGAAGGTGGTCGTCATCGTGTCCGAGAACACCAGCGTGCCGCAGACGAACGCCACCGAGAGGACCACGGCGATCCCCGAGAGCGCCATGCGTCCCTTGTGCGCGAAGAAGTTGCGCATCGAGGTCTTCAGGACGGTCATGACGTGCGCCCCCGGGCGTCGAAGTGCTTCATCCGGTCCAGGACCTGGTCGGCGGTGGGCTGGTACATCTCGTCGACGATGCGGCCGTCCGCCAGGTACAGCACACGGTCGGCGTACGACGCGGCGACCGGGTCGTGGGTGACCATCACGATGGTCTGGCCGAGCTCCGTCACCGACTTGCGCAGGAAGCCGAGGACCTCGGCGCCCGCGCGGGAGTCCAGGTTCCCCGTCGGCTCGTCACCGAAGATGATCTCGGGCCGGGACGCCAGGGCGCGGGCCACGGCGACGCGCTGCTGCTGGCCGCCGGAGAGCTCGGTCGGCCGGTGCTTGAGGCGCCCGGCGAGCCCGACGGTCTCCACGACCTGGTCCAGCCAGCCCTTGTCGGGCTTGCGGCCGGCTATGTCCATCGGCAGCGTGATGTTCTCGATCGCGTTCAGCGTGGGCAGCAGGTTGAACGCCTGGAAGATGAAGCCGATGCGGTCGCGCCGCAACTGCGTCAGCTTCTTGTCCTTCAGGCCGGTGATCTCGGTGTCGTCGAGATAGATCTGCCCCCCGCTGACCGTGTCGAGACCCGCCAGGCAGTGCATGAGCGTGGACTTGCCGGACCCCGACGGGCCCATGATCGCGGTGAACTGGCCGCGGGCGATGTCGACGTCGATGTGGTCGAGGGCCACCACACGCGTCTCCCCCGAGCCGTACGCCTTGACGACCTGGCGCGCCCGCGCCGCCACGGCCGTACGCCCGCCAGTTCCCCCGTGCCTGGGAGTGGTTACAGCCGTTGTCACGGTAAGTCTCCTCGATAGGTGATGAGATGGCCGCGGTGGCTTCGCGTCCACACAGATCAGTCTGGTCCGCCGGGTGCTCCGGCGCCCTGGTGCACAGCGCAGTCTTTCCCTGGGGAAAACCCCACCCCTGACACTGCGGTTCGTCGCAGGGCGCGGGGCCGGACCCCCGTTCCGGCCCCGCCTCCACGCCCCGGTCCCCGGCAGTCGTGCTCCGCGGCCTGCGACGTAAGGCAAATCTAAGGACGCCGCCCGGCGTTCTCGTCCTCCGCCGGTACCAGTGCGCCCCGGTCCCTGGTACGGAGGTCCCCCTAAGGGTTCTCCACCCGGCGGTGGAGTGCTTCTCAGGGTCGCTCCACCCTCCCGCCGACCGGCACCCCGCTCCACCGGGCGAGAAACCCTCCACCCTCCCGGAAAGACCGCCCCGGTGAGAAGGTGACCCGGGGCAACTGATGCACGGGGAAAGGATGTCGAGCGTGTCAGGGCGGCCGGAGAAGCGGAGGGGGCCGAGGGTGCCGGAGCCGCGACGCGCAGGGACGGGGCACACAAAGACCCGGCACACGGACCGGCGCGGGGCCGTCGTCGCCGCGCTCATGCTCGTCATGGCGCTCGCCGCGCTGGACGCCACCATCGTCTCCACCGCCGTACCGCAGATCGTCGGCGCGCTCGGCGGCTTCTCCGTCTTCTCCTGGCTGTTCTCCGGCTACCTGCTCGCCGCGACGGTCACCCTGCCCGTGTACGGGAAGCTGTCCGACACCTTCGGCCGCAAGCCCGTCCTCATCGCGGGCAGCGTCCTGTTCCTGGCCGGGTCCGCGCTGTGCGCGCTCGCCTGGGACATGGGCTCCCTGATCGCCTTCCGCGTGCTCCAGGGCCTGGGCGGCGGCGCCCTCCAGGGCACCGTGCAGACGCTCGCCGCCGACCTGTACCCGCTGAAGCAACGCCCCAAAATCCAGGCCAGGTTGTCCACCGTCTGGGCCACGTCCGCCGTGGCCGGACCGGCCGTGGGCGGCCTCCTCACCGCGTACGCGGACTGGCGCTGGATCTTCCTGATCAACCTGCCCGTCGGCGCCGTCGCGCTCTGGCTCATCGTCCGCCACCTGCACGAACCCGTACGCGCACAGCGCCCCCGCCACCGCCTCGACTGGCCCGGGGCGCTCGCGGTGTTCGCCGCGGGCGGGGCGCTGCTCACCGCCCTCGTCCAGGGCGGCGTCGCCTGGGACTGGCTGTCGGCGCCGTCGCTCGCCCTGTTCGCCGCGGGGCTCGCGGGCGCCGGGGCGGTCGTGGTGATCGAGCGGCGGGCCACGGACCCGATCATCCCGGGCTGGGTGTGGCGGCGCCGCACCATCGCCGCGGTGAACCTGGCCCTCGGCTCGCTCGGCCTGGTCATGGTCGCGCCGACGGTCTTCCTGCCCACGTACGCCCAGTCGGTGCTGCACCTGGCCCCGACCGCCGCGGGCTTCGTCCTGTCCGTCATGACGCTGAGCTGGCCGGTGTCGGCCGCGCTCAGCCAGCACGTCTACCGGCGCATCGGCTTCCGCAACACCGCCATGACCGGCATCGGCGCCGCCGCCTGCGTGCTGTTCGCCTTCCCGCTGCTGCCCTACCCCGGCTCGGCGTGGCAGCCCGCGCTCCTGATGCTGCTGCTCGGCGCCGCGCTCGGCCTCTTCCAGCTCCCGCTGATCGTCGGCGTCCAGTCGACCGTCGGCTGGGCGGAGCGCGGCACGACCACCGCGTCCGTGCTGTTCTGCCGCCAGATCGGCCAGACCGTCGGCGCGGCCCTCTTCGGGGCGGTCGCCAACGGCGTCCTGAGCGCCCGGCTCGGCGGCGCGGGCTCCCTGGACGCCGTGGCCGAGTCCCTCGACGCACCGCACGCGGTGGCCGATCCGGAGCGGCTGCGGCGCGCGGTCGACGCCGCCGTCGACGCCGTGTACGTGGGCGCGGCCGGCGCGGCACTGCTGTGCCTGCTCGTGCTGCTGTTCCTGGCCCCGCGGCGGTTCCCCGTCCTCCAGGAGCAGGAGCAGGAACAGGATCAGGAACAGACACAGGATCAGGAACAGGCACAGGATCAGGAACAGCAGCAGCAGCAACACGAGCGGGAACAAGGTTCAGAAGAGCAGCAGGACCCCCCAGCACCCCGCGTGCGCCTGGAGAAGCCCCGTACCGACTGATCGGACCAGCAAGACTGCTCGTCGTACCAGTACGGGAAAGCTCTCAGGCCAGTACGGGCAAACCCTCAGGCCGGTACGGGCAAACCCTCAGGCCAGCACGGGAGAACCCGCAGAAGCCCTGCCGGGAAACCCCGGGGACCCCTCAGGAGCCCTCCCCGGCCGCCGCGGGCCCGGGGATGTCGCCGTAGCCGCGGCCGGTGAGGGCTGCCAGGCTGCTGCGCACGTGGTCCATGTGCGCCCGCACCTCGTCCCGCCGCTCCGCGTGCTCCCGCAGCACCCGCTCCGTCTCCCGCCCGATCCGCTCCTCCCGCACCCGGGCCTCCGCGAGGATCGCCGCGGCCCGCGCGGCCGCGTCCTCCTCGCCGTGCCGGGCGGACTCCTCCGCCTTGGCGTACGTCCGCTCGGCCTCGGTGAGCCGCGCCTCGGCGGCCGCCACGAGGGCCGCCTCGCGCGCGTCGGCGACGGCCTCGCGCTCGGCGATCTCCCGCTCGGTGGCCTCCCACCGCCCGGCGTGCTCCTTCTCCTGCTCGGCGAGCAGCCCGCTCGTGCGCCGGCGCATCTCGCGCAGCGCCGCCAGCGCCTCGCCGCGCCACTCCTCCGCGTCGCGCCGCGCGGCCTCCCGCAGCTCGTCGGCGGCGGCGCGGGCGGCGAGCAGCCGCTGCCGGGCCCGCTCCTCGGCCTCGGCCAGCACCGTGTCGGCGTACGCGCGCGCGGCGTCCCGCAGGGCGGCGGCCTCCTCCTCGACTGCCCGGCCGAGCTCGTACGCCTCGGTCGCGGCCGCCTCCCGTACGGCGGCCGCCTCCTCCTCGCAGAGCGCGAGCAGGTACTGGGCGCGCCGCCCGAGCCGGTCGTACGTCTGCGGGGCGAGCCGTTCGACGACCTCGCGCAGCCGCGCGGCCTCCTCGCCCATGTCCCGGGCCAGCACGGTGAGGCGGGCGGCCCGCTCCCACGCGGCGTCGCGCTCCCGGGACAGCGCGTCGGCGTACGCCTCCACCTGCGCGGGACGGTAGCCGCGACCGCGTACGGTGACGAATCCATGGGGTGACGCACCGCTGCCGCTCATCCTTGATCCCCTCTCGCCCTCACCGGTTCTCGCCGTCGCGCTGACTCTCTCCACCGCGCCACCGCCGCACAACGCGATTGGCGCACATCTTGAGGGATCAAGCGGAAGTGGTCATAACGCGACACTCCGCCCGCCCCACCCGGTCAAGGATGCGCCCATTGAGGCGGAAGTCGGAATCAGACTGTCGTCCCGCCGTCCGTAGAAGAGTCGTTCGGCCCGGCGGTACGCCCCGACGGATGGACCGCCCGGTGGTACGCCCGACGCGCGGACCGCCCGTGGTACGCCCCGGCGCGCGGCGACACGGCCGCGCGCACCACCCGCCCCGCGGGGAACACATACCCCCCGCCCTTCACGAAGCAGGCGCACCCCGACGGGAAAGGCGCCAGGACGTGGGGAAGGCGCCCGACCCGCACCACGCGGGCCGAGCGCCTCACCGTCACCCGGCCCCGGCTACAGCAGGCCGTCCCACATCTGCTCCAGGAGCACCGACCACCAGCTCTCCGGCGAGGCGAGCGCCGCCGGGTCCAGCGCGGCCAACTGCGTCTGGAAGTCGACGGTCCAGCGGCCCGCCTGCTCCTGGTTGAGCCCGTAGCGCAGCCGCCACATGCGGCCGAGCAGGGCCAGGCAGCGGACGAACTCCAGCAGGCCCGTGTTCACGAACTGCGGCGGCACCGGGGCACCGCCCGGACCGGCCTCGACCGGCACCGCGACGATGTGCGCCGTGCCGTACTGCACGCACAGCGCCCGCCCGAAGTCACTGCCCATGACCAGGTACGAACCCGCGTCCGGGGCGGGCTGCACCCCGCGCTCCTGCGCCAGCTCCGCCAGGGTCGGCACCGGCCGCCCCGGCTGGGCCTGCGCCCAGAAGAACGGGCCGAAGTCCACGGGCAGCCCCGCCACCACGAGCGTGTGCGCCACGAGGTCCGGCACGCCCTGCCGGGACACCGACCGCTGGTCGAACCGGAACACGCCCGGCCCGAACGCCGCGGCCAGCTCCTGCGCGGCCCCCTCCGGCGGCACCGGCGGGGCGGGCTGCACCGGCGGCAGCGGCGCCCGCACCGGCGCGGGGCGCGCCGGGCCGTCGGCGACCTGGTGCAGCTCCCCCTGGTGCGCGAGCAGTTGCCGCATGCCCTGCTGCCGCGACGCGTGGTCCCTGCCGTACGGCGCGATCGACGTGATGCGCGCCTGCGGCCACGTCTCCCGGATCATGCGGGCGCAGTACGCGCCCGGCAGCTCGCAGGACTCCAGCTCCGTGTGCAGTTCGAGCACCTGGTCCGGCGGCACGTTCATGCCGCGCAGCTCGTGGAAGATCTGCCACTCCGGGTGCGGGGTGCCCGGCGCCGAGCGACGGATCACCTGCTGCTCGGACCCGTCCGCCGCGCGGTAGCGCAGCACCGCCTGGTAGCCCGGGCCCACGGTCGGCTGCCCGGTCGGCATCTGCGGATAGCCGTACGGCTGTCCGGCACCGGGCGGCGGCATGCCCGGGCCCGGCGGGACCATCCCCGGGGCGGGCGGCGGCATGCCCGGCACACCCGGCCCGGCGGGCGGCAGCGGCGCGCCCGGACCGCCGACGGCGGGACCCGCGAGCATGGTGGCGGCGTGGTGGACGCCGCCACCGGGGACACCGGGAGCGCCCGGAGCACCGGGTGTGCCGGGTACACCGGGGCCGCCCGGAGGCTGGGCAGCACCGTGGGCGCCGGGGACGCCGGGGACGCCGGGCGGGCCGGGCGGGCCGGGCGGCTGCGGCGCCCCGGGAGCACCAGGAGCGCCAGGAGCACCAGGCACACCGGGAGCGCCCGGCGGCTTGGGACCGCCGCCCATGCTCGGGTCCGCCAGCATCGTCGCCGCGTGGTGCACCCCGCCCGGAGGCGTACCCGGGACACCGGGCGGCCCGGGCGGCTGCGGCGTACCCGGAGCACCGGGAGCGCCCGGGGCGGCGGGAGCGCCCGGGGCGCCCGGAGGCGTGATGCCACCGCCCATGCTCGGGTCCGCCAGCATCGTCGCGGCGTGGTGTACGCCACCGGGGGGCGTGCCCGGGGTGCCGGGGGCGCCCGGTCCGGCGGGAGCGCCGGTCGGCGCGGGCGGCTGCGGTCCCTCGGGGCCCAGCGACGACACGAGCTGCGTCGCCACGTAGCCACCGCCGGGCGGCGGCGTGGCACCCGCGTCAGGGGCGCCCGGGACACCGGAGGCCGGCGTGCCGGCACC
>NZ_BNBT01000171.1 GCF_014656095.1 Streptomyces longispororuber
GAGTGGACCGCATGGCCCACATGCGCCTTCCTCGCCCACAAACAGCGATACCAGGAGGCAGTCGCGGTGGGCGAGGAGTCTCTTGGCCTCTTCCGGAAACTCCGGCAGGAGAACCCCGACGACCACGCGCTCGCACACCGGTCCGTCCACGCGGCAGTCTCCATCGCCCAAAACCTGTGGGGCAACCCTGATCTCCAAGACAGGGCTATCGACCACGTATGGACCGAAACTGGCACAGGCCCAGCAGAAGCTCCTGGAACTGCAATCCTGACGAGGACCTCACCAACGGTGTCGTAGCAGGGACCTGATCCGGTCACCGCTCTCCAGCTCCCAAACTGGTCGAAGGCATCCCGCCCCGCGCGGCGCCCCGAAGCCCACCGGCTTCCCCTAGGTTCTGTATCTGCGGTCAGCGTCGGGCCCATATGAGGATGGCGGCGAGGTGCAGTGCGGCCTGGTAGGCGATGGCGAGCTTGTCGGTTCGGGTGGCCAGGCCGCGCCACTGCTTGAAGCGGTTGATGCACCGCTCGACGGTGTTGCGCTGCTTGTAGGCATCCGCGTCGAAGGTAGGTGGGCGTCCGCCTTGGGGGCCTCGCCGCAGACGGTGGCCGATCTGGTCGGATGGCTGCGGGATGACCGCGCGGATCTGCCGACGGCGCAGGTGGCCGCGGATGGCGTGCGATGAGTAGGCGCGGTCGGCCAGGACCATGGCCGGGGGGTTCGGGGCCGACCGGGGCCGCTTCTTGGCACGCGGATGCGGGCCATGACCGCCTCGAAGGCGGGCGCGTCACCGGCCTGGCCCGCTCTGACGGTCACAGCCAGGGGCCGTGCATGGCTGTCTGCGGCCAGGTGGGTCTTCGTGCTCAGCCCGCCCCGGGAACGTCCCCGTGCGTGATCGGTCGGCTCGCCTTCGGCCCCCTCTTGAGGGCTCCGGCGGCGTGCTGGTGGGCCCGCACAATGGTGGAGTCGAGCGACACGGTCCAGCCGATGTCGTCGACGGCATCGGCTGCCGCGAGTACGGCGGCGAGGATCTGTTCCCACGTGCCGTCAACGGCCCACCTGATCAGCCGTTTGTGAGCGGTCTGGAACGAGCCGAGCTCGTCGGGCAGGTTCCGCCTGGGCGAGTTGGTGCGGTACTTCCACGCGATGGCCTCGAGCGTACGGCGGTGGTCGGCCCACCGCCGTCCGCGGACCGGATCAGCCGGCATCAGCGGCTCGATCCGGTCCCACATCGCATCAGCGATCACTAATCGGACAGACACACCCGATCAACTGATGCGCCCACCAAAGAGACACGCTGTAGCGCACCCGGCCACGGCCGCCCCCTCTCGATCGAGAGGCTGCCGAACCGCACCCGCCCGCCGGGCCGCCGCCCGCGCACCGCCCGCCCCTGCCTCAAGGACCGCCGTCAGGAACGCTCCCCGGCGGACCGCCGCCCACGGCGGGCGGACCGTCGGCGGAGCCAGACCGGCAGGCCGTACCAGCACAGGGCGAACCACAGCATGACGCTGCCGACGAGCAGTTCGGCGAGGAGGCCCGGCACCACCACGTGCAGGAGCAGCAGCAGGGTGCCGCCGATGGTCAGCGCCAGCAGCACCATGCCGCAGACCATGAGGCGGCTCGCGATCGCGATGATGTCGTCCTTCATGCGCTGCCCGGACAGGAAGCGGTGCAGGGACACCGGCGCGATGAGCGCCCCGGTGCCGGAGGCCCCGAGGATGACGGTGGTGACGTAGACGACGTGGTCGAAGGTCTCCAGCGAGTGGAAGTACGGCGTGAACGCCACGCTGAGCAGGAAGCCGAAGAGGATCTGCACGCCGGTCTGTGCGACCCGCGTCTCCTGCAGGATCTCGTTCCATCTGCGGTTCACCCGCTCCTGCGGCGACTCCTGTGTCTCGTCGTCCGCGGACGGGACGGGCGCGGCGCAGGAGGGGCAGGTGTGCTGTGATGCGCGCGGCGTCGACTGTTCCGTCATGGTCATGGCAGCCTCCTCATCTGAGGTGGTTCGCATGCCCGCTCGTCGCGGATTTACGTCGTCGCACGTGAAAGCCGTGGTCCGGCCCACAGGAAGCCGCTGCGCGGCCCGCTGTCCGGCAGGTGTGAGAGGCGTCGACGCGGCGGGGGCGGCTGCCCGCAGCGCGTCGGGATCATGGGGTGCGGAAGCCCTGGAAGGTCACCGGCTTGCGGGTGTCGAACCCGAGCCGTTCGTAGAGGGCGATGGCTCCGGTGTTCGCCTCGGCCACGTGCAGGAAGGGCCGTTCGCCCCGGGCGAGGACACGGCTGACCAGGGCGCGCAGCAGGCGGGCGGCATGTCCCCGGCCGCGGGCCTCCGGGTCGGTGCACACGGCGCTGATCTCGGTCCAGCCCGGGGGCCGCAGCCGCTCGCCGGCCATGGCGACCAGGCGGCCGTCGACGCGGACACCGAGGTAGGTGCCGAGTTCGCGGGTGCGCTTCCCGAAGGGGCCGGGTTCGGCCCGCGCGACGAGGTCGAGCATCTGCGGCACGTCGTCCGGGCCGAGTTCCACCACCGCGGCACCGGCGTCCGGCTGCGGGTCGCCGGGCCGGTGCCCGTCGGGCCAGATCATCTGCCGCCCTTCGAGGACGAACACGGGCTCCCAACCGGGCGGCGGTGCGGCCGTGTTGCTGAACATGTCGGCGAAGCCGCCGCTGCCGAGCAGCCGCGCGAGGTCGGCCCAGTCCGCCGGGGCGGGCTCGGTCGGCAGCGCGCAGAAGGTCGACACGCCCGACTCGTAGGTGGCTGCCCGCCCGATCCGTCGGGCGAGGTGGGCGTGGCGTCCGAGCAGCGACTCGGCCACGGGGTTGTCGAGCACGGCGGCATCACGGTTCACGCGTGCGATCCTCGCATCCCGGTACGACTGAGCGGTCGCGGGGGTCGGCGGCGCGGCTCAGCCGTGTGTACGCCCCGGCCCCGCTCCCCCGGGCGGTGCGCGCACCGGGTGCCGCCCGTGGAGCGCCCGGTGCCCAGGGCGTGCGCCGCCGCCGGGTGGCCGGGCCTCGGCCCGCGGTCGTACGACGTCACTCGTACGAGGTGGGGCAGGCCGGTGTACGGGGGTGGGCGCTGGGCAAGGTCCAAGGGTCCGTCAAGGCCGAACGGCCCGTTCCAGGAGGACGCCAGTGCACCGCGGATCCGTTCCCCTCTACCGCGTCGACGACCTTCCGGCGCTCGACTTCGACCCGTTCCTGCGTGCCTCGGTGGACGCGCATCCGGTGCGCCGCATCCGGCTGCCGCACGGCGAGGGCGACTGCTGGCTGGTGACCCAGTACGAGCTGGTGCGCGCGGTGACGTCGGACCCCCGCTTCAGCCGGGACATCGTGGGCCGGCCGATCCCGAAGATGACCCGGCACTTCATCCCGCTGGACCGGGCCGTCAGCTTCGTCGACCCGCCGGAGCACGCCCGGGTCAGGTCGGTCGTCGCGCCCGCGTTCAGCCGTCCCGCCCTGGAGCGCCTGCGGTCCCGGGTGCGGGCCGTGCTCGACGCCCGCCTCGACCGGCTGGTCGGACAGGGGCCGCCGGCCGACCTCGTCCACCACGTCACCTCGCCCTTCCCGCTCGACGTGATCGGCCTGGTCCTCGGCATCCCGGAGGCCGACCGGCTCCAGGTGCGCGACTGGGCGACGACCCTCCTGACACGGGCGTCGGACGAGGCGGCGGCCCGGCGCGCCGAGGGAGTCAAGCAGGACGCCCGCGCCTACTTCCGGGAGCTGGCCGGGGCGCGGCGCGCCGACCCCGGTGACGACGTCATGACGCTGCTGGTCCGGGCCGTCGACCGGGGCACGATCGACGAGGAGGAGCTGCTGGCGCTCGCCACGCTGATCGGCCTCAACGGGTGGCACGCGGTGAGCAACAACACCGCCAACATGGTGTACGCGCTGCTGACGTCGGACGGCCTGTGGGAGCGGCTGTGCGCCGAGCCGGAGACGGTCCCGAGGGCGGTGACCGAGCTGTTCCGGTGGGTGCCCCACAAGCACGGCGTGGGGCAGCCCCGGGTCGCCACCGAGGACGTCGTCGTGGGCGGCGAGGTGATCCGCGAGGGCGAGTACGTGTACGTGTCGTACGTGGCCGCCAACTGGGACGCGCGCGTCTACCCGGACCCCGGGCGCATCGACTTCGACCGCCAGGGCCCGCCGCACCTCGCCTTCGGGCACGGGCCGCACTTCTGCGTCGGCCCGCTGCTGGCGCAGGTGGAGGCGGAGGTGCTGCTGGCCGGGCTCACCGAGCGGCTGCCGTCGCTGCGCCTCGCGGTGCCCGTGGCGGAGGTGCCGTGGCAGACGCGCGTGCTCATCCGCGGGCCGGAGGCACTCCCGGTGCGCTGGTGACCGACGCGCCGTGGCGCAGCGGCGTGAGCTGCTCGATGTCGTACCGGGCGCGCAGGGCGGCGACGGCCGCCTCGTCCGGGGGGCCGCCCGCCGCCAGGAGTTCCAGGAGTTCGTCGAAGTACCGCTCGTGGTCGGGCGGCGGCGACGACTGGAAGAACATCCTGGCCGGGGTGTCCGTGGGGTTGGCGAACGCGTGCGGGCAGCCCGGCGGTACGACGATGACCGTGCCCGGCGTCGCCCGCGCCACGCACCTGCCGGACGCCGACTCCCAGGTGCCCCAGCCGTCCGGCGTGCGGACGCGCGGCTCGAAGGCGAGCACGTCGAGCTCGCCCTCCAGGACGTAGAACAGCTCCTCGCTGCGGCGGTGCACATGGGCCCCGACGTCGAAGCCGGGCGGCACCACGACCTCGAAGCTGGACGCGGCGCGGGCGTGCGCGCCGGTCACCTTGAACGTCACCTGCTGGGCGGGCGTGACGACCGTACGGCCCCCGCCGGGGGGCACGACGAGGCCTTCGCGCGGGGGAAGCGCGGTCATCGGGTCTCCTGCTCGGGTGCGGAGGGCAGGGGCGGCCGGGCGACGCCGGGCGGCGCGGGAGTCGGCAGGGGCACGCGCGGGACGGCGCCCGCCGCGCCCCGGGCGTCCTGGGCGTGTTGCGCGTCTTGCGCTTCTTTCACTTCTTGCGCGTCCGAGGTGCCTGGGGTGCCGCCCTCGGTCCAGCGGCCGAGGGTCATCTCGGCCGTGATGCCGGGGCCGAACCCCGCGATGAGCCCGCGCGCCCGCTCGGTCGCGCCGCCCGCGTCGAAGAAGCGGCGTACCGCGTCCAGGACGGCGGCGCTGGCGATGTTGCCGTACTCGGTGAGCGTGGCGCGGCTGAAGCGGAACTTGCCCGGCGGCACCCCGAGGAAGCGGCACAGGTCGTCGAGGATGCGCGGTCCGCCCGCGTGGACGATGAGGAAGTCGAGGGCGCCCGCCTCCCAGCCGTGCCCGTCGGTCAGGTCGCGCAGGGCAGGGGCGACGAACTCCATCGTGCCGGGCACGCGCCGGTCGAGCAGGAAGTGGAAGCCGGTGGCGCGGACGTCGTAGGCGATCCAGCCCTCGGTGTCCGGAACGAGGTAGGAGCCGTTGCGCTCCAGGCGGATGCCGTGCCCGCCCGTGCCGCGCACGACCGCGGCGGCCACGCCGTCGCCGAACAGGCCGTTGGAGAGCAGGGAGCCGACCTCCAGGTCCGTCGGCTGGTAGCACAGGGAGCAGAACTCGCAGGCCACGACGAGCGCGTTGCGGTCCGGGTACGCCGCGCAGAAGTCGTGCGCCCGGTTGACGGCCGCGGCACCGGCGGCGCAGCCGAGCTGGGCGATGGGCAACTGTCGCGTGGTGGGCCTGAACCCCATGGTGTTGATCAGCCACGCCGTCAGCGACGGCATTATGAAGCCGGTGCAGGAGACGTACACGAGCAGGTCGATGTCGTCGGGGGCCAGTCCGCCGTGGTCGAGCGCCTCCCCCACGACGCGCGGTACGCGGGCCTTCGCCTCGGACTCGTAGACCTTGTTGCGCACCGCGAACCCGGGGTGTTCCAGCGTCTCGGCCAGGGGCCGCACCAGGCGGCGGGTGCGGACGCCGGTGTTCTCGATGAGCCGCAGGGCGAGCGGCAGCCGCGGGTGGTCCGCGTGGCGCGTCCGGGCCAGGGCGAGGGTCTCCTCCAGGGTGATCACATGGTCCGGAACGGACACCGCGGGCTTGCACAAGATGGCCATGACGCGCCTTCCGCTCAACACGCCCGGACCGCAGAGTGCCGGGCGGGCGCTTGCGACCACGCCCGGCATGCCCAACGACCGGACCGACACACAGGAACCGCCTGTTTCCGGACATGTCGTGTACGCCATGCCATGAGGGCCGTCCCGTCCCTGCCGACCGCCGTGACACGCCGTGTGGACTGCGGCCCCGCGCCCCTCCCCCGGCCCGGGAGGCGCCAGGCCCCACCTTGGGGTGAACTGGTGTAGATGCGCACAAAACGACGTGGCCTGACGCGAGCCGTGCGGCGGTCCGGGGCTCCGCGGCAGGTCGGAGCCGGTCCGAGGACGAGTCACGGGCTCGGCCTCGTGCCACGTCAGCCCGGTGGACCACGCCAGGGGGCCGATCATGGATGAGCGAAGCGATGTGACCGTGGGGGTGCTGGGCTCCTACGGGGGGCGGAACGTGGGCGACGAGGCGATCCTCACGGCCCTCCTCGACCGCGTCCGGGCGGAGCGCCCGGACGTGCGCGTCCTGCTGTTCTCCCGGGACCCCGAGCACAGCCGCCGCGCCCATCCGGACGTCGAGGTGACCGGCTGGGAGGGCGTGTGCCGGGAGCGGATCTCGGAGCACCTGCGCCGCCTCACCCTGCTCGTGCTCGGCGGCGGCGGGATCCTCTACGACACCGAGGCACGCCGCTACCTGCGGCTGGCCCGGACCGCCCAGGACCTCGGCGTGCCCGTGTTCACCTACGCCGTCGGCGCCGGCCCGCTCACCGACGAGGCGGACTGCGCGTGGGTGCGTACGACGCTCTCCGACGCGGTCGAGGTGACGGTGCGCGACGAGGAGTCGAAGCTGGTCCTGGAGGAGGCCGGGCTGACCCGGCCGGTCACGGTCACGGCCGATCCGGCGCTGCTCCTCGAGCCCGGTGACGGCGGCGGGGAGCTGCTGCGGGCCGAGGCGGTGCCGCGGGGGGCGAGGCTGGTGGGGATGAGCGTGCGGGAGCCCGGCCGCGCCGCCGAGCACCTCGACGAGGAGGGTTACCACCAACTCCTCGCCGACGTGGGCGACTTCCTCGTCCACCGCCTGGACGCGCACGTCGTCTTCGTACCGATGGAGCGCGACGACATCCGGCACGCGCACGCGGTGGTCTCCCGCATGGCGGACGCCGACCGCTGCACGGTGCTGCACGGCGCCTACCGTCCGCAGCAGGTCCTCGACATCGTCGCGCGGCTCGACCTGGCCATCGGCATGCGGCTGCACTTCCTGGTCTTCGCCGCGCTCGCGGGCGTCCCGCTGCTGCCGCTGCCCTACGCGGGCAAGGTCTTCGACTTCGCCCAGCAGGTCGGCGCCCCCGCGCTGCGCGGCGTGGTCCGGGAGAACACGGGCCTGCTCCTCGCGGAGGTGGACCGCCTGTGGGACGAGCGGCCCGCGCGGGCGCTGCGCACGTCCGCCCGGCTGACGTCGATGCGGCTGCGGGCGGCGCGGACCGCGGACCGCCTCCTCGCCTGCCTCGACGGCACCGCGCCCCGTCCCCTCGTCGACCGTGACCGCGCCGCGTCGACCGTCACCCCCGCGCCCGGCTGACCCCGCCGGCGCGGCTCTCCCCGGGAGGAACCGTGTCCCATCTGCTGCCACCCCGCGTCCCCCGCAGCGTGGAGCTGCCCCCGCGCCGGGCACTGCACGCGGGGACCACCCAGGTGCTGGTGGTCGGCGGCGGCCCGGCCGGCATCGGGGCGGCCCTCGGCGCCGCGAACGCGGGGGCCGAGGTGGCCCTCGTCGAGCGGTACGGGTTCCTCGGCGGCAACGCCACCGCCGCGCTGGTCATGCCCTTGATGAGCTTCCACAACGAGGTCAAGCAGGCCGTCGCCGGTGACGCCGCGCGCCTGCTGCCGCCCGACCACGGCGAGGGCGAGCCGGTCGTCGGCGGCGTGCTGTGGGTGCTGCTCGACCACCTGGTGCGCGCGGGGGCGGCGATCCGCCCCTCGCTCGACACCGGCTACACGGTGCCGTTCGACGCCGAGCTGTTCAAGCTGGTGGTGTACGAGCTGCTCGAGACCCACGAGGTGCGCACGCTGCTGCACGCCTTCGCCTCCGGGGTCGTCGCCCTGCCCGACCGCGCGCGGGCGGTGTTCGAGACCAAGTCGGGGCCCGTCGTCATCGACGCGGACGTGATCGTGGACTGCACCGGGGACGGCGACATCGCCGCGGCGGCCGGGGCCGCGTACGACATCGGGCGGCCGGAGGACGGCTGGACGCAGCCCATGACGCTGATGTTCCGCATGGTCCGCTTCGACCACGAGGAGTTCGCCGCCTACGCCCGCGCCCACCCGGACCAGTGGAAGGGCGTGCACGGCCTGTGGGACCTGATCCGCGCCGCCACCGACGCCGGTGAACTGGACCTGCCGCGCGAGGACATGCTCTTCTTCGCCACCCCGAACGACGGTGAGGTCGCGGTCAACTCCACCCGTGTCACCGAGGTGCTCGGCACCAGTGTCTGGGACCTCACCCGCGCCGAGTTCGCCGCCCACCGCCAGATGGCGCAGATCGCGCGCTTCCTGCGCGAGCGCGTGCCGGGTTTCGCCGACTCGTACGCGGTGCAGAGCGGGGTGCAGGTCGGGGTCCGGGAGACGCGCCGGATCACGGGCGAGTACCTGTTGACGGGCGAGGACGTGCTGACGGCCCGCACGTTCGACGACGCCGTCGCCCGCGGCGCCTACCCGGTGGACATCCACAACCCGAGCGGGCGCGGCACCACGCTCAAGCGGCTGCCGCGCGGCGAGTCCTACGACATCCCCCTGCGCTGTCTCCTCCCCCGCGGCGTGGACCGGGTCCTGGTCGCGGGCCGGTGCATCTCCGGCGACCACGTGGCGCACTCGTCCTACCGGGTCATGCCGATCTCGATGGCCACCGGGCAGGCCGCGGGCGTCTGCGCGGCGCTCGCCGCGACCCGGGGCAGGCGCCCCCGCGACATCCCGGCGGGCGCGGTCCAGCGGGAGCTGCGCGCGCAGGGCGCCAGCCTCCGGTGAGGCCGGCCGGCCCCCATTCCCCGCGGGCTCCGGGCCCGCTTCGCGCGGGCGGTCACCGTCCGGGGCCCGCACGAGCCGCTCATGCCCGCGCTGCGCCGCGAGGTCCAGGCTCTGGTGCGGCACTGCACGTCCGCAATCCAGTCGACGGGTTTCACCCCCCGCCGCCCGTACGGCGACGCGGATGCCCGAGGGGCTGACGTTCGAGGAGGCGACCCGCTACCCCTCCGTGGTGGAGACGGCGCTGCGCGTCCTCCGCGAGGTCGGCGTCCGCCCCGGGCAGACGCTCTTGGTCAGCGGCGCCTCGGGCGGGGTCGGCTCGGCGGTGCTGCAGATCGCCCGTGAGCGCGGCGTCACCGTGATGGGTACGGCCGGGGCCGCGAACCAGGACTGCCTGCGCCGCCTGGGCGCCCTCGCCACAACGTACGGTGAGGGCTGGGCCGAGCGGGTGCGGCGCCTCGGCCGGGTGGACGCGGCGCTCGACATGGCCGGCGCGGGCGTGCTCCGCGACCTCGTCGAGCTGACCGGGGACCCGTGCAAGGTGTTCTCCATAGCGGACCTCGGCGCGCCCGACCACGGCGTCCGCTTCTCCTTCTTCGGCGCGGCCGGAAGCATGCCCGACGCCCTGGCCGAGGCCACCGACCTCGTCACCCGGGGAAAGCTCCACATCCCGGTCGAGCAGTCGTACCCCTCGCGGAGGTCCCGGCGGCCCACGTCGACAGCCGGGCGGGGCATGCGCGGGGGCGGCGGGTGATCGTGGTGTGAGCTGTCGCCCGCGCGTACGGGTCGACGCCGTCTGGGACGCCCAGACATGTCGCAGACACTTGGGCCCACGGAGGACGACCCACCATGACGGTGCGCGCGGAGACATAAACGGCTCCCCACGAAGCGGCAAGGTGTAAGGTGCCCGGGACCATGAGGTCCCGGGCACGGTGGGGTGTGAGCGGTGTCAGATCACCGCAGCCAGTGACCGTAGCACTGGGCGTTGCGGACCCACCGGTGGGAGCTGATGGCGTCGTTGGCAGAGACCCCGTTGTGGAAGCGGTCGTCGTTCAGGTTGCTGGCATAGGACTCACTGCGGGCGAGGCAGGCGTAGCCACCGCCCCAGTCGGTGCCGGTGCCGTTGTAGACCGCGACTGCCATACCGCTGGTGCCCTTGTTCAGGACAGCGCTGGCCTGGTTGGTGTCACCGCCGCGGAAGGGGCCGGAGTTGTTCCCCCAGTCGGAGTCCCAGCTTCCCGTCGAGCCCAAGTAGCCACGGCAGTTGGAGTGCGGGTAGGCGGCCATGTTGCCGGGAGCAGTGTGCGACCAGGCGGCACGGCAGCTAGTGTCCAGAGCCTCTCGGCTCGGGGCCGCCTGTGCGGCGGCCGCCGGTACGGCCGCCCCGAGGCCCGCGAGGGCGAGGGCTGCCAGGAGGACAGGCATCTTGCGCTTCATGGGTAGGTCCCTTTCTTGTGGTTTTCTTCAGGTGAACTCAGTGGTCGCGCTGGACGGTGGCTGCGTGGGCCCATGACGGCTTTGGCATGGGCGAGAGCGGTGAGGTTCATGCGCCGGTAGGACGTGATGTCGGCGCGATACGGCGCGAGCTTCTCTCTCCGGTACTCGCGGTCGAGGCTGCGTGCCGTGCGGAACAACGGAGTAGAACGAGCGCAGGTGGCCTCCGCGACAGCGAGTTCCACCTCCAGGGCCCGCGCGGCAGCTCGGCCGGTATCACGGGTGAGGCGGGGCAGGGCGGCACGGATCGCCAAAGGGGTGTCGTACGGATGCCCTGCTTTGTTCATGCAGCGCGCCCAGGCACCGACCGCGCGCTTGAAGCGGGTGTCCTGCACAAGGACGGGCACATAGACGGCGCTCAGGTTCCGAGCGATCTTTTGGGCGCGGAACCAGGCCGGAAAGTCGCCGTAGAGCCGATCCGCGACCGTCGCGCGGCAACCGCCGGTCGTGGTACGGACAGTGCCGCCGCCCGGCAGGTCCACGCTCATCAAACCGTCGTCCGGGCTGCCGTCGAGCGCCGTGTTGTACCGAACCAGCTCGGGTTGGGTCAGCGCCCGAGCGTAGGCGGTGTTCCGGTCGGCGCGCCGAGCCCGCTCGGCCTGGACGTCGAACTCTCTCTCGTAGCCGTACTTCCGCGCCCAAGCGACGTCGTGCTGCACATATCCGCCACCCTGTCGCTCTTCTGCACTGTCGACCCGCGCGGGCCAGTAACGAAAGCCCTTACTCTCCATACATGACTCGATGAGTTGTTCCTCGGCACGCTCGACAAACGCTTGTTCCATGGGGGTGAGCTCCCGAAGCCGCCGGCTGTTGTCCTGCTCCGGAGAGCCGCAGCCCGTGAGGGCGGTCGCGGCAAGTACCGCTCCCACTGCTGCCGCGTGTGCGGCGTAGACCCGAACGGGCATCGAACGCCTCCGTAGGTCGTGAGTCTGCTGTGTACATGCAACCGGCGTTCAGGGGCACCGTGTTGCCCAGGTGGATTCCAGCGGTCCTCCCGTTGTCGGGCGACTCGGCCCTCACTGCCGTGCAGGGCCTGGCTGTCCGTCAGACAAGAGGCCCGGAGCGATTTCGAGAGCGCCGATGGACACCGGCGTGGTGACAGAACCGTGTCCTGGGTTGCGGCCCTCTCGTACGGTCATGCGCGGCTCACCGGCTGTCGCGCATACTCAGCTTCTATGCCGTCGGGGGTGTGACACGACGTGATTCGGCCTGGCCCGAACAACGACATTTCCGGATGATCAGCGGGGGTATGCACTCTGCGACACAGGAGAGAACATGGCCTATCGCATCCACTTCACTGTCGAGGACCTCACTCGCACCCGCGTGGCCAGCGCTCCAGGGCCGCTGCTGGAGTTGGACCTGGCCCTGCGGGTCCTGCGGCGGCGCAACCAGCCGGTGCGCTTCGGAGCCTGGCGGCGGGAGGTGTCCATGCACCTGCCACGGAGCGCCGGAACGGTGCTGGACCTGGTGTCCTTCATGAATTGGTCACCGACCTGTCTACTGCCGGCCGATCCTGGTGAGCCGCAAGAACTTCTTGAACGCAAGCAAGCCGGCACGGAACGCCTCCTTGCACAGGAGATGGCGGCCATCGTCGAGCGTCGAGGACTGCGTCTGCCCGGCTGGATAGCCAGAATCTGCCAGGAGCCCGAACTCCTCCGGAGTCTGTACCGAGGTGTGGGTGAGGTGCACGACCGGGTTTTGGCTCCGTACTGGCGCCAGGTGACCGACGTCGTCGCGGCCGACAGAGCCTTACGGATGAGGGCACTGCTCGACGGCGGCGTGGAGCGGTTGCTGTCGGAGCTCAGTCCGCGCCATATCCGGTGGGACCCACCACGGCTCTCGCTCATCGTGACCAACGGATACGACGGCGAACTACATCTGCGAGGGCGCGGCCTGCTGCTCGTACCGACGTTGTTCGGAGCAGAGGCGCCGGTCATCAACCCCTATGCAGAACCACAACCCATCCTGGCCTACCCCGCCTCTCCAGGCGACAGCGACGGGGCCCCAGCCGCTGCCGTCACCTGGCAGAGCAACGCGGGCGCACCCAAGTCACTGTCCCAACTGCTCGGCCGTACCCGAGCCGCCGTTCTGTCAGTGATCGCTGACCATCCCGGCGTCACCACCCGTGAACTGGCCAGTCGCACAGGTGTGGCCCCGGCCAGCGCGAGCGAGCACGCCACCGTCCTGCGCCAGGCAGGACTGATCACCTCGGCCCGTCGACGCAACACCGTGCTGCACTCGCTCACCGCCGCCGGAGTCTCCTTGCTCGAGGCACCGAACAAGACCAATGCAGGATCTAGATCCGCGAACCGTCCCTGACGAAGACCAGGGCATCGTGGTCCGCCAAGTGGGCCGGGTCGAGGGGGGCGTAGCCGAACCAGGGGGACTCGCGGGGCCTGGGTGGGGTGGTGGTGAGGGTGGTGGCCAGGCGGGGGGCGTCGATGACGCAGGGGGTCTGCGGGAGGGCGTACAGGCGGCCTTCGACGGTGTCCGGCGGGGGTGTGTCCACGCCCTGGTGGCGGAGCGTGCCGAGGGCCGTGGCCACGAAGGCGTACCGCTCGCCGAGCCGGGCGCTCACCAGCGCGCCGGCGCTCCACCAGCGCACCGGCGCCCCGCCCATGCGCATCGCGCTCATCGTCCGCTGGAAGTGGGCGTTGTGCCCGTGGACGAGGGCCGGGCCCCGGTCGGCGAGGGCGAGGAGGTTGTGAGCCATCATCTGGTCCCGCGCGGCCACCAGCCGCCGCATGCGGGACGGTGAGGTGTCGGCCATGCAGTGGTGGTAGCGCAGCAGGCCGGTCGCGGTGCGCCCGTACAGGTGCGCCCGGTCCAGGTCGTCCGGCGTGGACACCGTGCGCAGGTGCGGCGTCTGCTGGTCGAGCAGCGCCACCAGGTCGTCGGCGAGCAGCCGCAGCCGCCCGGCCTCGGCCGAGCGTCCCACGGACCGGGACGGGTCCGTCATCGCGGCGGGGTCGGTCCACCGGTCGTCGTCGCCGAGCAGGCCGTCGAGGGTGTCGGCGGCGCACGGGAGCAGGTCCGCATCCACCCGAGTTGCCAGGAAGTCGTGGAGCGCGGTGAGGGGGCGCCGGGGGCTGTCGGCGTGGGTGATCTCCAGCGGGCCGTCGAAGCCGGCGAAGCGGACCCGCTCGGACGGCGGCCGGCCGTGGTTGTGGGCGCGCATCCAGCGCACGAGCTCGCGGTTGCCCGCGTATTCGCCCCAGCCGTGACTGATCCCCCGCTCCACGGCGTCGTCCAGGGTGCCCGTACCCGAGGTGACGTAGTCGTCCACGGCCAAACCCCTCAGGCAGTCGCTCTCGATCGCGACGGTCCGGAAGCCCTCCTGCTCCACGAGCTGCCGGAAGAGCTCGTTGCGCAGCTCCAGCAGGGCCTCCGCGCCGTGGGTGGGCTCGCCCAGGGCGAGCAGCCGGGGCCGGGACGGGAGCAGCCCCATGACCGCGGCGGCGTCGGCGGCGTGGACGGTGTCCGTGATGTCGGTAGCCATGCCTTCAACGCTATCGTTGAACTTTTGATGGAGACTTGGGCGCGATAGCGTGCGCGACGTGCCCAGAAAGCTTCAAAGCCGAGACCGGCTGCGGCCCGTCGACCTGGCGCGTGCGCACGGGCTGTCCACGCAGGCGGTGCGGAACTACGAGGAGGCCGGCATCCTCCCGGCTGCCGCTCGCACGCCCCACGGCTACCGCGTCTACACCCCGCTGCACGGGGCGGCCTTGCGCGCGTTCGTCGCCCTGGTGCCCGGCCACGGCCACCGGTGTGCGGCGTCGGTCATGCGGGCGGTGAACCGGGGCGCGGCCGACGAGGCGTTCCGCCTCGTCGACGAGAGCCACGCCCAGCTCCTCGACGACCGGCGCACCCTGCGGGCCGTGGAGAGTGCCTTCCGCGATCTGGAGCCGGGTACGGTGCGCGCGTCCGGCAGGGCACACGCTTCCGCTGCCAGGGACCGGTTCGGTGGCGGGGTGGTCGCGGAGCCCGGGCCCGGCGGCACGTTCATCGGGCCGCTCGCGGACGCGCTGGGCGTGCGGCCCGCGACGCTGCGCAAGTGGGAGCGCGCCGGTCTGGTGTGCCCGCGCCGCGATCCCCGGACCGGGTACCGCCTCTACGAGGAGGCCGACGTACGGGACGCCCGGCTGGTCCACCAGCTCAGGCGGGGCGGCTATCTGCTGGAGCAGATCGCCCCGCTCGTCGCCCAGGTGCGGGCGGCCGGCGGACTGGAACCCCTGCAGGGCGCGCTGAGCGACTGGCACGGCCGGCTGGCCGCCCGGGGGCGGGCGATGCTGACCGGGGCGGCCGAGCTGGAGGCGTACCTCCGCCTGCGGGAGACGCCACCCGGGCCGTGAGCCGGGCGGGTCGGCCGGTGGGCGCCGCCTGCCGGGCATCGACGGAGCCGGCGGCGAGGGAGTCGCCGCCGGCCCGGTCAAGGGGAAGGTGCTGTCGAGGAGGGCTTCGTGGGCATACGCGCCCGGGGTCGGGGCGTGCCACCTCCGTGGTGGTGGGAGTGACACGCCCCGTGGCACGCGGGGCGGATCACCTCCTCGGCAGGCGGGGCAGATCACCTCCGTACCGGGCGGGGCGCATCACCTCCGTACCAGCGGGGGTCTAGTCGATGCGGACAGGGTGCTCGGTGCCCGCGGGCCCGTAGCCGCACATGGAGGGCGCCATGACGTGCTGCGGGTTGGTCCAGCCCGCGCACTGGTAGCCGGAGTGGCCGTACCAGTCGTGGCCGAACTCGTGCGCGGCCAGCAGGGCCTGGTCGCGGACGCCGCCCATGTAGAGCGCGATGCGCTGGCCGCGGCCCCAGTTGCAGCCGACGATCCGGCCGCCTCCGCCGCAGTCGGTGATGTAGGTGTTCCTGCACTCGACCGGGGTGCCCCTGTTCGGGGTCTCGTCCAGGTTGGCCCAGGCGGCCGCGCCCCGGGCGATGGTCGCGGCGTACGACCGACAGGACGCCGTGAGGTAGTAGCTGCGGTCGGAGGGCACCGGCCAGCCGCCCGGTGGGGGTTCGAAGGCCTCGGGGCCCGCTGCCGCGAGCGCCGAGAGCTCCTCCGCCGTGATGCCGTGGCCCTCCGCCGTGACGTCGGCCGCGGCGGGCCGGTCCAGGGGTGTGGGCGCGGCTTGGGCCCCGGATCCGAGCAATCCGACGGCCACGGTCACCACGACGGCGACGAGGCATCTCAGGAGCAGGTTTCCGCGCATGCTTCTCCTCCTGTTGTGGGGGTGCCGGCTGTTGTGGGGGGTGCCGGCGCGAACCCCGTCGAACGCCGCGCCCTTTGGTACGGGCCAACTGCGCCGTCCGGTACCACAGTTCACGCACCGGCGCGGTGAGAACAATCCGGGTATCGGTAGGTAGGGGTACGCAGAAAAAGGGGGCGGGGGTGGCGGGGCGGCACGGCACGCCGCGGCTGCGGGCGCCGCTCCTCCTCGATTATTGGTCCAGACCTTGACTTGATTGGTCCATGCCAATAGCGTCCGTGCTGTCGCCTGCCCCATCGGCTCCCGATCGGTTCCCGCCGCGTCAGCGGCTCGCGCGTCAGCACGTCACGCGCGCGTGCCTCTCGCGTCAGCGGCTTCGCGCGGACCGACGGCGCGGGCGCCTGTGCGACGGACGGCGAGCTCGTACGTACGCGTCGTCCGGCCCCCCATCCGGACCCGACACTCGAGGGAGTCCCCTTGAGATCCCCCACCGGCAGACGCTTCGTCAGGCGAGCCGCGACGGCGCTCGTCTCCCTGGCCGTCCCCTTCGCCGCCCTCACCGCCCCGGCGCAGGCGGCCGACCCGACCCCGACCGCCGCCCCGGCGAAGCGCGCACCCGGCTTCGTCCAGGCCGCGCCCTACCTCTACCTCGGCTGGGGCAACCCGCCCAGCGCCACCGAGGTCATGCGGGCCTCCGGCATCAAGTGGTTCACCATGGCGTTCATCCTCGCCCGCAACGGCTGCAACCCCGCCTGGGACAGCCAGCGCCCCCTCACCGGCGGCGTCGACGAGACCACCATCAAATCGATCCGCGCGGCGGGAGGCGACGTCGTCCCCTCGATCGGCGGCTGGAGCGGCAACAAGCTCGGCCCCAACTGCGCCACCCCGCAGGCCTTGGCGGGCGCGTACCAGAAGGTCATCGACGCCTACCGGCTCAAGGCGATCGACGTCGACATCGAGAACACCGACGAATTCGAGAGCCCCGCCGTCCAGGACCGCGTCCTCGGCGCCCTGAAGATCGTCAAGCAGAACAACCCGGGCCTCAGGACCATCCTCACCTTCCCGACCCTCAACACCGGTCCCAACTCCTGGGGCAACCGCCTCATCGAGCGCTCCAAGGCGCTCGACGCGAACATCGACAACTTCACGATCATGCCGTTCAACTTCGGCGGCCACGCCGACATGTACGGCCACACCGTCCGCGCGACCGAGGGCCTGAAGGCCAAGCTCAAGGCCGTCTACGGGTGGTCCGACGCCGAGGCCTACGCCCACATCGGCATCTCGGGCATGAACGGCTCCAGCGACACGGGCGAGAACACCACGCCGCAGATCTGGACGCAGATCCGCGACTGGGCCAACGCCCACCACATCGGCCGGTTGTCCTTCTGGGCGGTCAACCGCGACCGGCCCGCCTGGCAGTTCACCTCCATCACCGCCGGTTTCACCGGCTGACCGCGCGGGGTGCCCGCCGCCCACCCGGCGGGCGCCCCGGCTCACCGTCCGACCCGTCCCCCTGAGGAAAGCAGCGGCGGCGCTCCCCTTCCGCTCCGGGAGCGCCGCCGCCTCGTCACGGCGTGGCCGCGAGCCCGTGCCCGCCGACCTCGGCCCGTGAGCCGACGTGGAGCTTGCGCAGCACCTTGGCGACGTGCTGCTCGACGGTGCGCGGGGAGAGGAACAGCACCTCGGCGATCTCCCGGTTGGTGTGGCCGAGCGCCACGAGGCGGGCCACCTCGCTCTCCCTCGGGGACAGCCGGTCGCCGTAGCCGCGGCGGCCGCGCCGGGAGGGCAGCGGGACGTTGTGGCCGCGCAGCACCCGGCGGCACCGGGCCGCGTCGCGCGTGGCGCCGAGCTCGGTGAACCGCTCGGCCGCCGCGGCCAGTTCCGCC